>CAJSYQ010000006.1 GCA_910574015.1 Eubacteriaceae bacterium | reverse complement strand
GAAACAGATATTTTATGCCACTTTCGTAAAAAACATCGAAAACAGTATAAAATCAAATGCTGTTATGAAAGCCTTAAAGCAGTTGGTTAGGCGACAGGGAATTCACTTATAAAAGTTGTAAAGTGGTGATATAGAATCTGAAAATGGTAAATACTATGGATTATCGAATTTATTATTTGTCCTGCCAAGCAGGAAATCAACCGATACATGAAAGTAATCGGCAAGCTTTACCAGCATTTCTGGAGATATGGAGATAATACCATTTTCATATTGGGAATATGTGTTTTGGGAAACCCCCAGATATTTGGCTAATGTTGACTGACGTACATCGTTGTCCTCACGGATATCTTTTAAGTGCTGAAGAACCATAAGTTCCCTCCCAGAAGTTATACATGTTACTTTACTACTATACGTTATTTAGGTATCTTTTGGTATATTTATCTGTATATCAGATAAATATACATGAAAATGAAGATTTGGAGACAAAAGGAGGCATATATGGATCATTTGGACATACTGGAAAACAAAAGTGTTCACATACTGAGGGAGGCATACAGCGAGCTGGGAAATCTGTGCATGCTGTGGTCCATCGGGAAGGACTCCACGGTTTTACTGTGGCTGGCAAGAAAAGCTTTTTTCGGCCATGTTCCGATCCCTCTTGTGCACATTGACACCCACCACAAGATCCCTGAAATGATCGAATACAGGGATCGTTTGGCGGCAGAATGGAACCTTGATATGATATACGGAGAGAATACGGACGCACTGGACAGAAAGGAGACGTTTCCAGACGGGAAGGTGTCTCATATTGACTGCTGCATGAAGCTTAAGACAGAGGCTCTCACCAATACCCTTAATGGAAACTGGCCGCGGTATCGGTTTAACCACAGCAGGGGCTGTTATGAAAAGGACACCCACTGCGAGGCGTATACAGGCGTTATTGTGGGCGCCCGGGCAGATGAAGAGGGAAGCCGCTCCAAAGAGCGCTATTTCTCACCAAGGGATAAAAACAATGACTGGGATGTGGGAGACCAGCCCCCGGAATTCTGGAACCAGTACAAGACGGACTGGGCGCCGGGCACCCATGTCCGGGTACACCCGCTGCTGGACTGGACGGAGCTGGATGTCTGGGAATATATCGGACGCGAGAATATCCCTGTTGTACCGCTGTACTTCGATCAGGGAAATGGAACCCGCTACCGCTCTCTTGGCTGTGCACCTTGTACAACCCCGGTGGAGTCTACGGCGAAAAACGTGCAGGAGATCATTGATGAGCTGAAAACTGGAAAATTTGCAAATATCGCAGAGCGTTCCGGCCGTGCCCAGGACAAAGAGGGCGGCGGCGGACTGGAGGATCTGCGCAGAAACGGATACATGTAGATACCAGGGGCACAAAAAAGGAGATAATAAATGAAAGAAGATATGAATATCGTCATAGTGGGACATGTGGACCACGGCAAATCCACCTTGATGGGACGCCTGCTGGCGGATACCGGTTCGCTGCCCGAGGGGAAGCTGGAGCAGGTGAAGGAGACCTGCCGACGCAACTCGAAGCCATTTGAATACGCATTCCTTCTGGATGCGCTGAAGGACGAACAGTCCCAGGGAATCACCATTGACACGGCCAGATGTTTCTTTAAAACGGAAAAGAGGGACTACATCATACTGGATGCACCCGGCCATATCGAATTCCTGAAAAATATGATCACGGGGGCGTCCCGTGCGGAGGCTGCTCTGCTGATGATCGACGCGAAAGAGGGCGTACAGGAGAATTCCAGGCGCCATGCCTATATGCTTTCCATGCTGGGAATCCGTCAGATCGCAGTGGTGATCAATAAAATGGATCTTGTGGATTATGACGAAGGTGTGTTTGAGCGGGTTAAGGCGGAGTATCTCGAGTTTCTGAAACAGATCAATGTGACGCCGAAGGTAGTAGTGCCGGCCAGTTCCTTTATGGGTGAGAACATTATACAGCAGAGTGATAAAATGCCTTGGTACGACGGCATGTGCATCTTGGAGGTGCTGGATCATTTTGAGAGCGAGCAGGCCCATGAGGATCAGCCATTCCGCATGCCGGTGCAGGATGTCTATAAATTTACCCGGAATGGCGATGACCGCCGCATTGTGGCGGGAACGATTGAGACAGGCACGATCCGGGCGGGCCAGGAGGTGGTATTCTATCCCTCCGGCAAAAAGAGCCATGTAAAAAATATCGAAGTATTTAATGCTCCGCCCATTGAAGTGGGAAGACCGGGCATGGCCATTGGTTTCACGATGGAGGAACAGATCTATATCACCCGCGGGGAACTGATGAGTATCGCCAGTGAGCCCGCCCCCAAGACGGCGTCGCGTCTTACGGCGAACATATTCTGGCTGGGTAAGAAAAACCTGGCGCCAGGCAAGGCATATTATCTGAAGACCGGGGCGGAAAAGGTCCGGATGGAAATTGAAAAAGTAAATGGGGTACTGGATTCCTCCAATCTTTCCTCGGATGAGGCAAAGGAATATGTGGGGAAAAATGAGGTGGCGGAGTGCATACTGCGCACCGATAAGCCTGTGGCTTTCGATCTGGTGGGGGACATCGCCGGAACGAGCCGATTCGTGATCGTGGATGAATATGAGATTGCCGGAGGCGGCATTATTACTGCGGCTCTGGAGGATGAAGAACAGGGGATTCGGGAGAGTACCATGCTCCGCAACTATAAATGGGAGGTCAGCGATGTATCCCAGGAAGAGCGTATTGAGCATTATGCCCAGAAACCGAATCTGCTTGTGATCACGGGGCCTGACGGCACCGGCAAGAAAAAGCTTGCCAAGCTTTTGGAGAGGGAGCTTCTGGACCGGGGACGTTATGTCTATTACATGGGAATCGGCTCATATCTGTACGGGGTTGGAGCCGACACAAAGAAAACCAGCGAGCCGGACCACAGAGAGCAGATCCGACGATTTGGAGAGGTGGCAAATCTGATGCTGGATGCCGGGATGATCCTTATTGTGACGGCTACGAATCTCACGAAGGCGGATCAGAAAATACTGCAGACCGTAGTAGAGCGGGAAATGGAAGTGATCTGGGTGGGAGAGCAGCTCACCACGGACATCCAGCCGGAAATGCAGGTGAAGGAGAAGGAGTATGGCAGGAGCATCCACCGGATCAAGAATATGCTGAAAGAAAAAGGAGCCATCTTCCATGGATAAGAACGAAAATATTATCTGGCATCCCAATAAGGTGACGCCGGAGGATCGTCAGAAAGTGCTGGGACAGAAGGGGCTCGTGGTCTGGTTTACCGGGCTCTCCGGCTCCGGCAAATCCACCATTGCGGTGGAAGTGGAAAAAAAGCTGACGGATGCAGGATATGCCGCTTATCTGTTGGATGGCGACAATATCCGGCACGGGATAAATTCAGATCTGGGTTTTACGGACCAGGACCGCAATGAGAATATCCGACGTATCGGTGAGATTGCGGCTCTATTCCGCGACGCGGGCATCATTACCCTGGTGTCCTTTATCTCCCCTTTCCGCAAAATGCGTGAAACCGCCAGGGAGCGGGCCGGGGAGGGGAATTTTATTGAGGTCTGGGTCAGCACCGACCTGCAGACCTGTATGGAGAGAGATCCAAAAGGCTTATATAAAAAAGACATTAAAAACTTTACAGGGAAGGATTCTGTCTACGAGGAACCGCTGCATCCGGAAATTGTACTGGACACGGCCGGGACCATACCGGAAGAGTGCGCAGAAACCGTCTATCGGGAGATTGTTGTCAGAATGGGAGAATCTTAGAATATTACGGAGGTAAGGCAATCTTATGCTGTATTGCAGAAGAACACTGGGACGGGTAAGGGAGAAAATTAAAGAAGTATTTAACAAGGATGCGAGAACAAAGACAGTTACACAGCCAGACGGCGGACGGGTGACCTACGCCGGGATCAAATGGCTGGCTAAACGCTCCAAGCAGTTTGAAAAGGAATTTACCCGGGTCGGGACCGCTGCTATACGCACCAATATTTCCTGTCATCAGTCGGCTGCCTTAAAGACGTTGTGCCGGGATCGGTATCTTGGCATCGTTCTGGAGAGCGGAACGTATAATTTTGATCATATTTTTGTCATCCGGAATCCCTATGGGGAGGCGCCGCTGACGGCGCTGGCACTGTTTCAGACTTCCGAACCATGTGCTGTCCGTGTGACCGTGAAGGGCGATCATGAAACAGAGGACTACACATCAGAGGTGCCGCCGGCGCGGCTTCACCGGGTGCCCATCCTGGCATTATATGCCGGACGGGATAATATCGTTCAGCTTCAGCTGCTGGATAAGAACGGCGGCCTGCTGAGGGAGAGGACCATTCTGGTACCAACCAAAAACCTTCCTTCATATCTGAGAGATCTCATCGACATTAAGAAAATGTCAAAGGATCCAGCATTCAAAAATATACTGATATCCGGCGGTCTGGATATCAATACCTGTGCCTTTGACAGAACGGGCCAGATCCGCTATTATCTGCGCCGTCCCGTGAAGGGGTACGGTGTCTTTCCGCTGGCCGGAGGGAGATTCTATTTTATGGAGAAAAGGGTTTCCTGCCCCACCTATACCAATCCCACAGCGGTGCAGGGACACGATATGGATTATATGGGCAGAGTGTTCAAAACCTATTTTTCTGAAAAGGGGATCCATCATACAGTAGAAGAGAAGACTCCCGGCGGGAATCTTCTGGTGGGCACCGGGACTATGGAGGGCCACACGGAGGACCTTGTGGAGGAATGGGATCGGGAGACCGGCAGAGTCGTTCACAGCATACGCATCGACCAGATTCTTGACGACACGTATATTGACTGGGTGGACTGGGCCCATGTAAACTCTGCAGCTTATTATAAAGAGGATGATTCTATCCTGATCTCCCTGCGCAATATCCACTCGGTGGTCTGTGTGGACTATACCAGTAAAAAGCTCCGCTGGATTCTGGCTCCGCCGGATTTCTGGGAGGGAAGCGGAATGGTTCCGTTTCTTCTGAAACCCGAGGGGGATGTGAGGTGGATCTATCAGCAGCATGCCGCCTTCTTTCTGGACAGGGAAGAGGGGGATGATCCTCATGTCCGGCGGATGATCGTCTACGACAATCATTGGGCGAAGCGACGCAAATCCGAGGGCTTTGACGGAGACACACAGTCCTATGTGAGCTTTTATGTCATCAATGAAAAGGAAATGACGGTGCGCCTTGACCGCAGCTTCGGACACCGGAAGGCAAGGATCCGTTCCAACGGTCTCTACTGTCCGGAGGAGAGACGTGTCTACTCTATGGCGGGCATGTATGCCAAGCCCTTTGAGGAGAAGTATTGGGGCGGCATTTATGAATTTGATTACGACACGGGAAAGTGCCTGACACGGCTCTATGTGAAACCAGGATTTTTCCGGGCCTATGATTTTACCCCGGATGCGGCAAAACTTGCGGAGCCCATCCAGTATGATCCGAAGACACAGGACTATTTCTGCGGCAATCTGCAGCGGCCGGAGCGGATGTCGGACAAAGAGGCGGAGGACATCGATTTTGGACGCTGTACAAGAAAGCTCCTATCTGGGGAAGATGTATTTCTGGAGGAGGATGTCCTCTTTGTAAATGGGGTGGATCATGATGTTCACAAGATTTATCTGGTGGGAAAGAAGGGCGTCTATCGCGCCATTTTTGATGATACCGAGCAGACCATGCCAAAAGTATTTGGCGATGCCTACTACCATGTATGCATCTGGCTGGATGAGCTGCCAAGAGATCAGTATAAGCTGGTACTGGATATCAAAGGGGAGCTGCAGAGCACAGGAAAATGGATCGAAAAGATCTGATCTCTATTCTGCGCCCTCCCAATACTCTGATCATCAGGCTGTCACAGTGATGTGGCAGCTTTCTTTTGTGCCGTCCTCCGATGCGTAGATCATGCAGCTTCCCTTCTTTCTGGCGGTGACCAGACCGTTTTTATCCACGGCGGCCACGCTGCTCCGGCTGCTCTTCCAGGCAGGCGGGATACCGGAACTCACCCAGGCCTCCAGTGACGCCGTCTTTCCTCTCTTTAGCGTAATGGAAGTCCGGTTCAGCTTGATCACTGGTGACTGTACGGTGACCTGGCATTCCTTTGTCACGCCATCCACTTTGGCTGTGATAATGGCGGTGCCGTGTTTTTTTGCCGTGATCATGCCCTCGTCGCTGACCACGGCGACACTTTTCTTTCTGGATTTCCATATCACGCTGCGGCCGGAAGACACTCTGGCGGTGAGTCGTCGGGTCTGCCTGCGGTACAATTTCAGGGAAGAATGGTTTAATGTTACCTTTGGTTTCCTAACCGTAACCCTGCAGGTCCTTTTCGTGCCGTCCGCGCTGGCGGTAACGGTGCACTCCCCGGGTTTCCTGGCCTCGATCCGTCCGCTTTCATCTATGGATGCCACGCTGGACCGGGAGGTCCTCCAAGTGATGGCGGAACCGTTGGATGTGCTCCCCCGCAGTCGGAAGGATGCGCCGTTTTCCATAGTGATGGAAGCGGCCGACAGCATAATAGCCGTTTTCTCCACCGTAAGGCGGCAGCTGGCTTCCCCGCCTGTCGTTTTCCCTGTGATCCGGCAGGTTCCTGCCCTTTTGGCAGTGACGAGCCCGTATGTATTCACAGAGGCAGTCCGGGCGCTGCTGCTCTTCCATGTGATCCTTTTTCCATTGCTGGAGACACCGGCAAGATAGAAGGATTGTCCAATCTTCAATGTTTTGTTATAATGTGATAAAATAATTATGGAATAACCAGAAGCCTGACACTCAGGCACAGTTTTGCAAAATACAGCGGCAGTTACCGCTATCAGGATAAGGATAGCCGTCAGCTTACGAGACAGGGCTGTCCCTCGAAAGATAGAATGTTGTTTCATAGAACCCCTCCTTAATAAAAAAGGAGTATTGGGAGGGTTGAAACATAATATAACACAGTGAGAGGGGAATTGCAATATGAAATTTCAGTCGGTAAAGAAGATTCATCAGGGGAAATTCATCCACCGGTACGATATCACATATGAGACGGAAGAGGGAGAGGAGAAGATTTACGAGATGATCAGCCGCGATCCCGCCATACAGACATGGGAGGAGCTGCAGGATCAGACGCCGGATTCGGTGGTACTGATCATGCATGACAGAACCGGGGAGCGGATTCTTCTGAACCGGGAATTTCGTCTGGCGTTGGGGAACTGGGTCTATAATTTTCCCGCCGGGCTTATCGATCCGGGGGAAACACCGGAGGAGAGCGCGGAGCGGGAGCTTAAGGAGGAGACGGGGCTTAATCTGGTGGAGATCACAGAGACGATGCCCCTCAGCTATAGTGCGGTAGGATTTTCCAATGAGAGCAACCTATGTCTGCTGGGGGTCGCGGCAGGTACCTTTCAGAAGAGCAGTTCTTCGGTGGAGGAGATCCGGCCGGGATGGTACACAAAGCAGGAGGTGCGCCGGCTGCTGGATCAGGAACTCTTCGCCGCCAGGACCCAGGCATATTGCTATCTCTGGAGCCGCCTGCCAGAGTGAGCTTCTGTATTTTCCCGGTGTCATATTTAGCTCCTTCTTAAACTGCCGTATAAGGGGCAGTCATACGGCGGTGCCGGATCTGGAAGAGGGGATACATACGGTTTGGCGGCCGGCCGCGTACAATGAATAACAAGGGGATCGTGGGCGAGTACCGGAGGAGGAAGCTTGCATATGATGCAGTCAGAGGGATCTTCCTTCGGTCCAACCCGCACTGACAGCTTGTAAAGAACTATTTTTCATATAAACGAGAAATATACTCCGTTGTGAACGAGAAATACCTCTGCTATATTTAAAGAAAATAAGAAAGGCCTTTTTAATATTGGATGAAACACAGGGGTATTGTTTACACAGGAAGGAGATATTAATATGAAAAAGAGAATGACAAAAATGCTTTCGCTGCTGCTGGCCGTCAATATGATGTTCTGCAGTGCAAAGGTGGCATCCGCCCAGGATGCTTCGAATACAGAAGCTGGTGATATCAGTTCACAATATTCGGACATATACGCCCCTGGTGAGGGCTCGGATATCAGTACTGCGGCTGTCAGGGCAGACTATGGAGCCACAGCCAGTAAGGGATATACCATTACCGGCTTAAAGCATGGTGAGGCAATACAGAAAACGTACATTGGGTCTACCTATGTATACGTCCTACAGAGAAGCGGGAAGGATATGTTTATGTCCAGGTGTACGATTTCCGGTGCCAGTGCCGTATACAAGGACGAGATGAAATTAATCAATTTCGGCCACAGTCAGACACTGGAAGCCTTTGATTATGGTAATACATCATATTTCTGGATCGCCTGTAAGGCATCGACGGATACTACCCATTACTGGTCCACACAGGTTGGACGGCTGGAATATAAGCCGGGGACCACTGTAGACTATACGGCTATTAAGCGCCTGTCGGCCCTGGCCAAGGCAAATAAAGATGGCAAGGCAAACGGAACCGTTAAAAGGGCGGACGCGGCATTATCCAGTAATAAATCCATTTTGCTTATATGGTCAAAAAATACAGACAATGTAATGCAGTTTACCTTCTATAATGCGGCAAAGGTAAATGCGGCTCTTTCCAGCTCCAGCTCCAAATACGTGAACTGTGATGCGGCGGCGATCAAAAATGCCTGCATTTCTTCCTTTACAATGAAGAATACATTTCTGATCAACGGCTCCTGTCAGGGACTGGAGGTCAGTGACGCCAAGTCGATTTATATGGCAAGTGGAGGAGTGGAAGATACAAAATGGATTTTTAAGCTGAATTCCACTGGAGGCATTATTGGCAAGGCGCATATTAAGAATACTAATTTGAGCGGACAGACAAAGACCGAGATAGAGGGACTGCAGTTAAAGGGAGATGATGTATATTTTGGACTGTGCAATCATAATGAAAAGGGCAGCGGCAGACAGTATATTTATTCTGTGCCCAAAGGCGTATTTTAAATTAGCCTGACGGCCTGCCTTTGAAAGTGAAACACCCCTTTGCATCGTGAGATGCAGGGGGTGTTATTTTGATGCTTACATTTTGTTTACAACTGGAATATAAAATCAATCTTGAAAATACAACAGAGGGGAGGAGGTCAGAGATGGGGAGGCGGCTATGGAAACTTTTGTTCCTTCTGCTGCCGGCTATGGTTTTATCAGGCTGCAGTCAGGACGGCGGTGATCCCGTGGTGATTCGGCACAAGCCTTATGAGAGGGAGTGGTACCGCAGTACCACGGTCAGGAGGGGGACGCTGACACCGGAGCTTGTTTTTTCACTGCGTATGACAGGAGTAAACCGCATCCAGTATAGTGTGGCGGACAACGGACTGGAGATTGACCGCATCGCGGTCTCCAAGGGGGACAGAGTAAAGAAGGGGGATCTGCTGGTCTCGTTTATCTCCAGGGAGCTGCAGGAAAGACTGGAGGAATATAGGGAGAAAGCCTGGCAGGACCGTCTGCTGATCCAGCACTATGAGAGGCTGCAGAGGGTGGATAAAACGGCAGATTACCGGCAGGAGTTAAGGGAGCGAAGGAGGGAGCAGAGGGTTACGCAATTGTATATGGAAGAAATACAAAAGAAGCTTCGCAGCAATAAGATCCATGCCAAAAGGGACGGAACGATAACCAATGTGAGCGAGAAGCTGAGGGACGGGACATTTCAGGCGGGAACTTCTCTGGTGACAGAGGTAACCGGCTCTGGGCAGTATCGGACGGAGACGGATGCGGATGTGGATCTGAGAAAGGGAGAGGTAGTACAGGCCACGGGCGGCGGCGCCACAGGCAGGCTCAAGGTGACGAAAGTGAAAAAAAAGGGCCTGGGGAGGAAGATCGTGATGTTTAAGCCGGTTTCTGGCCTGGATGGCATTTCGGAAGAGACAGAATTGACAGTAAGGTGGAAGAAAAACTCTCAGGCAGATTGCGTGTACGTGGAGAAAAAGGCGGTCTGCAGTCAGGACGGCAGGCACTTTGTGAGACGGATGGACGAAAAGGGGTATTTTGAGGCGATAGAGGTGTCTCTGGGTCAGGAGGCGGGGGACTATATCGTGATAACGGAAGGACTGTCCGGGGGTGAGAGAGTTGTGAACCAGGAGGGATAGGATGTTTTCTTATGTGATAAGGAAGATGAGGAACAAGAGGTGGCTGAATCTCTGTCTGCTGGCGGGAATTCTCCTCTTTTCGGCGGTATTTGTCTGTCATCCCATGTTTGAGAAGGGTGCGGAAAATAAGATTTTGCAGGATCTTTTCACCGGTTATGCAGAGAAAGAGCAGCGATATCCGGCAGTGCTTTCCTATGCCAGTGGGAGCGGGGAGGAATTTCATTCCCTGCAGGAGGTCTATAACAGGATGGACGCGCTGAAAGATGACTGGCAGGAGAATGTGGATGCCGGAACTATAAGCGTCATGCAGTATGTAAGTCTTCCCGCCCAAAATGGAAACGGGAGTCTCGGCGGGAGGAACTGGATGCTGAGTGCCGCCAATCTGCGGGATCTGGAAGAACATATCCAGGTGGTGAAGGGCTGGGAACAGCCGACCGATGCAGATGTATTTCCCTGCAGCATCAGTGAGAGCACAATGGATACATACGGCATTGCCGTGGGGGAGGAGATTGAGTTTTCCAATCTGACAGATGCGGGAGGCAGTCCGGCACGGTTTGTAGTAAGAGACATATTCGCCATGAGATCAGAGACAGATCCCTACTGGTACAAAACACCGGCGGAATTTGACCATATGCTGTTTGTGGAGCCGGATGTGCTGGATGCCCTTCTTTCTGAATATGGGATAAAAACATTGTCCTTTGAGGAATATCTGCTGGTGGATCATACCGATATTACATGGCGCAATGCCGGCTCCTGCCGGGACTATATCAGTCAGGCCGTGGAGGCAGACCATTCTTTTTCCTCCAATCTGAGCGCCATACTGGAAAGCTATGAGGAGGAGAGGCGGAACGCATCCGTCATCCTGTGGGTACTTGAGCTGCCCTGTCTGGTCCTGCTGCTCCTGTTTATCTATATGGTATCCTCGCGGCTCCTTATGTCTGAGGAAAGCGAGATGGCAGTATTCCGCAGCCGGGGAGTGTCCCGCAGGCAGGTCCTGCTGCTCTATCTTTTGCAGTCCGGGATTCTGGCGCTGGCGGGGAGCATTTTGGGAATAGGAGCTGGTTTTATTCTGTGCAGGGCGGCAGCCGGGACGGATTCTTTTCTATCCTTTACAGGAAAGGATACGGGGCTGTACGGTGTCAATGAATGGATGATCCCCTATGCCGCGGCGGCGGGTATGATCGCTATGATCTTTATGGTCGTTCCGGCCTGGAGACGTTCCGCTGTCACAATAGTTCAGCAGAAGAAAAATGCAGCGGCAAAGGAAAAAAGGCCGGTGTGGGAACGATGCTTTCTGGATTTCCTGCTGCTGGCGCTGTCCCTGTATCTGCTGTACAATTATGAAAAGCAGAGTGCCTTGTGGGATGCGGACATGTCTTCCGGCCGCATGGATCCCATGGTATTTCTCAATGCGTCTTTGTTTACCTTTGCTCTCGCTCTTCTGCTGATCCGGCTCTCGAAGTATATGATGCGGCTGATCTGGAGGGCAGGGAGGAGACATTGGCGTCCAGCGCTGTACGCTTCCTTTCTTGAGATGATGCGAACCTTTTCCAAAAGAAGCTTTCTGGCGGTATTTCTTATTATGACAGTGGGCAACGGGATATTTGATGCCAACATTGCCAGAACCATGAATCAAAACGGGGTGGAGCGCCTGCGGTATAATGCGGGATGCGATGTGCGCCTGCAGCAGACTTGGGAAAAAAAATATTTTTACGAAAAGGGAGAACTAAAGGGATATTATAAAGAACCAGATTTTGGAACGTATGCGGATCTGAAAGCGGAGGGATTGTGCAGGGGAGTGACCAGGGTGATGGTGGATCAGGAGACAACGGTGTACGGCGCGGGGAAAAATCTGCCGCATTGTACACTGATGGGGATCCATACCAGGGAGTTTGGTGAGACGGCGGAGCTTTTGGATGGGATCAATGAAAAACACTGGTTCCACGCCCTCAATGAGCTGGCGGCACAGGCGGACGGTGTGATCATTTCCCGGAATATGGCAGAAAAGCTGGGATTGACGGTAGGGGACACCATCCGCTATGCCCGTTTCCTTCCCTTCGGGGATCAGAAAGAGGACTTAAAGGGTGCGGATGGCCATGTATGCGCTATTGTTGACGGTTTTCCGTCTTTTGATCCCTACACAGGCCAGCAGGAGGGATATCTTCTTGTGGCGAATTACGCCGAGATTGCCGGACAGTTTGAGCCGGCGCCCTATCAGGTATGGATGCGGCTGGCAGACGGCGTCCGGCCGGAACAGATCCGGGGTGAGCTGGATAAGAAAAAGGTTGTTCTGGATTTCTGGCAGAGCCTTCAGAAGGATCTGGAGGAACGGCAGTCGTCTCCGCTGATCCAGATTACAAACGGATTGTTTACTATGAATTTTCTTATATCGCTGCTGATCTGTTCGGTGGGTTTTCTGATCTACTGGATCATGTCGATCCGGAGTCGGGAGCAGTTATTCGGCATATACCGGGCCATGGGGATGAGGATGAGAGAAATCATCCATATGCTTCTGAATGAACAGTTCTTTGGATCGCTGATATTTATCCTCTCCGGTGTGGCGGCGGGGATTGCCGCCACCAGGCTTTTCACCGGACTGACAGCTCTTGTCTATCTGCCGGAGAAGCATATTATCGGCATCCGGATCTTCCGCCGCTGGTCAGATATGGCAAGGATAACTGTCGTTCTGGGTGCAGTGATGCTGATCTGCCTTTTGATATTATGGCAGATCATAAAGAGGATGAAGATCGCCCAGGCGCTTCGAATGGGAGAGGAGGAGTAGGATGAGGGAGGGATCAGGAAAGAATCCGGAGACTGAAAATGCGGTGATCCATACGGAAGAGCTGACACGCTCCTTTGACCGGGGAGACGGCACGTTATTCGACGCAGTTCATAATGTCAGCCTGGATATTCAGAGGGGAAAGGTGTCCATATTAAAGGGGAGATCCGGATCCGGCAAGACGACGCTGCTGAACCTGCTCAGCACATTGGACGATCCCACCAGCGGAGAGGTGGTGTTTCTCGGGGAACGGCTGTCCGCCATGACAGTGCGGCAGAAGGAGGCGCTGCGCCGGACCAAAACGGGTTTTGTCTTTCAGTCCGTTGCTCTGATCCCGGTGATGAGCGCCTATGAAAATGTGGATTTTGCATTACGGCTTGCGGCGTATCGGGGGAAACGGGACCAGCGGATACGTGAGCTTTTGGAGCTGGTGGGACTGCCGGACCGGATGCATCATATGCCGGGCCAGTTGTCCGGCGGAGAGCAGCAGCGCGTGGCGATTGCCAGGGCAGTGGCACACAGGCCGGAGGTTGTCTTTGCCGATGAGCCGACGGGGGCGCTGGATACGGCCACCGGCATGGCGGTCATGCTGCTGTTCCGAAAGCTGGCGGAAGAGGAAGGGACGGCAGTTATCATGACGACCCATGATCCGAATCTAATGGAGCTGGGAGATATGGTCTGTGAGATGGCGGACGGATGCATTACCCATATAGCGTTTCCCGAGGTTCGAACTGAGGCATCCGGGAATCCGGCGGAACGGAGAGAGGAGGAACGCCAATGACAGAGAGAGGATCCCGGGAGAGTGAGAAACTGATCGTATGCCAGGAGCTGGTGAAAATCTACCGCACAGAGGACAGCCGGGTGATGGCGCTGCAGGGATTGGAGCTGGAGATACGGCGGGGAGAGATGCTGGCGATGATTGGCAAGTCCGGCAGTGGCAAATCCACTCTTCTGAATATGATCGGCGGACTGGAGACGCCGTCTGCCGGACGGCTTCTGGTAGAAGGGCGAGATTTGGCGGCGTATACGGCGAAGGAGATGGAGCTCTACAGAAAAAACAAAATTGGTTTTGTCTGGCAGAAGAGCGCCCGGAATCTTATGCCCTATCTCACGGCGCAGCAGAATGTAGAGATGCCGATGTGCTTTTCCCGCAGACCCGGACGACAGCGAAGGAGGAGGGCAGAAGAACTGCTCCAGGAGGTGGGGCTGGAACAGATGAGGGACCGGTATCCCGGACAATTGTCCGGCGGGGAGCAGCAGCGTGTGGCGCTTGCCGTGGCACTGGCCAACGATCCGGTGATCCTGCTGGCGGATGAGCCTACAGGAGCGGTGGACACCACCACGGCGCGTCATATTTTCCGCCTGCTCCACCGCCTGAATGCGGAGCGTGGGCTTACGATTCTGATTGTGACGCACGATAGGGAACTGGCGGGACAGGTAAATAGGACTGTGCGGATATCGGATGGAAAGATCAGCACGGAGAAGCTGCGGAGGATTCCTCTGAGTTTCACCGATCTGGCCGGTCTGACACCCCTTAAAGAGCAGCAGGAGGAGTATGTTGTCCTGGACCGGGCCCGCCGTCTTCAGCTCAGCGAGGCGGTGCTTGAGAAGGCGGGGATCCGATCCAGAATGGTGAAAGTAGAGGCGGAGGAGGGAAAGGTGATGATCACCGAGGCGGAATGCCCCCGGCATGATTCGCCTGATGTATATTAGGGCTTTGTTTTCAGGCAGCCCCTAAAGGAAGGTGTTCAAAAATACCTCATCTTTTTCCGTCTGTTCGATGCCAAGGTAACGCTTGGTTATCTCATAGGAGGAATGATTATAGATATTCATCAGCATGGCGGGGGGAGTGCCGTTCTGCCATGCGTAGTAGCCAAATGTCTTGCGGAGGGAATGGCAGCTGATATGTTCTTCCAGGCCGCAGTAGACAGCGGCCTTTTTAATGATACGGAAAGCCTGGGAGCGGCAGATCCTGTTATGGGGAGCCTTTTGACTGGCGAAGATATAATTGTTCCGGTCAAAGCTATCCAGTGAGCGGCGGTAAAATTCCAGTGCCTCCTTGGAGGGATCATTGATGGCCAGAATATTTTTTTTCCCCGTCTTCATCTCGGTAACAGAGAGGTGGGGACGGTATTCTTTCCGGGAATCCACATAGACGTCCCGCCAGCGCAGAGACAGGATATCCCCGATCCGGAGGGCGGAATTCAGGCCGAGGACGATCAGGGCATAATTTCTTGGATGGTACTTTACTTCCTTGTAATAATTCCGGAATCTGGTAAGTTTTTTTCTGTTCTTGATCGGTATCGCAGCACACATGTCTTGAACCTTCTTTCTTTGTTGTATTGACAGAATAAATAAAATCTGTGACTTATTATATTTTATCAGATTTTTTTATCAGTGAAAGCTTTTGTATAGTGAATTGTTTAGCAGGCAGGTGTATCATGTTTTCGAAAAGGGCATGTGCAGAAAAGAGGGAAGATATGTCAGGATCATTTGATGAGAAAATAGAACATAAGGGTTCCTTCGATTATGAGAGGGAATATAACCGGGGGCTGGGAATCCTGCCGGAGCTGGGGATCCATGTCTGCGTCAACTCCCGGGAGCCGGAGAGGTTTCATGCCGATGCCGTGACGAAAGGAAACTATATCTTTCTCTCCCGGGGGGCTGAGGGACTTCTCCGTCATGAGATGGGACATGTCATCCAGCAGAACCGGGGAGAGATGCCCGCCACCAGTTGCAGGGAGGGGGAGTCTCTCAATGAGAGCGCCTCGCTGGAGAGGGAGGCGGATCGGCTGGGAAGCAGGATACCACCTCAGGCAGTCAGGGGAGCACTGTCTGCTGCCCGAGAGGGAGCGTCCCTGGGGGATGTACGGGGAGTGGTGCAGTGTTTCCGGTCAGAAGGGGACAAACAGGTGGAACAGGCTGCGGAAGACATCAAAAGAATGAGTGATGCATTAAACGGCATTCCTATTAGTGCGAAAACACAGGCGCAGAGAAAAAGCTTGGAGGCAGACATTGCCGCAGCGGTGGATAAACTAAGGGCTATGTTATTGTATTTTTATCCGGGGACGGATCCGGGATTCATTGATTCGCTGGTGACCCAGGTGCAGCGGGGCAGCTACAGGAAACTGACTGTGCCCCTGTATAATCATCTCTATCTTGGCCTGCCGATAGACAGCGCGGCCCCGGCGGCCGCCGCTCCATCAAAACCCAAACCAGGAAAGGTGAAACCCATCAAGAGGCTGAAAACTGGGGCCCCCGATGAGGTGACAGGATTGCATGCATACAGTGACATTTTTGATGGGAAAGGGAAACTGACAGGAACAGGGACACTGCCGAAAGGAATCATCCCACTAGGTTATATCGGGGATCCGAATCAGGTCCATATTCTGCACTGGAGGACAGAGAAATCAGAGGATACAAAATTCAGCACCATGATGTCTCGCAGCATGAGGGAGGGTATCAGCAAATTATGGTTTGAGACCGCATCCGCACAAAATGCTGCCAGTGTCGGCGGCATTGCAATGGGAAAGGCAGGGGAAACCAGATTTCCCACGGGAGATGATATTTTGTTACGAATACCCCGGGGGGCAGTGCTGGGGAGAAAATGTGAGGATCCGGAAAAACCAATTTCGCTGGGTGACATCTTCTTTGCGTTCAACCCCGACAAGCATCCGGCAGAACTGGAGAGGGCGATGCCAGCACTGATTGACACAGGGATTTATCAGCCGGCTTGAAAGCATAGCCGGCTCTGGTAATTCTGCTTGCCAATCCGGCGGGTATTTAATATAATGTGAAGTAATAGTGTGAAATGTAAGCCTGACCGCTTATTTTTTCACACGGCGGTTTATGACGCTCCGGAATGGAAATTCATATGAATGGGCGGATGACAAGGATGAAGAACAATTTTCAGAGAACGATACACGCCTGCTTCGCAGGATACATAATACAGGCAGTGGTAAATAATTTTGTGCCATTATTATTCCTGACCTTTCAGGAGACTTATGGGATTCCCCTCTCCCGGATCACGCTGCTGGTGACCGTGAACTTCGGCCTGCAGCTGTTGGTGGATCTGGCGTCTGTGGGTTTTGTTGACCGGATCGGGTACCGGGCCTCTTTAATCATGGCGCATATTCTTTGTGCGGCGGGATTGATTTCCCTGGCTGTCCTGCCGGGGCTGTTTTCGGATGTCTTCTACGGAATATTGCTCTCCGTTATGATCTATGCGGTGGGAGGAGGTCTTCTGGAGGTGCTTCTCAGCCCGGTGGTGGAGGCATGTCCCTCGGATCACAAGGAGCAGACCATGAGTCTTTTACATTCCTTTTACTGCTGGGGTCATGTGGGTGTCGTTCTGTTGTCTACTATATTCTTTGCTGTATTCGGCATCCGAAACTGGAAGATTCTGACCTGCCTTTGGGCGCTGATTCCCCTCTGTAATATGACTGCCTTTGCCGGGGCTCCCCTACGGCCGGTGATCGAAGAAGGGGAGACGGGATATTCTCTGCGGAAGCTGGCAGGGAAGAAAATATTCTGGATATTTATGCTTATGATGCTCTGTGCCGGCGCCAGTGAGCAGGCGGTGAGCCAGTGGGCATCCACCTTTGCCGAAAAGGGGCTGGGCGTGAGCAAGACAGTGGGGGATTTGGCGGGGCCGATGGCCTTTGCTGCGATGATGGGTATATCCAGGATGTTTTACGGGAAATATGGCAGGAAAATGAATCTGGACCGCTTTATGGCAGGCAGCAGTGTCCTGTGCATCGCTTCCTATCTGTGTATCTCCCTGGTGCCTTATCCTGTGGCCGGCTTGGCGGGCTGTGCTGTCTGCGGCCTTTCTGTAGGCATTATGTGGCCAGGTACCTTCAGCAAAGCGGCGGCGGAGCTGCCCCGGGGAGGCACCATACTGTTTGCCCTGATGGCACTTGCCGGCGATCTCGGATGTTCCAGCGGCCCCGGGCTGGCGGGACTGGTCTCCGGGCTGGCGGGGGACGATCTGAAACGAGGCATTCTGACTGCCGTTCTATTTCCGATCCTGCTGTTGGCGGGGATCGCAGCGTGCCGGAAGAGAGGAGGGTATCATGGAACAATTAAGTCTGTTTGACAACAGGGAGACGACGGCTCCCCTGGCGAGCCGGCTCAGACCGGATAATCTGGATGATTATGCGGGGCAGGAACACCTCGTGGGAGAGGGGAAGATACTCCGGCGCCTGATTGAGGAGGATCAGATCACTTCCATGATCTTCTGGGGGCCGCCGGGAGTGGGGAAGACGACGCTGGCGAGGATCATCGCAGCGCGGACAAAGGCAGAATTTGTCGAATTCAGCGCAGTGACCAGCGGGATCCGGGAGATCCGGGAAAGGATGGTCCAGGCAGAGGAAAACCGCAGAAGGGGGATCCGCACACTGATGTTTGCGGACGAGGTACATCGGTTCAATAAGGCGCAGCAGGATGCGTTCCTCCCCTTTGTGGAGAAGGGCAGCATCATTCTTGTGGGAGCTACGACAGAAAATCCTTCCTTCGAGATAAACTCCGCGCTGTTATCCCGGTGCCGGGTATTCATCCTGAAGGCACTGGATGAGGCAGATATAAAGAAGCTTCTGCAGCAGGCGCTGAAAAGCCCCCGGGGGCTTGGCAATATGCAGATTTCCATACAGGATTCCCATTTATCAGCTATCGCCAGATTTGCCAACGGAGATGCAAGGTCGGCGTTGAACACACTGGAGATGGCGGTATTTAATGGCAGGATGGATGAACGTGCGGTGCTCTGTGTGGATGAGGATGTGCTGTCGCAGTGCATGAACCGGCGCTCCCTTTTATATGATAAAAACGGAGAAGAGCATTACAACCTTATTTCCGCCCTCCACAAATCAATGAGGAACAGCGATCCAGACGCAGCAGTGTACTGGATGTACCGTATGCTGGACGGCGGGGAAGAGCCGCTGTATATCGCAAGGCGCCTGATCCGGTTCGCCAGTGAGGATGTGGGAATGGCGGATTCCCATGCCCTGACGGTGGCAGTGGCGGCATATCAGGCCTGCCACTTTCTGGGCATGCCGGAGTGCGATGTCCATCTGGCCCATACCGTGATCTATTTATCCATGGCACCGAAATCCAATGCGGTCTACCGGGCTCTTGAGGAATGCCGGACAGATGTCCGGGAGCTTCCGGCCGAACCGGTTCCCCTCCAGATATGCAATGCGCCAACGGATTTGATGAAACAGTTGGATTATGGAAAGGGATATCAATATGCCCATGATACGGAAGAGAAGCTGACGAAGATGCAGTGTCTGCCAGATTCTCTGGCGGACAGGCGGTATTACCGGCCCACTTCGCAGGGAGAGGAAGAACAGGTAAGGGAGAGGCTGGACGCCATAATAAAATGGAGAAAGGCATGATTTTTTAATTTTTGAAGCGGTATAATTTTCCGACCTTTACAGATACTAACATCACAGATTGGGAACAAATCCAACAGAAAAAATCAGTGAAAATCTGCAAAGTAAAGGAGATAAGAAGAGTATGAAAGCAACGGGAATCGTGCGACGCATAGACGATCTGGGCCGTGTTGTGGTGCCTAAAGAGATAAGAAGAACATTAAGGATCCGTGAGGGGGATCCGCTGGAGATATTTACAAACCGTGAGGGCGGTATTATTTTGAAAAAATACTCCCCCATCGGAGAGCTGGGGGAGCTTGCTTCGGAATATGTGGAGGCGGTGGCACAGGTGGCAAAATGTACGGTGTGTGTGGCGGACCGCGATATGATCGTGGCGGCGTCCGGGCCCAACAGAAAGGAGTATCTGGGCAAAGACATCCATGCTGACCTGATCCGCAGCATTGAACTGAGAGAGAGTTACTCGGCTGTGGGAAGTGATGTCCACTTCAGTCAGATCACCGACGATGAGACGGAGGTATATGCGGAAGCTGTCAGCACGATACTGTGCGAGGGAGACGCCATCGGTGCTGTGATCCTGCTGACGAGAAACGTGGATCGGGAGTTTGGAGAGTTTGAGGAAAAGATGGCGCTCTGTGGGGCGAATTTTCTGGGGAAGCAGATGGAACAATAAGGAAAAACCTTGACAAATGCTGTTAAAAAGGTTATATATAGTTATATAGGTTATCTATAAATCTAGTAAATTAATTTTCGAGGAGGATATAATCCATGAATAAGACTGAATTAGTAGCAGCGATGGCTGATCAGGCTGGTCTGTCCAAGAAAGATTCAGAGGCAGCATTAAAGGCATTTATCTCTGTTGTTACAGATGAGATGAAGAAGGGCGAAAAAGTACAGCTGGTTGGCTTTGGTACATTCGAGGTTGCTGAGAGAGCCGCAAGAGAGGGCATCAATCCGCTGACTAAGAAACCAATGAGCATCCCTGCTTCTAAAGCGCCTAAGTTTAAAGCAGGCAGAGGCTTAAAGGATGCGGTGAACGCTTAATTTTATTTCAATTGGATTTTTCCGGGCACTCTTTTGCGGATGCGCATAGGGTGCCCGTTGTGATTTGACCGAAAAAGGCTGGTTATGGGCCGGCACGGTCCAGTTAAGGGAGGTAAGAGAAATGAGACTTGATAAATACTTGAAGGTATCGCGTCTGATCAAACGGCGCACGGTGGCCAACGAGGCATGTGATGCAGGGCGCATCCTGGTCAATGGGAAAGTGGCGAAGGCATCGGTTCAGGTAAAGCCGGGGGATACTATAGAGATTCAGTTTGGAAACCGGAACACGAAGGTTGAAGTGGTGAGCATAGAGGAGACATATAAAAAGGAAGAAGCAAGGGAGCTTTATAAAGAGCTATAGCTTTTTGGCGCCGGCGGGAGAGACAGTCAGGCCAGGTTATTGTAATGAAACGGCAGTCCTGTGCATATATTGTGATGTCAGGGTAAAAAGGCATTTTGCCCCCATGAAACCACAGCTTGGGAATGGAGGATTCTATATGATACAGGATCAGTTACGGCCGCAGACACAGACAAGTCACAGGCTGACGATGCAGGACCGGGAGAAGATAGAGCTTACCGGCGTGACAGAGGTGATCTCTTTTGACAACAAGGAGATCCTGCTGGAGACGATAGAGGGGGCCCTGCGGTTCGGGGGAGAGGGTCTTCATGTGAAACGTCTCACCCTGGAGCGGGGGGAGATCGCCATAGAGGGACGTATACAGGAGATTTCCTATCATGAATCCAGCAGAGACAAAACGGCAGGGAGCTTTCTGGGCCGGCTCTTCCGCTGATGGAGATGATCATAGGACAGCTCTGGTATTTCGGGGCTTCATTTCTTTGGGGAATCGTTTTGATGTTCCTGTATGACTTTCTGGAAATCTTCCGCTGCCGGGTGCGTCATGGAAAGCTGTGGCTGTTTATTGAGGACTGGATCTTCTGGCTGGTGGCTGCCATTCTTGTTTTTCAGATGATATTTGCCCTGAATCATGGTATCATCCGCAGTTTTTTTGTTCTTTCCTTTATCGGCGGCATGGCTCTGTACCGGGGGCTGGTGAAGAGACGATTTATATGCGCCGTGCTGGCTGTTATTTCATTTGTATGCAGGCCCTTTGTGTGGCTGCGGAAGAAATTCAGGAAAAGAGATAAGGGGCCGAAGGGTGAAAAAACTCAAAAAAAACTTGAAAAATAACCGGGAACTTGTTATAGTAATATTACAATTGTAGAAAAATGGTAAGGGGATGAGGCCCATGAGAAGAAGGCGCAGCAGGCGCAGAACAAGCCTGTATCTGGTGATGCTGGTGATAGGGGTATTTCTGGCGACACTGGTGATTCAGGGAGCGGGTCTGAAGGCAGATTGTCAGAGGCTTGAGACAGAACAGGAGCAGTTAGTACAAAAAAAGAAAAATCTCCAGAAGGAACAGGAAAAGATTAAAGAAAAAGAAGATTACATGAAGACGGATGAGTACATAGAGGATGTTGCAAGAGAGAAGTTTGGGCTCGTGTACGACAATGAAATTATATTTAAACCGGCGGAAAGTGAGTGATGCACTGCCCGCCGGTTTTTTTCTGCGCCCGGCGGAGCCGGTACGGATCCCATGGCGGTCCGGGCCAAGGTCCGCAAAAAAAGTCGAACACTTTTTGCCGCGTCAGTACACCGTTTGACAAAATACGCTAACCGGGTTGTCTATACTATCCCTAGCTAAATGGCATGACGGGGCGGCACATATTATGAGGCCCGCCGGCCATACGAGATGGGAGGCATCAGGTTTTGAAAGAAAACAGATTGTACATAAGAGAAAAACGTCTGCTGGGGATGATGGCGGCAGGTTTTCTTCTTGGACGGGTATGGCTGTTTCAGATCAATCCATTTGCCGTGGCATTTTTTTCAGCGATGTGCGCCGAGAAAAGAGGACGCAAGGGGCTGGCGCTGGCGGTCCTGGCGGGAATGATGAGCAGTGCCAGCGGCATTGCGCTGTTCAAATATATTATTTTATTTACTGTTGTTCTCGGAATGGAGCATTTTCAGGAGAAGATCAATAAGGGCAGGGTCACTCCTCTGCTCCTGTCCGCCCTGTGCGGGGGACTGAACCTGCTTTTGGGGACGGCTCTGAGCATTCTGGCGGTCAATACGTGGGAGATGTTCTGGCTCAGCGTACTGGAGAGTGCCGCCGTGCTGGCGCTGGCCAATGTGTACCAGTGGGCCGTCCGGTTTATCCTCTATGCGGAGTGGAACAGGGTGCCTGGAAACGAGGAACTGATCAGCCTTCTGGCCCTGGTATTTACTGTGCTCTACGGGATTCCCCGGGAAATGGACAGTATTTTTTCCGTGTCCTCCACCATCAGCTATTTCATCGTCCTTCTGATGGGTTACCGGTACGGGGCGGCCACGGGGGCCATGGCGGGTGCCGCCGGCGGGATACTGACGGCGCTGTCCGGCAGCAGTATGGTGATGATCGGCATTTATTGTTTGCTGGGAGTCAGTGTGGGCACCTTCCGCCGGCTGGGAAAGATAGGAAGCGCGGCAGCTTTTTTTGTTATGTCCTGTATCTTTGCCTATGCGGCCAAAAGTGAGATTGCCGGGATCATCGAGCTGCGCGCCGTGGTCTCGGCGGGGATCATTTTTCTCGCCATCCCCGGGCGGATCCTGCATTTGATAGAAAACGATGTCCGGGAAGAGAAGGAGAATCCCTTTGCCAGGGAGGATGTAAGGGTGCTGGCTAATGACCGGATCGAGGATTTCGCCGGGGCATTCCGCCGGCTCTCCAAAAGCTTTCAGAAGGACCGGGAGCAGCAGACAGAGGTCTCGCCGGAGGAGATGGAGAAGATCTTTGTGGAGCTGTCCAGGCGCATCTGCAGCGACTGCGCCAATTGTAATTTTTGCTGGGACAAGCATTTTGAGGAGACCAGCACCAACATACATAATATAATCCTGCAGGCGGGCCGGGATGGGGCGGTGGCGGTCTCGGAGCTGACGCCGGAATTTGGAAGGCGCTGTATCCGTCTGGCGTCCTATGTGGAGTACGCGGAGGACAAAATGGCGGTGGCGAAAATGAATCTTGGCTGGCGGAACCGTCTGGCAGAGAACCGGGAGATTATGGCGCGGCAGATGATGGAGGTGGCAGAGGCGCTGAAATCCTTTACTCTGGAACTGGATGAGGCGGATGAGGTCTCGGCAGAGGAAAAACGGGTGATCGGGGAGGAACTAAAGAAAGAGGGAGTGCGGCTTAAGAAGCTGGCGGCGAAGCGCCGGAAGGGGTATCTGGAGGTGGTATTTACCGGGCGGTGCCCGGGCAACCAGTGTCTTACCAAAACAGACATTGCCAATGCCCTGGAACGGGCGTCCGGCATCCGAATGTGTCCGGACCGGGAGACCCGGAATGTGCTGTCCCATGAGGAGGAGACGATGTTCTTCCGGGAAGAGACGCAGTATAAGACACTGACGGGGCTGGCCCGGGTGGCAAAGTCTGGGGAGACTGTATCCGGCGACAGCTATTCCTTCCTGGAGCTGCAGTCCGGGGAGCTTCTCATGGTGCTGGCGGACGGCATGGGAAGCGGGGAAAAGGCATGCCGGGACAGCGTGAACCTCATTGAGACTCTGGAGCACCTCATGGAGGCGGGCTTTGAGAAGAAACCGGCGCTCCGGCTTCTCAACACATTGTTTGTGGCGAATTATGAGGGCTGCTCCTTTACTACCCTGGATATGGTTTCCATCGATCTTCACACGGGAATCTGCGAGATTATGAAGAACGGGGCGGCGGCCACGTTTATACGGCGTCCCGACCGGGTGGATACCATCTGCTCGGAGGCTTTGCCGGTGGGAGTGGACATGGAGGCGGAGAGCGATGTGACGGTGACGGAGCTTGAGGAGGGGGATATGGTGATCATGGTTTCAGACGGTGTCATCGACGGCTTCTATAAGCCCTGGACCTCTGCGGTGGACGAGGACGATACCATCCAGCGCCTTATTGGCAGCCTTCCCTGTCAGAATCCCAATGATATGGCGAATCAGATTTTGATGCATGCCCTGGCACGCAGCGCCAGGGAGGCCACCGATGATATGAGCGTCCTGGTGGCCGGCATCTGGAACCGGTATCCAAAGCATAATTGACGAATCCGTTCCGCCGTGCGATAATAAGACAATACAGTCCCGGGGAGAGACCGGGCTGCACGGCTCGGCGGCGCTCATCGGCCTGCCGCGGGCCGGTATGGAGGAAAGAATGAAAAACATGCTGAGAGAGGAAATGGAACAATACAACCTGTGCCATTCCATGTTTGAACGGGGAAGCCGGATCGTGGCGGGCGTGTCCGGCGGTGCGGATTCCGTCTGTCTGCTGGAGCTTCTCTGTGAACTCAGGGAGAAGTGGGAGCTGGCGTTGTATGTCCTCCATGTCCATCACGGGATCCGAGGGACGGAGGCGGACAGGGACGCGCATTTTGTGGAAGAGCTGGCGGCAGAACGGGGACTGCCCTTCCGTCTGGTGCAGGTAAATGTGCCGGAAGAGGCGGCCCGGCGTGGCATGTCAGAAGAAGAGACCGGGCGCATTCTGCGTTATCATGCCCTGGAGGCGTACCGGCAGCAGGTGTCGGCAGACCGGATCGCCGTTGCCCATCATCAGGGGGACCAGGCGGAGACCGTGCTGTTCCGTCTCTTCCGGGGAAGCGGTCCCAGAGGACTGTCGGGAATCCCTCCCCGGCGCGGGGCGGTGATCCGCCCCCTGCTCTTTGCAGACAGGGCACGGATCGAGAACTATCTGCAGGAGCGGGGAATGCGTTGGTGTGAGGATAGGACCAACCAGGAGACAGTCTATACCCGGAACCGGATCCGGCACCAGATCCTGACACTGGCGGAGGAGACAATAAATCCGGAGGCGGGAAGGCACATCGCCCAGGCGGCGGAAAAGCTGGCGGAGTGGGGTTCCTTTATCGGGCGTATGGGGATCCAGACGTACGGCCGCACTGTCGCCAGAGAAAGGGACGGCCTTCGGCTTTTGGCGGAAGAGATGCAGAAGGAGGATCCGGTGCTGCAGGCAGAGATCCTGCGCCGGGTCTTTGAAGAGCTGATTCCCGGTGCGAAGGATATCGGACGGATCCACTATGACCAGGTACGGGGACTGCTGTCAGGGGAGGCAGGGAGGCGGCTTGACCTTCCCGGCGGGGTGCGTGCCGAGAGACACTATGACAGCATTTTGTTCCGGCTATCCCGGTCGGATGGGAATCTTCCCCTCTGTGTGGCATGCGGGGTGCCGTCCCAGCATATAGTAGAGCAGGGCGGTGTTCTCTGGCGCTTTACTTTTGAGAGCAGGGAACGGCCGGATCTGCCCGAAGAAATTCCTCAAAAGGACTATACGAAATTGTTCGATTATGATATGATAAAAAGTGGTTTGGTAATTCGTAATCCGGGAGAGGGAGATTACTTTGTCATGGATGCGGCGGGGAGGAAAAAACGACTCAGCCGCTATTACATCGACAGGAAGATCCCCAAGTCCATGCGCCCGGGACAGCTAGTGGTGGCAGACGGCAGCCATGTGCTGTGGGCAGTGCCGGACCGGATTAGCGAGGCTTACAAGATAACCAATAATACAGAGAGGATTTTGGTGATAACCAAAGAAAGGATACCGTGATGAAAGAAGAAGTCAGTGTGCTGATCGACGAAGAGACATTGATCGAAAGGGTAAAGGCTCTTGCGGAACAGATCAATCAGGAGTATGCAGGAAAGAAAGTACATCTTATCTGTATTTTGAAGGGGAGTGTATTTTTTACCTGCGAACTGGCAAAATATATTAAGGTGCCAGTTACCATGGATTTTATGTGTGTTTCCAGTTACGGGGATGGTATGACCAGCTCAGGCTGCATTACCATAAGTCAGGACTTGACGATCGACATTAAAAACAGAGAGGTAATCATCATAGAGGATATTGTGGACAGCGGGCGGACGCTCTCATACCTGGTCCATATGCTGAAGAAGCGTGAACCGGCCAGTCTGAAAATTTGTTCCATGCTGGATAAGCCGGACCGGAGGGAGTCCCAGGTGGTGGTTGATTTCACCGGATTTGAGATAGAAGATCATTTTGTGGTGGGCTTTGGCCTGGACTATGCCCAGAGATACCGGAATCTGCCGTATATTGGTGTGCTGAGACTGGAAGAAGCATGACGACATTATTGTAAGGAGGAAAACTCAGATGAAAGGAATGCGGGGATATGGCTTTTTTGTTATCGTCTTGGCAGTAGTCCTGATCGCGGTATTCGCAAACGATTTGATATCTTCGAGTAACCAGGACGTGTATTCCTATAGTGATTTTAAACAGGAAGTAATGGATAAAAAGGTTGCTGCCGTGTCCATACGGCAGAATCAGGAGGTACCCACCGGGCAGATTGTCGTGACAACGACAGAGAGTAAGAAGAAGAGCTTCTACGCTCCCAATGTAAACACTGTGCTGGCATACCTTGACAGCCAGGATTTTTCTAAGGTGATGGTGCAGGATGTAGCCACCACGCCATGGTGGATGGAGCTTCTCCCCTACCTGTTTGGATTTATTTTGATCTTCGTGCTGTTCAGCATGATGAGCAATCAGGCCCAGGGCGGTGGCGGCGGCAATGCCAAGATGATGAACTTCGGCAAGAGCCGTGCCAAGATGACGTCGCCGGACGACCAGGTCAAGACCTTCGCCGATGTAGCGGGTCTGGTGGAGGAAAAGGAGCAGCTGGAGGAGATCGTTGATTTCCTCGCCTCGCCGCAGAAGTATACAAAGCTGGGGGCGCGTATCCCGAAGGGCGTCATTATGGTAGGGCCTCCGGGAACTGGTAAGACGCTTCTGGCAAAGGCGGTGGCCGGAGAGGCAGGCGTGCCGTTTTTCAGCATTTCCGGTTCAGATTTCGTGGAGATGTTTGTGGGTGTCGGTGCCTCCCGTGTCCGGGATCTCTTTGCCGAGGCGAAAAAAAATGCGCCCTGTATCGTATTTATCGATGAGATCGACGCCGTGGCAAGGCGGCGGGGAAGCGGTCTTGGCGGCGGCCACGATGAGAGAGAACAGACACTGAACCAGATGCTGGTGGAGATGGATGGCTTCGGCATCAATGAGGGCATCATTGTGATGGCGGCTACCAACCGTGTGGATATACTGGATCCGGCCATTCTCCGGCCGGGGCGCTTTGACCGCCGCATCCACGTAGGACTGCCGGATGTGCGCGGGAGAGAGGATATTTTGAAGGTACACGCCGGAAATAAACCGCTGGGTGAGGATGTGAACCTGGAGGAGATCGCCCGGACTACTGCCGGCTTTGCCGGGGCGGATCTGGAAAATCTTCTGAATGAGTCCGCCATCGCGGCGGCGCGGGATAACAGGGCCTACATTGTGGATGAGGATATACGGAAATCCTTTATTAAGGTGGGGATCGGCGCGGAGAAGAAGAGTAAGATCATATCTGAGAAGGATAAGAGGATCACGGCGTTTCATGAGGCGGGGCATGCCATCCTGTTCCATCTGCTGCCGGATGTAGGGCCGGTGTATACGGTATCTGTCATTCCCACCGGCCAGGGGGCGGCGGGATATACCATGCCGCTGCCGGAAAAGGATGAGATGCATCTTACGAGAGGCAAGATGCTGCAGGATATCACGGTATGTCTTGGCGGGCGTGTCGCGGAGGGCATCGCCTTTGACGATGTCACTACGGGAGCCGTACAGGATATCCGCCAGGCGACAGAAGCGGCCAGGGACATGGTGACCAAGTATGGGTTCTCGGAGGAACTCGGCATGATCAACTACAGCACATCCGACGACGAGGTGTTTATCGGCCGAGATATTGGTCATAAAAAGGACTTTAGTGAGAGCACATCGGAGCTTATCGACCGGGAGGTCAAGAAGATCATAGATCAGTGCCATGAGAAGGCAGTGAAGCTATTAAAGGAAAATACTGACATCCTGAACCGGCTGGCGCAGCTGCTCATAGAGAAGGAGAGGATTGGCCAGGAAGAGTTCGAAGCATTGTTTGAGCAAAACGACGATACAGATGCACAATTTGAATCCTGAATTTGTGCAATCGTGCATTCGGCAAAAAAATGTTGTTTATTTTACACAAAAGAAAGTATAAAAAAAATCAATGTTTGTGCACACTTATTGGAGAGATGGTGTTATAGTATTACTCGTAAACCCCAATACATTATATAGTTTTTGCTACACCCCATAAGTAACAAAAATACCTTCTCCCAAAAGGACAGCAACGTGAAGCTGTCCTTTTGACTTTTCAAGAGAAACCTGGAGGATATTATCATGACAGAAGGAAGAATTAACCGCGCAGCGATATTTCATGATGCGACTGGAAATTTTGTGTCGCCGCCTTGTCCGCGTAAATATGGAAGAGTTACGATCCACTGCAGGGTAGGCAGGGATGATGCAGAGGCTGTGGCCCTTATTGTGGACGGAGTTACCTATCCCATGATGAAGAAATACACAAAGGGAAATTTTGATTACTATGGTGCCACCATTACGCTGGTGGCGAAAATGATCCATTATTATATTGAGATAAAAAAGGGCGATGAGACAGTGTTCTGGAACCGGCGCGGTGTGGTAGACGACCGGGATGAGAATTTTCAGTGTTTCCTGATCCCGGGATACGATACACCGGAATGGGCCAAGGGCGCCGTGATGTATCAGATTTTTGTGGACCGTTTTTACAATGGGGACAAAAGCAATGATGTGGTGGACGATGAGTACACCTATATAGGAGAGCATGTCAACGGTGTCAGGGACTGGAATAAGGCGCCGGCGTCTATGGGAGTCAGGGAATTCTATGGCGGAGATCTGCAGGGGATTCTGGACAAACTGGATTATCTGCAGGATCTGGGCATCGAGGTACTCTATCTGAACCCGATTTTTGTGTCGCCCTCCAATCATAAATATGATACCCAGGACTACGACCACATTGATCCGCATTATGGCGTGATCATAGAGGATGGCGGCGAAGTGCTGGAGGAGGGCGATCTCGAAAATGCACATGCCACAAAATATATCCAACGGGTGGTGAATAAGAAGAATCTGGAGGCCAGCAATGAATTTTTTGCCCGTTTCGTGGATGAAGTCCACCGCCGGGGAATGCGGGTGATACTAGACGGCGTATTTAACCACTGCGGATCCTTTAATAAATGGATGGACCGGGAGAAGATCTACGATAAAGACGCCTCTTACGATAAGGGGGCGTTCCTTACCGGGGATAGTCCCTATAAGGATTTTTTCCAGTTCTTCGAGGACGGGGAGTGGCCGGACAATACCCACTATGATTCCTGGTGGGGCAACGATACCCTGCCGAAGCTAAACTATGAGGACTCGGCAAATCTGGAGGAGTACATTCTTGATGTGGCGAGGAAGTGGGTATCGCCGCCCTATAATGTGGACGGATGGCGCCTTGATGTGGCGGCGGACCTGGGGCACTCACCGGAGTACAATCACAGCTTCTGGAGGAAATTTAAGGCGGTGGTGAAAAAGGCCAACCCGGACGCCATAGTGCTGGCGGAGCACTACGGCGATCCCTCCTCCTGGATGGACGGAACACAGTGGGATACGGTAATGAATTACGATGCCTTTATGGAGCCAGTCAGCTGGTTTCTTACTGGGATGGAGAAGCACAGCGATGTATATAAGCCGGAGATGGTGGGAAACGCCGATGCGTTTTTTGCAGGGATGACGGAGTTTGGTGCGAGATTCAGCATTCCGTCAGCGGTGGTGGCGATGAATGAGCTGTCGAATCATGACCACTCCCGGTTTCTGACCCGTACGAACCATATGGTGGGACGAACGGCGTTTGCCGGACCGATAGCGGCGGGTATGGGTGTCAATCCGGCTGTGATGCGGCTGGCTGTGGTACTTCAGATGACCTGGGTCGGCGCGCCTACCGTTTATTATGGAGACGAGGCGGGCGTCTGCGGGTGGACGGATCCGGATAACCGCCGGACATATCCTTGGGGAAATGAAGATAAAACGATGATCGCTTTTCATAAGGAAATGATACGGATCCACCGGAATTATGAACTCTTTAAGACCGGGAGCCTGTACTATCTGCACAATGAGTACAGAACGATCGGATACGGACGTTTTCTCCAGGATGAGGCGGCCTTTGTGGTGCTCCAGGTAGGGGGCGAGGACCGGGAAATCGAGGTAAATGTCTGGGGGCTCGGTCTTGAGGACGGGGATCTGATGGCCAGTATGATCGAGACGAACCGGGACGGTTTCCACGTCCGGGCAGACCTTCAGAGGGTGCAGGACGGCAAGGTGAAGGTGAAGGTCAGGGCCGATGGCGCGGTGGTCTGGAAGAGTGTGAAAGTGTGCTGATGGAGTAGCTATGACGAAGAAGAAAATAATAATCTGGATCCTGGCGGGCCTGTGCCTGCTGGCCGGGCTCATCTGGATCGCAGGAAAAAGGATACGGCAGAACCAGATGCATCGGGACGGGGTCGCTGTGGAGGAGCCGAAATTCGGAAATGAGAGGGCGGAGGGCAGCCATGCATTCGCCTATGAGGTTTCGGATCAGGGCTGGAGCGGTCTGAAGATGGGGGACACAGGAAAGACCATCGGAGAAGAGGGAGACTTTCTGTGCTGTGTCTGCAGTGTAATGTCCCTGGCGGATAAAACCACGGCGAAGAACAAATATACGCCGGATAAGCTCAATGCTGTGATCAGCGGGATAGATGGTTATGAGGAGGACGGCACCTTCCGATCCGGCGTCTTGAAAGAGATCGCGGAGAATGCAAAACGCCAGAAGGTGATCGTCCCGGGTCTGACGGGGCAGGATCTTGTCCGGGATCCAAAGGATCCCGATATCGTCTATGATATTGTGAAGGTCAAAAAGGACGGCAGATATCGTTGGGTTGCCATAACGGGGCTTTCCAAAGACAAAAAGCAGTACCAGTGCATGGACCCGAAGGAGGAGACGGCGGTGAGTCTGTCGGATTATGACAGCCGCGTGTATGACTGGTATACTCTGGGAGGGCTCCGGGGGGACGTGGATCTGTCAAAGGAAGGGGCGGATATACTGGCACAGCGGAAAACCTGGGAGGAGAGGATGAGACTTCTCCGCAGGATTATCTGGGTGGCGGTTCTGATTCTGCTCTCCTGTATTATTGGCGGGAAGGCAGAGCGTTACCGCAGACAGAGGAAGGAGAGATAAGAGAAGCATCTGTGGAATTAATTCTTGACATTTCTCTGTCCCATTGCTATAATAGATTCCGTTGGCAAACAAAATAACGTTTTATGACAAGCGGGTGTAGTTCAATGGTAGAACACTAGCCTTCCAAGCTAGATACGTGGGTTCGATTCCCATCACCCGCTTTTTGTTATGCAGAGATATTGGGAAAGGAGGCGTTGTCTGCATGGGCCGTAAAGTAGTTCTCACCGCCATCAATGCCAAGTATATCCACACCAGTCCCGCCATCCGTTCCCTGCGGGCCAATGCCGGGAGCTATGGGGAAGACGTGGAGCTGTGCGAATATACCATTAACCACCGCCGGGAGGAGATTCTTGCCGGACTCTATGAAAAGAGACCGGAGGCAGTGGGCTTCTCCTGCTATCTCTGGAATATTGAATATGTACTCTCCATAGCCGCCGACTTAAAGAAAGTGCTGCCGGAGCTTATCATAGCGGCCGGCGGGCCAGAGGTCAGCTATCACCCGGAAGAGATCCTGGAGCAGCATCCCTGCATCGACCTGATCATGGTGGGAGAGGGGGAGCAGACCTTCCGGGAATATCTGTCGTGGCTGAATGAAGACGGGACGCCGGAACACCTGGGGGAGATCTGCGGACTGGTTTACCGGCAGCGGGACAAGCGCACTGGCGCTGATACGGTCCGGCGAACTCCGCCCCGTCAGGGCATGAAGATGGATGACCTTGTATTTCCCTATAACGACCTCACCGGTCTGGAGCACCGGATCCTGTATTATGAGAGTATGCGGGGCTGCCCGTTTTCCTGCAGCTACTGTCTGTCCTCCATTGAAAAGAGCGTCAGGAAGAAGGATCCGGCAAAGACCATGAGTGAACTGGATTTTTTTATCCGCCGTCAGGTGCCCCAGGTGAAATTTGTGGACCGCACATTTAACTGCGATCCCGGCTATGCGCATCAGATCTGGCGGTATATCGGAGCAAACGATAACGGCATCACCAATTTTCATTTCGAGATTGGAGGGGATCTTCTGCGGGAGGAGGATCTTGTCCTGCTCCAGAGCTTTCGTCCGGGGCTTATCCAATTTGAGATCGGCGTGCAGTCTGCCAATCCCGATACCATCCATGCCATACGCAGAACAATGGATCTAGAGAAGCTTCGAAGAAATATTGTACGCATCCGGAAGGGACATAATATCCATCAGCATCTGGATCTCATCGCCGGACTTCCCTTTGAGGACTATGACAGCTTTCGCCGCTCCTTCGATGAGGTATATGCCATGGGGCCGGATCAGCTGCAGCTTGGTTTCCTCAAACTGCTGGACGGCTCTTATATGAACGAGAGGAAGGAAGAATACGGGATTTTGTACAGTGAGAAGCCGCCCTATGAGGTGCTCTCCACAAAATGGCTTTCCTATGAAGAGATTCTCCGGCTCAAGCTGGTGGAAGAGATGGTGGAGACCTATTACAACAGCATGCAGTTTACCACTGTTATGGCATATTTGGTACGGCGCTGCGGCAGCGCCTTTGATCTCTATTATGAACTGGGAGAATATTACCGGGCCAGGGGTCTGCTTGGCAGGAAACACAGCCGTCTGGACCGGTATGAGATTCTGTGGGGATTCTGCGTGGAGAGGTATGGCACCCTGGAGGAACAGAAAGAGGAGGTCAGGGAACTTCTGACCTATGATCTGTTCTGCCGGGATTATGTGAAAAATCCTCCCTCCTTTGTACGGCCCAGGACGGACAGGATCCGGGAGGCGGTGCGGCGCTATCTGAAACGGGAGGTCCAGACAGGGGGGACGCTGTCGGAGGACTATGCGGGGATGACTACAGGGCAGCTCTATCATATGCTGTATATGGATCTCTTTGCCATCGATATGGAACAGGCGGCCGAAACCGGGACAATAAAAAAGAGCAGTCCTGTCTACCTGCTCTTTGATTATCGGAAACGGAATCCCCTGGATCACTCGGCAGAGATCCGGACCGTTCCACCAGAGACGATCTTCTGATGGCCGGCGGGCTATCTATGGTCTGCCAGGACCTGATTCAGCTTTGAAATGATGCCGGCCCGGCGCGGGTGGCTGCTCTCCTCCAGTCGTCGGATCAGTGCTTTCACCTCGTCGCGGCGGCCCAGCTCCAGCCATATCTTTGCCAGTTCTTCATAGTCGCCGGCCCGTCGGGAACCGTGGCGGAGAGCCGTCAGATAGGTGTCCCTTGCCTGCTCATGGTACCCGTTTCTTTCGTAGGAACGCGCGAGATTTGTCAAAGTAACGAGGAAGGTATTAAAATTTTCATCATATTCGGATAATGTCTTGAAATTTGCGACGCCATATGCTAACTTTAAATCTGTGTTGGAATAGTCCGACAGATCTGCCATGGGTTCCTGTATGATCTGACGGAGTTGTCCGATATAAGTTATAATGGATTCTTCCTGGGTTTCAATAAACGGGATCTCCTTTTCTTCCACCCGGATCAGCGGAAGATCGGAGATATCCTTTTTGCGGGTGCTGTTGGCCAGCGCCTCCCGCGCCCAGAAATCATCCGAAGCTTTTTTCTGCTGGCGCTGGCTTTTGCGCTGTTCATAAAAGAGCCAGGCACAAAAGATACAGAAACAGACAAAATAGATTAAAATGAATTTCATGTAGATGACATCCTTTCAGAAAGGGGGCAGTTATATTATGATGAACCGTAAAAAGCAGCGGCTTGTTGCCGCAATTATATGTGGTATGCTTATCATCGCCATGGTGGTGAGCCTTGTGGCGTCCATGTAACAGGTGCAGAATAACCCCTTTGCTTATTTGCTTATAGTTTAATACAGCTTGCCAAAATGTGCAAGCGGCAATCTGGTATGGCAGGGAACTATGCTGCACCAGGCAGAGAATGGATCGTATGAAAGGGAGGCTTAGAAGTGAGACAGAAACAGAGTTTTTTACCAGCATTTCTTGTAATCGTGATCATGGGGATTTTGATCGCTTCGTATGTATTTGTCGCGTACGCCAGGGTGAAACCGGATGCGGACAGAATCTGCCAGGGAGTCTTTGCAGATGAGGTGGAACTCAGCGGCATGACAGCGGATGAGGCAAGGAATGTACTGAATGAACATATTGTCAGATTGTCCCGAAGAACCCTGACAGTGGACGTCAACGGCAAGGTGGTCAGCACCACGCTGGCGGATCTTGGGTATGCCAGTGAGCTGGAGCCTGTCATAGAGGAGGCGCTGAAGATTGGGAAAGAGGGCAGCATGTTTGCCAATTATGCCCGGCTCAGGGAGGTGGCGGCAGAACATAAGGTATTTGAGCTGGCGGGGAACTACTCGGAAAAGAAATTAAAGAGCTTCGTCGAGAAAAAATGCGCCGCAAAGTGTACCAAGGCGAAGAACTCCAAGATCAGTATGGAGAACGGTACATTGGTCTATTCCAAGTCCAGACAGGGTGAGACGCTGGATGTGGAGAGCACGGTGCAGCGGATCCAGACAGCGCTGGCTGAGCAGGTGGAGGCGGCAGAGGCAGAGGTAAAGGTACAGGCCGTTGTGACCGTGAAGGAACCGGATGTATCAAAGAAGCTGGCTTCCCGCTGCCGGGATGAGATAGGGAAATACGCCACCAGCTTTAATGCAGGCAATGTCAGCCGATCGAAGAATGTGGCCAATGCGGCGCGCCTTATCAACGGCACCGTGGTGTATCCGGGCGAGACATTTTCCGTCCATGACACCATCTCCCCCATGACAGAGGAAAACGGCTATTATCAGGCCCCCTCCTATAGCAACGGAGAGGTGGTAGATTCCATCGGCGGCGGTGTGTGCCAGGTATCCACTACCCTGTACAACGCCCTTCTTCTGGCAGAACTGGAGATTGTAGAGAGAAGTCCCCATTCCATGGTGGTTACATATGTAAAGCCCTCTATGGATGCGGCAATTGCCGGCGATTATAAGGATTTAAAATTCCGCAATAACACGGATGTCCCGGTTTACATTGAGGGCGGGACCGTATCCGGCAGCGTGTATTTCCATATCTATGGGGAAGAGACCAGGGACCCGGGACGCACAGTTGTGTATGAATCCGAGACCATTGAGACGATACAACCGGGAGAGGATAAGATCACCTACGACAAGACGAAGCCGGAAACCTTTATGCAGGTAACGCAGGAAGCACACATCGGATATAAGGCAGTTCTCTGGAAGATCGTGACAGAGAATGGGAAGACAAAGAAGACCCAGGTAAACAGCAGCACGTATAAGGCAGAACCCCGTTATGTTACCAAAGGGGGGGCAAAGCCGGGGGCATCGCCGAAGCCGGGACAGAGTCCCAAAGCGACAGCATCACCCCGGCCGGACCGGACGCCGAAAGCCACGAGGACGCCTAAACCAACCAGTGCACCAAGGGACGCAGCGACGCCGGCACCGGCAGAGGAGCCGAAGCCGGGAGATTCGCCAGTGGAGCCAGAACCGCCAGCGGCCACTGCCGTTCCGGTGCCGCCTGAAGACGGCGGGCAGTGAGGCCGGAGGAGGAAATGATGGAGATAGGAAAAGTTCCCGAGAATATATTAAAGCGGTCGGTATTAAAGAAATTGAAGGTGAAGAGACCGGAGGTTCTTGTACATTCCGGCATTGGGGAGGACTGCAGTGTACTGCAGGTGGATGACGCCATCGTCCTGTCCACCGATCCCATTACCGGCACCGCACAGGATATCGGAAGACTGGCCTTCCATATCACCGCGAATGATATTGCCTCTTCCGGGGCGGAACTCATCGGCATGCTGGTGACCATAATCTTTCCGCCGGGCAGCGGTGAGGATGAGCTAAAGGAAATTATGACGGATATCACCGGACTGGCGGAGCAGTATCGTGTGGAGATCCTGGGGGGGCATACGGAGGTATCCGCCGCGGTGAACCAGACACTGGTGTCGGTCACCGGCGTCGGCAGGACTGCCGGCAGCCGGATCATACAGACCGGCGGACTGAGGCCGGGGCAGGATCTTGTTGTGACAAAATGGATCGGACTGGAGGGGACATCCATTCTGGCCAAGGAAAGAGAGGAACAGCTGCGGAGAAAGCTGCCTGGGGAATTGGTGGAGACGGCAAAGGGCTTCGACCAGTATCTCAGTGTGGTGCCGGATGCCGGTATTGCCATGGATGTGGGAGTGACCGCCATGCACGATGTGACCGAGGGGGGGATCTTCGGTGCATTGTGGGAGATGGCGGCGGCCTCTGGAACCGGGCTGGAGGTGGATCTTCGAAAGATCCCCATCCGTCAGGAGACAGTGGAGGTCTGCGAGGTTTTTGACATCAACCCCTATATGCTTATATCCAGTGGATCGATGCTGATAGGGACCCATCACGGCAGCCGTCTGGTGGAGGAACTGAAGAGGGCGGGGATCCACAGTGCAGTGGTAGGATACGCCACAGAGGGCAACGACAGGGTCGTCGTAAACGGAGAGGAACGGCGGTTTCTGGAGCCGCCGAAAACCGATGAATTATTTCGGGCTGGAAGGGAGGAAAACGGATGAAAGAGAGAATATTACGGAATATCGCCAGAAATTCCAGATTGTCCACGGAGGATCTGGCAGCGATGCTGTCAGCCTCGCCGGAGGAAATCCGGGGAGCAGTGGAGCAGATGGAGAAAGAGGGCGTGATCTGCGGGTATCCTACCCTGATCAACTGGGATAAGATTGATGCGGAGCGTGTGACGGCACTGATCGAATTGAAGGTGACACCGGAGAGAGGCAGAGGCTTTGACCGGGCGGCGGAGCGGATCTACCAGTTTGATGAGGTTGAGAGCCTGTATCTGATGAGCGGGGGCGGTTTTGACCTGACTGTCATCGTACATGGCAGGACGATGAAGGAGGTGGCGCGGTTCGTGGCGACGAAGCTGGCGCCCATGGATGATATTGAGAGTACCGCGACACATTTTGTTCTGAAGAAATATAAAGAATACGGACTTTCCCTGGTGGAGGGAAAGAAGAGAGATGAAAGGCAGTTGATCACACCATGAGAAATCCAATTTCAGAAACCGTCCAGCAGCTGCAGCCTTCCGGCATCCGGCGTTTTTTCGACGTGGCAAATACCATGGAGGACGTGATATCGCTGGGTGTGGGGGAACCGGATTTCGATACCCCCTGGCATATCCGGGAGGAGGGGATCTATTCTCTGGAACAGGGGCGGACCTTCTATACATCCAATGCCGGCCTGATGGAGCTGAAGAAAGAGATCGTCAGATATCTGGATCGCAGATTTCATCTTCCCTATACCCCGGAACAGGTTCTGGTGACGGTGGGGGGAAGCGAGGCCATCGATATCGCCCTTCGGTCCATGCTGGATCCGGGGGATGAGGTGATCATCCCGGAACCCTGCTTTGTCTCCTATCTTCCCTGCGTGAAGATGGCGGGAGGGGTGCCAGTGCCGCTGCCTCTGGAAGAAAAGGACCAGTTCAAGCTGACGAAGGAAAAGCTGCTCTCTGCCATATCGGATCGGACGAAGATCCTAGTGCTCCCTTTTCCCAACAATCCTACCGGCGCCATTATGACGGAGAACGAGCTGCGTCAGGTCGCAGAGATCATAGAGGAGAGAGACCTCTTTGTACTGTCGGATGAGATTTATTCGGAGCTAAGCTATCAGGGGGATCATGTCTCCATCGCCTCCCTGCCGGGGATGGCAGAGCGAACCATTGTGATCAATGGATTTTCCAAATCCTATGCCATGACGGGATGGCGGCTGGGCTATGCGGCGGGACCGGAAGAGATCATTAAGCAGATGCTGAAGGTGCATCAGTATGTAATAATGTGCGCCCCTACTACAAGTCAGTATGCGGCAGTGGAAGCCCTGCGCTATGGGGATGAGGACGTGGCGCGGATGCGGGAGAGCTACGATGAGAGACGGCGCTTTCTGGTAAAGGAGCTGAATGATATGGGGATACCCTGCTTTGAGCCCATGGGCGCCTTCTATGTGTTTCCCAATATCAGCCGCTTTGGCATGACCTCGGAGGAATTTGCCACCAGGCTGCTTCATCAGGAGAAGGTGGCTGTAGTGCCCGGTTCTGCCTTTGGCGGGTGCGGAGAGGGGTATCTCCGGATCTCCTATGCCTATTCCATTGACAACCTGAAATTGGCACTGGGGAAGATACAGAATTTTATAGACACGCTTTTCTAATTATGGTATGATTAGAATATTATAGTGTAAACAGGAGGGCAGCATGGCAACACTAAATGCCGAATATATAAATCCATTTCTCATGGCTGCGAAGAAAATACTGCAGGACATGTGCTTTGTGGAAGTGAAGATACAGAAGCCGACGCTGAGAGAGGCATCCTTTGGACCGGATATGTGGGTGATCATGATCGGCGTGACAGGTGAGATGCGGGGACAGGTCATGCTCGTATTTACTAAGGAGGACGCCTGCCGGATCGCGTCAAAGATGTGTATGACAGAGATTACAGAGATAAATGATTTTTCCGCCAGTGCGCTGAGTGAGCTGGGCAATATGGTTATGGGAAATGCCGCCACAGTGTTTTCTTCCAAGGGGATTGGGATTGATATTACCCCGCCGGTGTTATCCCATGGACAGTTAAATTTTATGGGCAGTTATGCCAAGAGCTTATGTGTGCCGCTGGAGATTCCAGACGGGCATATCGATCTGTTTCTGGCTGTGCGCCCGGAAGAGTGAAATGAATCGAAAGCATCAGAAACAAGTTTGTGCTCTGGCACAAACTTGTTGTATAATACTGTAAAAGGAGTTTCAGAGTGGGGATATCGTTGTGATAAATATAGTATTACTGGAGCCGGAGATTCCGGCGAATACGGGGAATATTGGGAGGACCTGCGTAGCGGCGGGGGCGCGGCTGCACCTCATCGAACCCATGGGGTTCCAGATCAATGAGAAGCAGGTGCGGAGAGCGGGGCTGGATTACTGGGATAAACTGGATTACCGCATCTACCACAGCTATCCTGATTTTCTTCAGAAAAATCCCGGTGCAAGGATTTATATGGCCACGACGAAGGCCAGACAGGTGTACAGCGAGGTATCGTATGAGGACGGCTGTTATATAATGTTTGGCAGGGAGAGCGCCGGCATACCGGAGGAGATTCTGGTGGAGCATGAAGAGACTGCGGTGAGGATTCCCATGTTCGGGGAGATTCGTTCCCTAAATCTGGGAAACTCCGTGGCGGTTGTGCTGTACGAGGCGCTGCGGCAGCGGGGCTTTGAGGATCTGAACAGGGCCGGGGAGCTGCACCGTCTCCGGTGGCGGGGAGACCCTTGAAACTGCCCGGCCCGGACAGAGGAAAGATATAAAAATATATTCTTATATTTGGAGGTACATATGGTTGTGAAAGTATTGCTGCTGATCGTCTTTTTTGCGGTGATGATCGGCGTGGGAGTATATGCCAGAAAGCATGCCACCAATGTAAATGGCTTCGTGCTGGGGGGCAGGTCCGTGGGACCGTGGCTCACCGCCTTTGCCTATGGGACATCCTACTTCTCGGCAGTTGTATTCGTAGGATATGCGGGACAGTTTGGATATCGTTACGGAATGGCATCCACATGGATCGGTATCGGGAACGCCCTTCTGGGGTCCCTGCTGGCCTGGGTAGTGCTAGGGCGCAGAACCCGGATTATGACGAAGCATCTCAGATCCATGACTATGCCGGATTTCTTCGGAAAACGCTATGACAGCAGCAGCCTGCGGGTGGCGGCGTCCATGATCGCTTTTATCTTTCTGATCCCGTACACGGCATCCGTCTACAATGGCCTGTCCAATCTTTTCGCCATTGCCTTCGATGTGGATTACCGGGTATGCGTTATCGTCATGGCGGTGCTGACAGGGGCCTATGTGATCATTGGAGGTTATATGGCCACTGCGCTGAACGATCTGATACAGGGGATCATTATGCTGTTTGGCATCGTGGCTGTGATCGCAGCCGTCCTGAGCGGACACGGCGGGTTTATGGCGGCGGTGAAGGAACTGGCAGCGGTGCCCAGCGATGTGATGCCGGGAGCCTACGCCTCCTTCCTGGGACCGGATCCCCTGAATCTGCTGGGGGTGGTGATTCTGACCTCTCTGGGAACCTGGGGACTGCCCCAGATGATCCAGAAGTTTTATGCCATCAAGGATGAGAAGGCCGTCCATACCGGAACGATCATTTCCACCCTCTTTGCGGTGGTTGTATCCGGCGGCTGTTATTTTCTGGGGGGATTCAGTCAGATTTCTGGAGTGACTCCGGCGGCGGACGGATCGGTTGCCTATGATACGATCATCCCTACCATGCTCTCCTCCCTCCCGGATATCCTCATCGGGATCGTGGTGGTACTGGTTCTGTCGGCGTCCATGTCCACATTGTCAAGCCTGGTTCTGACATCCAGCTCCACCCTGACACTGGACTTTATCAAGCCGTTATTTGTGAAAAATATGGACGAGAAAAAGCAGCTTGTCTGGATGCGGATCCTGCTGGCATTCTTTATTGTTTTATCAGTGGTTATCGCTCTTGATCCGCCGGCATTTATCGCACAGCTTATGGGAATCTCGTGGGGGGCACTGGCAGGTGCGTTTCTGGCTCCGTTTCTCTATGGCCTCTACTGGAAAGGCGTTACGAGAGCGGCTGTCTGGGCGAGCTTTATCTGTGGTGTGGGGATCACGGTCTCCAATATGTTTATTAAATATATCGCATCCCCCATCAATGCGGGAGCTGTCGCCATGATCGCAGGGCTTGTGGTGGTACCGGTGGTAAGTCTGTTGACGCCGAAACCGGATCCGGAAAAGGTGGAAGGGATCTTTACATGCCTGGATGCAAAGGTGACTGTCGAGCAGAAGCTTGCGCTGCCGGATGAGGATGAAGAAAGGATACATTGAGTGAAAGGCGAGATTTGAAAATGGCTGGGGAGAAAAAGAAAAAGAGCCTTGGATTTTCTATCATGCTGGCATCGGTAATACCAGTTATTATTCTGGGAGTTATACTGACCGTATACGCCCAGAGATCCCTTCGGGAGGGAATGGGCTATGAGGTAGAACAGAGCCTTTCCGGACTGGCACACAGCCTGATCAGTATTTACGATCTGGCATATGAGGGAGAATTTTCCTATCGGGATGGAAAGGTGATGAAGGGGGAAGCGGAGCTTACCTCGGATTATGACATACTTGACAATTTTAAGAGGGATACCGGGGCAGATGCTTCCATCTGCATTGGCGAAAAGCGGTGTCTCACCACGATACAGGACGAGCAGGGAAGGCGGATCATCGGGACGAATATACCGGATTCCGTCCGGGAAGCGGTGTTGGAACAGGGGCAGGAGTACTTTTCAAAAAAAATAAGCATCAATGGTCAAAATTATTATGGTTATTATGTTCCGATCCGAAACGGGGAAGGACAAGTGACCGGGATCAGCTTTGCTGGCAAGGCGGTAGATGCCATAAATCGTTCGGTCAGCTCTATCATCTGGCGAAACGTGATTCTCTGCAGCATTGTGATCCTGCTGGCCAGTGCCCTCTGCAACGCCCTGTCCCACAGGATCGCAGTGGCGATTCAGTCCATTAAGAGTTTTCTCGACGGTCTGGCAAAAGGGGACTTCTCACAGGAGATTCCGCAGAATGTCATGATACGCCGGGATGAGCTGGCGGAGATCGGGGAGGACGCCGTGATCGTCAGCCGTTCATTGGAGAATATGGTTTCACGGGATCCGCTGACCTGGCTTTTAAACCGCCGTGCCTGTATGATCCAGGCTGGGAAACGCCAGTCTGGGGAGGAGTACGGCGTGGCCATGGGGGACATTGATTTTTTTAAAAAGGTAAACGACCAGTACGGTCATGAAAAGGGAGATGAGGTTCTCTGTTATGTGGCGGAGGTGCTGCAGAAGAGTATCGATGACGGCGGCTTTGTGTCCCGGTGGGGCGGAGAGGAATTTCTCCTTGTTATGGAGGGGAAGCTCTCATCGCTGTATGATAAACTCTGCCGGATCAGTGACGAGCTGGAAGGCAAGGAATTCGAGCACAGTGGAAAGAGATTCCAGATCAGTATGACATTCGGCGTCGTGGCATGGAATGAGACGGAGACTTTCGAGACAGCCATCAACAGGGCGGATGCGCTGCTGTATTTTGGAAAAGAACACGGCCGCAATCAGATTGTGGTCCAGAAGTAAACAAGAATATCAATCGAAGGATGGAGGAAGCATATGAGAGGAATCAATACCCCGATCAAGGGGCTGCGCAAGCAGGTTTTTACAGAGGTGGCCAGAGTGGCATTCGACTCCACCAGCGTCAATGATGACATTGAGGCGATCCCCTATAAGATCACGCCGGGAGATACGCCGCTGTACCGGGAGAGCATCTATCGGGAGAGAGCGATCTGTTCTGAGCGCGTGCGCCTGGCGCTGGGGTTGTCCCTGCGGCCGGACGATGAACCCGTCCATGTAACAAGCGGCCTGGACGCCAGCAATGTGGCGGAGAAATATTATGAGCCGCCATTGATGCAGGTGATCCCGTCTGCCTGTGACATGTGCGAGGATAATGTGTATGAGGTGACAAACCAGTGCCGGGGCTGTGTAGCGCATCCCTGTGTGGAGGTATGTCCCAAGGGCGCTATTTCCATGGTGGACGGAAGATCGTATATCGACAAGGAAAAATGTATCAAATGCGGGAAATGCAAGGCGATCTGTCCCTACAGTGCCATTGCGAAAAAGGTCCGTCCCTGCTCTGCTGCCTGCGGCATAAATGCCATCAGTACGGATAAGAGGGGAAGGGCATATATTGACAATGACAAGTGTGTAAAGTGCGGTCAGTGTATGGCCAGCTGTCCCTTCGGCGCCATCGCAGATAAATCACAGATTTTCCAGTTGATCCAGGCCATGAAGAAGGGGCCTGTTATCGCGGAGCTGGCGCCGGCTGTCATCGGCCAGTTCGGGGATGATGTACGTCTCTGGAAGATCAAGGCGGCGCTAAAGGAGATTGGTTTTGCAGATGTATACGAAGTGGCGTTGGGGGCCGATATCGGAGCAATTACCGAGGCGCGGCATTATGTGAATGAGGTAAAAACAGGGGAACTGCCATTCCTGCTGACTTCCTGCTGCCCGGCGTGGTCCATGCTGGCAAAACGGACGCTGCCGGATATGGCAGAGACGGTATCCAGCGCCCTGACGCCGATGGTGGCGACGGCGCGTACCATTAAAAGACGCCATCCAGACTGCAAGATCGTGTTCGTGGGCCCGTGTGCGGCGAAGAAGCTGGAAGCCTCCCGTACATCGGTGAGGAGCGATGTGGATTTTGTTATCACTTTTGAAGAACTGGATGCCATCTTCACAGCAAAGGGGATCGATATGGAGACCTACGACTGTGAGGAACCGATCCATGACGCTACCGGTACCGGGCGGGGGTATGCTGTGGCCGGAGGCGTTGCCAGCGCCATCGAGAACTGTATCAACGAATACTACCCGGATACGGAAGTATATATCGAGCATGCGGAGGGTCTGGCTGACTGTCAGAAGATGCTGCTGCTTGCCAAGGCAGGGAAAAAGGACGGCTGCATGATCGAGGGAATGGGCTGTCCGGGGGGCTGCGTCGCCGGTGTGGGCACGAACATTGCCATACCAAAGGCAGCGCAGGCAGTTAAGAAATTTGTCAAGGATTCTACCACGGCTCTGCCGCCGAAGGAATACTCACAGATAGAGCTGCCGTGACAGGCAGTCCTGTCCGGAATAAGGGAAATGCGTCCGCTGGGGGCGCATTTTTCGAATGAAAGGAGAGCGCCATGATACAGAGGATCGTACTTTTTACTCATGGGATTGAGACATTGTGGTTTTTCAGCCTGCAGATGGGAAAGGCATTGGCGAAACTGGGTTATGAGATATTCTACTTTGATCAGTGCCACAGCTACGACAGTCTGTCCCGTCTGATGGATTTCAGTCAGCCGAAGGTGACGGCCGCAGTGAGTTTCAATTTTGACGGCTGCAGCGGAGAAGACTATATGGTGGACGTACACGGCATAAATTTTTTTGAGGCCCGGGAGATTCCCTTTATCAACATTGTGGTGGATCATCCCTTCTACTATCACTGGTTCCTTCCCTTCCTGCCGGCGGACTATACCCAGATCTCCATTGACAGGGAGCATGAAAGGTATCTGCAGAGATTCTTTCCGGATCTGAAACGGGGCCCCTTTTTGCCGCTGGCGGGTACCACGTTATGGGAGGAGGGAAGGCTCCCGGGGTGGGAGGAGAGGCCCATCGACCTGATCTTTACGGGAAATTATACGCCGCCGGAGCGGTTTGAAAAGGATATAACGAGGATCAACGATGAGTATACCGCCTTCTATCATGGCATTATAGACGATTTTATCGCGCATCCACATCTAGATATGACACAGGGGATCATACGTCATCTCTGGGAGGGGGTAGAGGATATCTCAGAGGAGGGGATCCGGGATATCATGCCGAATATGGTTATGATCGATCTGTATGTGAGAAACTATTTCCGGGGAGAGATTGTGAGGACATTGGCGGATGCAGGGCTTGCAGTAACCTGTCTTGGCTCCGGATGGGACAGCTTGAAGTGCCGGCATCCGGAGAATATTAGAAAGAGCGGGCTGGTGGATTCGGCGGCCTGCCTGAGAGAGCTCAGCCGCGCCAAGATCTCGTTGAACGTGATGCCCTGGTTTAAGGATGGAGCTCATGACCGGGTATTTAATTCCATGCTGAACGGAGCGGTTTGCTTTACCGACTGGAGCCGCTACCTAAAGGAGGAGCTGGAGGACGGGAAGGATGTTATGTTCTATGAGCTGGATGCACGGGAGGAGCTGCCGGATCGTGTCAGGAGCCTTCTGGGACACCGGGAGGCGTGGGAGGCGGTTCAGGACCGGGCATGGAGGACGGCAGGAGAGCGCCATACCTGGGCGGACCGGGCAGAGCGCCTTCACAAAGAAATCCTTTGCAACATAGGATGAAATGCGGTATAATGTAGAGATACCAGTCCGGCGGAGTTGGATTTCCGCCGTTCCGGCACAATCGGTTACAGGGGTGTGGATTTCATAAGGGAGGTTTTAAGATGGCGAAAAATAAGTCTAAGAAAACCAGAAAACATAAAAAGCACAGGAAATTCTGGCTCGTCATAAAGATATTTGTGTTATTGCTGCTTACTACGATCCTGGTGGGAGGATTGATCCTATATTTTAAATACGGCGATGATATATTTGCAATGCAGGATGAGGCGAAGGCGCTGGTGAGGGCGTCCACCACGGAGACATTCCGCAGTTCTGAGACATCCATCGCCTACAACAGCAAGGGAAAGCAGATCGCAGTCTTAAAGGGGGAAAAGGATGCCTATTATCTGGATATCGATTCCATTCCAGATTATGCCAAGAAGGCCATGATCGTCACCGAGGATAAAAAGTTTTACAGTCACAACGGCATTGACTTCCGGGGGATTGTCCGGGCCTTCTGGGAACTGGTGAAAAATAACGGGGAGAAGACGCAGGGGGCATCCACCATTACGCAGCAGCTGGCCAGGGGGGTATTTTTAAATACGGATAAGACGTATGAGCGGAAGATCCGGGAGATCTTTATTGCCATGGAGCTGGAGAAGAAATACAGCAAGGATCAGATCCTGGAATTTTATCTGAACACGATTTTTTTTGCCAACGGATATTATGGCCTGGAGGCGGCGGCGAAGGGATATTTCAGCAAGAGCTGCCAGGAGCTGTCCCTGGGACAGCTGGTATTTCTATGTGCCATCCCCAACAATCCCACCCTGTATAATCCTGAGACACACTATGACAATACGGTGAGCAGAAAAAACCGTATGCTGGATCAGATGCTCAGCGACGGCGAGATCAATCAGGTGGAATACGACGAAGCGTACAATGAGAAGATTAAGCTGAATATCCAGCAGGTAAAGAAGAGGGATTATATCCAGACATTTGTTACTTACAGTGCCACTCGTGCGCTGATGAAGGTAAACGGTTTTGAATTTAAGAATGAGTTTGATTCCGAGAGCGAGAAAGAGATCTATGACAGCGAGTATACCAATGAGTATGCCACTGCCCAGAAAATGCTTCTCAACAATGGATACCGGATCTATACCTCCATCGACCTGCAGAAGCAAAAGGAGCTGCAGTCTGCCGTGAACAGCAATCTTTCCTCCTTTAAGGATAAGGGAACCAACGGCATGTATCAGATGCAGGGATCCGCGGTCTGCATTGACAATAAGACGGGCCGGGTGGCAGCAGTGGTAGGGGGAAGGAGCCAGCAGACGGAAGGCTTCTCCCTGAACCGAGCCTATCAGTCCTTCCGGCAGCCCGGCAGTTCCATTAAGCCCCTTGTGGTGTACACGCCCACTCTGGAACGGGGGAGTACGGCCAGTACCACGGTTCATGATTATAAGTTTAAAGACGGCCCTTCAAATTCCAATGGAAGATATTACGGCTATGTATCACTGCGCTTTGCAGTGGAAAATTCGCTGAATACGGTGGCATGGCAGCTCTTTGAGGAGCTGAAGCCCCAGGTGGGACTACAGTATCTGCTGGATATGAACTTTAACCGGATCGTATCGTCCGATTATTATCTTCCTTCCTCTCTCGGCGGCCTGACCTACGGGGTGAGTTCCCTGGAGATGGCGTCCGCCTATGCCGCTCTGGAAAACAACGGGAAATACCGGGAGCCTACCTGTATAGTAAAAATACTGGATGCCGAGGGAAATGTCATCGTAGACGATGATGTGAAGGAAAAAGCGGTCTACAAGGTGGATGCGGCAAACGCCATGGTTGACATTCTCAAGGGCGTTATGACCCGCGGTACGGCCCGGGGACATTCCCTGCAGAACGGTATGATCAGCGCCGGCAAAACGGGAACTACCAACGACAAGAAGGATGGATGGTTCTGCGGATTTACCCCATACTATACGACGGCAGTCTGGGTGGGATATGATTCGCCCCGGACGGTGGATGATCTGTATGGCTCAACGTACCCGCTGCGGATCTGGGAGACCTATATGAACGCGGTGCATGCCAAGCTGAAGGCGAAGGATTTTACCTTTGAGGGAACCGGCAAAACACAGCCCTCCTCCGGCGGAGATTCTTCCGGGAACGACAGGGAGGATCACGACGATGACAATATTGGAGGCGGAGGAAGTGTGGACGAAGACCCGGACGATTATGAACCCGGGGTGGATGAGGATCCGGACGACGACCTGCCGGAACCGGCAGCTACCAGGAAACCGTCTGCCACGAAGAAACCGACGGTAACGCCGCCGCCGGCTGAGACACTGCCGCCTGCTACAGAGCCGCCGGCTGATACACCGGAACCGACACAGGAGGCCCCGGAACCAGAACCAGAGCCGAATGGAGGAGAGGCGGAGCCTGCCGCGTAATAGCCTTATCATCTACAAACACAGCTTTGCTGCTGAGACGAATAAAAATGCTATGCAATCCTTAAACCGTTTGCATAGCATTTTTGCATTTTCTATTTTATAGATTCCGTATCTATTTCTGCCCATATTTTTTCAATATCCGCTCGATCCGGTCGGTGGGATTCAGATATTCCGAAATAGAAGCATCATGATTCAGGGTATCGATAAGGAGGGCGATGTATTTGCTCATATCCACATCGATATAGTATTCCCGCTCCAGCAGCTCTGCCGGCTGATAAACCAGGTTGGTCGTCATCAGGCGGTAGATCAGGCCGCTCCGATAGGCCTCGTCGAATTTGGCCAGCCCATTAGTGAAAAGGCCAAATGTGGATGCCACAAAGATGCGGTTCGCCTTCCGGCGCTTCAGTTCCGTCGCCACATCGATCATGCTCTCGCCGGAGGAGATCATATCATCAATGACAACGACGTCCCGGCCCTCCACATCACTGCCCAGAAATTCATGGGCGATAATGGGATTTCTTCCCTCTACGATCTTCGTGTAATCTCTTCTCTTATAAAATGTCCCCACGTCCACGCCTGCCACATTGGCAAAATAGATGGCGCGGCCCATGGCCCCCTCGTCTGGGCTGATGATCATCATATCTTTTGGATTCATATGGATATCCGGTACATTTGCCAGAAGTGCCTTGATAAACTGGTAGGTTGGCTGTACCGTTTCAAAGCTCTTTAAGGGAATGGCATTCTGCACGCGGGGATCGTGGGCATCAAAGGTAATAATGTTTTCAACCCCCATATTGGTGAGCTCCTGAAGCGCCAGTGCGCAGTCCAGTGATTCGCGGGAACTCCGTTTGTGCTGCCTGCTCTCATACAGGAAGGGCATAATGACCGTGATGCGCCTGGCCTTTCCGCTGATGGCGGCGATCATGCGTTTCAGATCCTGATAGTGGTCGTCCGGGGACATATGGTTGATCTGGCCGCACACCTTATAGGAGAGACTGTGGTTGCATACGTCCACAAGAAGATATACATCCTTGCCCCGTACAGATTCATTGATGATCCCCTTTGCCTCCCCGGAACCAAACCTTGGGCAGATGGCGTCGATAACGTAAGAATCCTTTTTGTAATTATTAAAATGAATGGATGAGGACGGGGTGGTTTTCTTTCTCCAGTCCACGATGTGGTCATCCACCTTTCGGCCCAGCATTTTGCTGCTCTCCAGGGGAATGATGGCGAGGTCTCCGTAAGGGATTGTCTGTGATAAATCTTTTTGGCTCATTAGGGTAATCCTCCATGCTAGATTTGGTATAGGGTTTACTGATGATACGCGGGTTACTGCTGCGCGATGGCCTTCCTGAGCCGGATATCATCACCCGTCAGCTTCAGCAGGATATAGCTGCTGGTGAGACGGGAGAAGATCCTCTCACTGTACCGTTCCCGCAGGTCATCGAAGGAAAGATTTGTGGAGATGATCGTGGCTCTCCGGTGATTCAGACGGGCGTCGATGCAGTGGTACAGCTGGGAAGACGTGAAACTGTTGTTCAGCTCCGTGCCCAGATCATCAATGATCAGAAGGTCGCTGTCCAGGATATAGGAGACAGCGGCATTCTTCTCTGTGTGGGACAGGTCCCTGTCAAATTTGTACGTCTCTAAAATATCAAAAAGTTTCAAAGAAGTCAAGTAAACAACGGTATGGGACTGTTCCAGAAGCTCTCTGGCGATGCAGTTTGTGAGGAAGGTCTTTCCCACTCCGGTATTTCCGTACAGAAGCAGGTTGGCGGGCTCCTCCGGGAAACACCGGACAAATTCCATCGCCGTCTGGAGTATGTTCCTCATATTATCCCGGGGCGTCTGGCCGGTGGTCTCCTCGATATAGTCGTCAGGATAGAGAGACAGGTCGAAGTATTCGAAATTTTCCCTCTCCAGTATATCCTGCAGGTTGGACTGGGAATAGAGGAAATCCACAATGGCCCTCTCAAAGCAGTGGCACTTTCTGTCTCCGATATAGCCGGTATCCTGACAGTCGGGACAGATATAGACGGGCTGCAGGTAATCCGGGGGAAATCCGTGCCGGACAAGGAGTTCTTCCTTTTCTTCTGAGATCCGTTGGATCTGCTGCGGAAGATTCTGCTCTTCATCCGCGGTGCCGGAATGCGACAATCTCTCTCTTGCATAGTCGATGGATAATTGTCCGATGCGCCGGTCCAATGCGGCGAATTCCGGCACCGCCGCATACACCTCCTGTTCCCTTGCCCGCGCGATATGTTTCGTCCGAAGCTGTCGTTCATAGTAGCGCGACATCAGCTGTTCGTACTGACTGTTTGTAAGTACCATAGTCACCTCCATAGCAGTTGAAGAAAAAAACTAGTTCCTCTGTCCCTGAAGCAGCTGGCGTTCCAGACTGCTGAAATCATTTTTTGTATAGGCCCGCTGGGGGAAATTCTGAAACTGGTTTTTATTCGCCTTCTTCGTATTCCCGGTATTTTTCTTCTGGCGCTTGTAGGACTCATCGCACCGCTCAATGTCGGACAGTGAACCGATCTGCTTTTTATGCCAGTTCTCCAGTATTTTTGAGGCGTAATTCAGATTGGTATCGCCGGTCTGGAGAATGGTGCGCCGGCAGGCCTCTTCAATAATATCATCCGTAAAACGATAGGCGTCCCAGCCGTCTATGATTTCCCGTTCTGCCGGAGCCAGGCTGCGCCGGATCCCAAAAGTATTTGCCACCAGCGCATAGCGGCCGCTGAAAGAGGCGCTCTCTTCTCTGGCTTCTTCGGGAGTCTGGATGCCTTTCCTGGCCCAGCTGACACCGATGGCCTCTATGTAACTGGGTTTCTTCTTTCCCTTTTGTACGGCGGTCTCATAGAGGGCCGCAACAAGGGGGGCGGAGAATCCGATATCGCACATAAAATACAGGATCGTCTGGAGATGGGCGGGAGAGACCGGCTCTCCCAGCAGCTGTTCCACGGCGGATACCGCCCGGTCAATCTCGGCGTCCTTCATCAGCGCCTCTGCCTGAAGGGGCGTATAGGACTGCCTGTCTGGTATCAGACGGTCCTCCTGGGGCGCCGGTGCAGGAGTGGAGGCTTCGGCAGAGAAAACAGGCCGGACTGCCGCTGCGGGCGCCGGTGCAGGCTCCAGGGCTGCGGCGGCATCGCTGCCGGGGAGGTCGCAAAGTGTGATACACCGGATCTCGTCGCCTTCCTCCGTCAATAGCAGAAGTCCCTCCCGCTGCCAGTAGTGCAGGGCACGGAGAATATCATTCTCGGTACATTCCATGCAGTCGGCCAGGGCAGGGACGGATAATTCATTTCCCGGTGACGGGTGCTGACATACCATGGCGAGATGGAGATACAGCTTTACAAAGTTACCGTTGGCAGATGGCATATAGCTGCTGATAAATAGATTCGGTACCCGGGTATAGTTCCAGGCAGACTCTGATACGATGGTAAATCCCATAGCAGACACACATTTCCTTTCTGAATTGGAGTGACGGACAAGAACTAATCTTCAAGAGTATAACATAAAGAAATGCGAGTTGCAAATTCTGGAAAGTGGGACTTTCTTTGTAGAAAATTAGTGTTGATAATGTGCACAATGTTGACAACATATGTTCGGACATACTAGTTTAGTAGAAAAAAATGGAAAAACCAACGGTATTTCGTTGGTTTTTTAGATCGTTAAAAAAATTAGGTTTATTCACAAATTTTACTTGACAAAAAAGTATCCACAGCCGGTCTTTTCGACCCAATGTTGATAAGGCTGTGGATAATGTGCATAACTTAGTTATTTAAAATATTTTCACCGATATCTACTATGTTTCCAGCGCCCATAGTTATCAACAGGTCGCCGTTGACTAAATTTTTTAAAATAAATTTTTCAATGTCCTTAAAGTCCGAAAAATAGTACACCTCTTTCCCAAGCTTTTTCAGTTCATCCTCCAGCATCCGGGAAGAAATATCCCCGGGATCCTGTTCCCTGGCCGCATAGATATCCGTCAGGATCACTTTATCTGCCTGAGACAGGGAGCGGGCAAAATCCTTTAGGAAAGCCCGGGTCCTGGTGTAGGTGTGGGGCTGGAAGGCTACCCAGAGGTTCTTATGGGGATAGTTGGCCGCCGCTTCCAGTGTGGCGGATATTTCAGTGGGATGATGCGCATAATCATCAATAATGGTGAAGCCGTTCTTTTCCCCCTTGTATTCGAAACGGCGTTCTGTGCCGTGGAAGGCCAGAAGTGCCTGCCGGACCGTCTCATCATCAATATGGTACAGAGAGGCCAGGGCAAGGCAGGCCAGGGCATTGGAGACATTATGCCTGCCCACTACGCTCAGTTGGAAACGGGGGCCCCTTTCGCTGTTCCGGATCACATCAAAGCTGCCGTGCCCCATTTCGTCAAATGAGATATTGTCCGCGGTGAAATCGGCGGAGGTATTGTCCAGTCCGTATGTGAGAACCTGGCAGGAGGTATTTTTCGCAATATCCGCATAAGCGTCAATATCCGCATTGATGATCAGGGTTCCGTTCGCTGGAAGTATATTGGCGAATTCGGTAAAAGAATGTCGGATATCGTCGATATCTTTGAAGAAATCCATATGATCTTCTTCTATATTAAGTATAATTCCCACCGTCGGATAGAATTTCAGGAAACTGTTGGTGTATTCACATGCCTCTGTAATAAAGTGACCGGAGCTGCCGATGCGGATATTGCCGCCGATGGCATCCAGGATCCCGCCAACGGATATGGTGGGGTCAAGTCCCGCCTGAAGGAAGAGGTGGGAGGCCATGGAAGTAGTGGTCGTCTTGCCGTGTGTGCCGGAGACAGCGATGGCGGAAGGATAATTTTTCATAACCTGGCCCACCATGGCGGCGCGCTCCATCATGGGGATCCCCATGTCGCTGGCCCGTCTGTATTCCGGGTTGGAGGGGTGGATGGCGGCTGTGTACACCACCAGATCTATGTGATCAGTAATATTTTTTTCGTCTTGTCCATATACTACTTGTATGCCGAGTTCTTCCAGATGCTTTGTGATCCTTGTCTCGCTTCGGTCCGAACCGGTGATGGTAAAGCCCATGGAATGCAGCAGTTCGGCAAAACCACTCATACTGATTCCGCCGATCCCGATAAAATGGATCCGGCAGGGATGTTCAAAATTGATATTGTACATAAGCAAACACCTTTCTTATAAACTGAGAATGACTTCTGGTTATTAACATTATATATTATAATATGGAAAATACAAGAAAAAAGGTGAAAATGCTTAATAATGGCAGCATAAATTTGTGCATTATAACGAAAAGGACAAAAAAAATTAAAAAAATTTTGTTAAAAATATTCACATTTTTGGAATTATGTGTTATACTTTAAAACATCAAATAAACAACAGAGGTGATAACATGATAAAAAAAGAAATGATAGCCATGTTACTTGCTGGGGGGCAAGGATCAAGACTGGGGGTCTTGACGGCGGATGTAGCAAAACCTGCTGTTGCTTTTGGGGGAAAGTATCGAATCATCGATTTTCCATTGAGTAACTGTATCAACTCGGGAGTGGATACGGTTGGGGTGCTGACACAGTACCAGCCGTTGAAGCTGAATACTCATATCGGAATTGGTATTCCGTGGGATCTGGACCGTAATGTTGGGGGCGTGTCCGTTCTCCCGCCATATGAGAGAAGTTCTAACAGCGAGTGGTATACGGGAACTGCCAATGCGATCTACCAGAACTTAAAGTATATGGAATCGTATAATCCGGACTATGTACTGATCCTCGGCGGCGACCACATTTACAAGATGGATTATCAGGTAATGCTGGATTTCCACAAGGCCAATAACGCAGACATTACGATGGCCACCATGCCGGTACCGATTGAGGAAGCGAGCCGATTTGGGGTTTGTATTACGGACGATTCCCACCGGATCCTGGAATTCGAAGAGAAACCAGAGCATCCGCGGAGTAATCTGGCATCTATGGGAATCTACATTTTCTCATGGCCGGTGCTGAAAGAGGCGCTGATCAAGCTGAAAGACCAGAAGGGCTGTGATTTTGGTAAGCATATCCTGCCATACTGCCACGAGAGGGGCGACAGGATTTTTGCATATGAGTACAATGCTTACTGGAAGGATGTAGGAACACTGGGCTCATACTGGGAATCCAATATGGAACTGATCGACCTGATACCTGTATTTAATCTCTATGAGGAATTCTGGAAGATTTATACTCGTAATGAGTGGATCCGTCCGCAGTACATTGCCAGCGAAGCAGTGATCGATAAAGCCATCATGGGGGATGGCTGTGAGATTTATGGAGAAGTCCACAATTCGGTTATTGGTTCGGATGTAGTGATAGAAGAGGGCGCGGTTGTCAGGGATTCGATTATAATGAATTCCACGCGGATTGGCAAAAATACGGTATTGGACCGCACGATCGTAGCAGAAGATACGGTGATAGGCTCCAATTGTGTACTGGGAGCCGGCGAGGATGATGTGGTGAACAAGTGGAAACCAGATGTCTATGCCTTTAATCTTGTTACGGTTGGTAACAACACGGAGATTCCGGATGGCGTTACCATTGGCAAGAATACCGCGATTTCAGGAAAAACGACAATTGAGGATTACCCGAATAATACTCTGGAAGGCGGAGAAAGTTTGATAAAGGCAGGTGACGTATTATGAGAGCAATTGGATTGATCCTGGCTGGCGGTTCCAGCAGCCGGATGAAGGAATTGACAAGAAATCGTGCGACAGCGGCTATGCCGATTGCAGGCGGTTACCGCAGTATCGACTTCGCACTGAGCAGTATGGCAAATTCGCACATTAGCAAGGTTGGTGTATTTACGCAGTATAACTCTAAGTCGCTGACACAGCATCTGAACTCATCGAAATGGTGGGACTTCGGACGTAAGCAGGGCGGATTGTTTGTCTTTACACCGACACAGACCCACGACAATAACCAGTGGTACCGCGGCACGGCGGACGCCATCGCGCAGAATATCGATTTTCTGAAGAGCAGTCATGAGCCGTATGTTATTATAGCGTCAGGTGACTGTGTGTACAAGATGGATATGAACAAGCTGCTGGGATACCACATTGAGAAAAATGCGGATATTACCATTGTGACAAAGGACTTGGGAAGAGTGGAGGATCCAAGCCGATTTGGAGTAATTGCCGTTGATGACAGCGGGGTCGTGACGGATTTCGAAGAGAAACCCATTGTGACGGATAAAACTCTGGTGTCTACTGGTATTTATGTGATCCGCCGCAGACAGCTGATCGAGATGATCGAGCGGGCCGGCGCGGAGGGCGGTTTCGATCTGGTAAAGGATATTTTTATTCGATATAAAGGGATTAAAAAAATATATTCATACAATATGGATTCCTACTGGAGTAATATTACTACAGTGGATTCTTACTTCAAGACAAACATGGATTTCCTTAAGAGGGAGACAAGAGAGTATTTCTTTGACGAATACCCTCATGTGGCTTCCAAAATTGAGGATTTTCCACCAGCAAAATACAATGCAGGTTCACAGGTTAAGAACAGCCTGATAGCCAGCGGATGTATCATCAATGGTGAGGTAACGGATTCCCTTCTGTTCAAAGAAGTTTATGTAGGAAACAACTGCGTGATCAGGAATTCCATTATACTTAATGATGTTTACATTGGGGATAATACTTATATTGAAAATTGCATCGTAGAGAGCCATGGAACGATTCGGGCAAATTCGAATTTCGTCGGCACCCCAGAAGAGATTAACATTATTCTCGAGAAAAATGAACGTTATGTACTTTAAGCATTTTAGAAAAAGGGGGAATTAAGATGCAAATCACAGACATACGAACCCGGGTAGTGAGCAAGGAATCCAAAATGAAAGCGGTAGTGTCGGTGACCTTCGACGATTCGTTTGTAGTTCATGATATCAAAGTGATCGAAGGAGAAAAGGGATTATTTATCGCGATGCCGAGTAAGAAAACGCCGGATGGGGAATACCGGGATGTCGCTCATCCGATCAATGGGGATATGAGGGCAATGCTGCAGGATGCCATATTGACAGAATATGACCGGGCGCTTGCAGAGCTGCCAGAAGAAGAACAGGACTAGACACCTACAATTAAATTAAGCATAACTGTCAATTACTTAATTTTATTGTACCCGCTTGAACGACAATAGAGTTGTGCTGTGAGAGAGGAAGGCCATCAGTATAAGGTACGGATCCTGACTGGTGGTCTTTTTGTATGAAAAAGGAGGGTGGCGATCATGCAGATATTAATAGTAAGACACGGCGATCCGGATTATTCCATCGATTCACTGACTAAGAAGGGCTGGCGGGAGGCAGAACTGCTGGCGGACCGCTTATCCAGGCTGGAGGTAAAGGAGTTTTATGTATCCCCGCTGGGACGGGCGAGGGACACGGCGGCCGCCACGCTGAAAAGGATGCACCGGGAGGCGGTGGAGCTGGACTGGCTGCAGGAGTTCTTTCGGGCCGATATAGCGAGACCGGACGCTGAGGGGAGATCCATCGCCTGGGACTGGCTTCCCCAGGACTGGACGAAGGAAGAAAAATATTATGACAGGATGAGGTGGTCGGATACCGCCATTATGCAGGACAGCAGGGTGGCACAGGAATACCGGTGGGTGGCAGAGGGACTGGATAATCTTCTGGCGGGGCATGGTTATGTCCGGGAGGGGAACTGCTACCGGGCAGAGCGGCCAAACGCAGACCGGATCGTGATGATCTGTCATTTCGGTGTGGAATGCGTGATGCTCAGCCATCTTCTTGGGATTTCCCCCATGGTGATGTGGCATGGCTTCTGCGCTGCGCCCACATCGGTGACTACCATTAATACAGAAGAGAGGAGGAAGGGGACGGCGTCCTTCCGTGTCAGCTCCTTCGGCGATATCTCGCATCTTTACGCGGCGGATGAGCCGCCGGCTTTTCATGCGAGGTTTTGCGAGTACTATGGGAAAGAGGGCGAACGCACAGACTAGGCTGCGGCGCGGATTTGAAACCGTCATTGAACTGGGAACAAAGAATGGAACAGGAAAAAGGAGGTTGGGATTATGGCTCAAACACCGACCCCCCATATTGGGGCGGAGAGAGAACAGATTGCAGGGACGGTCCTGATGCCGGGAGATCCCCTCAGGGCGAAATTTATCGCAGAAACCTTTCTGGAAAAGGCGGAATGTGTCAGCTCTGTGAGGAATATGCTTATTTATACCGGGGACTATCAGGGAAAACGGATCACGGTGGCAGGAGGCGGGATGGGTATGCCCTCTGTGGGGATCTACACCTATGAACTCTTTCATTTTTATGATGTCCGACAGATCATCCGCATCGGCACGGCGGGAACTCTGAACGATAAGGTAAATCTGCGGGACGTTGTGGTAGGCATCGGGGCAAGTACCGATTCCAGCTATGCCGGCCAGTTCGGACTGCCGGGGACGTATGCGCCGGTGGCGGATTTTGATCTGGCCAGAGCCGCCGTGGAGACCGGGGAAAGGTTTGGGATCAAAACAGTGGCGGGTAATATACTCTCCTCTGATATTTTTTACAATGAGGATCAGGGCGCTCTGAAGAAATGGGCCGGAATGGGGATCCTGGCTGTGGAGATGGAAGCGGCCGCCCTGTATATGAACGCCGCCAGGGCGGGCAGGCGGGCTCTCTGCCTGCTCACCGTCTCAGATGCGCCATTCCGGGGAGAATCCCTGTCTGTGGAGGACCGGCAGAGCGGATTTACGGATATGATGAGGATCGCACTGGAGATCGCATGAAAAGAATGGAGGCTGGCATTGACTGGTTCAGAGAGGGAACGGGTGCAGGAGGCGCTGCGCAATTACTGTATCCGGGAGAGAAAAGTTACGTTGATCCGGCACAATGAAAATATTACGTGTCAGGTTGTTTCAGATGAGAGTACTTATGTGCTCCGGATACACCTGCCGATGGAGGGTTTTTCCCTTAAGCTGCTGGAAACGGTCCCGGCGGCTGAACTGATGGAGGGGGAGGTGGAGCTGCTGCGGTATCTCGCCGGGAGAGCCCCCTTTCCCGTTCAGCTGCCGGTGCGTAACCGGTGGGGGAACTATGTAACCCTTCTGTCTGGCGGCATACCATGTGAACTGCTGCAATGGGTGGAAGGAACCCCCATGGACAAGGAGAACGCCAATGGTCATGCCGGGCAGCTGGGAGTGCTGGCGGCACAGCTTCACAGGGCCGCCCGGGGATTTACCGGAACGCGCCCCTCGTATTCCCATGATCTGGTGCGGCGCATGAGGAGGGAGCTTGAACTGGCGTCCAGAAAATCCCATATTAACGGAGAGCAGGAATCCGTATGCCAGGCAGTCCTGGATGAGGTAGACCGCGTTATGACGGTTCTTGACAAAATTCCCGGCGCGGGCAGCCTGATCCATGCCGACCTCAGCTTTGGAAATGTCCTGCTGACGCCCTCAGGACCTGCCCCCATTGATTTTTCTCTGTCGGGGTTTGGCTATAAAGCCCAGGAGTGCGGGATGCTGGCTGCCAACTACAGAGGCCGGAGGGAATGGGAGAGCATCCGGGAGAGCTATGGGAGGGAGAGCGGTTTTCCGGTGGACCCTCATCACATGCATAGCTTTATGGCATTTAGTGTGCTCTTGTTTATCGCCGCCCAGCACAACCGCTTCTGGAGGGAGAGGTGGTTCCGGGAATCCATGGCGCGCTGGACGGGTGGACTTTTTCAGGAGGTGAGATAGAATGGGGGAGCCGGAGGAAAGATTGTAACTTTCGTTTAGTTTCTATTGCCAGCCCTTCCCTAATCTGATACAATAATATCGTCCCGGGGGCGCCTTACGGTGCCGTCGGGCGAAATCCGTGTGCGAAATAGGAAGGAGGGATACCATGTTTTTGATCGCAGGACTTGGGAATCCGGGGACGGAATATGCCGCCACCAGACACAATATCGGCTTTGATATGGTCACGTATCTCGGAGATCAGTACCATATTCCGCTGCGGAGCAGAGAAAACAAAGCCATCGTGGGCAAGGGCATCATCGGGGGACAGAAGGTAATGCTGGCACAGCCGCAGACATTTATGAACCTCAGCGGCGAGAGTATCCGCGCCCTGCTGGAATATTATAAAACTGACCGGGAGAAGCTGATCATTATCTATGATGATATCAGCCTGCCGGTGGGACAGGTCCGGGTCCGCCCCAAAGGCAGCGCCGGCGGACACAATGGCATTAAGAATATCATACAGCATCTGGGGACCGAGGAATTTGCCCGTATCCGGATCGGAGTCGGGGCAAAGCCGGAGGGAGGAGACCTTGTAAAGCATGTGCTGGGACGTTTCTCCAGAGAAGAGGACGGCATGATACGGGATGTCTTCGCACTGGCGGAAGAAGCGCTGCTTACCATAATGAATGAAGATGTGGCGGCTGCCATGAACCAGGTCAATGGAAAGAAGATAGAGAGATAGGAGAGGTATGGAGACATTATTAAGCCCGCTGCGGGAACTGGATGAGTACAACCAACTGAAGATAGCCGTGGAAAAGGGAGTTACCCCGGTGAACGTCATCGGCAGTATCGACGCCCAGAAGTGTCATTTTATCTATGGACTGGAGGAGCTGGGGGATGTCCGTCTGATCATTACACACAATGAGATCCGCGCCAAAGAGATTATGGAGGATTACCGCATGTATGACCGGAATGTTATGTATTATCCGGCGAAGGATCTGATCTTTTACAGTGCCGATGTCCATGGACAGGCCATTGTGAAGGAGCGGCTGAAGGTGATCAAGGCCATCGCGGGGGAGGAGCCGGTAACAATCGTGACGACGATAGATGCCGGGATGGACTTCTGCCTGCCCTTTCGAAAATATATACAGAATAAGCTTAGCATCCGGGAGGGGGATACTCTGGATCTCACAGAGATGCAGCGGAGACTGGCAGAGCTGGGCTATGAAAATGTGGCGCAGGTGGAGCGGGAGGGAGAGTTCTCCGTCCGGGGAGGCATCCTGGACCTTTTTCCGCTGACGGAGGAGAGCCCCTGCCGCATCGACCTCTGGGGAGATGAGGTGGATACGATCTGCAGCATAGATGTGGAGAGCCAGCGCTCGGTGGAGAAGCTGGAAGAGATTGAGATCTATCCGGCTGTGGAGGTATTTATGACGGAGGATCAGGCGCTGCGGGGGCTTCGTCAGATCAGCCTGGATATGGAGGAGTGCACTGCACAGCTCAAAAAGCAGGGCCGGAAGGAGGAGGCGGCGCGGCTCCGCCAGAATGTGGAAAATTTCAGAGAGAGCTTTCAGGCATATCACGGAATGGTAAACCTGGAGAGCTATGTCACCTATTTTGCGGAACCCGGAGCAGGAGGCACCGGCTCTTTCTTTGATTATTTTGAGGGCCGGGATGTGATGGTATATCTGGACGAGCCAAACCGCTGTGTGGAAAAGGCAGAGGCGGTGGAATATGAGTTCCGGGAGAGCATGTCGGGACGGCTGGAGAAGGGGTACATTCTGCCAAAACAGATGGATGTGCTGCATTCCCTGCCGCAGCTGCTGCAGAAGCTGCAGCAATATCCGCTGGTCCTTTTGTCCACGCTGGACACGCCGGTGAAGGACCTTCCCGTGGCAAGGAAATTTTATTTCCAGGTTCAGTCCTCTCCCTCCTACAACAATAACTTTGCCCTTCTGGCAAAGGATATCCTCCGGCTCAAGAAGAAGCAGTACCGGGTGCTCCTGCTGTCTGCCTCGGAGACCAGGGGGCGCAGGCTCTGTGAGGATCTTTTGGACTATGAGATCAATGCCGTGTACGACGGGAAAATGGAACATGCCCTTGGCCCCGGGGAGGTTATGGTGAGCCGCGGCAGTGTGCGCCATGGATTTGAGTATCCGAACCTGAATTTCGTTATCGTCACAGAGAGCGATATCTTCGGCGGCCTGAAGAAAAAAATGAAGAAGAAGGTGAAACGCTATGACGGCGCCTCGATCCACAGCTTTAACGACCTCAAGATCGGGGATTATGTCGTACATGAAAACCACGGGCTGGGAATCTATCAAGGGATCGAGAAGATCGAGAGGGATCATATTATCAAGGATTACCTGAAGATTGCCTACGCCGCCGGCAGCAATCTCTATGTCCCTGCCACCTCGCTGGAGGTTCTTCAGAAATATGCGGGCAGCGACGCGAAGGTGCCGAAGCTGAACCGCCTGAATTCGCCGGAGTGGAAGAAGACCAAGGCCCGTGTAAGGGGGGCGGTCCAGGATATAGCGGAGGATCTGGTTCGGCTGTATGCCGCAAGACAGGCCAGACAGGGGCATTCCTTTGAGAAGGACACAGTGTGGCAGAAGGAGTTTGAGGAACTCTTTCCCTATGATGAGACGGAGGATCAGCTGAAAGCCATCGAGGCCACCAAGGCGGATATGGAGAGCAGCAGGATCATGGATCGCCTGATCTGCGGCGACGTGGGCTATGGCAAGACGGAGATCGCCATCCGCGCCGCCTTTAAGGCCGTGATGGACAGCCGCCAGGTGGCATTTCTTGTTCCCACTACGATCCTTGCCGTACAGCATTATAATACCTTCGCCCAGCGCATGAAGGACTATGGCGTGAATGTGGAGCTTCTTTGCCGTCTTCGGACGGCGTCGGAGCAGAAAAAGACCATTGAGGGGATCCGAAAGGGCAGTGTGGATATCGTCATCGGCACGCACCGCCTGCTGGGAAAGGACATCGCCTACAAAAATCTGGGGCTCCTTATCGTGGACGAGGAACAGCGTTTCGGCGTGACCCATAAGGAGAAGCTGAAGAAGATCAAGAATGACATCGATGTGCTCACGCTGACGGCGACGCCGATTCCCCGGACACTGCATATGAGCCTGGTGGGGATCCGGGATATGAGCGTGCTGGAAGAACCTCCTGTAGACCGTATGCCTATCCAGACCTTTGTTATGGAGAAAAACGAAGAGATTGTGCGGGAGGCGATCCTCCGGGAGATCGGCCGGGGCGGCCAGGTCTATTATGTCTACAACCGGGTTGGCAATATGGATATCGTGGCCAACGAGATTGCCAAACTGGTGCCGGAAGCCGCCGTGTCATTTGCCCATGGACAGATGAATGAGAGGGAGCTTGAGAAAACCATGTTCCGGTTTGTCAGCGGGGAGGTGGATGTGCTGGTGGCCACAACCATTGTAGAGACAGGGCTGGATATCCCCAATGTAAATACGATAATGATTGAGGATGCGGACCGTCTGGGGCTGTCGCAGCTCTACCAGCTAAGAGGCCGCGTCGGAAGGAGCAACCGTACGGCGTATGCCTTTCTAATGTACAAACGGGATAAGATGCTGAAGGAGGTGGCGGAAAAACGTCTTGCCGCCATCAAGGAATTCACAGAACTGGGTTCCGGGTTTAAGATCTCCATGAGGGATCTGGAGATCCGCGGCGCCGGGAATCTCCTTGGCGCAGACCAGCATGGTCACATGGAGGCGGTGGGGTATGACCTGTACTGCAAGATGCTGAACGATGCGGTGAAACGCCTAAAGGGCGGGACGGTGGTATGCCAGGATTATGACACCAGTGTAGAGATAAAGGTTGACGCATTTATTCCGGTGGGTTATATTAAGAATGAGCTTCAGAAGCTGGATATATATAAAAGGATTGCAGAGATAGAGACAGAGGAGGAACAGAGCGATATGATCGACGAGCTGGTTGACCGCTTTGGCGAACCGCCGAAGAGCGTGATGAACCTGCTGGACATCGCTCTTCTAAAAGCTCAGGCGCACCGGGCCTATATTACGGAGGTTGCCAGCCGGGCAGATACCCTCCGGTTTACTATGTACCCGGAGGCGAAGATCAATGCCGCCGGCATTCCAGATCTTATTATGGAGATGGGGAACCGGCTCCGGTTTGTGCCGGGGGCGGAGCCGTATTTCGTCTATGCCCTGCAGGATAGAAATAAGAGCGATCTTCTGGCCCGGGCAGAGAGCATTGTCGGCAGGATCGCGGAGCTGTGTGAACAGAGCGGAGAGAAAGAGGAGGGTTAAAGTGAGAGACAGAAGGAGACGAAAATTGCGGAGAGGACTGGCGGCAGCGGTGTGCAGCCTGTCCCTGATTCTGACGGCGTGCGGCGAAGGAGAGGCGGTACAGGAGACCACCAGCACCTCCGAACGCGCGGCGGCTGTAAACAACGGCACCCTGAGTGAGGATTCCGTTGCCTTATCGGTAGGGAAGACCACGATCCCCTACAAGGAATACCGGATCTATTACTATTTTATGGAAAACCAGTATGCCGGCATGCTGGACGGCAGCATCTGGAATTATACCGGGGTGTTGGAGGGGGGGAAGAGCATCGGTCAGGAGGCAGTGGAAAATGTGCTGCGCCTGATCATACAGGTCAAGGTGATCTCCAAGGCGGCAGCCGTGCAGGGGGTAACCCTGGCGGCGGATGAGAAGGAAGAGGCCGATTACAATGCCAGACAGTTCTGTGAGAGCCTGACTGACGAGGTGAAACAGGCAAACGGCATTACCCAGCCGCTCCTGACCCAGATATTTGAGGAAAATAAGCTGGCGGAAAAAATGTACCGGGTGGTGAGCGGCCAGGTGGACGTCAATGTTACAGCAGAGCAGGCCCGGGCGGCCAGGGTGCAGCTGATCTGGCTGAGGACGGAGGGTCAGGATAAGGCTGCAGTGAAACAGAGGGCAGACTCCCTCCTGCAGCAGGCCAACAGCAGCACCGGCAGCTTTTACCGGCTGGCAAAGGAAAATACCCAGGCCGGCGATGTGGAATACATTATAGGGCAGATGGACGCAAGGAAGAATCTTGCGGCCGCCGTGCTGGCACTGAAGCAATATCAGATATCCGGCGTGATCGAGGAGCAGGACGGGTATTACATTGCCTACTGTGTGAAGCCCTCCAGCAGGAAAATCAACGAAGAATATAAGAACCAGGTTGTGAGTGAACGTCAGATCAGCCAGTTTCAAAAGGCGTATAAGGAGTGGTCGGGACAATACGAAGTGAAAGTGAGTAAATCACTGCTGGCGGAGTAGCCGGCAGTGGGATTGGAGATTTTATGAGGAACAGTGGTATTTTACTTCCGGTGGCCAGTCTCCCGTCGAAATACGGCATTGGCTGCTTCGATAAAAGTGCGTATGAATTTGTGGACAGGCTCGCACAGGCGGGGCAGACCTACTGGCAGATCCTGCCCATGGGTCCTACCGGGTTTGGGGACTCCCCCTACCAGTCCTTCTCTACGTTTGCCGGCAATCCCTATTTTATTTCGCTGGATGAACTGGTGAAGAAGGGGTATCTGCAGACCCAGGAATGTGAGGAGGCCGCCCAGGGGACAGACGAGCGCCGGGTGCAGTACGGCGTTCTCTATGAGAAAAGGTTTGCCCTGCTGCGCAGGGCATTTGGCCGCAGCGGCATAGAGGCGGACACGGCGTTTAATGCATTTGTCCAGGCCAACAGCAGCTGGCTTCCAGACTATGCCCTCTTTATGGCGATAAAGGACAGCAGGAACGGGCAGAGCTATCTGGAATGGGAAGAGGGGATCCGGCTCCGCAGGCCGGAGGCCATGGTTTCCTATAAAAATAAACTGATGGATGATGTGTATTTCTACGAATTCCTGCAGTATGAATTTTACAGCCAGTGGAAGGCGCTGAAATCATATGCCAATAAAAAAGGCGTAAGGATCATCGGAGATATCCCGATCTATGTGGCGCTGGACAGTGCCGATACCTGGTCGCATCCAGAGCTCTTCCAGTTTGACCCGGAGGGCAGGCCTGTGGGTGTTGCCGGCTGCCCGCCGGATGCCTTCTCGGAGACCGGGCAGCTCTGGGGGAACCCGCTCTATCACTGGCCGGTACATAGGGACAGCGGCTACGCGTGGTGGACCGCCCGGATCCAGAACTGCTATGAGTGGTATGACATGGTACGGATCGACCATTTTCGTGGATTTGATGAATACTATGCCATTCCCTATGGAGATAGGACAGCGGAGCATGGCAGCTGGGAGCCGGGGCCCGGCATGGATCTGTTCCGGACACTGCGGGAGGAGCTGGGAGAGCTGCCGATCATTGCGGAGGATCTTGGATTCCTTACGGATTCGGTGCGGCAGATGCTGAAGGATTCTGGCTTTCCGGGTATGAAAGTACTGCAGTTTGCCTTTGACTCCCGGGAGGACAGCGATTACCTTCCGTACCACTATGACAGAAATTCTGTAGTGTATACAGGAACACATGACAATTCTACCACCTATAGCTGCTGGGACGAGATGGCGAAGGAGGATCGGGCAGTGGCAGTGCGTTATATGAACAGCAGCCGCTTTGCTTCAAAAAAGAGACTCACCTGGAACCTGATCTGTCTGGCCATGGGGAGCGTATCGGATCTGTGTGTGATCCCCATGCAGGATTATCTCTGTCTGCCCAACACGGCGCGGACAAATGCCCCTTCCACCCTGGGGAATAACTGGCAGTGGCGCATGGATAGAAACGCTTTTTCAGATTCCCTTTGCGAGAGGATCCGGAAGATAACGAAATTGTATGGGAGACTGGGCCAGGAATAGCCTTATCCTGGCTCAATGGCGCCATTGAGCTATTATGACAGGTGAGTGCTGGTATTCGTTGGGCAGATGTACGCCGTATTTGCGGCACCAGGTCTGACGGTAAAGCTCTGAGGCGAACAGATCCTGCTGAAAGAGGGAGAGGGCGCCGGGAGTAAGTTTTTTTACATCAGCGGCAAGACGCGAGAGGATTTGACAGGAGTCAGGAGTCTGTGAGAGCAGGGGACTGACTCCTTTTTCTGCCGGTTCCTTTCTCAGACCCAGAAGGCGCAGATAGGGCATGGACGGGGCGGCGTCCGTGATCCCCAGCAGACACTGCATCAGTCCCCGGCGGATGCGCCCGTCGGTGAAAGCTCTTGTCCGGCAGTGTTCGATGAGTTCCTGGATGGTCCGGTGATCCGGCAGGCTGCGGCGGATCCGGCCAGCAAGATCCGGGGAGATATCCTTGTATCGTGAGAGGTCCGTATCTGCCAGCAGGGCATAATCCAGAGCACTGCCGAAATCCTCCAGAGTGAGATGCGGGGTGCCGGCCTGGCAGATCCTCTCCCGGAGGGCGGTGGCAGAAGGATGCGCCGCCTGCGCCGCCCCGTCAGTGCTGGCTGTATCATGGTATCCCATGCCCGTCCGGGGTATGGTGACAGGGATCAGCGGGGAACGGAGCTTCTTCAGGGCAAGGCAGTATTCTACGCCTAATATATTATTCGGCTGTTCCTGCAGGGACGGGGGGACGGAGGAGGTCTCAGCCAGAGCCCGTGCCCGTGCGGCGGGATACGGCAGTCCCTCCCGGAGGGAGCGGGAGAGGATCCGGCGAAATTCTTCTGATTCCTGTGACAGGGCGGAGGCGGCTTCCTGAAAGGGACCGATCTCCCCCTCCTCGCTGCCAAATGCCAGATGCGTAACGAAACCAAGAGAGGAGAGGGCCATAACTCCCCCAAGGGCAAAATCTCCGGCGCTGGAGATGCCGAAACGGACGGGCAGCTCCAGTACCAGATCCGCACCGCCTTCCAGAGCTGCCCGGGTCCGGTCATATTTGGAAAAAACCGCCGGCTCGCCGCGCTGTACGAAGCTGCCATTCATAACGGCAACGGCGTACTCTGAGCCGGTGATCTCCTTTGCCCGGTGTATCAGATGGGCATGCCCGCTGTGAAAAGGGTTAAATTCTGCTATAATGCCGACGACGTTCATGATTTTCCTCCATTGGATCAGATTCCCAGTTCCATAATTCTTTTGGCAAATGCTTTGGCCAGAAGGGCATGGCTCTCCGGTGACAGATGGACATGATCCGCCGGGTCCGGACTGACATAGTCTGCGGCATCCATATAGGGTACGCCCAGTTCCTGGGCGGTCTGTTTCAACGCCGCTCCGAGATTTCGGGATACTTCCACGGAATGCGGCGGGTAGAGCAGAGCGCAGGGATCTCCGGGAGAGGACTCTCCCAAGGCTGCCGGACATACGAGGAGGACAGGCGCCTGACTGACTTCGAGGATGATCTCTGTCAGGCGCCGGAGCCGGCGGCAGATCTTTTCCACCGACGGCTGGAAATAATCCTTCAGGTCATTGGTGCCCAGCATCAGGATCGTGAGATCCAGAGGCGCATGTGTCTGGATACAGGGAACGATATGATCCATGGCATTCCGGTAAGGTTCGTAGGGGTCGTCCAGCGCTGTGGTGCGGGAATTGAGCCCTTCCTCCAGTATCAGATAGCCGCTGCCAAGGAGTGCGGCAAGTACTCTTGTCCACCGGGTATCGTCGTCGTATCGTCCGCCGTGGGGATTGAAGCCATACGTATTGGAATCACCGAAGCATAGGATATGTTTCTTTTTTGTTTTCATATTCTCTTCCTTCCTGCTTTGCCGGCGGCTTTCCGCCCCGTCCGGCAGGGGGAGAGAGCCATGGCAGTCCTATATAAAATCATGACACCATTATAATGGAAAGAAGAGAGAAGTTCAACGATAAAAGACATCCGCCGAACTTGACAGTAAATGTCAGGAGGAGTAAGATAGATAACAGAAATTATTTACAGAAATCGTTACTATATGCGAAAGGTGTGCGTGAATGGAGGTAGACATGGAAAAGAAAAATATTGATTGGGCAAACCTGGGATTTGGCTATCAGGTGACTACAGAGAGGTATGTATCGAACTACAAGGACGGCGCGTGGGATGAGGGAGCCATGACGACAGACGCCACTGTGGCCATAAGCGAGTGCGCCGGTGTCCTTCAGTATTCGCAGTCCTGTTTCGAGGGGCTGAAGGCGTATACGACTGAGGACGGCAGGATCGTGACATTTCGCCCGGATCTGAATGCGAAGCGTATGGCGGATACTGCCAAAAGACTGGAGATGCCTGTTTTTCCGGAGGAGCGTTTCGTGGAGGCGGTAGATCAGGTGGTCAGGGCAAATGCGGATTATGTGCCTCCTTACGGTTCAGGCGCCACGCTGTACCTGCGTCCGTATATGTTTGCCAGCGGCCCGGTGATCGGCGTGAGCCCCGCAGACGAATATCAGTTCCGTATATTCTGTACACCAGTAGGGCCCTATTTCAAGGGCGGAGCAAAACCCATTACGATCCGCGTGTCAGATTTTGACCGCGCGGCGCCGCACGGTACGGGACACATCAAGGCGGGGCTGAACTACGCCATGAGCCTTCATGCCATCGTGGACGCCCATAATCAGGGATATGATGAAAATATGTATCTGGATGCGGCTACCCGGACAAATGTGGAGGAGACCGGGGGCGCCAACTTTATCTTTGTCACTAAGGATAATAAGGTGGTTACGCCAAAGTCTGACAGTATCCTTCCCTCTATCACCAGACGTTCCATTATGTATGTAGCCAAGGAATATCTCGGCCTCGAGACAGAAGAGAGAGAGGTTCCGCTGGCAGAGGTGGAAGAGTTTGCTGAATGCGGACTGTGCGGCACGGCGGCCGTGATTTCTCCGGTTGGCAGGATCGTAGACCATGGAAAAGAGATCTGTATGCCCAGCGGCATGGAGGAAATGGGGCCGGTTACAAAGAAACTGTACGATACTCTCACCGGTATCCAGATGGGCCATATCAAGGCGCCGGAGGGCTGGATCCGGGAGATCAGATGATACCATCCGAACATTTTAGACAAACGAAGTATTAAAAAAATGTAAAGTATTAGTGAAAAACACGAAATGCAAAATGGAAGAAAATGCGAGGAGATAATGGTTGACAAATATTACAATGAGTAGTAGTATTATTATACGGATGCTATAAAATCAATTTATAAGGAGGAATAAGGGTAATGAGAAAGAATTTAAAGAAGAGACTTGCTATGGTTCTCGCCGCAGCCATGGTCTTTTCTACACCGGTAGCTGTGAATAAAACAACAGCAAGCGCAGCTGCAGAACCTACTGTGATTACAGCTTCTACAACAGAAGCGGATGTAGTTGCCAAAGGTGGCTTTAATACAAGTTTCAGTAACTATTATAAAGGTACTGGAAACTTTGAGGCGGTTTTTAATGTCCACATGGATGAAGTTGGCGCAGCAAACTGGAATACAGAGTTTTTTGCAATAACAACAGACGCTAACAGAGGTGCCGATGGATATGTAGAATATCTTTATTTACGTGCTGACCAGTATAATGTTACAGAGGCTACAAGACCAAATACTGAATATGTAAAGGTTTGGTTCACTGCAGATGCTGACAACGGAATTGTTGCTGCTGCTGATTGGTCAGCATGGCTGACTGCAATGAATAATGCTGACCTGGAGATTACTGTAACAAGAGCTGATGATGTTTTCACAGTTACACGTGTTCTTACAGCTGCTGACGGCAAAAAATACAGTATGGTTGCCAGGCATGTGCAGGAAGGTTCTGCAGAGAGTGTCAGAATGTTTATGGGAGCTGATGCCAGCGCCTTTACAATTAAAAGCTATACTTACAAAGAGGCTCCAAAACCAGAAGCAGTCGCTGTATCAAACGGCGCAGTTAAAGTAAGCGATGACAAGACAAAAATTGATTATAGCTTCAGCGCTGCGACGGCACCTGCAAATGCTGAGTTCGAAGTTTCTGTAACAGCTAGCGGAAGTGCAGTTAGCACCACAGGATCTGCAGTTGCAGCAGAGGATGGAACATACACCTACTCTTATGCACCGGCAGAGTCTGGCACTTACACTTTTAAGGTAACTGGAGTTAAAGTTGCAGGTAGTGATGTTGAGTATGTTCTTGACGGAGATGCTGCTGCTGCAATGAAAGTTGTAGTAGAAGATGGCAAGATTGTTTCTGGCTCAGAGGTAGAAGTTCCGGGTGGTGAGGAAAAACCGCCTGTAACAAATCCGCCGACTTCAAATCCGCCAACATCTAATCCGCCAGCTACAAACCCGCCGGCAACAAATCCGCCAGCAACAAATCCGCCGGCAACAAATCCGCCAGCGGCAGGAACAGTTAAGAAAGTGACTGTAAAGGCACAGAACCAGAAGGCTGGAACTAAGACAGTTTATCTGAAGAAGGGCGGAAAGGTTACCCTGACTGCCACTGTAACAGGTACTGGTAAATTCAGCAAGGCTGTTACATGGACTTCTTCCAAGAAGGCAGTAGCGACCGTATCTTCCAAGGGTGTTGTTAAAGCTAAGAAAGCTGGTACAGCTAAGATTACAGTTGCATCCAAGACAAACAAAGCAAAGAAAGCTACGATTACCATCAAGGTTGCAAAGAAGGCTAAGAAAAATAAGAAGCTTACCCTGAAAGCAAAGAAGAAAAACCTGAAGAAGGGCAAGACTTATACCGTAGCGATCAAATCCATGACCAAGGGAACTACAGACGCAGTAACATACAAGACCAATAAGAAAAAGATTGCTACTGTAGATAAGTTTGGTGTGGTAAAAGCTAAGAAAAAAGGTACTGCTGTCATCACAGTAAAATGTGGTAAGAAGAAAGCAAAACTGACAATCAAAGTAAAATAGTAATTGTTATGATTTTTTTAGCATCGTATAAAACAAAAGGGACTGCCGGTCAGGCAGTCCCTTTTGTCAATCTATATTTAACTGGTATAAATGGAAAATAGTGTTACGAAAAACGCTAAATAGAATTTGACAAAGACAGGCAATCGTAGTAAAATATTATATAAAAACTATAATTTTACAGAAATTATATTAAAAGGAGGAATTGAAACAATGTTTAAGAAATTTTTGTGTGGGGTTGTTGCCGCAGCCTTGGTTTTCACAGCAGCACCAGTACTGCCGGCAAACACAACAGTAGCAGACGCTGCTATGATTGAAGCCACAGAGGGTGCGATTATTGGTAAGGAAGACCGTACAACTGGCTTTTGGAAAGATGTAACAAAAGGTTTGAAACTGGGAGATGGTGAGACACTTAATGCGGAATTTGAGAATCATGGTAGTGCAGACCAGAATTACTTTAACTTTACTTATGCATTTATGACTCATGAGGATATGTCCGAAAACACTCCCCAGAGAGACGATAAGACTTATATGGAGTATGCCATTGTTCGTGCAGACAACTATGCAGCAGGTGGGGACTGGGCCAACAAAATAAACATGTCTTTTGATGAAAAAGAGATCAAATTTGAGTCAGATGTCAACTGGGATACATGGAAAAGTATTGTTCAGGATTCCAATGTTGTAATTACGATGAATCGTGTAAAAAACCTTGTAAGTATTACACAGGTTATTACTAATATTGCTGATCCGACTAAGAAAATTACAACAAAGACAGTTGTCAGCGTAGGTAAGGCAAAGGGTGACGAAAGTTACAACGATAATGTGTACGTAGCTTTCACCATTGATCATGCATATCTGAAGTTTAAAAAGTTTGAGGTTGTAAAAACCACAGGTGACGTGACAATTGCTCCGCCGGCTAATACAGAAGCGGATAATAAAAAGCCTACTACACCAGGACCGTCCCAGAAGGCTACCCAGAAAGCAAAATTCACCGTAAAGAAGGGCAAGAAAAAAGTTAGCAAGGTTACTGTAAAGAAAGGTAAGAAGGTTACCCTGAAAGTAACTGTGATTCCTACAAAGGCTAAGCTTTCTCTTGTAAAACTGACAAAGAAACAGAAGAAGATTGCTAACGTAACATTCAAGAAGGGCAAGCTCACGATCAAAGGTAAGAAAAAAGGAAGCTTAACAGTTAAGATCACAAGTTCCAGGCAGGGCGTGTACAAGAAGACTACAAAGTCCATCAAGGTTACAGTTAAGAAATAATTTTTAAGTTGATTCCTTTGTGATGTTTCTGCTGCGGAATGTCACACCACACATAATTACATCAAAGGGGCTGTTGCAAAAGCAGGTATCTAATATCTGACAATGCAGCAGTTCCTTTTTGGTATTTGATAATTTTTCTATTTGCCTTGCGGATTTTATAAATTTATGATACAATAACTTGATTAAAAGACATAGGAGAGCGGCTGGGGATCGGCTGTCTCTTTGGAATGGAGGAAGTAAGAAATGAAGAAGTTATTAGCAATGGGACTTGCTGTGATCATGACTGCCGTTTCAGTTTGCGGCTGCGGCGGTTCGGATGATACGAAGACACAGAGTGGGACGGGCGGTGCATCCGGCAGCTCCGCACAGGCGGCTCAGGCTGTGAAGGTGATCGATGTAGAACTGACGAAGGAAGAATACGCATTTGGCGTAGATAAGGATCAGCCGGAGCTGTTGAAGGCGGCAAATGAATTTATCAAGGAGATCAAAGAAAGCGGTAAATTTGAAGTGATCTGCAATAAATATTTCGGCGACGGGGAGCCGGAGGGAGTTACTTCTGCTGAACTGGATAATTCCAAGGATCAGCTTCTTGTGGCAACGAATGCTTCCTTTGAACCGTATGAATATACAAAAGGCGATAAGTATTATGGCATCGATATGGAAGTGGCGGCCGCATTTGCAAAGAAGCTGGGAAAAGAGCTGGTGATCCAGAACATGGAATTTGATGCGGTATGTCTTTCCGTGGGGCAGCATAAGAGTGATATTGCCATGGCGGGACTAACCATTAAGGAAGACCGCAAAAAATATGTGACCTTTACAGATCCGTATTACAATGCTTCTCAGATGCTGATCGTAAAGGGTGACAGCAAAGAATTTGACGCCTGCAAAAAGGTGGAGGATATAGAAAAGATTTTGAAGACGAAGGATAAGAGTGTCAAGATCGGAGTTCAAAATGGTACGACAGGGCAGTTCTACTGCGAGGGGGACAAAGACTGGGGATTTGACGGTTACAATGTCACCACCACCGGTTACAGAAACGGTTCCCTGGCGGTACAGGATCTGATCAATGGAAATATCGATTATGTCATTATTGATTCTGCCCCGGCCAAGTGTATAACGGATGCCATCAACAAAATGCAGTAATGAAAAGCCGGCTCCCTGTGAGCCGGTCCTTATGAGGTTTCTATGGGAAATTTTGGACAAAAAATAGATCAGTTTATCGAGATTTTTATTGCGCAGAACGGATATCAGAGAGTTCTGGAGGGTCTGAGAAATACTCTGACGATAGCCGTCATCGGTCTTTTGATCGGAATCCTGATCGGTATTCTCATCGCCACAGTGAGAGTTATTCCGAAATATAAGATACTGCCCCGGATACTGAATGGTGTGTGCTCCTTCTATGTGGGGCTGTTCCGTGGCACGCCAATGGTTGTGCAGCTCCTTGTCTGCTATTATGTACTGCTTCCGATCCTGGGGGTGAAGATGACAGGAGTACAGGTCTCCTGCCTTGTTTTCGGACTGAACAGCGGCGCCTATATTTCCGAGATCATGCGCAGCGGCATTCTTTCCGTCGACCACGGACAGATGGAGGCGGGGCGCGCCGTCGGCCTCAGCTTTGCTACGACGATGATGAAGATCGTGATTCCCCAGGCAGTAAAAAATATCCTGCCGACTCTGGGAAATGAATTTATTGCCCTGATCAAGGAGACATCCGTGGTGAGCTTTGTGGGAGCCGCGGATCTGTATGTGGCGTTTAATTACATAGGAAGCAACAGCTATGAATTTATGGTTCCTTATCTTGTGATGGCAGTGATTTATATTGTGATCGTAATGCTGATCAGCCTTGCGATCAAGCTTATGGAAAGGAGCCTGAGGAAAAGTGATCGACGTAATTAATCTGGAAAAGCATTTTGGGGACAATAAGGTTCTGAAAGGAATCAGCGTCACGATAAACAAAGGAGATATCGTGGTTGTGGTGGGACCCTCCGGCTCCGGCAAAAGCACGTTTCTGCGCTGCCTGAACTGTATGGAGGATCCCACCGGGGGACAGATTATTTTTAATGGTGTAGATATTGCAGATCCCAAAGTGGACATCAATATACACCGCCGCCATATGGGAATGGTTTTCCAACATTTCAACCTGTTCAATAATAAGACAGTCCTGCAGAATATTATGCTGGCGCCGGTTCATGTACAGCGCAGGGAGAACCGCAGAAAGGCCAAATCCGTCATTGTGCAGGAGGCAAGGCAGCGGGCTATGGAGCTTCTGAAACGGATTGGTATGGAAGATAAGGCCGATGTGTATCCCTCCACTCTTTCCGGCGGACAGAAACAGCGGGTGGCCATCGTCCGATCCCTGGCCATGAATCCGGATGTGATTCTCTTTGACGAGCCCACCAGCGCCCTGGATCCTGAGATGGTAGGCGAGGTACTCGACCTGATGAAATCCCTGGCCGACGAGGGCATGACGATGATCATCGTCACCCATGAAATGGGATTTGCCAGAGAGGTGGCGAACCGGGTTCTCTTTATCGATGACGGGAAGATTCTGGAAGAGAAGCCGCCAATGGAATTTTTTGAAAATCCGGAGAATCCCAGATTGAAGGAATTTTTATCTAAGGTATTGGTATAGCAGCAGATGGAAGGCGCGCCAAAACGAGCTGTTTTGTGCGCCTTTTTGACAAATCTGATTGTAAACGTTTTCTGTAATGGCATTTAATTATGCGGAAAACTGTTTGGAAGAATTTTAAAATATACGTATAATCATTAGAATACGTTTTCTTATTTTTGCAGACAATAAGTAAAATACAGTGTTATAATGCAGAAGTAAACATTGTTTGCAGGATAAGGAGGAAGAAAATGTTTAAAAAGCTTGTATCTATGGTAGTCGGACTGGGCCTGGCGGTATCACTGGCGGGCTGCGGATCCGCGGGGAATCAGAGCGGCGATGGGAAGACAGATGTAAGGATCGCATATTTTCCCAATATAACACATACACAGGCGCTTGTGATGAAGAATCAGAAGACGCTGGAGAACAAATGGAAGGACAAATGCAATGTTTCCTGGACTTCATTTAATGCGGGACCGGCAGAGGTGGAGGCGATCTTTGCCGGAGAGGTGGATCTTGGTTATATCGGACCGGTGCCGGCGCTGAGTGCCAACGCCAAGTCAAACGGGGATGTAAAGATCATTTCCAATGTAACCAATGCTGGCGCCGTTCTGCTGCGGAGGAAGGATTCCGGGATCGAGACGGTGAAGGATCTCGCCGGAAAGAAGGTGGCGGTGCCTCAGATCGGGAATACCCAGCATCTATGCCTGCTGGACCTGCTGACTCAAAACGGGCTGAAGACAGTGGATAAGGGCGGCGATGTAACCATCAATGCCAGCGCCAACGCGGATATACTGAACCTGATCGATAACGGCAGCGTGGATGCCGCAGTCGTACCGGAGCCATGGGGAACCACCATTGAGAAAAATGGCAATGCTGAGGTTCTTCTGGAATACGATAAGCTGTTTTTGGAGGGCAATTATCCCACAGCGGTTGTCATTGCCAGCAGCGATTTTATAAAGGAACATCCGAATCTTGTGAAGGAATTTCTCCAGGCCCACCAGGATGCCGCTCTTTTCATCAATGAAAATGGGGAGCAGGCCCGGAACATCGTAAACAAGGAGATTGAGAGTGTGACGGGAAAGGCTCTGGCAGCAGATGTCATTGAGAAGGCATTTGGCCGGATGAAGGTGGATACCGCTCTGAATAAGGAGGCAGTCATGACCTTTGCCAGAATAAGCAAAGAAGAAGGATTTATCAGTACAGTACCGGAGGAAAGCGATGTATTTACAACTGAATTCAATTAGTAAGGTTTTTCAGGAAACCGATAAGGAAACGCTGCAGGATATATCACTGACGGTAGAAAAAGGAGAATTTATCTGTATTGTGGGACCGTCAGGGTGTGGGAAGTCCACGCTTCTGAACCTAGTGGCGGGGCTGGATACCCCGTCAGAGGGATCGATCATCCTGGATGGCGACAAGGTTCAGGGACCGGGGGCAGACCGTGTAGTAATGTTCCAGGAAGCGGCCCTGTACCCCTGGCTGAATGTAATGGAAAATGTAATGTTTGGGCTGGCGGCGGCGGGACACGACCGAAACACCCAGTGCGAGATCGCCGAAAGATATCTGAGGATGGTGCAGCTCTGGCATTACCGGGAATATCCGATCCATCAGATTTCCGGCGGAATGAAACAGCGTACCGCCCTGGCAAGGGCCCTTGCCCTGGACAGTAAGCTGCTGCTGATGGATGAGCCCTTTTCTGCCCTGGATAAACAGACCATCAATATTCTCCGGGCAGAGCTGGAGGAGATCTGGGAGCAGACGAAGAAGACCATCCTATATGTGACCCACAGTGTGGAAGAGGCGGTCTATTTTGCCGACCGGGTTGTGGTAATGGCGGAAAATCCCGGACGTATAAAGGAGATCATTCCCATCAATCTGCCACGGCCAAGAAATATTGAGGAAGAAAAATTTACCGTTATCCGAAAACGTATTCTGGATCAGGTGCAGCTGAGCGCCCGAAAAAGTGTGGCGGAGGAATTTGATGAGGAGGACCATTCATGAAGGTGAAAAGGATTATTGGAAGCATTTTGTTTGTCTTGGGGCTGCTGGCCTTTTGGCAGCTTCTCTATGTGGCAGCCACAGACTGGTTTGAATGGGCGAAACCCTATGCCGTTCCTTATCCGCTGGGAGTCTGGAGGAGCATATGTGCACTGGCCATGGACGGTATTCTCTTGTCTGCGGTGACAAACAGTATGCTGCGTGTTCTCATCGGATTTGGCATATCCATTCTGATAGGGATCACATTGGGCATTCTGATCATACAGTCTCAGTATCTTGCCAGAAATCTTAAGCCGCTGATCCTCGGGATCCAGACACTGCCAAGTATCTGCTGGGTGCCTTTCGCCATTCTCTGGTTTGGCCTTGGTGAGAGCGCCATTATATTCGTGGTGGTGATGGGGTCTGCTTTTAGTATTGCCATCGCGGTGGAGAGCGGGATCAAAAGTGTGCCGCCCATCTATATCAGAGCCGCAAGAACAATGGGAGTTTCGGGACAGAGATTATATACGAAGGTAATCTTTCCGGCAGCGCTTCCCTCCTTTGTGTCCGGGCTCAAACAGGGCTGGTCCTTTGCCTGGCGCGCCCTGATGTCCGGTGAGGTGATGTCCGCTTCTGTGGGGCTTGGTTTTACGCTGACCCAGGGAAGGGATCTGGCGGATATCAATCAGGTTATGACGGTTATGCTGGTAATCGTATTTATAGGCATTGTCATCGACAAGGGAATTTTTACCAGTATAGAACAACACATTCTGCGAAAACGCGGGCTTACATTGGGGAAATAGCTCTTTATAGGGAATGAGGTGTCGGGATGTCATTAAAGAAGATCTCTAAGCTGACGGGAGCCTCGGTCGCCACCGTGTCCAGGGTGCTGAATAATCCCCGGTACCAGTGTCAGGACCGGGAGATGACAGAACGGATCCGGCAGGCGGCGCGGGACTTGAATTATGTGCCGGATCAGAACGCCAGGAGCCTGAAGCTGGGAGCTGAGGGCAGGAACAGGGAGAGCTTTGTGATAGATGTGCTTCTTTCCCGTTTCCATACGATAGAGGAGGACCCTTTTTTCTCTGAAGTATTCCGCTGTGTGGAAACCGAGTGCCATCATCAGGGGTGTGCGGTGGGAAGGATACTGAATGTACCCGATATCCGGTCCTCTGTTGTAAAGAAGGAGCGGGCCCGGGCAGAAGGGCTGCTGATCCTGGGAAAATGTTCTTCCGAGCTGGTGGAGGAACTCTTGCGCCGATACCGGGGGGTGATAGCCATCGACCGAAATCCCTTGGAATACCGTATGGATGAGATTGTCTGCAATGGTGCGAAGGCGGCGGGCAAGGCGGTGGAGTATCTGCTGGAACTGGGTCACACCCGGATCGCCTATGTGGGGGACTGCAATATGGAGATGAGATACACGGGATATTACGAGTGTCTGCTCTCGTATAAGCTGCCTCTGACTTACGATTACGTTGTGTCCACCAGCCAGACCAGAGAAGAGGGATACCGCGCCTTTGACAGGCTGGCCGGGCTTTCTGAACCGCCCACTGCTGTTTTCTGCGCCAATGATGTTACCGCATTGGGCTTTCTGCAGGCGATGAAAGACAGGAATGGCCGGCGTAGAAGAGACGTATACCGTCCGGCAGTGGTTTCCATTGATGATATCGAGGAGGCGTCCCGGATCACGCCTATGCTGACGACGGTTCACATTCCCAAGGAGGATATGGCGCATCTTGCCATACTGACCCTGCGGGACCGGCTGGAGGGAGGGCACCGGGAATGTCTGCGGCTGGAGCTTCCCTGCCATCTCATGGTGAGGGAGTCCGCGGGTATGTATAGAAGGTCATAGCTCCACGGCGCCGACCGGATTATATGGAGAAGAGTAAGACCAGTGCCGGTGATCTGAATCAGATTGTGGAAGAATTTAATCTGGAATAATTAAAAAAAGTATTGACAAAAATGATTTATCTGCTATAATAAAGAAGTCGCGTTTGAACAGCGTCTGGGATCTTAGCTCAGCTGGGAGAGCATCTGCCTTACAAGCAGAGGGTCACAGGTTCGAGCCCTGTAGGTCCCAATCAGATTTTCCGACAGGAGGATCTATTATATATGTCAGGATGAAAGTCTTGGCAGCCCGAATGGCGGGATAGCTCAGTTGGCAAGAGCACACGGTTCATACCCGTGGTGTCGCTGGTTCAAATCCAGTTCCCGCTATTATATTGTAAGAGATGTCCTTTGCGGCATCTCTTTTGTATTACAGATAAAGGAGGTTATGGCATATGAGGATCGGGATGGGATACGATGTACACCGGCTGGTGCCGGAGAGAGAGCTTATTCTTGGCGGTGTCAGAATCGAATATGAACGCGGGCTTCTGGGACACTCGGATGCCGACGTACTGCTGCATGCCATTATGGATGCCATACTGGGAGCGGCGGCGCTGGGAGATATAGGGAAACATTTTCCGGACACGGAGCCGGCATATAAAGGGGTATCCAGCGTGTACCTTCTGGAGAAGGTGCGTGAACTGGTGAGAAGAGAGGGGTTCTGCATTGAAAATGTGGATGCCACGATCATTGCCCAGAGCCCCCGGATGCGTCCTTATGTTGATGAGATGAGACGGAACATAGCGGAGGCTCTCGGCGTGGAGCTGCCGCGCATCAGTGTAAAGGCCACAACGGAGGAGGGGCTTGGGTTTACCGGTACGGGGGAGGGTATATCCGCCCAGGCCGTCTGTCTGCTGTCAGAACAGCTCCCATAAGGGCAGCGCCCCGAAGAAGGAGGGGAACAGCAGGAGTGCGGCGGCAAATATAAAGGTGATGCCGATGCAGATCAGGAGACGGCGCCTGGACATGGGGCGGCATACCCGGACGACTACGAGGATACTGATGACGCCCCCGGCAAGGAGGTTTAATGTGCTGATCAGGGCGGGACTGCTGTGAAAGATACTGGCGAGGATCTGGATTCCTATCAGGACAGCTGTCAGCGTCAGCGCACCGGGAAGGGAGATCCTAAGTACATGCCGGAGAAAGCCCGAGGCAGTGACTCCTTGCTGCTGCTCCAGAGCCAGTAGAAAGCTTGGTATGCCGATGGCGGTGGCGCCTATCAGGCTGAGCTGGATCGGAATAAAAGGATAGGCTCTGCCAATAAGGATAAACAGGATACAGAGCAGGATGGAATAGATTGTCTTTGTCAGGTAGAGGGCGCTGACGCGTTCAATATTGGCAATGACAGTGCGTCCTTCCTGGACGATATCCTTCATGCCGGAGAAATCGGAATCCAGCAGTACGATGTGGGCGCTCTGCCTGGCAGCGTCGGCTCCCTTGGCCATGGCGATGCCGCAGTCCGCGTCTTTCAGGGCCAGGACATCGTTCACGCCGTCACCCACCATGCCGGTGACGCAGCCGTTTCTCTGATATGCCCGGAGAATGGACTGTTTCATCTCTGGGGATACCCGCCCGAATACAGTATACTTCGTGACCTCTTTTTCCAGAAGGGCCGGGTCTTCCGGAAGGCAGCCGGCATCAATATAATTCTCCGCGCCCGGGATGCCGGCCCGGAGGCCCACCGATGACACGGTGGCGGCGTTGTCGCCGGATATTATTTTTATGTCTACCCTCTGACTGGCAAAATATTCTAATGTCTCCCGGGCATCCTCTTTCATGCAGTCGGAGAGGAGTACCAGACCCAGTTCGTTTACAGAGGGCAGCAGGGCGTTTAGTTCTTCCCGTGTCTGGGCAAGCTGTGGACACGACACCAGAAGCAGTACCCGCATGCCCTGGGCGGCATATTCGCCGGCCTGCCGGAGAATGGCACTGTCCCGTGTGAGAAATTCCGGGGCGCCCAGAAGATAGGAGCCGTGTCCGGAGAAAGCGGCTCCCATATATTTTCGCTGGGAACTAAAGGGAAGTCTGGCGCTTACGGGGTATGGGGCTGTGTGAGAGAAATAAGCCTGAAGGGCCTGGCTTGTGGCGTTGCTCTCGGTGAAACAGAAGGCAAGGCCGCTTAAGATGGGCTGCAGTGCTTCCTCTGTTCTGTTGTGGAGTGGGAGGATCTGCTCAACCTTTATTTCACCTGTGGTGATGGTGCCGGTCTTATCCAGACACAGCACGTTGACCCGGGCCAGTGCTTCGATGGCCTCCATCTCCTGTACCAGCGCTCTCTTTCGGGCCAGCCGGCCCACTCCCAGGATAAATGACACGCTGGTCAGCAGGACAAGTCCCTCCGGGATCATCCCAAGTACTCCAGCAACGGTGCTCACAAGGGAATCGGAGATGGATGCCCCGGCACGGAAACGCTGGATGCAGTAGAGCAGTAGTCCGATGGGGATCAGGGCATAACTCACATACTGGATGATCCTTCGGATGGAATCCTGCATCTCAGAGGTGGCACGCCGCTTGGTCTGGGCCTTTTTGACCAGCTGTGTGGCATAGTTATCCTCCCCGGTATGTATGACCTCACCGACGCCGTTCCCCGCAGTGATAAAGCTGCCGGAATAGAGCGGGTCGCCGGGCTGCTTTAAGATGGGCAGGGATTCCCCGGTGAGCAGGGATTCATTTACTTCAAGTCCCTCCGAGGTACATACCCTGCAGTCGGCGGGGATCTGGTCTCCCGCACTGACCTGTATCCGGTCCTGAACCGCCAGCTCCTCAATGGGGACCTGGCGGACTCCATTGTCAGTCACAAGCCTTGCCTTCGTGGCAGTGATAACGGCAAGAGCATCGATCAGCTTCTTTACCTTGAGCTCCTGGACGATGCCGATCAGGGAATTGGAAATGACGATTCCCATAAAAAGCATATTTTTATACTGACCGGAGAAAACGATAAGCCCGGCCAGGATCAGGTTCAGGATATTAAAATATGTAATTGTGTGGGAGCGGATGATCTGCGCTTTCGTCTTTGAAGCATTCATCGGTGGGGCCCTCCTATGCTGTGTGCTGATATTTCCTGTCAAAAACCAGTTGACAGGAAAACAATCTTTTGGTAAAATATCTATTCGTAAGGTTTCTTTACAAATGCTGTTATAGCTCAGGTGGTAGAGCGTCGCCTTGGTAAGGCGGAGGTCACGGGTTCAAATCCCGTTAACAGCTTTTTCTAATTTTTTCTTAGCTCTCTGCAGTGCATTATCTACGGATTTTGCACTTTTTTTTAATAATTCTGCGATCTGCTGGTAATTGCATCCGTCAATATACAGATGGACCACCGTGGATTCAAAGCTGCTGAGCTCCTGATCCATAACACGTTCCAGAGCGGATACGTTTTCCTGATCGATAAGAATATCTTCTGGATTGATCAGCTCTGTGGGCTGGAGAGTGTCCGCCAGAGTTTCCCGGGACGTGTTTTCTCCCGTTTCAGTTGGGGTATAGAGTGAAATATAGCTGTTGAGAGGGGAATTTTTTAGACGGTTGGCGCCCTTGATCACATTGTACAGCTGGTGTTCAATACACATCACGGCAAAGGCGACAAAGGAGGTTTCCCGGGACGGATCAAATTCACGGATCGCTTTGTACAGGGCGATCATACCCTCCTGTATCAGATCGTCATTTTCGCCGCCGATAAGATACAGGGTCCGGGCCTTCTTACGCACAAGAGCCTTATACTTTTCCAGAAGATAGTCGGTGGCGCAGTCGTCCCCCTGATGGCTCATGGCCAGAAGCTGGCTGTCCGTACAGGCTTTGTAATGATTGTCAGGCATTGGTGAGCTCCCTTCGCTGCCGCAGGATCTCAAAAGCAAGAACACCGGCGGCCACTGAGGCATTGAGAGAGTCAATATCCCCTTTCATGGGGATTGAGACGGTATAATCGCAGTGTTCCCTGACGAGGCGGCTGACTCCGCTTCCCTCATTGCCGATGACCAGACCAAGGGAGCCGGTGAGATTGTTTTCGTACATGACCCCGCCCTTCATATCGGCGCAGGCAAACCACATACCCCGTTCTTTAAGATCCTCCATGGTGGATACAAGGTTAGTGACTTTGGCAACCGGCGTATAGTGGATGGCCCCGGCCGATGCGGTTACTACGGTGGCAGTGAGACCTGCGGCGCGGCGTTTGGGGATTATGACACCGTGGGCGCCGGCAAGGTTTGCCGTTCGTATAATGGCGCCCAGGTTGTGCGGATCTTCAATGCCGTCCAGAAGGAAAAAAAAGGGCTCTTCCCCTCTTTTTTCTGCCAGGGCAAACATATCTTCCACCCCGCTGTAGTGAAAGGCCGAGAGGCTGGCGATGACGCCCTGGTGGTGGCCGGTCTCGCTCATATGGTCCAGCCGCTCCCTGGGGACGAAATCCACCATCGTCCCATTTTTTTTCGCCTCCCGCAGAATGGACAGGATCGGGCCGTCCTTACAGCCCTTCTGAACAAAGAGACGTTCCAGCAGCTGTCCTGCGCGAAATGCTTCCAGAACACTGTGACGTCCCTCAATGCGGGATCCTGTCTCAGAATCACCGTGATATAATGCTTTGCTTGTCTCTCGTTTCGGATTTTGCATGCTTTCCTCCCTTGTTTCTTCACTCAGATTGTGATATCCAGCTGTTCGAATGCGTATTTCAATAATTTCACGGCTCTTCCTGACCTGCCGGTGAGATACAGATATCCAAAAAGGGCTTCCAGCCCGGTGGCATTGCGGTAATCATGAATGTCAGCGTTCTTTGCCACAGAGGATGCCTTGGCGTTCCTGCCGTGCCGGAAGGCGGTCAGCTCTTCCTCCGTCAGCTGCTCCTGCATGGAGGCCGCAAGCTTTGCCTGGGCTCCTGCGTTCACAAGAGCGCTTGTCCGCTTGTGGAGATTTTTTACCGGTCCTCCGGTACGTTCCGTAATAAGGGTGCGGATCATGATCTCAAATACAGCGTCCCCCAGGTAAGCCAGTGCAAGGGGCGAATAGGTTCGGATATCCCTGCTCCCCACAGGGAAGGAATTGTGTATTTCCTCAAGTAAGTTATCTGATTGGTTCATATATCCTCATTTCATTGCTTGGTCTGTTTGTGTTTACTGAAACGCCGCCGGTTCTTTGTTTTGACCTCCTGGATCTGGGCGGCCGCAGCCTCCTGTCTTGCCTTCTGCAGATTGCGGATGGTCTCGTCCAGCTTACGGAACCGCTGTTCGTCAGCCTCTTCCCTTTCCCGGAAGAGGTAATCCAGTTCCTTATTGACGTGATCGGATACATTATTCGCGATATCTGCCGTCAGCTCCTCCGAATTATCCCGGATGGCATCTGTCACGATCCGTCCCAGGATCTGTTTGAACTGCGTCATTTTTTCATCATTGGAGGGGCGCGGTTCTGTTACAACGGCGCTCTCGCCGGGATACTGGATCACCTGAAGATTATCCCGGCCCGGTTCGGAAGAACAATACGGGGTGCATTTAAGCTGGATCTCCTTCAGGGAGAGGCCCTCTTCCTTCCACCGCATGATCTGCCGGAACAGCTCCATCTCTTTTGCACCATAGATACGGTGCCCCATATTATTTCGGGGAATCTTCAGTGCCAGCTCTTCTTCCCAGTAGCGCAGTACGTGAGCTTCGACATGAAGCTCTTTGGCAGCGTCTGAAATTATGTAATGTATCTTGTCCATACGATTACCCTCCTGTGGCTTGTTTTTTCTCAATTATAACATGAGAAAAATGACGAAATCTGGTAAATGACAAAAAATACCAGAAAACGTATGCCACATTGTGTCATCATATGACAAGATTCCGCCGGTTCTATTCCTTGATATATTCCAGATTGGCGAACTTCGTGTACTGGCCCAGCCATTTCAGTTCCACCGTACAGGTAGGGCCGTTACGCTGCTTTCCAATGATCACTTCCGTCACGCCCTTCTTCTGAGAGGCGTCCTTTGTATAATATTCATCCCGGTACAAAAACATAACGACATCGGCGTCCTGTTCGATGGCTCCCGATTCCCGGAGATCAGACAGGATCGGACGTTTATCCTCACGTTTTTCCACCTCCCGGCTGAGCTGTGACAGGGCGATGACAGGGCAGTTCATCTCCCGGGCGAGAGCTTTCAGGGAGCGTGAGATATCGGAGATTTCCTGCTGACGGGAAATATTTTTGCTGCCGCTGTTTCCTGACATCAGCTGCAGATAATCGATCATAATGAGTCCCAGTCCCCGTTCCGTCTTCAGCTTGCGGCATTTGCTGCGGAGTTCGTTTATGGAGATGCCGGGGGTATCGTCGATGACCAGAGAAGATTCTCCCAGAATAATAGAACTCTCTGTAATCCTGGCCCACTCGTCATCCTCCAGCGTTCCGGTACGGATGTGCTGGGAATCTACTTTGGAGTTCATGGAGATGAGACGTTTTGCCAGCTGGATCTTGGACATCTCCAGGCTGAATACTGCCGTGGGAATATGGTTGATCATAGCCACATATTCAGCGATATTCAGGGCGAATGCCGTCTTACCCATGGATGGCCTGGCGGCGATCAGGATCAGGTCTGACGGCTGCAGACCCGCCGTGCGGTAATCCAGATCGCGAAAACCAGTGGAGATCCCGGTTACCGAACCGGTGCTCATAGCGGCGCTCTGTATATTTTCCAGCGTCTCCAGTGCGATCTCATTGATGGGGGTGAAATCTTCCGATGTACTGTGGCTGTTCACCAGCTGGAAGATTTCCCGCTCTGTGTCCTCGATGAGCGCATCCAGCTCCCCGGCATCCTGATAGCACCGGTTGGTGATGCCCTCGGTCATCCGGATCAGCCTGCGCATAAAGGATTTCTGTTCCACGATCTCCGCATAGTACTTCACATTGGCCGAGGTGGGGACAGAGGATATGATATTGCTGATGAATTCCAGGCTGCCGATTTCTTCCGGCACATGGTCAGATTTCAGCTGGTCGCTGAGGGTGATCAGATCCACCGGGCTGCCGGAATGAAATAATTTAATGATGGCGGCGAAAAGTGTCCGGAAACGGGGATTGTAAAAATCATCCTCCACCAGTTTTTCAGACGCAAGAATAACTGCCTCCTGATCCATCAGCATGGAGCCGATGACGGACTGCTCTGCCTCAGGATTGTTGGGCATGATCCTTTTGATAACTGCCTCATCCATAGTGTACGACTCTCCCTTTCTGATGTATAGGATCCTGCAGGTGTTATCGGGCCTTTACTACTACCTTGAGTTCCGCGGTTACTTTCGGATGAAGGCGGATCGGTACCATATAGGTGCCAAGATTTTTGATGGGTTCCCGCAGCTGCATTTTTTTCTTGTCCAGATCATAGCCAAGCTGATCTTTAGCAGCGGCGGCAATCTCCTTAGTGGAGACGGAGCCGAATACCCGGCCGTCCTGTCCGGCTTTTATAGCCATCTCTACGGATTTTTCTGCAATCTCTGCCGCGAATTCCCTGGCAGCCTCCAGATTTTCTGCGGCGACCTTGTCCTCATTTTTCTGCCGGAGCTTCAGGTCGTTGAGATTTTTTGGTGATGCCTCGATGCCTAGATTTTTCTTGAATATAAAGTTTCTGGCATACCCGTCGTTTACCTCTACGATGGCGTCCTTTTTCCCTAATGATTTTACATCCTGTAATAAGATTACTTTCATTCTATGTCACCTTCTTCTTTCATTTTCGTTAATATATTCCGGATCTTATCTGCGGCCTCGTGTAAGGTACAGTCCGTCAGCTGTGCCCCGGCACTGGAAATATGTCCGCCGCCTCCCAGTTTCTCCATGACGACCTGAACATTTAGTTCGTCGATGGAACGGGCGCTGATATAAATTTTCCCCTCATAGGCAGTCAGGACGAAGGTTGCCTTCATCCCGTTGATGTCCAGCAGATCGTCGGCGATCTTGGCGCCCACGATGGTGGGTGAAGCACAGTTGTCGGCGTTACATGGCGCTATGGCGAAAGAATTCATAAATAACTGCGTATTCTGTATCGCCTCGGCCCGGACCCGGTACTCGGCCAGGTCGGAGCGGAACATTTTGCGGATCCGGAGGATATCGGCGCCGCTGCGGCGCAGATAAGCCACTGCTTCAAAGGTGCGGACACCCGGTTTGTTCATGAAGTTATTTGTATCCACCATGATCCCGGCATAGAGAGCGTCCGCTTCGGCTGCCTTCAGGTGGATCTCGTCGCCGGCATACTGCAGGATCTCGGCCACCATCTCGCAGGAGGAGGAGGCGAAGGGCTCTACATAGGACAGCGTGGGATTTTCGAAAAATTCCCCAGTCTGCCGGTGATGGTCGATGACGACAAGGGAGCTTACCAGGGATAAAAGTTCCGGGGCATCCGTGTAGGAAGGACGGTTCACGTCCACCACGATCAGCAGGACCCCGCTGCCGCCGCCGATAAATTCCCTCGCTTCCTCACTTCGGACAAAAAGATTTTCCGGGTAGTCCCGGTTGTCCCGGAACAGCTCAAGAAGGGGGGCGAGAGAAGAGGTAACCTGATTGATCACGATGCGTACCGGCTTGCCCAGAACCTGGGTGATGCGGTAAATGCCGATGGCGCTTCCGATGGCGTCCACATCGGGAATGGTATGCCCCATAATGACCACCTTATCCGCCGCCTCTATGGAATCCCGGAGGGCGTGCGCTTTGACCCGGGCTTTGACCCGGGTATTTTTTTCTTTCTGGATGCTCTTGCCGCCATAATACAGAATATTATCCTTTGCCTTTACCACTACCTGATCGCCGCCCCGGGCGAGGGCAAGGTCAATGGCGCTGCGGGCATATTCCTGACGCTTGCGGAATGTATCTCCCTGTATGCCGATGCCGATACTGATGGTGACGGATACATCCTCCCCCACGCTGATGTTTCGAACCTCATCCAGCAGGGCAAACTTGTCCGACTGCAGCTGCGAGAGAAATTTGTGCCGGAACAGGAAAATGTACTTGTCCTTTTCCAGCTTGCGGGTGATGGCGTCGATATTCAGCATATATTTGTTGATCTTCCGGTCGATCAGGGCAGCCAGCAGTGAGCGGCGCACATCATCCACCATGGCCAGGGATTCTTCGTAATTGTCAATATAGAGAAGCCCCACATCCAGACGCTGGTCATAGTTTTCACGTATATAATGAACGATCTCTGTCTCGTCGTAAACAAAAAGGGCGTACAGCGTGTCGCCAAGACCGAGTTCTCCTGCATTCTCTCTGGCTGGTTCCGGTGCCTTCTCAAGATCCACCCGCTGGATGATCACTTTGTAGTAGACATCCTCGTCATGGAAGTGTATCTCACCTGTTGATTCCGTACTGTCAGGGAAAGAGGATTCAGAGATGGCCGGGATGGCGGAGCTGATATGAAACCGTTTTCTCTGGGAAGAAGAGAATTTTGCACGAAACTGTTTGTTTTCCCAGATACAGCGGTAATCCGGTCCCGCTACCGCAATGGGGAGATCCAGATTCGACGCAACCGTGTTCACTGTCACATGGAACCGCATGGAGTAGTCGATCAGGTCATGCAGCAGGGCGCGGCGTTTAAAATGGTAAAGGAGCAGGGCGATGAGCAGATAGACCGCGGTGTAAGCGGACATGATAAACCCGGCTCTCAGGCTTACGGTATAGATCTGGATATTCATTACAATCAGAAGGATCCCTAACATCAGCGGCCAGCGCAGATATGAGCGGAGAGTTCCCCGGATTTTATTATCTGTCATATTGACACCTCCCTGCGTACAAGTTCCCAATGGGTATAAGCAGTAACTATTATAACATGATTTTCTATGCTTTACAAATGCAAATGTTGAAATTCCGTTGGGAATCGTGTATGATAATAGCATAATAATTATGGAGTGATGTGAGAACAATAAGTGTGGTTTGAAATGGAGGTAATTATGAAGTGTAAAAAGTGTGGGACCGAGCTGCGGAGCGATGATGAATTCTGCTACCGCTGTGGCCAGAGGACGACGGTGTGGCAGCGGCTGTTTGCCAGCCGCGCCATTGTGGGAAGCACCATCGCTGTCATTATCGTGGCGGCGGCATCTGTTATGACATGGATGATCATGACGGGGAGACTGGACCTTTCAAAGCTCAGGAACAAAGAGACGGCGGAGCCGGGAACGGAAAACATTGCCATGGGGGACGAGTCCCCGGATAACAATGGACCAGCCAGTGCTTCTGAACCAGCGGCGGAACCAGAGCCGACCCCGGAACCAACTCCGACTCCGGCGCCGGCGGTGGTATACCCGCTGGATGCAACAGACTCTGTGAAGACGGAGCTGAAGGAGCTGGCGACGAGGATCCGGCCATTTCTTTCCTTTAGTGCTTCTTATTATGAAAACGGGAGACATGCATTCAAATGGGACGACACGTCTGCCACGATGATGTCTTTGTATAACCTCTATTATCTGGATCAAAAGGTGAAGTATGGAACGCCTTTTGCAGAAGTAGAGAAGAAGACAAAAAAAGAGGTGAAGGATCTCTTTGGGGAACATGCGAAGTATAAGTTTGCCTACAGCGGAAGATTTCCGGATTATGTTTTTGTGAAATCCGGGACTACGATTTTTTATAATGTAAGCCGGATTACCGGAAAAACCTACAGTATGAAAACGGAGAAGGTCATTGAGTACAAGGAGGGCAGATACCGCATGATCGTAAATGCGGGGCTGGTATCCCAGCGGGATAAGAAGGACAAAGGGTATTTTCAGAAATATACCGTCTATGTGGACAGGGACGAAACGGCTAAGTATGGATTTGTGATGCGGAAGATAAAGCTGTATGAAAAGAAGGATGGGAAGACTGCGAAATGATCCCGGCGGGGATAAGGGTATAAAGAACATCACAAAAAATAGCACTGAAGGAGTGAAGCTTCAGTGCTATTTTTGATAAAACCTTATTTTTTTCAGCTGAGCCGGGTCTTATTAATCAAGGGTATACGGCATCAGGGAAACGTGGCGGGCACGTTTGATCGCTACCGTGAGAGCCCGCTGATGCTTTGCGCATGTACCGGTGATTCTTCTTGGAAGAATCTTGCCCCTCTCAGACATATATCTTTTCAGCTTGGCTGTATCTTTGTAATCGATATAGTCATGCTCTTTGTCAGAGCAGAATGCACATACTTTTTTTCTTCTGCGGGGACCTCTCCTTCTCATGGGAGAATCGCCTCTGTCTTTATTGTAAGCCATCTTAACTAACCTCCTTATAAAATCCTGTCTGTCCGAAGTAACGGATCAGACTGTCTGGTACAGCTAATATTAAGCGGAACCTTAATATTAGTTGAATGGCAGTCCGTCTTCGATTCCGTCTGGAATGTTCATGAAATCATCATTTGCCGCCGCTGTGGGCTGAGGTGCGCCGCCTCCGAAATTACTTGTGGCTGACGCCGCATTGGCGTCGGCAGTGCTTTTGCGCTCCGCAAATTCTATTTCCTCTGCGATGATCTGAACACTGTAGACCTTTTCACCGTTTTTGTTGGTGTAATTGTCGTTCTGTACGCGTCCGGACAGCAGCATGCGGGAACCCTGTTTGAAATATCTCTCAACGAATTCTGCCTGCTTGCCGAAAGCGGTACAGTTGAAGAAATCGGTGTCGGTGTCGCCCTGACGGGAGAACCGGCGGTTGACTGCGATACTAAAACGAGCAATTGCCAGTGAATTTTCACCCTGACTGTAACGAATCTCAGGGTCGCGGGTAAGATTACCCATCAAAATTACCTTATTCATGGAAGACTCCTCCTTATCTTATGCCTCCTGTTTCACGCATAAGTATCTGAGCACGTTGTCCATAATGCGAAGTCTCTGTTCCAGTTCACCGGGCGTATCCGGCTCGGAATCGAACTGAATAAAGTAATAAAAGCCTTCACTCATCTTCTGAATTTCATAAGCAAGTTTTTTCTTGCCCCATTCATCGACGTTTGTAATAGTTCCGCCAAAGGTAGTGATATACTCTTTTGCCTTTTCGACGGTGGCGTTTCTTACTTCGTCCTCAACTTTTGCACTAACAACTAAAGCTAATTCATACTTATTCATAGTTGCCTGTACCTCCTTTTGGTCTCTGGCTCTTCCCCAGGATATGGGACTATCGGGAAAGAACAAGGAAAATGATTTTTACATCACGGATATACAGTATAGCATGGACGGGCAGGAAAAGCAAGGAAAATTTGCCTTCATATGAGGCTGTCAGATAAATCCCCGGAATCCTTTTTCTACTGTTTTGCGCGGTATCATGATCTGATGCCCGCAGCCAAGACATTTTAGACGGAAATCCATGCCCACCCGGAGGATCTCCCAGCTGTTCTCACCGCAGGGGTGGGGCTTCTTCATTTTTATATGCTGTCCCACGGAAAATTCCATTCTCTTCACTCCTTTGCTCCGCCAGGTCTGCGGCGGAGTTTTTACAGTAAAGTATAGGACATCTCAATAAATTTTGCAATGAATATTGCGCGAAAAAAAGGTACGTGTTAAAATGATATCAGGATTTTGATAACTGTGGTAGTTCAAGGGAGCCGGGAACGGCATCCCGGTTGTTTTATATACCGCATAACAGGAAAGGAGTGGAAAGCTATGAAGAGAAGACAGACAGCATGGCTGCTTATAGCGGCCCTGATCATGGGAATGATAGGATTTGTCCCCGCCGGTACGGCGAGGGCGGCAGCAGACAAAAAAATCTGTATTGTATTGGATCCCGGGCACGGTGGTTCGGATGCGGGAACTACTGCTTCTGTGATCCAGACGGCGGCGTCAGGACCGGCGGTGACTGTACAGGTGAAGGAAAAGGATCTCTCATTGAAGGTGGCCGAGTACACAAAGGAGATACTGGAGAAGGATGGACGGTTTGAAGTGTATCTCACCAGGGAGACGGACAAGGCGGTGTCTCTGGCTGACCGCGCTGCCTTTGCTAGGGATAAGAAGGCGGATCTGCTGCTGAGCATGCATTTCAATTCCGCCTCGTCACTGACTGCAAACGGAGCAGAGATCTGGGAGTCCGTGCTGCCAAAGTATCAGATCATCGGCCTGCCTATGAAGATCCTCACCAAGATCCATGACAAGACCGGGATCTCAGCCAGCCGCGGTGTGAAGTCAAGGAAGAGCGAGAGCAAAACATATTGGAACGCCCAGTATAACTGGGACACACAGGCAGTCAATACGGGCACGACAGCGGATTACTACGGAGTGATCAAGGGCGGCGTCAAGTGGGGGGTCCCCTCCATGATCGTGGAACATGCCTTTCTGTCAAATGCGGCGGATGCGGCATACCTTACGAAACCAGAGGACGAGGGGCTGAAAGCGCTGGCAGAGGCGGATGCAGAGGCGCTTATTGAGTTTTATACGAACCATGAGCATTTTTATGAAGTGATGGGAACGGAATATCCAGTTTCCTGTATATCGCCGGGACGAAAAGCGTCTTTTTGCATCATCTGCAAGGCAAAGAAAGGAACGGCTCCCATTGCGGCAGCTGCGAATCCCTCCGCACACTTCATTGATAAATATACGGTGAAACAGGCTACCACCGCGGCAGCCGGCAGTAAGACCGGAACCTGTCATTACTGCGGAAAAACCGTGGTAGAAGTAATTCCGAAGCTCCCTGTGGTGAATAAGCCGGTGGTGCAGAAACCGAAACCCGTGAGCAAGCCGGCGAAGGCTGTGGTCAGCACGGTGAAGAAAAAGAAAAACAAACAGGTGACAGTCACTGCGAAAAAGGTGAAAAATGCAGCCGGTTACCAGTACAAATTCGGCAGCAACAAAAAGCTTACGAAGCAAAAGCGATCGATGCACAGTAAATACAATAAAGTTACGATCATTAACTGGAAGAGTAAGTATTGTTATGTAAAGATAAGAACTTACCGGAAGGATTCCAAAGGGAAGAAAGTGTATGGTACATGGAGCAGCGTGAAGCGCTCCAATAAATAATAAATCAAGCATATCATTTGAAACGATGAAAGGGGTATGAACATGAGACGAGTAGCTTTTTTGACCAGCGGCGGCGATTGTCAGGCGCTGAACGCAACTATGCGCGGCGTGGCAAAGACTTTGTACAATGCGGATCCGGACACCGAGATCATCGGTATACTGGAGGGGTACAAGGGACTGATGTATGAAAAATATGTTAAGATGAAACCATCTGATTTTTCCGGCATACTTACGGAGGGCGGCACGATTCTCGGTTCTTCCCGGCAGCCCTTTAAAAATATGCGCAAGCCGGATGAAAACGGCATGGATAAAGTGCTTGCCATGGTCAATACTTACCATAAGCTAAAGCTGGACTGTCTGGTTATACTCGGCGGCAATGGAACTCAGAAATCGGCAAATATGCTGCGGGAGGAGGGATTAAATGTCGTGGGTCTTCCCAAAACCATTGACAATGATATATGGGGATCGGATATGACCTTCGGTTTCCAGAGTGCGGTGGATATTGCCACAACGGCCATTGACTGCATCCACACGACGGCATACTCTCATGGGCGGGTTTTCATCGTGGAAGTGATGGGGCACAAGGTGGGCTGGCTGACGCTTCACGCCGGCATTGCCGGAGGAGCAGATGTGATTCTTATTCCGGAGATCCCGTATGACATTGATGCGGTGACAGAGGCGATACAGAAGAGGACGGAGGCCGGCAAACGGTTTTCTATCCTTGCGGTGGCAGAGGGAGCCATCTCTAAAGAAGATGCCGCTCTGTCCAAGAAGGAGCTGAAGGCGAAGCTCAAAAACAATCCGTATCCGAGTGTGTCTTATAAGATCGGCGCGGAGATCGAGGAGCGCACCGGCCAGGAGATCCGCATCACGGTTCCCGGACACACCCAGAGGGGAGGCAGCCCATGCGCCTATGACCGTGTGATCTCCAGCCGGCTCGGCGCGGCGGCAGCCCACCTGATCCTGGAAGAGAAGTATGGTTATATGGTTGGGTTTAGAAACGATGAGATCATCCCCGTGCCCCTGGAGGAAGTGGCGGGGAAATTGAAAATGGTAGATCCAGAGTCCTCTATCATTAAAGAGGCAAAAGGACTCGGCATCAGTTTTGGAACGAAGGAACCGTAATTTATGTATCAGGCATTATATAGAAAATACCGGCCGGCGGGTTTTTCCGATGTGAAAGGCCAGGAGCATATCGTGACGACGCTGGTGAACCAGATCCAGGGCGGCCGGATCGGTCACGCCTATCTGTTCTGCGGTACCCGGGGAACGGGAAAGACCACTGTGGCCAAGATATTTGCCAGGGCTGTCAACTGTGAAAATCCCGGGCCGGAGGGTCCCTGCGGGGAATGTGCCATGTGCAGGGCCATCCAGCAGCAGGCATCCATGAATGTGGTGGAGATTGACGCGGCCTCCAATAACCGCGTAGACGATATCCGGCAGGTGATCGATGAGGTGCAGTATTCTCCTGCAGAGGGGCGTTATAAGGTATATATTATTGATGAGGTGCATATGCTTTCTGTCAGTGCCTTTAATGCCCTTCTAAAGACGCTGGAGGAGCCGCCCTCTTATCTGATCTTTATCCTGGCTACCACAGAGGCGCACAAGATACCCCTTACGATCCTGTCCCGCTGCCAGAGATATGATTTCAGGCGCATCGGCGTGGAAACCATTGCAGAAAGGCTGCAGGAGCTCCTGGACAGGGAAGGGATCGAGGCGGAGGACAGGGCGCTGGACTATATTGCCAGACAGGCGGACGGCGCTCTTCGGGACGGCCTGAGCCTGCTGGAGCAGTGCATATCCTTCTATTTCGGACAGAAGCTGACGTACGAAAATGTCCTGAAGGTGCTGGGTGCGGTGGACAATACCGTGTACCATGAATTGATGGGGACGCTTGTACGGAATAAGGTGGAGGGAGCGGTGGAGCTCATTGCCCGGGTGGTGGAACAGGGAAAGGATCTGACCCAGTTTGTCAATGAGTTCGTCTGGTATCTGCGAAACCTTCTGATAGTGAAAACCACAGAGGAAACTGGCCGGCTGGTGGATATGTCGGCAGAAAACATCGGGGAGCTGCAGAGGTACGCACAGGAGATCGAGGTGGAGATGATCTTCCGGTATATCCGTGTGCTGTCTGTGCTTGCCGGGGAGATGAGATACGGCAGCAATAAACGCGTTATGCTGGAGGTGGCGCTGATCCGCCTCTGCCGCCCACAGATGGAACGGGATTACGATTCCCTGGTAAACCGTCTGCATATTCTGGAGCAGAGGAATGAAGAACTGCTGGAAGCGGCAGCCTCGGGAAAGCTGACTGTGGCAGCACCGGACTGTGCCGGTGGCAGCGCGGCGCCGGAATCCGAGAAGGAGATTCGCCCGGAGGCAGTGCCGGAGGATGTGAAGGCCGTGGTGGCGAACTGGAAGCAGCTTCTCGGCAGGGTCAGCCCGGTGGCAAGGAAGATGCTGGAGGAGGTAAGGCTTTCCGTGTCGGATTCGGGGCTTTTGATCCTGGCATTTCCACAGTCAACGACGGCGGAGTATTTCCGCAGGGAAGACAACCAGGCGGAGGTGATGGAGGCGGCAGCCCAGCTTACGGGGAAGGAAATCCACCTGGATGTGCGGCTTGTGGAGAGCAGGCGGGAGATGAACACACTACCGGAACTGCGGAATATCATTAAAAATGTAGAGATAGAAATATTGGATTAAATTTAGAGTTGGAGGAAAACACTATGGCAAAGCGTGGAGGCTTTCAGGGCGGTATGCCGGGGAACATGAACAATCTTATGAAACAGGCGCAGCGTATGCAGCGGCAGATGGAAGAGACCCAGAAGGAGATGGAGGAAAAGGAATACGAGGCGGCAGCAGGCGGCGGCGCCGTTACGGTGAAGGTGTCTGGTAAGAAGGAGGTGCTTTCCGTGAAGCTTTCGGAGGAGGTGGTGGATCCGGATGACATTGAGATGTTAGAAGATCTTATTGTGGCAGCCACCAATGAGGCACTGCGCAAGCTGGAGGAAGACAGTGCCAAATCCATGGAGGCGCTTACCGGGGGACTGAATCTTGGCGGAGGGTTCCCATTCTGATGAATTACTACAGCGAATCCATCAATAATCTTATTGAAGAACTGGCAGGACTTCCGAATATAGGGCCGAAGTCGGCACAGAGGCTGGCTTTTCATATATTGAACCTGCCGGAGAAGAGGGTGGAACATCTGGCAGACAGCATCCTGACGGCGAGAAAGAAAATCTGTCTGTGCAAGAGGTGTTTTAACCTCTCCGATCAGGAGATATGCCCCATTTGCAGCAATCCCAAACGGGATTCGGCTACCATCATGGTAGTGGAGGAGCCCAGTGATCTCGCCGCTTATGAAAAAACCGGACAGTATCAGGGGCTCTATCATGTTCTGCACGGGGCGGTAAACCCTATGGTGGGCGTCCAGCCGGACGACCTGAAACTGAAAGAGCTGATGCAGCGCCTCCAGAGGGAAGAGGTAGATGAGATCATCATTGCTACCAATTCCACAGTGGAGGGAGAGGCAACAGCCCTTTGGATCAGCAAATATGTCAAACAGGCGGGGATCCGCGTTACCCGCATCGCCAGCGGTGTGCCCGTAGGAGGAGCGCTGGAATTTATTGATGAGATGACCTTATTCCGCGCGCTGGAGGGCAGGACGGAGCTGTGAAGAACGGGTTGACAGAGAGCGGTAGAGGCCCGATGCGATAAAATCGGCAAGCTGCATCACCAGATGGAGGTGGGTCGTCTGGAGAAGCATCTGTCCGCCAAAGCCCGACAGATTCACAATGCCGGTAATGCATATATCGCCGATGGCGGGAAGATTTTTGTCCACTCCGACGCCGGGGGTAAGGGATCCCTCGCTCAGGGTGATATAGCCCACATGTTCCATAACGCCGAGGGAGGCATCCACTGCGATAATAAGGGAATCCGGGTGGTAGAGTTGGATAAACTGAATAGTGGCCTCCAGATTTTTGGCATGGATCGGCTTTTCCAGCGTGCCATAGAGATGGAAACTGATTTTTTTCAGAAATCTTTCATAGGATTTTAGTTTATGGCCCACAATAGGGCCAAGGCAGTCTCCGGTGGCGCGGTCTGAACCGATGCAGACCAGAACGATATCCTGTCCCGCACTGTAATGCTTCTCCAGGAGTCCCCGGAGGGAGTTGGTAAAACGGATAAGAGACTGACGCTCATCAGGGTTATAATATTGTATCATGATCAATTCTGCCTTTCTCATTTCAAAGATGATAAGAAAAGTATTCTCATATTTTTAGCAAATTAACCATATTTTGAGATAAAAAAATCAGAAAATTTCCTGTTTGCATTCATATCGACAAAAACCGCAAAACGGTCATGATATGATGGAGTCAATAAGAATGAACAGGAGGTTTTGTTATGCAGTGGAATAAGCCCAAGAGTGTGAGGCAGATTGGAGAAGCGCCAGGGCGTGACAGAGTATATATTGAGGATTATGTAGTGCGCTTTGCAAAAGAACTGGCAGGACAGGGGCGGGGGACGGAGAAGGCCGCCATGCTGCTGGGCAGCACATTTCTAAACAACGGAGAGAAGATCTATCAGATCTCTGGTGTCGTGGAGATTCCCGGTTTTGCGGGAAGGAGTGGACCGGTTCTGGATCAGGGAGTGTGGGACCGGATCTATACGGAGATAAAAGAGAATTTCACCGACTTGGAGATTGTCGGCTGGTTCTTTTCCTGCAGGGGCTTTTCGGCGAAACAGGCGCCGCAGCTGCTGGAGATACATAAGCAGAATTTTCAGCATCGTGACAAGGTGCTTTATTTATATGAAGAAAATGAAAAAGAGGACAGCTTCTTTCTGTATCGGAATGGAAGATTTGAAAAACAAAAGGGATATTATGTATATTATGAGAAAAATCCCGAGATGCTTGCCTACATAGAACGCGAGAGCAACCGGCGCGTTCACATTGTGGAGCAGGAGGATGACAGAGTTCTGCGGAATATCCGCGGGATCATGGAAGAGAAGGAACAGGTCCGGGTCCAGAGCAGGAAGAAGCAGAAACGGGAGAGCCGCCTCGGCTACAGCCTGGGCAGTATGGTAGCGCTTATCGCCCTGGTCATTGGAGTGGCGACGCTGCGCAACCAGAGTGCCCTGGATCAGGTGAAAAGACAGGTTGAAAACCTTCAGCAGATGGCCACGGGCGTCCAGAAAGAGAACCAGACTATGGTGGAGACAATGGGCTCTGGTCTCACGAAGGCTACTCCTACGCCGGCTCCGGCAAGCACCGCCGCCGTGTCGGGAAATGCGATGAACTGATCATAGCTTAAGGGCACGAATTTGAACGGGTTCAAATTCGTGCCCTTAAGCCAGCCCGGCGTCTGCGGCGGGGGCCATGGGGATTATATTCGGAAACTCAAAATGTTCTAGAATTTTCGAGAGGGGATTTAGAGCCTGGAACTGGAGCAAAATCGGACTCTGGCTGATATAGGAGGACGCCTGCCGGCACCACGCCAGCTCCTGCAGGGCGCCGATGACAAGAAGTGCCGTCCAGACCAGAAGGAGACCGATGGCAAGGCCCAGCAGTGCGCCGCCCAGTTTGTTGACTGTATTGACTACGGGTATGTGGTCGATGATTTTCAGAACCCGGGCCAGTATGTGCAGGGTGATGGCGGCGATGGCCAGGGCCGCCAGGAGGGCGATACCCTCCCGTGCCTGCAGATCAGACGGAAACAGGGGCAGCAGCAGGGGGACCAGGAGGATCGTGGATGCCAGAAGCAGGATGATCCTTACCAGTGAATATATTTTCAATACAAGTCCCCTGGATGCTCCCTGCCATGTACTCAGTACGATAACAGACAGCGCGATAAGTTCTGCGATTCTTCCTTCCATAGTTGCCTCCCTCTGTACATGCCGTATGGCATAATAATATTATTTCCAAGTTAATTTGATCTTTTGTATCTTATCCTGATCGATCAGCGTATATACACTTCTGTTGGCGGTGGGAAACAGGGCGTCCACCTCCTGATCAAATTCATAGACAAATTTTTCGTGTCCGTTGGTCCGCAGTATATGGCAGCTTCGGCTTGACAGGAAGATGATCTCATCGTCGTACAGCTGCATGTCGTCATATTTGTATGAGATGGCGCGGGTCAGCTTTTCCCGTCCTTTCAGGTCGTATAGATGGAGCTTCTTCTGTTCCGCTTCGGCATCGCCGGTAACTACCGCCAGGTATTTTTCATTATATGCCATACTCTGGATCTGATCGGGAAATGTCAGCTCGGCAGTTACCGAGGGCTGTTTCATATTACTGAAAAGGGTCACGCCCTTTTCGTGGAATACGGCGGCCTCATTATTTCCCATAAATTCTATCTTGCCAATCATACTGTCGTCAAAGGTTTTGCCGCCCACCAGTGTATTCCGGTCCTGGCCCACCTCTGTGAAATTATAGAAATTCACTTTGTTTTCTATCGTTTTGCCTTCCCTTACCATATAGGCAACGATCACGCTGGCTCCGTCGGCGGAGATGTCAAAATCAAGAGGGTAGCCCTCCTCGTTTACATTTGTAGGGATCTCCACCAGCAGGCTGTTTGTGCTGTTGTAGGGATCATAGACATTCAGGACATTGGAATCGGAGTCCTGCAGAAGGACTGCCGTCATGCCTTTTTTTGAAATCTTTGCCCGGACGATGGGCAGAGTCGTTTCAATCCTCGTACCCTCATCCTTTCCGTTGTATACGTAGAACTGCCGTCCTGTTATATCAGCGGCCACAATATAGCTGCCGCAGATATCGATCTGGGGCTGTTTCATCTCAAATCCGCCATTCTGCAGGCTCTTTCCGGTATTGTCGATGGTGCTGATGCCGCTCCGGCTGTATTTTAATATATTTCCATTATAATAAGTATAGCTGACATTGTTGCTGTCACTCCGTCCCACTTCACTGTCTACCCGGTAGCTGCTGTAACAGCGGTTGTTGAGAAAATAGGAAACGGTCATCAGTATGCCGATTCCAGCCACGGCGATCAGGATTGTGATCAGGATCATCTTTCGGTTCTTTTTCAGGGAGGAAACAGGATCTTCGGTTACATGCATGTTGTACTGGAGTGCCAACTTCGTATCATCTCCTTACTTGGATATTGGCTGCGGATGTATGGCAGCCTTTGGGAAAAGTATAGCACACATAAGAATTCTTTTGCAATGGCCAGATTTGTGCTTGACAAAGCAAAAACCGCACGCTATAATGATTTAGCATGCGTTTGTAGGGGTTGCTGCGCCTATTGCGGCATCCGAATTCCGGCAGATGCACACAAATTTATATACAGGAGGTGAAAATTAATGCCAACTTTTAACCAATTAGTAAAGCAGGGAAGAAAATCAGTTGCCAAGAAATCAAATTCTCCGGCACTGCAGTCATCCTACAACTCTCTGAAGAAGAAATCTGTCAATGCAAGTTCTCCTCAGAAGCGTGGTGTATGTACTGTTGTTCGTACTGCTACACCGAAGAAGCCTAACTCAGCACTTCGTAAGATTGCCAGAGTACGTCTTTCCAATGGTATTGAGGTGACAAGCTATATTCCGGGCGAAGGCCACAACCTTCAGGAGCATAGTGTCGTTATGATCCGCGGTGGACGTGTTAAGGATCTTCCGGGTACCAGATACCACATTATCCGTGGAACATTGGATACGGCAGGCGTTGCCAACAGAAAGCAGGCCCGCTCCAAGTATGGTGCCAAGAGACCGAAAGCAGGAAAATAATGCTTACTGGTTAAAAAAGTACCGGATTAATTTTTGCATCTTTCATATATTTTGATAAAATTGAGCAAGATTTAAGCTGGTGCGGACACAAGTAGTGAGTACCTGTGAATTAATTTATTATTAAGGAGGGAAGTAACGTGCCACGTAAAGGACATATTCAGAAAAGAGACGTTCTGGCGGATCCAGTATATAAGAGTAAGGTTGTTACCAAACTGGTGAACAACATTATGCTGGATGGCAAAAAGGGCGTTGCCCAGAGAATCGTATACGGCGCATTTGAGACGGTTGCAGAGAAGACCGGTAAGGATGCCCTGGAAGTATTTGATGAGGCGTTGAGCAATGTTATGCCTGAACTTGAGGTAAAGGCAAGACGTATCGGCGGATCTACCTATCAGGTTCCGATCGAGGTACGTCCGGACCGGAGACAGGCTCTGGCGCTTCGCTGGCTGGTTGCATTTTCACGCAATCGTGGTGAAAAGACCATGAAAGACAGACTGGCGAACGAGATTATGGATGCCGCCAACAACACAGGCGCATCTGTAAAGAGGAAAGAAGATATGCACAAGATGGCAGAGTCCAACAAAGCCTTTGCTCATTACCGTTGGTAGGAAGCGGCGATGTGCATTTATTTTGAAAAAGGAGGAACTAGCCTTGGCTGGAAGAGAATATCCACTTGAGCGTACCAGAAATATTGGTATTATGGCTCATATTGACGCTGGTAAGACAACTCTGACAGAGCGTATTCTGTATTATACCGGTGTTAATTATAAAATTGGTGATACTCATGAAGGTACTGCCACCATGGACTGGATGGAGCAGGAGCAGGAGAGAGGTATTACAATTACTTCTGCCGCTACGACCTGTCACTGGACACTGGAGGATCACCACAAAGCAAAGGCGGGTGCGTTAGAACATCGTATTAATATTATCGATACTCCGGGACACGTTGACTTTACAGTAGAGGTAGAGCGTTCGCTTCGTGTACTGGACGGAGCAGTCGGTGTATTTGATGCGAAAGCAGGTGTTGAGCCGCAGTCAGAGAATGTGTGGCGTCAGGCAGACACTTACAATGTACCGCGTATGGCTTTCATCAACAAGATGGATAAGATGGGCGCAGACTTCTTCTATTCGGTACAGACGATCATTGACCGTCTGGGCAAGAATGCGATTCCGGTTCAGATTCCGATCGGAAAAGAAGACAGTTTCATCGGCCTCATCGATCTGTTTGAGATGGAGGCATATTATTACAAAGATGATAAGGGCGAAGATATCGAGATCACTGCCATCCCGGATGATCTGAAGGATCAGGCAGAGGAATGGCACAACAATCTGGTTGAGAAGATCTGTGAGCTGGATGATGATCTTCTGGAGCAGTACCTTGAGGGCGAAGAGCCGTCCGTTGACGACCTGAAGAAAGCCCTCCGCAAGGGAACCATCGCCTGTGATGCGGTTCCGGTATATTGTGGATCCGCTTACAAAAATAAAGGTGTACAGAAGATGCTGGACGGCGTTATCGAGTATATGCCGGCGCCTACGGACATTCCTGACATTACAGGAACAGACGAGGATGGAAATGAAGTTGTCCGTCACTCTTCGGATGATGAGCCGTTCTCCGCTCTGGCATTTAAGATTATGACAGACCCCTTTGTTGGCAAGCTTGCCTTCTTCCGCGTGTATTCCGGTACAGTGAACTCCGGTTCCTATGTGCTGAATGCTACAAAGGGAAAGAAGGAGCGTGTGGGACGTATCCTGCAGATGCACGCCAACAAACGAAGCGAGCTGGATAAGGTATATTCTGGAGATATCGCTGCCGCTGTTGGTTTCAAGCTGACGACCACCGGCGATACGATCTGTGACGAGCAGCACCCGGTAATCCTTGAGTCCATGGAGTTCCCGGAACCGGTTATCGAGCTTGCTATCGAACCGAAGACGAAGAACGACCAGGGCAAGATGGGCGAGGCCCTTTCCAAGCTGGCAGAGGAGGATCCGACCTTCCGTGCCCACACAAACCAGGAGACTGGACAGACCATTATCGCAGGTATGGGCGAGCTGCATCTGGAGGTTATCGTTGACCGTCTGCTCCGGGAGTTTAATGTAGAGGCCAATGTAGGTGCACCCCAGGTTGCTTACAAAGAGACGTTTACGAAAGAAGTGGAAGTGGATTCCAAGTATGCAAAGCAGTCCGGTGGACGTGGTCAGTACGGTCACTGCCGTGTACGCTTTACTCCGATCGATCCGAATGGAGAGGTGACATACGAGTTCGAATCTACTGTAGTGGGCGGTGCGATTCCGAAGGAATATATCCCCGCTGTTGACAAAGGTATTCAGGATGCCTCCCAGTCTGGTATTCTTGCCGGATTCCCGGTACTGGGTATTCATGCGAACTGCTATGACGGTTCTTACCATGAAGTCGATTCCAGTGAAATGGCATTCCAGATCTCCGGTTCCATGGCTTTCAAGGAGGCAATGCAGAAGGGCGACGCCGTACTGCTTGAGCCCATCATGAAAGTGGAAGTGACCATGCCGGAGGAATATATGGGAGATGTCATCGGAAGCCTGAATGCAAAACGTGGTCAGATCGAGGGTATGGACGATCTGGGCGGCGGCAAGATCGTAAGAGCATTTGTTCCCCTTGCCGAGATGTTTGGTTATTCCACAGAACTCCGTTCTGCTACCCAGGGACGTGGTAACTACTCCATGTTCTTCGAGAGATATGAGAAGTGTCCGAAAAATGTTCAGGAAAAGGTTCTGAGCGAGAAGAACGGACGATGACAAGTTGTGAAACAGTAAAATGTATGTTTTATAAAAGAGGGCTTGCTTTTTTAGCAGGATTCCCCTATAATAAGGCTATATATGGCAATTATTTCTAAATTTATATTAAAAAATGTTAGGAGGACGTTTAGAAATGGCTAAGGAAAAGTATGTAAGAAGTAAACCGCATTGTAACATTGGTACGATTGGTCATGTCGATCATGGTAAGACAACTCTCACCGCTGCTATCACAAAGGTACTGGCTGAGAGAGTATCCGGAAACGAAGCTACTGATTTTGAGAATATTGATAAGGCTCCAGAAGAGAGAGAGCGTGGTATTACAATTTCTACCGCACACGTTGAGTACGAGACAGATAACAGACACTATGCACACGTTGACTGCCCAGGACATGCTGACTACGTTAAGAACATGATCACTGGTGCTGCACAGATGGACGGCGCTATCCTTGTTGTAGCTGCTACAGACGGTGTTATGGCTCAGACAAAAGAGCATATCCTTCTGTCCCGTCAGGTAGGCGTACCTTATATCGTTGTATTCCTGAACAAATGTGATATGGTTGACGACGAAGAGCTGATCGAGCTGGTAGAGATGGAAGTAACCGAGCAGCTGGAAGAGTATGAATTCACTGACTGCCCGATCATCAAGGGTTCCGCTCTGGGCGCTCTGGAAGATCCTAACAGCAAATGGGGCGACGCTATCATGGAGCTGATGAGCACCATCGACGATTATATTCCGGATCCGCAGCGTGACACAGATAAGCCGTTCGTAATGCCTGTAGAGGACGTATTCTCTATTACAGGCCGTGGTACAGTTGCTACCGGACGTGTAGAGGCTGGTACACTTCACCTGAATGATGAAGTAGAGATCGTTGGTATCAAGGAAGAGACTAAGAAGACAGTTGTAACTGGTATCGAGATGTTCCACAAAGAGCTGGATGAGGCTCAGGCTGGTGACAACGCTGGTGTACTTCTTCGTGGTGTTCAGAAGACTGAGATTGAAAGAGGACAGGTTCTCTCCAAACCGGGTTCACTGACCTGCCACACCAAGTTTACTGCTCAGGTATACGTTCTGACAAAGGACGAGGGTGGACGTCATACTCCATTCTTCAACAACTACCGTCCTCAGTTCTACTTCCGTACAACTGACGTAACAGGTGTTGTTCAGCTTCCGGAAGGAACAGAGATGTGCATGCCTGGTGATAACGTAGAGATGACCATCGAACTGATCCACCCGATCGCTATGGATCAGGGTCTGACATTCGCTATCCGTGAGGGTGGTAGAACGGTTGGATCTGGTAGGGTTGCTACTATCATCGAGTAATTACAATTTATTCAGTAAAATCAAGGCTTTCGGGGATTTCTCCGAAAGCCTTTTTACGTGAAAAGCTACTTTAGAGAACTAAAGTGGCTACAAAATGGCTACGATATTTTATTCCTGCATTATTTTTCTACTTTATATCCTTCAAATCAGCGGCTCTTTCAGGCGAAGTATGATTTTTCTTCAGCATTTTTGCATATTCAAACAGATCACGTCTGGTTATATCGTCTAGCACATATAAATCCGCAATCAATTGATCTACCATAGGCAGCTCTGTGTAATCAAACTTTTTCAAGATACGGGCAGTACGATCTGATATATAGGCGTTCTTATGGCTGTTAATATTCCACTTTTCATTGTCAGACGGAAGAGTTGGTAAGGTTTCGATATCGTCATAGGGATTATCTTTGCAGATAGAACTGATGGGGATATCCAATATATTAGAAATTCTAAGTGCAGTGTCAAAGCGGATGGCAGTGTCCCGCTGGATAATCGAATAAAGCGTTGTCGGTGCTATTTTTGCTTTTAGGGCAAGTTCTTTTACTGTCATTCCTTTGTTGTCTAAAATATCTTTTAGGTTTTGACCATAACCCATGAATTTATGTTCCTTTCTACTCAATATTTTTTATTTCAAACATAAACATTTCGTGCTTATCTGTATTTTCTCATAATAATCAAACGCATTTCTTCCGTTTTCTTAAATAAGTCATATGTCCTATATTCGTCATAATGTAATTTTTGGGCAATTGTTTGAAATGTTTTCTCTCGCTCATAATCATTTTCAATATAGATAAAATCTAAGTAACATTGATGACACCAATAATTTCTTATTTCCCTAATTTCATCTATTGTGTTGTATTCTTCTTCAGAAAATTCGGGCATATCATCACTATAGTCAAGTTCTTCAAGTTCTCTCGCTATCTTACCCAAGTTCATCTTCTCAACGGATCTTAAATTGTTGTTAAAATTTCCTTTGCGCATTGCTGCATATATTATCTTCAAATTATTTTCTACACATTGAACTTGTTGAATTAATTCGCTGTGTATAAGCTTAAATTGATCTCTATTCATTAATTCATCCATTTCCTTATGCTATTTTCCTCATACAGTATACCGATTGCCACGTTAGTGACAAAATAGAAAAGTTGTCTTGTATATTATAACATTGCACAACACATTATGCAATTCGTAAATATAATTTCAAAATAGTATTGACAAAATAAACAACAAGTAATAATATTAGATTAATCATAATACGAAATGCGTAATTAGAGAAAATATAATGCGAAAGGAGAACTGGCATGGAAAAGACAAACTATATGATGACTGTTGATGATGTCGCTCAGGAATTGGGTGTGTCAAAGCAGAATGGGTATCGCATTATCCGTCAGCTTAACGAAGAATTAGCGGCTGCCGGATATATGACGGTACAGGCAAAAGTGCCATGTACATATTGGAGTGAAAGATTTTACTTCGGCAAAAGAAATATCGGATAAAGAAGGGAGCGATTGTAGAATGGCAGTATCCAAAGATATGGAAAAAGGCACATGGACTTCACAGATATGGGTAGAGGACTGGCAGGGCAAGAAAAAGCATAAGAAGAAACGGGGATTTGCGAGTAAAAAGGAAGCCTTGGAATGGGAGCGCAATACGCTGTTAGCATCAAAAACGGATATGAACATGAAGCTGGCAGATTTCGTAGAGGTATATTTCAGGGATAAAGACGGCGAGTTGAAACAGCGCACGATTCGGAATAAGCGTTACATGATTGAACATCACATTATTCCGTTGTTAGGTAATAAGGCTATGGATGGCATTACACCAGCGGATATTATCCAGTGGCAGAACGAAATCCGCTCCAAAGGATTTAAGGAGACCTACCAGCGTATGCTTCAAAATCAGATGATGGCGTTATTTACTCATGCAACAAAGATTTACAACTTAAAAGATAATCCCTGCACAAAAGTAAAACGTATGGGCAGGGCAGACGCAGATAAAAAGCAGTTGCAATTCTGGACGTTAGACGAATTTAATTGTTTTATCGAAACTTTTGATTTGGGGAGTAAGTATCACGTTTTGTTTGATCTGCTGTTTTACAGTGGATGCAGGATTGGTGAAGCCCTAGCGCTCACTGCATCGGACATTGATACGGTAAACAGGAGAATATCTATTACTAAGACATATTTCCGGCATAAGGGGAAAGACGAGATTACGGAACCTAAAACAAGGGAATCTGTGCGGACGGTAATCATTCCTGAATTTCTGGCGGAAGAACTAAAAGCATATATGGAATCTATGTATAAACTGCCCGCAGATGAAAGGATTTTTGCAGTCGTGCCGGAGGCAGTACAGCATGTGATGAAACGCCATGCGGATAAAGCGGGAGTCAAATATATTCGTGTCCACGACCTGAGACATTCAAGCTGTGCCTACCTCATACATCTTGGGGTTCAGCCTGTGATTATTAAAGAACGTCTTGGACATAAAGATATTCGTATCACATTGAATACTTATGGGCATTTATACCCGTCAGAACAGGAAAAAGTGGCGGATATGCTGGACAAGATGGCAGGAATAAAAGAAAATGCCCCTGCTGGTAACAAGGGCATTTCGGAGTAAGCAAAGCAGAGCCTTACTATACTCACATCGCAATTTCAGTATAACAAAGGCTCTCTTTGAAGTAAATAATAAATTGCGGAAAGAGGGAAAGGATGGGATATAAAAAGACATTTCGGTATTCAACGGGAAATCCCATTGTGGATGAAGTTGGAACCATGAATTTTACAGGAAATGTAATTCCTATGGTGTGGTTTAAGACAATCAGATACCCAAACGGTGCGCCGCATAATAATGCGATTCATATTTTAGCAGACATCGTATATTGGTATCGACCAAAAGAAGAGCGGGATGAGGAAAGCGGACAGTTAATCGGCATGAAAAAGAAATTCCGTGATGATTACTTACAGCGCAGCTATGACCAAATGGCAGAAACTTTTGGATTATCAAAGAAACAGGCGACAGAGGCAGTAAAGGCTCTTGAAAACATGGGTATTATTAAACGCATTTTCAGGACAATCCAAGTAAGAGGGCAGATTTTGAATAATGTTCTGTTTATCAAATTGGTTCCCAAGAGGCTATATGAAGTAACATTTCCAGAAGAGATTGAGGAAAATACCCTCTCCCCGCCAAAGGAGATACCTTTATCCGTAGAAGGAGGGAGGGGCATCCCTGAAAAGAGGGAGGGTACTACTTCAAAGGCGGCAGGTCTCTCCCTGAAAGGGGAGACTAATACAAAGAATACCATAGAGATTACTAATAAAGATTATCTATCCATCAATCAGGGAGAAGCAGACACGGATCAGATGGATGCGATAGAGATTTATACGCAGATTGTGAAAGAAAATATAGATTATGAGATTCTGAAAGCGGATATGAAATATCAGTATGAATTGCTGGACGAGCTGGTAGAAATCATCGTAGATGTGGTGGCAGTCCAAAGAAAAAGTATTCGTATCGGCGGTGCAGAGTATCCGTATGGATTAGTCAAGGGAAAATTTCTAAAGCTGGATTCGGGACATATTCGCTATGTTTTGGACAGCATGGAAAAGACCACAACCCATATAGCGAATATTAAGGCGTATCTACTGACAGCGCTTTATAATGCACCAAACACAATCAGTAATTATTACAGTGCAGAGAAACTGCCAGTGCGAGGTCGGATCATATTATTGAGGAAATATTCCGCAAAGGAACTGCGGATATTCCCGAACGGTACATACAGGCGGTATCAGAGGTGGCAAAGGATTATGTAAAACAGGTATTCAGTAAACTGCGGGAATATGGCTATAATCCTGATCTGATGAAACTGTATGTAATAGGCGGTGGCGGCTGTTTGATAAAGAATTTTGCAGAATATGATGCGGACAGAGTAGTGATTATTCAGGATATTTGTGCAACGGCAAAGGGGTATGAGGTATTGGCGTTACAGACCTTGAAACGGACACAGAGCAGAGGAAAGGCATCATGATAAAAAATATCAATATCCGCTTCAATCTCGATAAAGAGGAACATAGGAAAGCATGGGATTATATGCAGACAATGGACAAGTCGGTGGAGAAGACTTATTCAAAAGTCATAATTAAGTCGCTTGTCCGCTACTTTGAAAATGCGGATGCAGAGAATAAAGCGGAGATATCTGAAAACTATTGGGAGCGTTTCAGAAGCGAGATGGGGAATCTGCTACGAGGGCAAACTGCATTGCCTATGGTAGAAATGGAGAAATTGGCAGAAAAAGAGGACAATCATCTGCCAAAAATCAGTGAAGATGTGTTAGATGCACTGGAGGATTTGTTTTGAGGAAAAAATAGCAGAAATAAGAGCAGTTTTAGCAGACGGGGCAATAAGTTGGGGAAATGGCTGATTTTAGGAACTGTCCAAAGAAATCGGGAAATATGTTTCTGGACTTGTTGCTCTCTTTGTTTAAGGTTTTTGGTAGAATATCAAGCACTGGATTCGGATATCCAAATGGCGATTTTGCACCGTTTACACGCTAGCAAAATGGATATCCAATCCGCTTGTAGGGGAAAAATCCCCTAACCCCTTATGAAATACATATAAAACGGAATGCAGAACAAGAAAACAATAGCACCAATTTTTATTCAATTTATAAAACGTTGGAGGTTGAGAATGGAAAAACGAAAACGAAACAATCAGCTTATTTTGCGTCTGATTGATAATGAGAAGTATATTTTAGATGCCAAATGTAAAAATGCAGAATACAAGAACAAAAATGATTATCTACGGCATTTGATTTTGTATGGATATACCTATTTTGTAGATTACTCGGAATTGCATGACTACAATGTCAATCTAAGCAGAATCAGTAAAAGCCTGAATCAGATAGCGACAAGGATAAATTCTACGGGTAATATCTATCAGGAAGATATGAAAGAAGTAAAGGGGCTGATGAAAGAGATATGGCGTACACACGAATCCATGCTGTCAAAGCAACCGTACAGAAAGCATTAAAATATATTTGCAATCCGGAGAAAACTGACGGACAGATTTTGATAGATTCTTTTGCCTGTGGGATAGAGACAGCACATTATGATTTTATGGATGCGTTATCAAAGTCTTCCGGTGTGGGTGATAAGCAGGCGTTTCATCTGATCCAGTCATTTGCACTCAGAGAAGTGGATTTTGATACGGCTCATCAGGTTGGGATAGAGCTTGCGGACAAGTTGTTAGAAAATAAATACAGTTATGTCATTGCAACGCATATAGACAAGGAACACTGTCATAATCATATCATTTTCTGTGCGGTTGATAATGTGGAACATAAAAAATATAATGACTGCAAGCGTACTTACAGGCACATACGGAATTTGTCAGACGAATTGTGCAGGGAACATGGATTGTCGGTTATTATTCCGGCAGGGCAAAAAGGAAAGTCACATTATGAGTGGCAGATGGCAAAGGAGGGAACTTCGTGGAAAGCACAGATGAAATATGATATGGACAATGCCATTCGTGAAGCACACAGCTATGAAGATTTTATCAGTTGGATGCAGACAAAAGGATACGAGGTAAAAGGGGAAACTTTTGGAGACAATGCATTGAAATATCTGTCATTTTGCGCATTGGGACAGAGCCGATTTACACGTGTCAGTGAAAGAAATTTCGGTGTGGGATATACGAAAGAAGCAATCAGAGAGCGGATTGAAAAATGTGTAATGACACAGGAAAATTTTCCCGTAAAAAAGAAATTTCCCTTTCCGAAGCGACTGGATGCAAAGCGCACTTTGATTGATACAGATTAGGAGAAGTTTCAAGAGAATGGTGAGTTAAAACATTGGGCGGATATACAGAATTTAAAGATTGCTGCGGCGAGTTATGCAGAGGGCGGTTCATTAGAAGAACTGGAACAGAAAATATCAGAGAGAAATGCTACGGCAAAAGCGGCACGAAGTGCGATTGTGGATTTGGAGCATGAGATGAAAGCCAAAGCGGAAATCCTAAAATACGCAAAACAGTATATGGCAAACAGAAAATTTCAAAGAGGTTATGAGAAGGCGAAGGATCAGGATATGTATTTCCGAAACCATGAAACACAGATTATTCTGTTTGGCGGCGCTGAAAATATGTTGAAGAGGTACGGAGTAAAGATGGCATCTTTAGATGTGGAAAAGATGCAGGCGGAATATGATGCAATGACAGCGCAAAAGGCAAAGTTGAAGAAAGGATATCAGACAGCAGAAAAGTCCAGCTAATAAATGTCAATAGGAAAATGGAAAAACTTTGATTTTATTTTGGGACTAAAAAAGGGCGCACTTATCTCTTGGTGAAAATATCGTTTTAAAAAAGATATGCATTCAGTAAATTCAGTATTTTATGCAGCTATGTCGCATTTAGCAGCATTGTATTGTTTGATATGTTCCTGCGGGGTGATGATTTCAAATGGTTTATTATCTCTAAGTATGGCAAATATCATGTTGCATACTTTATGTGACACAGCTCCCATAGCAACAAGCTTTGGTTTAGATTCACACTTTTTAAGATAGTGATCTCTTAACACTGGATTTTTGGCTTCACCATTTCGTGAAGTACTGATGCTTTGGAGTGTTAATGTATGGATGACTCTTCTGGCGACAGCGGAACCTCTTTTAGACATTTGCACTTTGGTTCCTTCAAATTTTCCAGACTGTTTAACAGCAGGATCAAGACCAAAGTAAGCAAAGAGTTGTTTCGGTTTGCTAAATGCCGAGAAATCGCCAATCTCACCCATAAGGGATACTGCAGACAAGAAACCAGCACCTTTAAATGTTTCAATTAAATGGATTTGCTTCACAAAATCCGTATCTTGATTGGAGTCTACAAGTTCATGCAAAGCTTCAATGATACCTGCGGTTTCTTCATCGTACTTACGGATGAAGCCTATATAGAGGCGGATGCGTTTAATATTACTATCAATGATGTGACCGAATTCATTGGCATCATTTGCAGCCTGAATGATGGCATTATACTTGTTTTCAGCGTATGTAAGACCAAAGCGGGCTGTAGATTTTATCACATCAATAATCTCTTGTTTGTCAGCTTCAAGAAAAGCAGATGGAGATGTATAGGTTTCCAATAATGTAAGAGATGTATTGATTGTAACCTTGGAAAAAATGCCAAGGTACTGGGGAAAAGCCATACGTAATTCGCCCAGGAGCTTATTCACATAAGCACTGCGATTATCCATTAAATCGTAGTATTCACGACACAGGTTACGGCAGTTTAAGGCAAGGTCAGATGGCATAAGAGAAACCTTTAAATCAGGTTTCAAACCAACTAAAGCAGCTTTTTTAGAATCAAAACGGTCATTATGTACTTTTCTAATATTTATGTTTGTGCTATTCTTAGTGATGATAGGATTTATAACCGAGCAGTTAAAACCCTTATCACGAAGATAGCAGAAGAGTGGGTAATGATAAATTCCCGTGGATTCCAGGAAAATGCGGCTTTCCAAAGAATACAACTCTTCTGCTTCTTTTATTTTAGAAACAGCGGCTGCAAGGGAATTCAGGCTATTGTGTAGGATTTTATAAGGTTTTCCCACGAATTGTTGGTTGGGAAGTGCGATAGACATCCAGGAGAAGTCAGCACCGACATCAATACCAACAGAGATGAATAATTCATCAAGATCAAAAATAACTTTGTTTGACATGAGCAAAAGCTCCTTTCTGATAGGAATCCATTTCCAATCTGGCAGGTACACAACCTAGCGTGTTATTCGGGTATTGCCTTCCGGCTCCCAACCAGCTAAAACATAAAACCCTGTCGAATGGACTAATTGACTTTCTTGTAGGTATCTGCTGATAAATCAGCATCCCAGGGAGGCGGGCATTCTTTGTCCTATCCAAAGAGATAATACCTTATGCTTTATCTGGTGTCTATCAGGAACCGTCAGACATGATAATTATTTACGATAACATCTGATGAAGGAAGAACACCTTCTTCTGTTATCTGATTTTATAGAAACTTGTTAACCAAGTAGTCTGATTGACTACATCATTATTATACTAGGAGGCGATGGAAGCAGATAAGCAGTTGAAGAACATAAGGCAGTATTTAGGGCTTGAGAGAGATACACAGGAAAAACAAAAAACTAATAAAAAGCATGATATTAGCTTATAAGAAAGAGAGAGGACAATGCTATGAATTTAACGTATGAAAAATGTGGGGATTACTTAACTTAAAGATAACCTATACATACAGCCTGCTGATACATTGCTTGCAGATACCCCGCAGAAACCAAACCATACAGAAAAGGAGTTTTTGCATATGAAATCACTATTTGAACAGTTGGGCGGCACATACCACGAAGAAAATGGATATCTTATCCCAGATTTGAGATTACCCGCCGAAGAAGAACAGCCCATAGGCATATGGGGATTGCGACATCTGGACTATCTGAAGTAGTACCGAAAGGTTATATACATCAATTTTCTCACAAGCGGCAAACTCAACACCTATCTTGCCGACATTGATAGGCAGGCACAGGAACGCTTTGAAAGGCTCATAGAGGGTATGAAACAGACACAAGGCATAACAGAACAGCTAAAGGCTGAAAATGCCTTAGAATGGACAGGAAGAATGAATAATGTAAGGGCGTGTGCGAGGGAGATTGTGAACGAGGAAATCATTTACATTTGGGTATTGATGGCGGTAGAGAGAAATCTTTGCCGCTTTTTATTGACTTTCCGACATATGTGTCGTACAATATTTTCAGACATATATGTCGGAAAGTAGGGTTATTTATGAATAAAAGAGGACAGGAAACAAGGAAACATATAAAGAAATGTGCATGTTCTTTGTTTGCAGAAAAAGGTTTTAAGCAAGTGACAATGAAGGATATCTGCGATGTGGCGAAATTAAGCAGAGGGGGGGTGTATTGCCATTACGAAAGCACACGTCAAATTTTTCAAGAGATTATTGATGATATGACAAGTGAGCAGGATAATGAGATTGATTTAAGGATAGAACAAAATTGTGCGGCAGTAACTATTTTGGATGAAATTTTAAACAAGTATGAGAATGAAATGCTTGCCAGCCAATCTTCATTAAGCATAGCAATATATGAGTATTTTAGCATTCGTGATATTGCAAATCAGAGCAATACGCTATATGAACAATATTTAATTTCAGCAAATACATGGAAGAAGCTAATACAATACGGGATGGACAGGCATGAATTTAATGAAGTGGATATTTCTGCGGTATTTGATTTAATTGTGTTTTCGTATCAAGGGGTAAGGATGTACAGTAAACTTATGCCTATGGATAAAGAAACACCTTCCAGAATAATAAAAGAAATAAGAAGAATATTAGTGAAAAACGGCAGTAATAGCGATATTGCTTAAATATTTTAACATGAATGAAAACGCATTGTTATTCCTTGGATTTATGCAATAAGGTGGTGTGAAAGATTTGAAATTGAAAATTATTGGTAGTGGCGGCATGTCAATTATTCCGAGTTCATTTTGTAAATGTAAAATTTGTGAAGAAGCCAGACGAAAAGGCGGCAGATATGAACGATTAGGACCAAGCCTGTATATTGACGATATAAAAATGTTGATAGACACACCTGAAGATATTGCGGTAGCCTGCAACAGACAAAGAATATCGGAAGTGAAACACCTTTCCATTTCTCATAGTGACCCAGACCATGTAAGGGGTATTAGGATTGTTGAAAAGATAGGTTGCGACTTTATTAAAGGAACGAGTATGCCTATTGGCTTTTATGCTCTTCCAGAGGTCGTTAAAGATATAAACCAAATGAACCGTGACTGCTTTAAATATTATGGTGACGTTCTTCATTGTATTTCTGTTAATGAAACACTGCATATAAAAATAGATAATATTGACATAGACTTAATCAACAATAACACAAGTCGAAATATCACTTTTTATGTTCTGAAAGAGCATGAAAAAAAAGTTATCTATGCCTGTTGTAATCCGAAACCTTTTGCTCATAATGATTTATATTTTGATGCAGATATTTTGATTATAAGCATGGTTTCTGATGATGGCATATTAAATGATGGAACGAAACTTATGGATACGCCTTTAAAAGATGAAATATTCACTTTGGATGAGGTTATAGAACTGAAAAACTATTATAGAATCAAAAAAATTATAGTTACACATATTGATGAAATATGGGGAAAATCATATGGCTATTACAAGGAACTTGAAAAAGAACTTGATAATATTTTATTTGCTTATGATGGCATGGAAATCATGGTTTGAAAAAATAAAATTTATAAAATGGAGGAATGAATGATGGTATATGAAGAAATACAGCTTGTAAAGCCAAGTTTAGGATTGAAGGATAAAGTACTTGAATATCGGCAGGAGCATTTTGATTTTGGAGAACAGATAATCAATGGAAGTGAATTATTTGATAAGATTACTTTTTATGAGGAATGGTTTAAGAAAGTTATTGCCAATGCAAGTGCGGAGGCTGTTGACCCTAATTGGGTTTTAACAGATACATTTTTTGCAGTTCGGGTGTCGGATAATAAAATTGTTGGCATTGTTGATTTGAGGTATCAATTAAATGATTTCCTAAAAGATTTTGGTAATTGTGGATATAGCGTAAGACCGTCAGAAAGAAGAAAAGGGTATGCTACTGAAATATTAAGACAAATATGTTTGGTTGCGAGAAAATACGGTTTGAAACAGTTGCAATTATCAGTTGAAAAGGACAATGTTGCTTCAATAAAGACAATCGAGAAAAATGGTGGAAATTATTGTAGGAGCTTTAATTTTAATAATGAGGAAGCATATGTATATTTGATAAATCTTTGAGGAGGATATATGTCGTGTTACATAAAATAGAATGGGTATATTGTCCTTTGTGTGGAAACAAAACCCGTAACAAAATTAGAGAGGACACTATTTTAAAAAACTATCCTCTCTACTGTCCGAAATGCAGACGGGAAATTTTGATTGAAGTAACAAATTTGAAAATGACAGTCATCGCAGAGCCAGACGCAAAGACGCAGAGCCGATGAACTTGTGAAATAAAATCACAGTTCGTTGGCTCTATTTTATTTCATAAGGTTTTAAGGCAAACGCCCACCATATAAAAAAACGGCGTGTGGTGGGCGGTATTGCTATGCCCGAAATGACTTAACAGAAACTCTCCAGACCTGTTTTAAAGTTTGGAGGGATTTTTTTATGTCTTTTTTTCGGGTAGTTATTTGTCTGCTTATACAACGCAGAGTTTATCCATACATAGCATGTTTGGAAATGGCAGGAAGCCAGTTAAAAAAATTTTCGACCATGCAACGCTACTTCTCACCATGAAACCGGAAGTAGAATCTCCACTCAACAGAATTAGTATTTCCTATAACCGTAAAGGTCACAGAGCCTTTACGGTTTTTCTTTTGTCGTTTTTTATCGGAATACGCCGCAAGGCGGCTTCTTCTGTTGGCTGCCGTTCGCCGCCTCTCCATCTGGATTTTACATTTTCAAAAATTTAGATTGGAGGAAATAAGAAATGGCATATAACCACGGACGTGAGGACAGGAAGTGGCGTATCTGGAAAGAAGCCGAGGAAAAGGTGATGCGAGAGTGCGGCGTTGATGAAACGGTCATTGAGCAAATCCGCATAGAGGACAGGGCAGACTTTAATTCTAACAGGCGGTTTTACCGATGGACGAGCGACTTCGGGGAATACCTTGAGGGAATGGCGGACACCGAACCGCAGGCAGAGCCGAATACCGTTGCGGACTTACTGGACGAGATTGAGGACGAGAAACTGTATCAGGCACTTCTTACAGTGGACAAGCATACCCTGCTCATTCTCCTGCTGAAAATGCAGGGCTATTCCACAAGGGAGATTGCGGCAATGGCAGGGCTTACCGAAAGGGCGGTCTACAAACGCCTTGAAAGGCTCCGCAAAAAATTAAAGCCTATTTTTTATCCTTTCGGGGAAATTTAAGCATCCCTACGGGCTATTGGGTGAGAGGGCAATCCTCTCACTCAATTTTTTTCGGGAGGAAAGGAAATGGCATACGGGGCAAAGGCATACACGCTTCGGGAGGAATCCACGGAAAGCGGCGTAAGGTATTTTATCAGCTTTAAAGACGGGCAGGGGGAACACCACGAACTGGAAGTATCCGAAAAACTCTTTCTTGAATTTCGGCAGATGGAACGTAGAAACAGGAACCTGCAGCAATGGAATCAGCGGCACAGGGAGTTTAACGAGGTATGGGACGAAACGCTTTACAGACGTGCGTTAAGAGTGCCTAAAACGCTTGATGAAAGAATGATTGAAAAAGAACGGAATGAACTGTTTTACAAAGCGGTTGCCCGACTGCCAGAGATACAAAGGCGGCGTTTCCTGCTCTACTACGAGTATGACCTCAACTTTTATCAGATAGCAGAGATGGAGCATTGCACCGCTTCCGCAATTCAGAAGTCTGTTTCTGTTGCAAGGGAAAAGGTCAAGGCAGAAATGAAGAAGTATCTCCAACCTTGACTATTACTGCCCGAAAAAGAAATTCGCTTTTTATCGGCGTAGTAATAGCGGCAATACATACTCTCACTTCTTTTTGTGGGAGTAAATCTATTTAAGGAGGTCAACGCCTATGCGTAACAGAACCAAAGACACCGCCCGAAAGGAGGAATCCCATGCAGAAGTTACAGACAGTCAATGCAGACACGCTCCTTTATGAGCCGCTTGAGAAACCGTCCTTTGTAGTGGACGGTCTGATACCCACAGGCTTAATTCTGTTCTGCGGCTCACAGAAAATCGGCAAGAGCTGGCTCATGCTGAAGCTCTGCCTTTGTGTTTCGCAGGGAATCCCCTTGTGGGATATGCAGACACGGGAGGGCGATGTGCTTTACCTCTGCCTTGAGGACACGTTCTGCCGCATACAAGACAGGCTGTTCCGCTTGACGGACGAAGCAAGCGGGCGGCTTCACTTTGCGGTGGCAAGCGATAAGCTGTCAGATGGTCTTATCGTGCAGTTAGAGGACTATTTGAAAGAATATCCAGACAGCAGGCTCATTGTCATTGACACCTTGCAGAAAATCCGCACCGCTTCTAAAGACAATGCCTATGCAAGCGACTATGGGGACATCTCTCTTATCAAAGACTTTGCTGACAGGCACTCTTTGGCGGTCATTGTCGTCCACCACATCCGAAAGCAGAATGACAGCGACGTGTTCAACAAGGTGTCTGGCACGACTGGATTGACGGGGAGTGCGGACGCCACTTTTGTTCTGGAACAGGAAAACCGTGCGTCCAATGCCGCAAAGCTGTATGTGACGGGCAGGGACACGCCCTATCAGGAGTTCACGCTCCGTTTCCGTGATTGTAATTGGGAACTGGTGGAGCGGAAAGAGCAGGAACAGCTTGCGAAAGAGGCGATACCAGCTATTCTTTTTCGGTTAGTGGATTTCATGCAGGGCAGGGAGGGATGGACTGGCACAGCCACCGAGTTACTGGACGCTCTTAGGGAAACGGAAACAGCGGCAAATGTCTTGACAAAGTGGATGAACGAGTACCGCCTTGATTTCCTGCTTGAAAACCATATCCGCTATGATTTCAGCCGAAGGAGCAGCGGGCGAATGATTTCCCTTGCAAGGCAGGAAGATGTGGGGAATGACGGTCATGACGATGATGACGGTGTTTTTGGGATACCCCCGCCGCTGTCACCCTTACGGGAGAACACCCCGTAAACGCAAAATGCAGGCGTGGGCATTACTGCCCTTTTCGGCTCGTAAAGCCACCCCTGCGGTCAGAAAAATCCTCTGATTTTTCCGACTGCGTTTACAGGGTGTAACACACTACACTTTGCCCTGCAAAGTCGTGTGCCAGACGTTCCCTCTGGACTCCCTTATGGCAGGGCTTTGCCCTGCTTATCCTGCGCTTTCCGCTTCGGATAAAAGAATATCGGCATGACGGTTACGGCTCTTATGAGGGGATATCCCAAAAAAACCGTCATAACCGTCATGACCGTCACGCACCAAAGACAGGAAGTGACAGTTACCCGCCAAAAGAAAGGAAGATGATGAACTATGCCTTATGCAATCCTGCGTTTCCAGAAACGCAAAGCCGGCGGCGTTGCGGCTTGCAAACGCCACAACGAGCGGAAGAAAGAAGCCTATAAAAGCAACCCAGACATTGACTTGGGACGCTCCAAAGATAACTACCATCTTATGAATCCGCCCCGTTACACCTATAAGAAAGAGATAAACCAAATGGTAAAAGAAGCAGGCTGCAAGGTAAGGAAAGACAGCGTGATGATGGTGGAAACGCTCATCACAGCTTCGCCAGAATTTATGAACAGCCTGCCGCCCGAAGAACAGAAAGCGTATTTCCAGACGGCTCTTGACTTCATTTCAGAGCGTGTGGGAAAGAAAAATATTCTCTCCGCAGTCGTCCACATGGACGAGAGAACACCCCATATGCACTTATGCTTTGTGCCGCTTACGTCCGACAACAAGCTGTCAGCAAAGTCTATTTTAGGCAACCAAAAGAGCCTGTCCGAATGGCAGACCGCCTACCATGAGCGGATGTCCGCACGGTGGAATCAGCTTGAACGGGGGCAATCCTCAATGGAAACCAAGCGCAAGCATATCCCCACATGGCTCTATAAGTTGGGCGGCAGGCTGGATAAACAGTATGAAGAAATCGTGTCTGCCCTCTCCGACATTAACGCTTTTAACGCAGGCAAGAAAAGAAATAAAGCGTTAGAATTGCTCTCCGCATGGCTTCCAGATGTGGAGAAATTCTCTAAGGAAATTGGGAAACAGCAGGCGTATATCGACAGCTTGAAAGAGAGAATCGGGCAGGAAGCCGACTATGCGGGGCGTATGCGTGATGAGAAGTACGAGCAGGAACGAAAGGTACAGAAAGCAAACCAGAGGATATTTGAATTGCAGAAAACCAATCAGCAGATGGAAAAGTTATTGAAAAAGATACCGCCAGAAGTATTGGAGGAATTGCAGAAATCAAGTAAAAACAGGTCAAAGGAAAGGTAGGAATTGAATGGTTAAATTGTTTGACAGGATGATACAGACAGGAATAAAACCGAAGGAGAAAGGCATCCCACAGGGCTGTTTCATAGAAAAAGACGGTCAGGCATTCTTTGTCTGCGGAAAAGATATTATCTGCTTTAAGGAGTATTTCAGCGATAAAAAGCAGACCGTGGAAAGGCTTGCGGAGAACGTCATGCGGTATGAGAGGAAAAAATCTGCGTAATAAATGCCGCTGGTGATGGAAAACCAGCCTGCCCCATGCTATAATAGGCTTATGCAAGCAGTGTATTGTGGCAGGCTGTTTCCAAAGGACAGGAGGTTAAAACAATTGAAACAGCAGCAATACAATACAGCGTTATATATGCGTCTAAGCCGTGATGACGAACTGGAAGGTGAGAGCGCAAGCATTTCCACACAGAAACAGATACTAAGGGATTATGCAAATGAGCAGGGATTTTTAGTCGTAGACGAGTACGTGGACGACGGATTTTCTGGTACGAATTTCGAGCGACCAAGCTTTAAACGCATGATTGAAGACATAGAGGACGGGAAAATCAACTGCGTTGTCACAAAGGATTTGTCAAGGCTTGGCAGGAACTATATCCTCACAGGGCAGTACACGGAGCTTTATTTCCCAAGCAAGGGCGTAAGGTACATCGCAATCCATGACGGCGTTGACACGATAAGGGAGGACAACGACATCGCCCCGTTCAAGAACATCGTCAACGAATGGCAGGCAAAGGAAACGAGCCGCAAGGTAAAAAATGCGATGAAAGCCAAGTTTAAAAATGGAGAATACATCGCCCCTGTCGTGCCAATCGGTTATAAAATTAACCCTGCCGAGAAAAACAGGCTTGTCGTTGACGAGGAAACGAAGTGGATTGTGGAGAAGATTTTCGCACTTGCGGCGCACGGATACGGGGCGAACAAAATCTGCCGCACCCTTGCCGCCAAGAAAATTCCGATACCAGCATGGTGGGCGTCGCAGAAAAACGGCTACAAGGCGAACATTTTTGAAGGTCAGCCAGAGGGGAAGAAATACCTCTGGAACATCGTTACCGTAAGCAAAATCCTTCAGAATGAAATCTATCTTGGCAACACCGTACATTACCAGATACAGAAACTCTCCTACAAGTCAAAGAAGAACGTCAAGCGACCAAAAGAGGACTGGATGCGGATTGAGAACACCCACGAGCCATTAGTTGACCGTGAAACATGGGATTTAGTGCAGGGGCATATCAATTCCCGCAAACGCAGCCGAAAGGACGATGAGCCGCAGATATTCGCAGGGTTGCTCAAATGCGGCGAGTGTGGGTGGAGCTTATCGGCGGCAAACACAAAGAACAAGTCGAGGTATTACCGTTGCACGCAGTATTCCGCACATGGGAAAGAAGCGTGTTCCCTGCATTTCATCACTTACAACCTGCTCTATGCGTTTGTTCTCGGAAGGTTGCAGTACTGGCTGATGGAGGTAAAGGAGAATGAGGACGTCATTCTGGAACGGCTGTTGCAGAGCAGTGAGAAACAGCGGAGGGCAGAGAATGCCCGAGATGAAAAAGAACTGAAAAAGGCGCAGAAACGCAGGCAGGAACTGAACAACCTTTTTGCGAAGATGTACGAGGACAGGGTAAAAGGGCTTCTTGACGAAGAAAACTATTCCATGCTCTCCGTCAAATACCGCACGGAGCAGCAACAGCTTGATGAAACGATAAAGACCGTATCCGCAAGGATTGAGGAAACCAAAGCGGAAACGGACGACGCAAAACGGTGGGTAGACTTAATCCAGAAGTACAGTGCCATTGACGAGCTTACCGCCCCGCTTTTGAATGAACTGATTGAGAAAATCACAGTCCATCAGTGGAGGAAAGACGAGAATGGCAAAAAGGTATGGGACATTGAGATTTATTACCGTTTTGTCGGGAAGATTGATTGAAAAATAGGAACTATGGGGAATGTGCCATTTGCGGCAGTTCCCCGAAGAATTATCTTTAAGTAAAGTAAAGCGGAGATTATTTGATACCAAATTTAATACCCAATCCGGAGCCGGAAGGAGAGTTAAGGAAATTCGGATTGATGCGGAAACATTATCTGAAAGAGTACAAGAGAGGGATTTATTCAGGCTTGTTACTATCTGGCGAATTAAAGAAACATCTGCTCATGATACAGGAACAGGCAGAGGAAAGATTTGATTTGCTGGTGCAACAGATGGCAGAGAGGGAGGAAGTGACAGAGCAGTTAAAGGCACAAGATCAGATGTTTTGGGTGAGAAAAATGAATAATATTAGGGCAAGGGCAGAGGAGGTTGTCTTAGCAGAGCTGGTTTATCAGCTTTAAAGAAATATTAGTGATTTTTTACTGACAATTTTATAAGAAATTCTTGGAAAAAGGCGGATTTAGTGTTAGAATATATTTGGAATTTTAGTATATTTTGTCAAATTTACTTTTTTCCAAGAATTAAGTTGATATTGTTTAATATCTTTCATTTAGCAAGTGGTAAGGCAATTAAGTCATTTGGTTTGAAATTTGACAATATAACGGGATAAAGAAAATTGGAGAAAAGGAAAATGTATAAGACAATGGATTTATTTGCAGGTGCAGGTGGTTTGAGTTATGGATTTGAAATGACAAATAAATTTCAAATCGTTGCGGTTGCTGAGAAAAATGAAAACGCAAGAAAAACATATCAGAGTAATCATAAGAAAAAAGACGAAATAGAGATAATAAAAGATGTAATAGGCTGCAATTTTACAAAATTGAATAAAGAGATTGGGGGGATAGACATTATTATAGGTGGTCCTCCTTGTCAGGGTTTTTCAAATGCAAATCGACAAAAGAACCACATAATAAGCATGAATAATTCGCTTGTGAAAGAATATTTCAGAGCTGTGATGGAAATTAAGCCGAAAGCATTTGTAATGGAAAACGTAAGTATGCTTGCATCTGAAACGCATAGATTTTATGACTCTAGGATAGATCATGAAATAGTTATGAAGCTGGGAATTGAGATGCAGGAAGAAGAATTAGTAATTGCAAAAGGGGCGTATGATAATTTAAGGGTATTAGATATCTTGCAGAAAAATTCATATAAAGAATATGAAGTTTCATCAGAATTATTTCAATTGCTAAATGTTTTGTATAAAAATAGAAATAATGACGATAAGCTGAAAAAATATATAGAAAAAAATGGGAAAAAAATAGTTAAAGAGATATCAAGGCATAAAGAAACGAAAGAAAATGATTTTTCTATTTTGAATGTTATCGAAAATCATATTTTTGAGGACAGCATTACCGATGTGCTTGAACAACTTTCAGGTTTTTTGAATTTTCAGAAAGCATTTATTTTAAAAAAAGAGTTGGATGATAATCAAATTTTATATGAATTTGAAGAAAAAACAAGAACTGGCAATGTAGTAGCCAAAGTGCACTCATACCCTGTAATTCAATATGTCAAAAAGATTGTAGAAGAAGATTACAAACAGTGTAGCGGTGTAGTTAATTCATTGTGGTATGGTGTGCCACAGGACAGGAAAAGATATGTTGTATTTGGCGTAAGGAAAGATATCCTTGGCGAGCAGGAACTGAAAATGCCAAGTAAACCAGAAGAACTTCAAACAATTTCAGTAAATAATGCAATTATAGATTTAATTGATTGTCAAACAACTGAGAATGTATCAACTGATGCAATCCCATATGCTGATACCGAACAATTATCACAGTACGCGCAGAAAATGAGAGAGGGCTCTAAGGTATTATATAATCATGTAATTACAAAAAGCAGTAAAGATGCTAAAGAACGGTTTGCACAGTTAAAAGAAGGGCAGAATTTTCATGATCTTGATGAAAAATTAAAGTCTAATTATGCTGATCCTAAGCGGACACAGAATAGTATTTATTTGAGATTAAGAGGTAACGAACCGAGTGGAACAGTGATTAATGTAAGGAAATCCATGTGGATACATCCGAGATTGGATCGTGCAATCAGTGTAAGGGAAGCGGCTAGACTTCAATCTTTTCCGGATAAATTTATATTTGAGGGAAGCAAAGATTCACAATATCAACAGGTCGGAAATGCTGTTCCGCCGCTGATGGCACAGGGTTTAGCAGAATGGTTGTATAAATATATACAAGAATAAGAGTAAGCACCATAATAGTTTGGTTTGTACTGCTGGGAGGGAAAAGAATGTATGAACAGAATTGTGTGCCGTTTGCACCATCATTAATTGAATCAATGCGTTCATTAGGGTATTCTTTTTCCTCTGCTATTGCAGATTTGATTGATAACAGCATTAGTGCAAAAGCTGATGAAATATCTATTTTATCAGAACCATCTGCTGATCCTTGGATGGTAATATTTGATAATGGGTGTGGAATGTCAAAGGACGAGTTGTATGAAGCAATGAGATATGGCAGCAAAAGTCCTTTGGATAAAAGGGATAGTGATGACTTAGGAAGATTTGGTTTAGGTCTTAAAGCTGCTTCCTTGTCGCAGTGTCGGCGCTTAGTAGTTGTCAGCAAGAAAAATAATGAGATAAGCGCATATTCTTGGGATCTTGATTTCGTTATTGAAAAAGGTGCATGGGTTTTGAAGTGTTTTTCAGACGAAGAGATAAAAGAATATTTTTACATAGATATGCTGGATAAAGTTAGAGCAGGAACGTATATTCTGTTGGAAAATTTTGATCGTGTTAAAGAAGGCACGAATGACATTAATACAACATTTAATAAAAATTTAAATGATATGGAAAATCATATTGCACTTGTATTCCATAGATTTATAGAGGAAGGGCTTATAATTCGGTTAAACGGTATAAAAATTGTGGGACGCGATCCTTTCTTGAGTTCACATCCAGCTACTCAGAAAAAGAGAGAAAGTTCATTTTATATAAACCAAGAAAAGATTACATTAAAGCCTTATGTGCTGCCTCACTTGTCAAAATTAAAACAGGAAGATTTAGTTAAGCTTGGAGGAAAAGAGCGTATCCGTAGCGAGCAGGGGTTTTATGTATATAGAAATAAGCGGCTGATTATATGGGGCACATGGTTTAGGCTTGAAAGAAAGGATGAACTGAATAAGCTGGCAAGAGTAAGGGTTGATATTCCTAACTCTTTAGATTATATGTGGGCAATTGATATAAAAAAGAGTACAGCTTCGCTTCCTGACATTATAAAGAAGAATATGTTTAATGCTGTTTATGAAACAGTTTTAAATAGTGAAAAAGTATATACATATAGAGGGAGAAAGGAAAAGAATGATAAAAATATAGAAGTGATTTGGGAAAAAATCAAAATGAGGGATGGATATAGATACACAATTAATCGCAAAATCCCTCAACTAAGACTTTTACTGGAAACTATGGAATCGGAACAGCTAAAACTTTTGGATTCAGTTATAAAAGGGATAGAAGAAGCATTTCCCATCAATGCATTATATGTCGATATGGCAAAAGGTGCTATTGAAGAATGTAACGAGGAGATGGAAGATGTGTGGGCTGAACTACAGATTCAGATGGATTATGTCAAATCAAAAGGACTTCATATTATAGAATACTATAAAGCATTTATGAATACGGAACCATATTGCAATTATGAGGAAATTAAAAAGCGCATTCAAGAGGAGATAGAAAATAATGAATGATATTGAAAAAAGATTTCATGGTCTTGTAAGTTCTTTTTTAGCAGGGGAGCCAGAAATCAAGGAGCAGACTATTGATGAAAAAATAGAGGAATTAAGGTGCATACCGACTTTTTCCAGTTTATCAGATATAGAGGTGGAAAATGTCAGGGCAGAAATAAAGTCAGAATTTTCTATTAAACTTGATCAGGGTTCTCTCATTCAGGAAAAAGGACATGAAAAGTGGTTTTTGGATAAAAAACCTTTGCTTGATATGAAATATTGGGAACGATATAAAAAGTATCTTTTAAATGACAAAGGATTTTCTGTTAAAGTAGTAAATGTGATGGATGATATTCTGGATAAATTGACTGATCTATTGGGAGATCCAAGCAGAGATGTTGCATATAGCAGGCGTGGATTGATTATAGGAGATGTACAGTCAGGCAAAACTGCCAATTACTTAGGGCTGATTTGTAAGGCTGTAGATGCTGGATATAAGGTTGTTGTCTTGATGACAGGTACGATAGAAAAATTGAGAAAACAGACACAGATGCGGGTTGATGAAGGATTTGTTGGCGCAGACAGCGATGCTATGGTTAAAATGTTGGAGAATGGTCAAGTGATTGGGGTTGGAAAATATGATTCTTCTATTCGCCCAATGGTGTTGACATCAACAGCAGATGACTTTAAACAGCAAAATGCAAATAATTTAGGATTCGATTTACGGAATATTAATGGACCGGTTATTTTTGTTGTTAAGAAAAATTCCTCGATTCTCAAAAGATTAAATAAATGGCTTACAACATTTAATCAAAATGGACAGCAAAAAATCCGGCAGTCAATTTTGATGATAGATGATGAAGCAGATAATGCATCAGTGAATACAAATAAAGATGAGGATACACCAACGGCAATAAATGGACAGATTAGAGATTTGGTCAGTAAATTTGAAAAATCTAGTTATGTAGGTTTTACAGCAACTCCATTTGCGAATATTTTTATTGATCCGGATAGTTATGATGCTATGTTGGAAGAGGATCTTTTTCCTAAGGATTATATATATTCATTGAATGCACCATCGAATTATACAGGTGCAAGAAATATCTTTGCAGAAGATGGAAATGCAAGTTATATGCTTGTGGAGATAGATGACAACTTTAGAAATCCTCAAAGCATAGAATTTATACTGCCATTGAAACATAAGTCTTCAATTCATGTGAGAGAACTTCCGAAAGACTTAAAAACAGCTATTGAAGCATTTGTGCTTGCAAATACTATGGAAGATTTGATGGGGCTTTCAGATAATCACAGGTCAATGCTTATAAATGTCAGCAGGTTCACTGCTGTGCAGGAAGAAGTAAGCGGGTTGGTAAATGAGTATTTAAAAAATATACAGAGTGCGTGTAAATTATACTGTAAACTACCTACAGATAAAGCGTTGCAGGATATATACATTAAACAGTTGAAAGAAACATTTGAAGTAATATATTCAACTGTTGATTTTGAATGGGAAGAAGTACAAACACAATTATACAATTCATGTGGAAGTATTATGGTACAGACAATAAATCAGCGTAATGGTCAAAACTTAAACTATGATGATTATCCACATGGATTGCGGTTAATCGCTGTTGGTGGAATGAGTCTTTCGCGAGGGTTGACTTTGGAAGGGTTGGTAATAAGCTATTTTTACAGAAATTCGCGTATGTATGATACTTTGATGCAGATGGGAAGATGGTTTGGATATCGAGGGAAGTATGCGGAATTATGCCGCATATGGATGTCAGATGACAGCATTGAATGGTATCGTTATATTAGTCAGGCAACAGACGAGTTGCGGGAAGAGGTAAAAAGGTTTGAGGATTCTGGATTAACACCAAAGGATTTTGGTTTACGAGTTAGATCAGATTTAACAGCGTTGATTGTAACGGCACGAAATAAAATGCGCAGTACTGAGGAAATGGAGTGTGCGATAAGTTTTAGCGGAGTGTATATTGACACACCGGAGATTTATGCAGATTTGGATAAAAATAGGAGAAATTTAGAGAGTGTAAATAGTTTAATAAAGACTTGTATGGAATATGGGGATGAATATACTCCAAAGGCAGAAGAAGGAAATCAATATATTATAAGAAGTGTACCAGTACAAGTGATATTGGAGTTTTTGAATGAGATAGAGGTGTCGCCTAAAAATGAGAAGTTTAATACAACGGCTGTAAGAAGATTTATTAAAGAATACCGAGGTGAAGAATTAAAGAATTGGGATATTGCTTTTGCGTCTGGAAAATCAGAACGAGAAATTGTACTTTATAATTCTACAAAATATCATTGTGTATCAAGAAGCTTTTCTATTGAAAATGATGGAAAAATTTTGAAAATGTCTGGAAGCAAAAAACATTTAGCAGGAGGTGGAGATGCGGCGGCAGCGCTTTCCAAGGAAAAAGTGAGAGAAATAAAAGAGAATAGTCAAAAAAGTAACTTAGCACCAAATGATTATTTCACAGGGGTGGATAGAAATCCTTTACTTACAATTTTTGCAGTTGAATTAAATGAATGTAGAAAATCAGAATCCGCTGAACAGGAGAAAAAGATTCAGGAACAATATTTGGAGGATTATGTCATTGGCTTTGGCATTGGAATACCGTCTTTGTCAGATCAGGAAACGAAGTATGTGAAGTATGTATTAAATAAAGTTGCCAAACAACAGATATTTGAGGATGAGTTGGATTTTGAAGAGGATGATGATTAATGAAGTTGAAATCAAAATTTGAAAAGGGGAAAGCAAGCAGAACCTTTCAACGCATCGATAGTACATATACAGTTAATATATTTGTAGGGTATGATGATGATGGCAGAATGACAGTAGTTATTACTGAAAACTCTAATTTTAAGCAGATTAAATCAACCAAACTGATTGATGTAGCATTAAAAATGCGTAATGATGGAAAAATGGCGCTATCATTTTCCCTGCTAGATACAGCTTATGAATCATTGTTTCTAATTTTTTGTAATGATATTATTACTATTTGTGAAAGGGCAGGGAGTGACCAAGCGATTGCGTGTGCAATTATAAGGTGGAAGTATTGGAAAGAAATGTTTGGCAAGAAAAAGCAGACTGTATTGGATAAGCAGGAGATAAAGGGGTTGATTGGTGAACTGCTGATTCTAAAAGAATGCATTTTGACAAAGTGGGGTGAAGAAAAGGCTGTACAAGCATGGATGGGACCGTTATTAGGACATAAAGATTTTGAGATTGACGATACTTGGTATGAGATAAAGAGTGTTAATGAGAATGCCTTACAAGTAAAGATTAGTTCCTTAGAACAGCTTGAATCTGAGAAAGAGGGGCATTTGGTGGTGGTGCGGCTGGAAGATACAAGTACCGTTGCCGAAAATTCTGTTAATATAAATAAATTGGTAGTTGAAATAATGAGTTTGATTACTGATGTTGAGAATTTAAATGTTTTGCAGACGAAATTGGACAACATAGGATATTCTTTTGACGAAGAATATGAATTGTGGAACTTTATGTATAAGGGCAGACAATCGTATTATGTGGATGATATGTTTCCGCGCATTCGTAAAAAAGATGTTGATAATGCTATTGGAAATGCTCAATATACAATAATGCTTGATGGCATTGAAAGGTTTAAGGAGGATTGGGTTTGACTGTTGAGGAATATAGAGAACAATTGTTGGAGGATATGGCAGTTGCGGCAGCAGCAGATGGCAGCAGTACGCCGGATAAGGAGTTTCTTTACTATGTTACTGATATTCTTGCAACAGGCGAGGAATTTGATGATTTTATTGAGTGCCATCAAGAAGGAATTTCTCATAAGAGAGCGAATATGGAGATTGATGGATATGCTTTTGATGATACGGATGGAAGCTGCTGCGTGTTCATCTTAGACTATCATGGTCCGTTTGAGAATGATTCCATTAATGCAAAAGACATTGATATTAAATTCAATCTTATTAGGCATTTTATAGAAGAAGCGATTAAATATAAGATGGGATTTGAAGAAAGCTCTCAAGAATATGAGTTTAATATGCTGTTGCATGAAAAAATAGCAGAGATTACTAAATTCCGTTTCTATATTTTAACAGATGCATACAATCGCCAGAGAGTAAAAAATATAAAAGACATTGAAATATCAGGAATTAATGTTGAAAGAAATGTTTGGGATATTACAAGGATTTTTGATATTATAAGTTCTACAACGCAAAAAGAAAGCGTGGAAATTGTATTTGATAAAATGGGAATTAATGGTATTTCTTGTGTAAAGGCGGTAGAATATGAAAATGTTAAAGCTGACATAGAAGTGCCAATAAGGTATGAAGAAGAAAGTCCAGAGGAAATTATACCAGAAAACATTATTACCTATACATCATATTTAGCGGTTGTTCCGGGGCAAATTTTAAATGATTTATACTTAGAATTTGGTTCAAGACTTTTAGAGGGGAATGTGCGCTCTTTTTTAAGTGCGAGAGGAAAAGTAAATAAAAGTATTCAAAATACTATTAAAAATTATCCGGAGATGTTTTTTGCATATAATAATGGAATAGCGGCAACTGCAACTGAAATTGATACGGAAATGACACAGGAAGGTCTTATTATAAAGCGAATTAAAGATTTACAGATTGTTAATGGGGGACAGACTACGGCTTCGATAGCATATACTTTACTTACCCAGAGAAAGGACGACAATATTGACATATCGAAATTATATGTTCCGATGAAGATATCCGTTTTAGAGCATAGTATGTCAGAACGCATTATACCTAAAATATCAGAGTATTCAAATTCTCAAAATAAGGTTGATGCTTCTGATTTCTTTTCAAATCATCCATTTCATATTAGAATGGAAGAGTATTCAAGAAAAACTCCTGCACCTGCAGTTCAGGGAAATCAATATCAACAATATTGGTATTACGAACGGGCTAAGGGACAATATAATCAAGGTAAAATGAAATTTAAGCCTAAATCCAGTCAGATGAAACAGTATGAAATGCGTTACCCTGCAAGTCAAGTTATAAAGCTGGTTGATTTAGCAAAATATATGGAGATTTATAATTGTGTTCCACATATAGTAAGCAAAGGGAAACAGGCCTTGGTTAGAGCATTTTCAAATGAAATAAAAAAGCAGTGGGATAAAAGTGATGAGGTATTTAATGTATATTATTTTAAACGAGTTGTTTCTTTGGCAATTATATTTAAAGCGACAGATGAGATTATTAGACAAAAGGTATGGTGGAAAGAAAAGCATTCTTATAAAGCGAATGTTATTGCTTATGCTATGAGTATTCTATTTGATTACATACAGAAAAATTGCAAAGACTATACTTTGGATTTTATTAAAATATGGTCACAGCAAAGCATATATCAAGAGCTTTGGCAGCAGATGGCTGTTTTATGTGATGAGGTGTATGAATATATTACGGAGCCCTCCAGAATGGTCGAAAATGTAACAGAGTGGTGTAAAAGAGAGTTGTGTTGGGAAAAGGCACAAGATAGAAAATGGTCAATACAAGATGCTTTCATAAAAACACTGATACTTGTTTCAGAAATAAAGGACATACAAAAAGATGCTAAAGCAGGGAGAAAAATAGCTAATGAGGTAGACGATCTTAAATATATTATTTCAGCAGGAGAGAGTTATTGGAAACAAGTATACGAATGGGGGAAGGAAAGAAAACTTCTCACTGATATGGAGGACTCACTATTAAAAATGGCAAGGAATATTTCGATTACGGGGAAAGTACCATCTGACCGTCAGGCAAAAGTCATAATAAGAACTAAGGATCGACTTATTGAGGATGGGATGCCCTTAACATTTTCATAAAGGAGCAGTTGATATGGACGATCTTACTCCTGAACAAAGAAAAAAGAATATGCAGCATATACGTTCTAAAAATACTGAAATTGAATGTATACTTCGAAAAGCGCTTCGGAAGAAAGGATATAGGTATAGAAAAAATTATACAAAAATACCGGGAAAACCAGATATAGTTTTAACAAAGTATAAAATTGCAATTTTTTGTGATGGCGAATTTTTTCATGGAAAGGATTGGGAAGTACAGCGGAAGAGGATTGAAAAGAGCAATAATAGTGATTATTGGATTATGAAGATAGAAAGAAATATCAGCAGAGATGAGGAAATCAATAAAAGATTAAAAGCTATGGGGTGGATAGTGCTACGTTTTTGGGGTAAAGATATAAAGAAAAATACCGAAAGCTGTATAAAGACAATAGAGGAAGCTATTTTTGATATAAGAATGGATATGAATTGAAGGTCAAGACGGGAAAGAAGGAAATATATGGCACAAATAGATATTAGGAATTTGACGAAAGTAAATAAGGAAAGAAATACTGTACATGATCAAGTGTATGCAACATATACAGTTTTTGATAATAGTGGCGAGAAATATTTACAGATAGATACATATGGAAAGCCAGCACGTGAAAATCCAGAAAAGATTAGTCAATCTTTTCAGTTTAATAGAGAAGTGGCTGCTTATTTGGCTAATTTGCTGATAGAAGAATTTGAACTAAAATTTCAATAAATTAAATTGTAAAGGCGGTATCATAATGCCATATTTTGAGTATAGCAAGTCTACAAAAGATGCTGAATATTATGAAATCTTAGAAATGCTCATGGAACGATGGGAATACGAGATTGTTGAGTTTAAGGAAGCTAAGGGCGGCTATGATACAGACAAAATCGGCAGATATTTTTCCGCGATCAGCAATGAAGCAAATCTGCGTCAACAGCAATATGGTTGGCTCATTTTTGGAGTTGGAGAACAGAATAAGACAAAGCAAGTAGTCGGAACTTCCTTTAAAAAGGGCGACAAAAGTCTGCTTGAGCGTTTCAAGTATGAAATATCCAGAGATACCGCCAATGGTATGACATTTTATGATATTATCGAAATATTTCCGATTTTGAATGGCAAAGAATACCGAGTGCTTATGTTCAAAATTCCTGCGGCAGCAACTGGCATTCCAACAGATTGGAAAACGAATTACTATGAACGGGCAGGAGAAAGTCTTGTTGCATTAAAACAGTATAAGATAGACGCGATTCGTTCACAGGAACGTAAGGACTGGTCAAAACAGGTATTAGAAAAGGCAACAATAGAGCACTTGGATAAGACTGCAATAGATTTGGCAAGAGAAAAATATAAAGAAAAAATGAATCAGAAGCATATTTCGGCAGAAGTGGATGCTATGAGTGATGAGCAGTTTCTTACAAAGATTAAGCTTATGATAGATGGCAAAATTACACAAGCAGGAATGCTTCTGTTGGGGAATTCGGATTTTGATTATATGTTTCAGACTGCGCCGAGCATTATGTGGAGGTTGTATGGCGCGGATGGAATGGATAAAGATTATGCAATTTTTAAGATTCCATTTATCAATGTAGTGGATAAAGTGTTTGCGAAAGTACGAAATCTGACTTACCGTTATATGCCTAATCAGTTGACGCTGTTTCCGATGGAAACAGAGCAATATAATAGCTGGCTAATTCGGGAGTTGCTTAACAACTGTATTGCGCATACGAATTATCAGTTAGGTGGAAGGATTTATGTGAATGAATTTGAGGACAAAATTAAATTTACGAATCCGGGGGACTTTATTCCACAGAAAATAGAGAACGTGTTGGAAGTAAGTTACAGTCCGCCATTTTATAGAAATAAACTTTTAGCAGATTCTATGATAGCATTTCATATGATTGATACCGCAACATTGGGAATCCGCCGAGCATATAATATTCAAAAGGCGAAGTATTTTCCACTGCCGGACTACAATGTATCTTCAGGGACACAGGTTGAAGTGACGGTATATGGTAAAACCTTGAATGATAATTATATGCACATATTGTATGATCATCAGGATTTAGATTTACAGACAGTGTTTTTGCTTGATAGGGTCCAAAAAGGCTTGTCGATAGAAAAAGAGGATGTAGACAGACTGCGGGCATTGAAACTGGTAGAAGGCAGGATAACAAGTTTATATTTATCGGCATCAGCGGCTAAAAGCATTGATGAGAGTACAAACTATATTAAAAATAAGGGGTTTGATGATAAGTATTATAAGGATTTAATTGTTGAATATCTGAAACAGTATAAAAAAGCCAAAAAGAAGGATATTCGGGAATTGTTATGGGATAAGCTGCCAAATGTGTTGAGTGATGCCCAAAAAGAAAATAAAATCCGAAATATGCTTACAGCGCTGAGAAAACAAGGCATTATTGATACTGACTCAGAAAACCAGCAAAAATCTAATTGGATATTAAAGTGAGATCTTGTTTTAAAATTGTAAATTAAACAAGGTTTATCCAAGATTTAAACAAGAATTATTCAAGGTGGCGATTTATATAGAAATAGAATGATCAGAATCAATTGGTTGTGAGATATGAGACTTTGGCTGATGAATGAGAAGTTGAGTTTATTTTCAATGGAATTAGATCGTTTTGGGACTTACTTTCAGAGCTTGGACTAAATTGGACTTGTTTTGGACTAAAGTTGAGCTAAATCTTGGACTAAGTTAATGTATTATTCCTTGCAATAAGTCAAAGAATAGTTGGTTAAATATTTTGTAATAAAGGTGTAGTTTAAACAAGGTTTATCCAAGATTTAAACAAGAATTATCCAAGATGAGTAGCTTATGCTAAAACGATCAAGTCGGAATCAGCAATTGATAAGGTCAAAATTGTGTTTGTCTACGGAAGTTTTGAGCATATAGGGGTAAATGATATTATATAGAATGTTGCTGATGGATAATATAAAAAGGATGAAGGTGTATTTGTATGGTTTTAACAGATGAGGAAGCGGAACAATTTTATGATCTATGGATAGCTCTATTGGATTTTGTAAATCAAAAATATAAGCTGGTAAAGGAACTTTATGGGATGACATCGCCTAAAGGTTTGCCGCTAAAATCAGTAGCGTTTATATCTTCTAAATTATGGGAAGATAAAGATATAATTGATGAATTTGTGCTGTCAGGCTTTAAAAAGATGGATGAAGAAGAAATAGCTATTGTCAGTAGCTGGAAGAGAGCAATACATGGGAAATTTATAGTGGACAGACATTTAAGAAAAGGATCTGTGTTGATTTCTGTTGATAACAATGAGGTATATATTGTGAAAGGAATTTACTCTTCGTGGAAAGAAATATTGGGAGGTTATCCCATGCCGCAGATCGTGGAAGCTACATTGATGCCATTCAGGGATGTTATTATTCATGACGGAATCGTTGCCCCGTATGGCGTGTGTTTGGGCAGAAATATGTCCGAACAGTCCAAACAGACCTATTTGGAAGCAAAATCAAATGGTAATCTACACTATGACTTATGAATGGACAATTGCATAGCAGGAAATAAAAAGATTAAAAGTGGAGGGAGAACAGCATGGATAAAACAGATGCAAAGATAGCAATGGAAGAACTGACAATGATGTTGATTTATCTGTCACATTTTACGGAACAGGACAGATTTGCAAATAAAGATGATAAGTATGCGTGGAAAGGTTATAATTTTGATGTGCTTAACAAACTTGATGAAAAAGATTACATAAGGCAGGGCTCACATCGAGCAAAATCCATGTATATCACCAAGGAGGGTGAGGTAAAAGCAAAAGAGCTTTTAGAAAAATATAACGTAGCAGACTGGTAAAATATAATCAATAGAAATGCATCATATCGTTATGTTGAAGTTAATGATGCGAGGCTGTAAAAAATCTTGTGTCTATAGAAGTTAGACTTTTCTGATAAGAATAAAATATGTACAGATTTTTTGTCGGTTTTACGTATATTTCGTTGTGGAATTAGTTTTTCTATTCATAGGATAACCAGTTGGATGAAGTCTATACATCTTTTCTGATCTTTTTGCATGACAAACAGGCATGTTATCTTATTGCCTTTCTGTGGGCTCTGCCCACACCCGACCTCTGGAATAAGGATGGGATATTCTGGCAATAATATAAATGCCGATGGAATAAGGCTGGGATGGCAGGTTTTTGGTTGCTGCCATCCCGATCTTTTTATAAATGATCCGTCAGCCGCTCTCCGTACAGGACAACCGTAAACGATAGATAGTATGTACCTATACAAAATTGGAGCAAACCTGTATGATAGAGACAGATTTGCTCCAGTCTTATTTTACTTCTTTTTTACCGGGCTTCCGGCAATTCGCGGGCAGGTTCGGTGACCAGGGGAGCAGGTCGTCCAGAAAACTGCGGTCAGTCTCATCCAGATGCTTTGGGATCTCGGTAAGCAGGTATTCAAAATAATCATATGGTTTCAGATTGTTGGCTTTTGCTGTTTCTGCAATACTGTATATAATGGCGCTTGACTCTGCACCTGTAATCGTATCGATCATGACCCAGTTCTTCTTACCGATACAGAATCCACGGATCGACTGCTCAGCAGCGTTGTTGTCCATTGGGACTTCTCCGTCATCAAGGAACACTTTCAGGTATTTCTCCTGGTTGATAGAGTAATTGAAACCTTCCCATGTCTTACTTTTCTGAGGTACTTTGGGAATGTTTTCTTTTACCCATGAGAAATAGGCCTCCACCAGCGGGCGGACGCTTAACTGGCGGCGGTTTTTCCGCTCTTTTGCCGGGAGACCTTTCAGCAGCCTCTCCTCCCGGTAGATGGCCTGTATCATTGTCAGCGCAAGGTGCGCGCGGCTGTCTTTCCGCTTTACTTTCGGCAGACCCTTAACCGCTTCGTCAAATCTCCGTCTGGCATGGGACCAGCATCCGGCAATCTTCAGGTCTTCCCGTTCGTTTTCGATCGTGTGGCAGACCTGGTACCCGTCCGTGACGCATATGCCG
>CAJSYQ010000005.1 GCA_910574015.1 Eubacteriaceae bacterium | reverse complement strand
ACACTATTACAAACAAGTACATATAGAATCAAAAAATTTGACAAAAAAATACAGGCATTACAAGGCCTGCAACGTATTTTTCTCTTATTCAACTGTCAAACTCCCGTATTTGCGAATGGATTAAGATAAATTCCGGTACAAATCCAGTAATTATACGTAAGAATATGCATTTTATTTCAAATGTTAAGCAGTGGGAACAGTTTTCCGAAAAGGGAGTTTTAATTGCAAAATGATGTTGTAAATTCCTGCTTGCAATTTTACGTCCTTTGTTATATAATAACGAAAGACAAAGACGTCAAGGATACACAAGAAGTGTATTTTTGGCGTTTTTTATTTTTTGCATTGCCAAAGGAGGATTTCCCATGAGCGGATATGTAGAAGAGTGTAAGAGAAAACCGGTGGGGCTGTATCATCCGGCTTTTGAACATGATAACTGTGGAATCGGTGCCATCGTGAATATAAAGGGAAGAAGAAGCCATGATACCGTGAAAAATGCGTTGGAGATTGTGGCAAATCTTGAACACCGCGCCGGCAAAGACGGAGAGGGAAAGACGGGAGACGGTGTCGGGATCCTGCTGCAGATTTCCCATAAATTTTTCAGCAGGGTAACGAAGGAAATGGGGATCGACATCGGAGAAGAGAGAGAATACGGCGTCGGTATGTTCTTCTTTCCCCAGGATGAATTTAAGCGGAATCAGGCAAAGAAAATGTTTGAGACCATTATAGAGAAAGAGGGCATGGAATTTCTTGGCTGGCGTCAGGTACCCATTGCGCCAGATATTCTTGGCAAGCGCGCCGTAGACTGTATGCCATATATCATGCAGGGCTTTGTGAAAAAACCAAAAAAGACCGGAAAGGGGCTTGATTTTGACCGCAAACTCTATATCGCGCGCCGTGTGTTTGAACAGTCCAATGAAAATACCTATGTGGTTTCCCTCTCTTCCCGCACCATTGTCTACAAGGGAATGTTTTTGGTGTCCCAGCTGAGACCGTTTTTTGATGATCTGCAGGATGTGAGGTATGAATCGGCAATCGCCATCGTACACTCCCGTTTCTCGACAAATACCCAGCCCAGCTGGCAGCGCGCCCATCCCAACCGTTTTATCGTTCACAATGGCGAGATCAATACGATCCTGGGAAATGCGGATAAGATGCTTGCCAGAGAGGAGACGATGGAATCGGAGCAGTTAAAATCAGAGCTGCACAAGGTACTGCCTGTCATCAATTCAGAGGGTTCGGATTCTGCCATGCTGGACAACACACTGGAATTTCTTGTGATGAGCGGGATGGATCTTCCTCTCGCCGTGATGATCACGATACCGGAGCCATGGGAAAACAATCGTTATATCAGTGATACAAAGAAAGATTTCTACCAGTATTATGCCACCATGATGGAGCCGTGGGACGGTCCGGCTTCTATACTGTTCTCGGACGGTGACCTGGTGGGAGCTGTGCTGGACCGCAACGGGCTGCGTCCGTCCCGGTATTATATTACAGACGACGATCAGCTGATCCTCTCTTCTGAGGTGGGTGTGATGCCTATTGCAGAGGAACATGTGGTAAAAAAAGACCGTCTGCGTCCGGGCAAGATGCTGCTTGTGGACACGGTAAAGGGAGAGCTTGTGGATGATGATGTGCTGAAAGAAAAATATGCCTCTTCCCAGCCATATGGGGAGTGGCTGGACAGCCATCTTGTGAATTTGAAAGATATCCATATTCCTAACCAGAAGATCCGGCATTATGAGGTGGAGGAGAGGAGAAGGCTGCAGAAGGCATTCGGCTATACCTATGAGGAAGTGAAAAACTCGATACTTCCCATGGCAAAAAATGGCGGGGAACCGATTGCGGCAATGGGACATGACAGTCCGCTTCCCGTCCTGAGCCGCCAGTCTCAGCCACTTTTTAACTATTTCCGCCAGCGTTTCGCCCAGGTGACGAACCCGCCGATTGATGCTATCCGTGAGGAGGTTGTCACATCTACTACCATATATATCGGGGAAGACGGGAATCTCCTTCAGGAACAGCCGGAAAACTGCCGGGTACTGCAGATCCACAATCCGATCCTGACAGATACTGATATGCTGAAGATCAAAAACATGAATGTGCCAGGATTTCGGACTGCTGTGATCCCAATCATTTATTATAAAAACACATCACTGGAAAAAGCCATTGACCGACTGTATCTGGAAGCAGACCGGGCATTCCGTGACGGAGCTAATATCCTGATCCTGAGCGACCGGGGCGTGGATGAAAACCATGTGGCGATCCCGTCTTTGCTGGCGGTATCTGCCATGCAGCAGCATCTGGTGCGCACGAAGAAGCGTACCAGTATGGCGATGATATTGGAGAGTGCAGAGCCAAGGGAGGTACACCATTTTGCCACCCTGCTGGGATATGGGGCCAGCGCCGTCAACCCTTATCTTGCCTTAGATACCATTAAGCGCCTGATTGACAGCGATATGCTGGATAAGGATTACTATGCGGCAGTCAGTGATTACAATGATGCGGTTCTCCACGGCATTGTAAAAATCGCATCCAAGATGGGGATTTCCACCATCCAGTCCTATCAGGGCTCGAAAATATTTGAGGCCATCGGCATCTCCCGGGAAGTGACGGAGAAATATTTTACCGATACCGTTTCCCGCATTGGCGGCATTACGATAAAAGACATGGAAGAGCAGGTGGAGGCGCTGCATGCCAGAGCCTTTGATCCGCTGGAGCTCGGTGTGGATACGACACTGGAAAGTGTCGGCATCCATAAGTCCAGAAGCGGCATGGAAGAGCACCTGTACAATCCAAAGACCATCCATCTTCTGCAGCAGGCCACCCAGCGGGGGGACTATAAGCTTTTTAAGGAATATTCAAAAGAGATTGACCGGGAGGACAGCTTTATGAACCTCCGCAGCCTTCTTGGCTTTCGTTTCCCCAAGAAAGGGATTCCACTGTCCCAGGTGGAGAGTGTGGACAGCATCGTGAGAAGATTTAAGACAGGTGCCATGTCCTATGGTTCCATCTCCCAGGAGGCACATGAGACGCTTGCCATCGCCATGAACCGGCTGCATGCCAAATCCAACAGCGGGGAGGGTGGGGAGAGCCTGGAACGGCTTGCCTCGGTAAATGACGAGGTAAACCGCTGTTCAGCGATCAAGCAGGTGGCCTCCGGGCGATTCGGCGTCACCTCCCACTATCTGGTCAGCGCAAAGGAGATTCAGATCAAGATGGCACAAGGGGCGAAACCAGGAGAGGGCGGTCATCTGCCGGGAGGCAAGGTATATCCGTGGATCGCGAAGACAAGGCTGTCGACACCGGGCGTATCCCTGATCTCCCCGCCGCCCCATCATGATATCTATTCCATCGAGGATCTGGCGCAGCTGATCTATGATCTGAAAAATGCCAATAAAGATGCCCGGATTTCTGTTAAACTGGTGTCAGAGTCCGGTGTCGGGACCGTGGCCGCCGGGGTGGCGAAGGCGGGCGCCGGGGTGATACTAATCTCGGGTTATGACGGGGGAACTGGGGCGGCGCCGTCGAGTTCGATCCACAATGCCGGTCTTCCATGGGAACTTGGTCTTGCTGAGACGCACCAGACCCTGATGATGAACGGTCTCCGCTCCAAAGTGGTGATCGAGGCAGACGGAAAGCTGATGACCGGGCGCGATGTTCTGGTGGCGGCACTGCTGGGGGCAGAGGAATTCGGCTTTGCCACGGCGCCTCTGGTGACGATGGGCTGCGTGATGATGCGGGTCTGCAATCTTGATACCTGTCCGGTGGGTGTGGCAACACAGAATCCGGAGCTTCGTAAACGGTTCCGGGGCAAGCCGGAATATGTGGAAAACTTTATGCGTTTTATAGCGGAAGAACTGCGGGAACTGATGGCGAAGCTCGGCGTGAAAAGACTAGATGATTTGATCGGGCGCTCGGATCTCTTAAAGGTGCGCGATGATATGTCAGGAGATGAGAGGATGAGCCGGATCGACCTGTCACCGGTGATAGAAAATCCCTTTATCCACGATAAAAAAAGGATATTCAATGAAAAGGATGCCTATCACTTTAAGCTAAACAAGACGATAGATGAGAAAGTATTGTTGAAAAAATTTGCCACATCCCTGGAGACGGGAGAGAGGGTACAGATCAAAGCGAAGGTTACAAACATTGACCGGGCCCTTGGCACGATGCTGGGGGCAGAGATTACGAGAAGGCTTGGCGATGAAGTGGAAACGGATACCTTTACGGCGGAGTGCAGCGGCAGCGGAGGACAGAGCTTCGGCGCCTTTATCCCGAAGGGGCTCACCCTGAAGCTAAAGGGAGACAGTAATGATTATTTCGGCAAGGGACTGTCCGGCGGCAGGCTCATGGTCTATCCGCCGGAGAATGTGCAGTACAGGGCGGAAGATAACATTATCATCGGCAATGTGGCATTGTATGGCGCCACCAGTGGCGAGGCATATATCAACGGCGTGGCAGGAGAGCGTTTCTGTGTCCGGAATTCAGGGGCCTGCGCTGTTGTGGAGGGGGTTGGGGACCACGGCTGCGAGTATATGACGGGAGGCTGTGTGGTAATCCTTGGTCCCACCGGGAAGAATTTTGCCGCCGGCATGAGCGGCGGGATTGCCTATGTGCTGGACGAGAAAAGCGATCTCTACCTGAAATTAAACAAGGGGCTGGTTTCATCCAACTCCGTTTCAGATAAATATGATGTTATGCAGTTAAAGGAAATGATCACAGCCCATGTGGAGGCAACCGGCTCGGAACGGGGCAGGGAGATTCTTGAGAGCTTTAGTGAATACCTACCCAAATTTAAGAAGATCATACCACATGATTATCAGGCAATGCTGCAGCAGATCGCTCTTGCCGAGGAAAAAGGCATGAGCAATGAGCAGGCACAGATCGAGGCATTCTATCAGCTCCAAAATAAAAAGGCAAATTGAGAGAATAAATAGAAAGTGACTTTATCAGACCAGAAAGAGAGGATAAAGAGCGATGGGTAAACCTACTGGTTTTATTGAATATGAGAGACAGGGAAATGAAGAGACCGGGGCGAAGGAACGGATCCGGAATTTCAACGAATTTCATCTACCCATGAGTGAGGAGGAGCGGCGGACACAGGCGGCGCGGTGTATGGACTGCGGTGTTCCGTTCTGTCAGTCCGGTATGATGATCGGTGGCATGGCCAGCGGCTGTCCGCTGAATAACCTCTGTCCCGAATGGAACGAATTATTATACACAGGAAACTATGAACATGCCTTGGGACGGCTGATGAAGACAAACAACTTCCCGGAATTTACCTCCCGGGTCTGTCCGGCGCCGTGCGAGGCCGCGTGTACCTGCGGAATCAATGATGCACCTGTCACCATTAAGGAAAATGAACATGCCATTATCGAATATGGTTATGAGCACGGGCTTATGGATCCCAAACCGCCGAAGGTGCGTACCGGAAAGACGGTGGCAGTGATCGGATCCGGCCCGGCCGGACTGGCGGCAGCCGATCAGTTAAATCAACGCGGACACAGCGTCACTGTATTTGAGAGGGAGGACCATCCGGGAGGACTTCTGATGTATGGGATCCCCAATATGAAACTTGACAAATCTGTGATCCAACGTAAAATTAAAATAATGGAGGATGAGGGGATTGTATTCCGGGTAAATGTCAATGTCGGAACAGACATTACGGCAGAAGAGCTGCGGCAGACCTATGACCGTGTCGTCCTTGCCTGCGGTGCATCCCGTCCAAGAGATATCAAGGCAGCCGGCAGGGAGGCAGAAGGGATTTATTTTGCTGTGGACTATCTGAAACGGGTGACAAAGCACCTTCGTGATCCAGAGTATACCGATCATATCAGTGCGAAGGACAAAAATGTCCTGGTGATCGGCGGCGGTGATACCGGGAATGACTGTGTGGGCTCTTCCATCCGTCAAGGAGCTAAGAGCGTGGTACAGATGGAAATGATGCCGAAACCTCCGGCGGAGCGCCCAGAGACAAATCCGTGGCCAGAGTGGCCGAAGGTTCTTAAGACAGACTATGGCCAGCAGGAAGCCATTGCTATATTTGGCAGTGATCCCCGGGTCTATGAGACCACAGTGAAAGAATTTATCCCGGATGACAAAGGGAAGCTAAAGCAGGTGAAGTGTGTCAGACTGGCATGGACAAAGGATGAAAAGACAGGACGCATGAATAGCAGTGAGATTCCTGGGAGTGAGTATGTCATGGATGTGGATCTGGTATTTATCGCGGCGGGATTTCTTGGTACTGAGGAATATGTGGCAAAGGATTTTGAAGTGAAGCTGACAGACCGGATGAATGTGGAGACAAAGGCAGGTGAGTATCGCACAAATCAGAAGGATGTATTCACTGCCGGGGATATGCACCGGGGACAGTCTCTGGTGGTATGGGCGATCCGCGAGGGCCGGGAGGCGGCCAGGGCCGTAGACCAGGACCTGATGGGGTATACGAACTTGAACTAAGGGAACCGTAAGATGGAATGGAGGAAAAATTATGTCACATTATACGAGGGAGGATATTCTTGAACTGATCGAGGAGGAGGATGTGGAATTTATTCGTCTCCAGTTTACGGATACCTTTGGCAATCTGAAGAATATGGCCGTTACGGCGAAACAGATCCACGTCGTACTGGATGAGCAGTGTATGTTTGACGGGGCGGCGATCCACGGCTTTGACACGGCACGTGTGGATGAACTTGTACTGGTGCCGGATCTGGATACCTTTACAATTTTTCCATGGCGGCCCCAGCGGGGGAGGGTGGCAAGATTTATCTGCGATGTCCGCTATCCGGATGGTGCTCCTTTTGTGGCGGATTCCCGGCATATACTAAAGGAAGTGGTCAGGGAGGCAGAAAAGGACGGATATACATTTAATGTGGGGCCGGAATCAGAATTCTTTTTGTTTGACACGGCAGAGGACGGCTCTCCTACCACTACTACGTCAGAAAAAGGAGATTTCTTTGATATCGGTCCTGTAGATGCCGGTGAAAATGCCAGAAGGGATATCGTGCTGTCTCTGTCGGAGATGGGATTTGAAATGGAATCCTCCTATCACTCCAATGAGGCGGCACAGCATCAGATTGACTTTAAGTTCAGTGAAGGCATCCATACAGCAGACAATATTATGACCTATAAGCTGGCGGTGCGCACCGTAGCGAGAAGGCACGGTCTTCATGCTACCTTTATGCCGAAACCCAATTATGGGAAAAAAGGTTCCGGGATGTTTTTGAATCTGTTTCTGTGCAAAGATGGAAAGAATATATTCAGTGATCCGGAGGAATACTATGGTTTGAGCAGGACGGCATATCATTTTATGGCGGGTATCATGCAGCATATCAAGGGACTGACACTGATCAATAATCCGATCATCAATTCCTATAAGCGGCTGGTTCCGGGTTATAATGCACCGGTGCATATCAGCTGGTCCAGGAAGAACCGCACGCCGCTGATGCGCGTTACAAGTACAGGGAAAATGGGCCCCCGCATCGTTCTCCGCAGTCCCGACGGCGCCAGCAACCCGTACCTGGTTCTTGCGGGCTGTCTGGCTGCGGGACTGGAAGGGATACGCAGGGAGATGGAGCCGCCGGTAAGTCTGGACGAGGCATCGGCTGATACAAAGTTTGATATCCTCCCGCGCACACTGATGGAAGCGGTTCAGGAGTTTGAGAAAGATACCTTTCTTCATCGTGTCTTTGGAGAACATCTGTCGCAGATTATGATCAATAAGAAAAAAGAAGAGTGGAATAGATTCTGTGAACAGGTCACCGCCTGGGAAGTCGAAAAATACCTGGATCGAATCTAATTAGGGAGGGATCAGCTATTCTATGCCTGATCGTGGCATTTTCAAAACTGGAAGATGCCAAAAAAATAAAAAATCTTTTGAACCGGAATGGATATAATGATATACTAGCATGTAATAGCGCATCCCAGGTTATCGCTGCCGCCAATGAAAACGACGGCGGTATTGTGCTGTGCGGATACCGGCTGCCAGATATGCACTACCGTGAATTGTATGGATATCTTCCCAGGGAGTTCCGGATGCTTCTGGCGGCATCCCCTGCACGGCTGCAGGAGTGTACGTCCGGAGACATTATGTGCCTTTCCATGCCGTTTCACATTTATGAGCTCGTCAATACGATAGAAACAATGATGCTGGATCTGAACCGCCGGCAGAGCAGAAAAAAACCGGTGCAGAAGAAACGCACAGAGCAGGAACAGCGTATCATAGAGGACGCCAAACAGCTTCTTATGGAGAGAAATCATCTCTCGGAAATAGAAGCTCATAAATACATACAAAAGCTTAGCATGGACAGTGGTAACAGTCTGGTGGAGACCGCTGAGATGATACTGGTTTTGGATTGATCGAAACAGTAAGAGAACAGGAGGACAGAGTGAAAAAATTCTTTCACTCTGGAAGTTTGTGTGCGCACGCACAAACTTTATTGTGCGCAAAAGGCGTGCGCGAATGGAGGACAACATGAAGGCATACCTTATATTGGAAGACGGGACGGTGCTCACTGGTAAAAGCATTGGGAGCACTGGCGAGATGATCAGTGAGATCGTATTCAATACTTCCATGACCGGATATCTGGAGGTACTAACGGATCCCAGCTATGCGGGACAGGCCGTTGTGATGACATATCCGCTGATTGGCAATTATGGTATCTGTCGGAAGGATATGGAGGCGAAGGGTTCCCATACGGATGGATTTATTGTCCGGGAATTATCCCGGCTGGGCAGCAATTTCCGAAATGAACAGAGTATACAGGATTTTCTGACAGAGCAGGGGATTCCTGGTATTGAGGGCATTGATACCCGTGCCCTGACAAAGATACTGCGGGAGAAGGGGACGATGAACGGTATGATCACCACCAGGGAGCCGGTGGATCTGGAAACCGTCCTTATAAAAATTAAAGACTATTCCGTCCGGGGAGTTGTCAGTAAGGTGACGACGAAGGAGATGATTTCTTACAAACCGGGGGATCTCAATACAGATAGCAGCATTCCGGTGACAAAGAAGGTTGCTATTCTTGATGTTGGGACAAAATTTAATATCGCCAGATGCCTGCTTAGGAGAGGCTGTGAGGTGGTTATCTATCCGGCGCAGACAAAGGCGGAGGAGCTTTTGGCGGCGGAGCCGGATGGCATTATGCTGACCAATGGTCCCGGAGATCCAAAGGAATGTACGGAGGTGATCGCCGAGCTGAAAAAGCTGTATCGGTCCAATGTCCCCATCTTTGCCATCTGCCTGGGACACCAGTTGATGGCTCTCGCCTGCGGCTGCGATACAGAGAAAATGAAATATGGACATCGCGGCGCCAATCATCCGGTGAAGGATTTGGAGACGGGCCGTGTATATATCTCCTCCCAGAACCATGGGTATGTAGTAAAGGAAGCTTCGATACCAGAAGATGTGGCAGAGGCAGCCTTTGTCAATGTCAATGATGGGACCATAGAGGGTTTGAAATATAAAAATAAAAATATATTTACCGTACAGTTCCATCCGGAAGCCTGCAGCGGCCCGAAGGATTCGGAAGTGCTCTTTGACCGCTTTATAAAAATGATGGGAGCAGCTGACGTTTCGCTCCAGAATGGGGGAAATCATGCCTAAGATAGAAGGAATTCAAAAGGTGTTAGTAATCGGCTCCGGTCCTATCGTGATCGGACAGGCGGCGGAATTTGACTATGCCGGAACACAGGCATGCCGTTCGCTGAAAGAAGAGGGTATGGAAGTAGTACTCATCAACTCCAACCCGGCGACCATCATGACAGATAGAGATATTGCGGACCGCGTCTATATCGAGCCGCTGACGCCGGATATGGTTAAGAGGCTGATCCAAAAGGAAAAGCCCGACAGTGTCCTTCCCACGCTGGGTGGACAGGTGGCACTGAATATCGCCATGGAGCTGGAAGAGTCCGGTTTTCTGAAAGAGCAGAATGTAAGGCTGATCGGCACTACAGCTCAGACGATTCGGAAGGCGGAAGACCGTCAGGAGTTTAAGGAAACCATGGAAAAGATTGGGGAACCCATTGCGGCCAGTGTCGTGGTGGAGACCGTGGATCATGCGGTGGAATTTGCCACAGAGATTGGTTATCCCGTGGTGATCCGTCCTGCCTATACCCTGGGGGGGAGCGGGGGCGGTATCGCCCATGACGAAGAAGAACTGCGGGATATCTGTGCCAACGGGCTGCGCCTGAGCCGGGTGGGTCAGTGCCTGATCGAGCGCTGTATCGCTGGATGGAAGGAGATTGAATATGAGGTGATGCGGGATGCCGGTGGAAACTGCATTACGGTATGTAATATGGAAAATATCGATCCGGTGGGGGTCCATACCGGCGATAGTATCGTTGTGGCGCCCTCCCAGACACTGGCAGATAAGGAATACCAGATGCTGCGTTCCTCCGCCCTGAACATTATAACTGAATTGGACATCACGGGGGGCTGCAACGTACAGTTTGCCCTGCATCCCGATAGCTTTGAATACTGTGTGATCGAGGTAAATCCCCGGGTCAGCCGCTCCTCTGCCCTTGCTTCTAAGGCGACGGGATATCCCATCGCGAAGGTGGCCGCGAAGATCGCCCTGGGCTATACGCTGGATGAGATTCCGAATGCCATCACCAGGAAGACCTTCGCCAGCTTTGAACCGGCGCTGGATTACTGTGTCGTCAAGATACCTCGTCTGCCCTTTGACAAATTTATCAAGGCTAAGAGGACATTGACGACACAGATGAAGGCCACCGGAGAGGTCATGAGCATCTGTGATAATTTTGAGGGTGCCCTTATGAAGGCATTCCGCTCTCTGGAACAGCATATTGACAGCCTGGATATCGGACGATATACGGACCGTTCCAAAGAAGAGCTGCTGGAACGGGTGCATATCGTGGATGACCGCCGGATCTTTGTGATCGCCGAGCTGATCCGCAAGGGTGCCTCCTATGATGAAATCCATGAGATCACGAAGATCGATGTATGGTTTATTGACAAGATTGCCCACCTGGTGGAGATGGAACAGACGTTAAAGACAGAAACTCTCACCAGGGAGATTCTTGCGGAAGCCAAGAGAATGGAATTTCCCGATAAGGTGATTGCGGAATATGCCGGCATCCAGGAGGAGGAGGTCCGCAGGATGAGGATTGCCAGCGGCATTGTGGCCGCCTTCAAGATGGTGGATACCTGCGCCGCTGAGTTTGAGGCATCTACCCCCTATTATTACAGTGTATTTGGCAGCGAGTCTGAGGTGAAGCCGGAAAAGACGAAGAAGCGGGTTATGGTTCTGGGTTCTGGTCCCATACGGATCGGACAGGGGATCGAATTTGACTTTTGTTCGGTACACAGCGTCTGGGCTCTCGCAAAGAGTGGGTATGAAACGATCATCGTGAATAATAATCCGGAGACAGTGAGTACTGATTTTGATGTGGCAGACAAGCTGTATTTCGAGCCGCTGACGCCGGAGGATGTGGAGAATATCGTAGATATCGAGAAACCGGATGGTGCTGTCGTACAGTTTGGCGGACAGACTGCCATTAAGCTAACGGAAGCGCTTCTGAAGATGGGAGTTCCAATCCTGGGGACCAGTGCGGAAAATGTAGATGCGGCGGAAGACCGGGAGCTCTTTGATGAGATTTTAGAGGAGTGCGGTATTCCGAGACCGGCGGGGAAGACCGTTTTTACTACAGAAGAGGCTCTGGCGGCGGCAAATGAATTGGGATATCCGGTGCTTGTGCGCCCTTCTTATGTGCTGGGCGGACAGGGGATGCAGATCGCCATCAACGATGATGATATCCGGGAATTTATGTCTATCATTAACCGCCATGTGCAGGAGCATCCCATCCTGGTAGACAAGTACCTGATGGGAAAAGAGGTGGAAGTGGACGCCGTCTGCGACGGGGAGGATATTCTGATTCCAGGAATTATGGAACATATCGAGCGCGCGGGAATCCACTCGGGAGACAGCATCTCGGTATATCCTGCCATTAGCGTGAAACCGGAAGTGCAGGAGGTCCTTGTGGACTATACGAAGAAACTGGCCAGAAGCCTTCATGTTGTGGGACTGATCAACATCCAGTTTATCGTGTATGAGGATGAAGTATTTGTGATCGAGGTAAACCCCCGCTCCAGCCGTACTGTCCCCTATATTAGTAAGGTGACAGGCATTCCCATCGTAAAACTGGCTTCCCGGGTGATCCTTGGCGAAAAGATCAGAGATATGGGATACATGCCGGGGCTGGCAGAAAAGGCAGCTTATATCGCTATAAAGATGCCTGTATTTTCCTTTGAAAAACTGAGGGGCGCGGAGATCAGCCTTGGCCCGGAGATGAAATCCACCGGGGAATGCCTTGGCATAGGCACGACTTTCAATGAGGCGCTTCACAAAGCGTTTATGGGGGCCGGCATCCAGCTTCCCAAACATAAAAAGATGATATTGACGGTGAGTGATAATGCGAAAGAGGAGGCGGTGGAGACCGCCAGGAGGTTCCAGGCTCTAGGCTATAAGATATACTCCACAAGGGGAACAGCAAAATTCCTCGGTGCACGGGGAATTGAAGTGATTCCGGTGAACAAGATCGAGCAGGAGGCCCCCACACTGATGGATCTTCTGCTGGGGCATGAGATCGACCTTGTGATCGATATTCCGAAACAGGGAGAACATTCCCACGATGGTTTCCTGATCCGCCGGGTGTCTATCGAGACGGGAGTCACCTGCCTGACCTCCATTGATACAGCAAACGCGCTGTTAGATGCCCTGGAAGACGCCGGGAATGACCGCCTGGCACTGGTGGACATCGCGGAAATAAACCAGACCGGCGGCGTTGGGGATTCGGTTTATCCTTAATGGAAAAAACAGTTTACAATACCGGCATTCTGTGTTATGATACAGAAGTTAATAAGGATACCATTACTCAGATTTCGGAACACTCCGGCCAGATCTTGGTAAATGGTGAACAAAAAAAGATGGAGGTAAGTCATTATGATGACAACAGAAAAGAAAAAAGAGATCATTGCCGCGTATGGCAGAACACCAAACGATACGGGATCACCTGAGGTTCAGGTTGCTCTTCTGACAGAGAGGATCAATACTCTGACAGAGCACTTGAAAGAGAATAAAAAGGATCATCATTCCCGCCGTGGTCTGCTGAAGATGGTTGGTAAGAGAAGAGGGCTTCTGGATTATCTGAAGAAAACGGATTTGGAAGGATACCGTACACTGATCGAGAGACTCGGACTGCGTAAATAAAATTATTTCATGCAAAGAGTGCTGTCTGCGTTGCAGAAGCACTCTTTGGCTATGGTCAGACGTGCCGATGGGAGGAGAGTATGAAAAGAAATCGCAGCCAGGCTTTGGTATGCCGGGATGGTAAACTTTTATTAGTCGAACATATCCTGTTTGGAAGAGACTTTTTCAATCTGCCCGGCGGCGGGATAGAAGCGGGGGAGACGCCGGAAGAGGCGGCCCTGCGGGAGCTGAAGGAGGAGACAGGTGTGGCAGGAAGGATTCTGCGTCCCCTGGCCATTGAATACAAACCAGATCTGGAGAGCCAGATTTATACTTTTCTAGTTGAGATACCGGAAGATGCTGTGCCAGTGAAAGGAATGGATCCAGAATTGTCTCCCCAGGAGCAGACCATTATCGATGTGAGGTGGCTTGCCCTGCACGAGATTGCTGAGCGGGATCGCGCCTATCTTTTCGGGGCAGGACTAATGCGGGTGCCAGAGTTTCATGATGAGGTGCTGACATGGGGGGACAGAGTGATCAGTTATCCCGGACAGGAGGAAAACAAGAATTGACCATCAAAAATCAGACCGGAAGGCTGATTTTTGATGGTATTTTTTTCTTATAGATAAGTTCGTTATGTGCGGAGTGCTGTGGTTCTCAGCCAGCCATTTTTGATGCAGATATGGTTGACTAAATAAACCTTTTGGGCTATAATGATGATATCAATTAATGGAGGTTACGTGCTATGGCAAAGAGGATATTTCATTCCACCCTGTATATGGCGGCATTTATTTTATTCCTGTCCGTTCTGACGGCATGCAGCGGGAGAACGACAGAGGAGATTCCGGTACCAGGAGAGGGAGAACAGAAAAATAGTAATGAAAAAAGAAAATATCCCGGATCCAATAACCGGATGGTATATGTTCCACAGGAGGATTCCGTATTACAGCAGTGGTCCCTGGAGGGAGAGGGACAGAAAGAGATTGCGATGCCAGTGGAGCAATATGGCGGAACAGATGATGAATACAATCTGCTCTGGGTATCGGAGGATGAGCTGATCTGGTCTGTCTGTGTGGAGGACAAGGACGGATATGGGGATAAAGATATAATTTTATCAACGCCGATCAGACAAGAACTTTCAAAAGAGTGTGTTTTGACGGATGAGACGAGAGAACTTTTTGTTCTTGATGGGAAAGACGGTGACGATAGTATCAATCTGGGCGGACTGGGAGACCCCCTGGAGGACGGTACAGGAATTTTATATGTAGACGGTAAACGAATTTTATTCATTAGTGGCGGAGAGTTGTATGAGTATGACCGGGCAGAGGGAAGGGAACCGGCCCGGATAGAAAATCCGGATAGCGCAGATGGATCCTGGTATGTTGTCTCTGCCGAAATGATGGGAAGGAAATTGATTTTCCATACCGGGACGACACCAGGGACGGCAGAAAGAAATTCCTATGAATTCTGGAGCTATGACCTGGATGGAAAAAGGAGGAACCGCATTGATAACAGATGTTATACCGGCGCCGCTTATACGACGGACACTCTTCGGAATAAAGTCTATTATCAGATCATAGATGATCAGGGTATATGGGAATACGATGGGGCATCGGGAGAGAAAAAGGAACTGATACCGGAAGAGGAATGGAGGGAATGCTATCAAGAGAATCAGCTCAACTGGGATTACGGTTATTACAACGATCTTCTTTTTGCGGAAGAAAACCGATTGTATTATATAAAAAATCTGGATGATCCATTGGTGTTTTCCTATTCGTTTCAGGATGCATCCCTGTCCTATGAAGAGAAGCTGACCGACGCGGTCCACCGGTCCGGATATGAAGACGTGTACATGAAAAAACTAACGGTGGTGAGAGACAAGCTGCTCTTATCTCTTTTGAATGACGAAGGGGAGACATGCTGTCTGTGCATCGATCTGAAGTCGGCAGAGTTAAAGCTGGTGGGGAAGAAAGATCCGGAGGTCGCTTACTTTGGCATGCTGGGTGAGTGGTATGCATCCGAGACAGGGCGGTGGTGGAAGGAGGAAAGGAAGGACAGCAAGGCGATAGACACCGCACCGGCCGGAGGCGCAGAGACCGCAGCGGAACAGCTTGCCCTGCTGTGCCAGCAAAAGAGCCTTTGGGTGCAGGAAACAGATGATATGTCGGAGCTGCCGCCAGAAAATTATTATGCCATAACGGATCTGGATCACGACGGCAGACTGGAGGTGATTCGTTCCTCAGGGCCTCAGGGCTCCGGGGTATTTACGACATCTGAATATTTCCAGATTTCCATGGATGGAACCCAGCTGCGCCCGATCCATAGCGAGGGCAGCGATAATGATATCGTGGACGGAATCCAAACAGCCTATGTAGACCCTGAGACAGATACCTATTATTACTGTGTAAAGGATTATATGTCTGGCGGAGCCGGAGCGAGAGCGGTATGGTATAGTCTGATGTCGCTGGAAAATGGAATCGTCACAAATCGTATTTATGCAGATGGGTTTTCCGACTGGAATAAAAAGAAGGATAAGGAAGTGTGGCAGTATTCTTATTATCAGAACGGAAAGAAGAACAAATGGAAGGAGAAAGAATTTAATCCGGAATCCATAGCGGACAAACTATTTCATAGTTTTAAAAAGAAGAAGGTTAATATTTCATGGTTCTTTCTCAATTCCAGGAAAATGCCGTCGGATAAGAAATTGAAACGAATGGCGGAGAAATCTTATAAGGAGTTTCGGGTCGGATAATTTCGGCTTCGGCATCCCTCGCTTCAGATGAATAAACCGGACACAGATTTCACATAATTACTGTATGTAGTAATTATGTGAAATCTGTGTTTTTTAATGGAGGAAGGGTGCCGATGGGGAAAGTGGTTTTTCTTGATATTGACGGGACGCTGATTGATTTTCACCAGCATATGCCAGAGGGAACGCTCCCTGCCCTGCAGAAGGCGAGAGACAACGGACATAAAATAGTGCTGTGCACTGACCGGACCTATACCGGCATCTATCCATGGCTGATCCGGATACCGCCGGACGGAATTATTGCGTCTGCTGGTGCCTATATACGCTGTGGGGATGAGATCATATCACACCATATGCTGGATCACGAAAAAGTGCGGGAGCTCCTCCTGTTACTGAAACAGAGTGATATAACCGCATTGGTACAGGGGGTTCATGGGAGATATGCCGTATCAGACAGCCGGAAGAAGATTCTGGATTTTTTTAGACAGCGGGGACTGGATGGAGACAGGTTTCTGAACGGCATCACTATTGTGGAGGATCCGGCCTCCAAAGCGGCGCTGGAGGGCATTCTATATTTTGATGAAACAGGCTCAGTGGATGAAAAGCTCCGGGAGCTATGCGGGAAACTGGAGGGATATTTTCAGATCCTGGGAAGCAGTCTGGGATGTGGACTGAATTATTCCGGTATGTTTGCACAGAAAGGAGTATCAAAGGCCAGCGGCATGGACGAGCTTCTTGCCTATTGGCACATTCCCTCTGAGAACAGCATTGCCATAGGGGACGGGCCGGATGATATGGACATGTTCCGTTATGCTGCCTTTTGTACTGCTATGGAAAATGGAATTCCTGAGCTGAAGGATATGGCAGATTATATGACTACAAATGTAGAGAACAATGGAATAGCCAAGGCGTTTCGTGATCTGGGACTTATCTGAAACACGGATATCCCTGTTTCACAACTTGCAATTTATTCCATTTTCATGTATAATGATACGGTATGCATGGAGATGGCACCGAGACTTCTGAAAAGCACACTTTCCGGCAGAGTGTGTTTTTCAGATGTTTCGGAGCTTGCTGCATACAAAAGACAATAAAATGGAGGTCAGTATGTATAAAACATTTAGTATGGATCTAGCCGGCAGAACATTGTCCGTAGATATCGGACGGGTTGCTGCCCAGGCAAATGGCGCCGCATTTATGCGGTATGGCAGTACCGTTGTGCTTTCTACTGCCACTGCTTCAGAAAAACCCAGGGAGGGAATTGATTTCTTCCCATTGAGTGTGGAATACCATGAAAAGATGTATTCTGTAGGACGTATTCCGGGAGGATTTACAAGACGGGAGGGCAAACCTTCTGATAATTCCATTCTTACCTGCCGTGTCATTGATCGGCCAATGCGCCCGTTGTTTCCAAAGGATTACCGCAATGATGTAACCCTTGAGAATCTGGTTATGAATGTTGACCAGGATTGTGCTCCAGAACTTCTTGCCATGCTGGGTTCTGCTCTGGCGACGAGTATTTCCGACATTCCCTTTGACGGACCTACCGCTGCGACACAGGTTGGCCTGGTAGATGGAGAGCTTGTGTACAACCCTACCTTTGAGCAGAGAGAGAAGTCAGAGCTTGCCCTCACAGTAGCTTCTACCCGTGAAAAAGTGATTATGATCGAGGCAGGTGCCAATGAAGTATCCGAAGAAATCATGATCAAGGCCATCTATGGTGCCCACGAGGTCAATGGTCAGATCATTGAGTTCTTTGATAAGATTGTTGCAGAGTGTGGAAAAGAGAAACACGAATATGAGCATTTCGAAATTCCTGCCGACCTGTATGAGGACATGGTAGGCTTTATCACGCCGGCAGCCATGGAAGAGGCGGTATTTACAGATGTAAAACAGGTTCGTGAAGAAAATATCCGGAAGATCAAGGATCAGCTGGAAGAGCGATATAAAGAGGATCACGAGGACTGGATTCCGTTTATTGACGACGCCGTCTATAAATTCCAGAAGATGACCGTCCGCAAGATGATCCTAAAAGATCAGAAGCGTCCGGATGGAAGAGAGATCAAGCAGATCCGTCCGCTCCACGCGGAGGTGGATGTACTTCCTACCGTTCATGGTTCCGGACTCTTCTCGCGCGGACAGACACAGGTTCTGAACATTACGACACTGGCGCCTCTGTCCGAGAAACAGAAGCTGGATGGTTTGGATGAAAGTAAGACAAGTAAGAGATATATTCATCATTATAACTTCCCGTCCTGGTCTGTCGGAGAGACACGGCCTTCCCGCGGACCTGGACGCCGTGAGATCGGTCATGGTGCCCTGGCAGAGAGAGCCCTTCTTCCGGTTCTCCCCAGTGAGGAAGAATTCCCATATACGATCCGTACGGTATCGGAGATTCTGGAATCCAACGGCTCCACATCCCAGGGAAGTATTTGTGCCTCCACATTGTCGCTTATGGCGGCAGGTGTACCGGTGAAGGCACCAGTGGCAGGCATATCGGTGGGTCTGGTAACAGGAGAGACCGACGACGATTATCTGATTCTTACGGATATCCAGGGGCTGGAAGATTTCTTTGGGGATATGGATTTCAAGGTTGCCGGAACACATAAAGGGATCACCGCGATCCAGATGGATATCAAGATTCACGGACTCACAAGAGAGATTGTGGAACAGGCGATCTACCGCACCAAGGAGGCACGGGAATATATTCTGGACGAAGTCATGCTGAAAGCAATTGCGGAACCGCGAAAGGAACTCAGTGTGTACGCACCGAAGATCCGACAGATCATGATCGACCCGCAGAAGATTGGTGATGTCGTAGGACAGAGAGGCAAGACCATCAACGCCCTGATTGACCGCACTGGTGTTAAGATAGACATTACAGACGATGGTGCAGTTTCTGTGTGCGGCACGGATAAGGCGGCCATGGAAGAGGCGATCCGCCTCATCGAGATTATTGTGACTGATTTTGAAAAGGGACAGATTCTGGAGGGAACTGTGGTCAGCATCAAGGACTTTGGTGCATTTATCGAGTTCGCTCCTGGCAAAGAGGGAATGGTCCATATTTCCAACATTGCCAGACGCCGCATCAACCATGTAGAGGATGAGCTTACCCTTGGTGATAAGGTAAAGGTTATCTGCCTTGGCAAGGACAAGATGGGACGTATCAGTTTCAGCATCAAAGATGTGCCTGAGAAATAAAAGAATAAGATAAAAGAAATTAAGATTAAATTAAAAGCGGGTGAGATGCCGATGGCTCTCTCCCGTCTTTTTATTGCAATTTTTTATGGTTCACGAAATAACCCGATATCCGGAGGATAGAATGTAAAGATGGTAAAAACCAGAATCAGCAGCAGAAAACATACGAAACTCACCGATTCCGGCAGTATACTTTTCCTCCCGCTGTTTATCCAGGAATAGCTGAGCACATAGGCGGCGGCCATGGAAAGGAAATACAGCATTATATTAAGAAAGTCAACATTTTTTCCGTACACTCCGGTGTAGGTGTAGAAAAGAGTGACCGTCAGCGCCATTCCCGTCAGCGCGGAGGCCAGCTTTGCCCACCAGAACCGTTCTCTCTGTGATGGCTGCAGGAAAAAATATTCCCCAAAGGAAAGGATTAGAATAGGAAAGAAAACAAGCTTTAGATGCTCCCAGGTTGATTCATTTACAGGGAAAAACGCAGCGGCCGCCGGATTCTTGCCTGTCCAGTCGTAGACAAAATGAAACAGCACTCCTAAAATGCAGGCTGCGATAAAGGCCGTGATTTCTATTTTTCTAATTTTATTTTCTGACATAGGATACCTCACATTTTTTTCCTATATAGTATATGCGGTGGAGTAATTGTTATACTCTGAATAGAAAATGAAGATATGACCATACTCTGGATAGAAGTATTAATTGGGAAAGGATTGATAATATGGAACAGGAAGATGAGATTAGGGAATATGGACTGATAGAAGGAAACGGTATTCAGATCATTTCAATTATTGGTGAGATCGAGGGACACGATTGTCTTTCAGAAAAAGCAAAGACGACAAAATACGAACATCTGCTCCCTCTTCTGGCGCAGACAGAACAATCCAGGGAGACAAAGGGAATCTTATTTCTGATGAATACGGTGGGGGGCGATGTATCCTGCGGGCTTGCGTTGGCAGAGATGATCGCCTCGCTCAGTAAGCCCACGGTATCGCTTATCATTGGCGACAGCCATTCCATCGGGGTGCCGCTGGCAGTGGCGACAGATTACTCCTTTATCGTACCATCGGCCACCATGATCATCCATCCGGTCCGCATGAATGGACAGGTTCTCGGTACGCCGCAGACTTACAGCCAGTTCCAGCAGATCCAGGACCGGATTCTGGACTTTATCGCCAGTCACAGCCAGGCGGACAAAAAGGTTCTGGAAGAACTGATGATGAACACCAGCATGCTTTCCAAAGATCTGGGAACTGTTCTGGTGGGCAAGGAGGCGGTGGTCCAGGGACTGATACAGGAGGTGGGCGGAATCAGCCGCGCGCTGGCAAAGCTCTACACAATGATACAGACCGTGGACACGGATCGGGATTATCATTAAAAACATTTGTTCGCAAATTACTTGCATGGAATGATTTTTCGTAGTATAATATGATACCAGTACAGCAAAAATAAAGGAATCATATCGGGAGGATAAGTAAGAAATGGCTGCGAAAAAGAGGTCGGCAAATACGGGCAGAGGATCAAAGGCAAAGAAGAAAACAACGACAGCTAAAAAAGGAAATATACGGACAGGAAAAGCATCTCCCGCCAGAAAGACAAACCCGCTGGCACGGGAGATTACTTTTCTTGCCATTCTTGTTTTCGGGATCCTATCTCTGTTAAGTATATTCCATATGTGCGGAGTTTTTGGAGAAGTTCTGAATCAGCTGCTGTTCGGACTTTTAGGGGCTCCGGCCTATCTCTTTCCTGTTTATCTGATCGTGGCATCGGGCCTGTACCTGTCCAATCCGCAAAAACCGGAGCTGCGTCGCAGGGTGCTCTTCAGTACCGGGCTGTACTGGTGTCTCTGCGGCCTGTTTCAGTGGGTTGTCAACGATCAGCCAGAGGATGTTTTCCAGATCTATACCATCTGCAGTGAAAACCAGGGAGGCGGCGGTTTCTTTGGAGGGCTGATGGCTTATGAACTGGCGAAGCTCCTTGGCCGCGGCGGTGCATTTATAGTCATTCTCGCCATGGTTGTCCTCTTCTTTATGCTGATCAGCGGAAGGCTGTTTTTTGCCTCCCTATACCGTCTCTATTCGGACAGAGAGACGGAGAAGGATTACATTGAATACGAAGAGGAGGAACCTTTCCCAGAACCCGCCCCGGCAGAGAGAAAGATGAATACATATACCTTTGCAAAGGAAGAGGAGCACACGCTGCCAGAAAAGAAAAAGAAAAAATCCCGGGAAAAGAATAAGAAAACTGCTGTTATGGAAGAGATCCTGCCGGCGGCAGAGGAAGAACTGGGGGATCCGGCAGGCCCAGTGCTGCCGGATCTGAATATCATACGGGGGGAGGATAGGGCGACAGACAAAATTCCAGTCTATCAGGAGGAGCTGGACAGGAAATTTGGAGCAGAAGAATTTCCTGCCGCGGTGGAAGAGCAACCGGCAGACGTACCTGCCGCCAGCGAAAAGGCATCCGCCAGACAGAAGAATACCAAAGAGTCCAAAGCCAGCGGGACAGACGTCAGGGAGATGGAAAAGGTTCAGTCAGACCTGGATCAGGCCGCTGTCAGGGAGGTTCCGTATCGGTTTCCGCCGCTGGAGCTTCTCAGCAGTCCATCCGGCGGCAGCCGTGGCATGGATAACAATGAGCTGCGGGCCACCGCACTGAAGCTTCAGACCACCCTGGAGAGCTTTGGCGTTCATGTAAAGATGGGGGATATCAGTCTAGGCCCCAGTGTTACCCGATATGAACTGATTCCGGAACAGGGTGTGAAGGTAAGTAAGATCACGGGACTGACCGATGATATCAAACTCAGTCTGGCAGCTTCCGATATCCGCATCGAAGCGCCCATACCAGGAAAGGCGGCCGTGGGAATCGAGGTGCCCAATCCGCACCGTGCCACAGTTACGCTCCGTGAACTGTTGGAGAGCTCCGAATTTACAAAGGCCAGATCCAAGGTGACATTTGCCGTTGGAAAGGATATCAGCGGCAAGACCATTGTGACGGATATCGCTAAGATGCCGCATCTGCTCATAGCAGGCGCCACCGGATCCGGCAAATCCGTATTGATCAATACCCTGATCATGAGCATTATCTATAAGGCGGATCCCAATGAGGTGAAGATGATCATGGTAGATCCCAAGATGGTAGAGCTCACCGCTTATGAGGACATCCCCCATCTGATGATCCCGGTAGTAAAGGATCCGAAGAAGGCCTCGGCGGCACTTGCCTGGGCGGTGGCAGAGATGACGCAGCGGTATCAGAAGTTTGCTGATACCGGCGTGCGGGATATCAAATCTTACAATGCCCGGATTGACAAAGCCACAAGGCAGGACGATCCGGAATTCCAGAGGATGCCGCAGATCGTTATTATTGTGGATGAGTTTGCCGATCTGATGATGGTGGCTCCCGGCGAGGTAGAGGATGCGGTCTGTCGTCTTGCCCAGCTGGCCCGTGCGGCCGGTATCCACCTTGTACTGGCCACACAGCGCCCGTCGGTCAATGTCATCACGGGACTGATCAAGGCCAATATTCCGTCCCGGATCGCTCTGTCTGTGTCGTCCCAGGTGGATTCCAGAACGATCATCGATTCCGCCGGGGCAGACAAGCTTCTGGGGAATGGCGACATGCTTTTCGCTCCGCAGAACCTGCCAAAACCAATTCGTGTCCAGGGGGCGTTCGTGTCGGATGAAGAACGGGATGGCGTCGTAAGCTTTTTGAAAAACAGCGGCGGCGGTCCCGCCTATAATCCCGAAGTGACAAAGCATATTGAGACGGCACCGGTGCCGGGAGCCAAAAACGGACAGGATGCGGCAGGAGGAGCCCCGGATCAGGATGAGCTTTTTGTAGAAGCCGGCATGTTTATTATCGAGAAGGACAAGGCGTCCATTGGATTATTGCAGAGGATGTTCCGCATCGGATTTAACCGCGCGGCCCGGATTATGGATCAGCTGTCAGAGGCTGGTGTAGTGGGGCCGGAGGAGGGGACGAAGGCGCGCCAGATTCTGATGTCCCGGGAACAGTTTGAAAATTATCTGGAGGAAAATGGATGATGACCGGCTGGCTCGTAGTAAATGGTTTTCTTAAGAGCGGGAAGTTTGATGAACTGGCCCGGATGTTCTGCGATGCAGCGGAATGCCTTTCTGTTTCATTGGAGATTAAAAGAAATTCAGACTGTCCCGTCACAGTGGGCGGGGCAGTCTTGCCGGTGGATTGGCAAGCGGCCCTGGGAAACTGTAAAAAACCCGATTTTGTTATTTTCTGGGATAAGGACATCCTTCTCGCTCAATTTTTGGAGTCCATGGGAATTCCTGTGTTTAACAGCAGCCGCAGTATAGAAATCTGTGACGATAAGCGTAAAACACATCTGTCTTTATATAAGGCAGGAGTACCAATGCCGGTAACGATATTATCCCCCATGACCTTCCATACCATTGGGTATTCCGATCTGAACTTTCTGGACTTGATACAGGAGAGGCTTTCCTTTCCCATGATCGTCAAGGAGGCATTCGGCTCCTTCGGCGAGCAGGTTTACCTTGCCCGATCCAGAAAGCAGCTGGAGCAGATTATCAAACAGGCGTCCTCCACGGAATTGATCTTTCAACAGTATATTGCTGCCAGCAGGGGAAGGGATCTTCGTCTGCAGGTAGTAGGCCGCCGGGTGATCGGTGCAATGTATCGATATTCCGATACCGATTTCCGTGCCAATATCACGGCCGGGGGGCATATGCGGGGATACCGGCCAACCGACCAGGAACAGCGTCTTGCTGTCCGTGCGGCACAGGCTGTGGGCTGTGACTTTGCAGGCGTGGATCTTTTATTTGGGGAGGACGGGCCTGTGGTCTGTGAGGTGAATTCCAATGCCCATTTCAAAAATCTGTTGGATTGTTCCGGCGTCAATACAGCAGAGGAGATAATAAAATACGTGATCCGGCAGAAAGACACCCGGCAGTGGTAATTGGAGGACAGGATGGAGAATAGGAATCCCAGGGAACAAGAATACAGGGCATGGCTTATTTATGACAAGGACAGGGCGTCGATAAACCGCTCTTATATCCAGATGCACTTTGATACCGGCTCCAGATACGGGATTCGGTTTGAGCTCCTAATGACAGACGAGGCGGAACGGCGGCTGGAAGAGGGAAGAGGGGAACCATTTCCCGATTTTGCCATTGTCAGGGCAATCTGCCCCGGACTTACGGCACAGCTGGAGAAATTCTTTCCTGTCTTTAATCCGGCCTTTGTTTCCGAAATATGCAATCACAAGGAAAAGACCATTTCTTATATCAGGGAGCATACAAACATTCCTGTGATCGAAACCACATTTTATAAAAATGACCGGCTGTCGGAGCCGCTATTACGGAATTACCCGAACCATGTGGTGAAATCTGTAGACGGCCATGGGGGAAAGCAGGTATTCCGCACTGCCGATCCCTATCCGCTGATCCACAGGGGTATTGGCAGCTCGGATTTTATCATCCAGCCCTTTGTGAGAGGTCCCGGAAAGGATATAAGGGTTTACGTGATCGGAAAGGAAATCGTGGGAGCCGTGGAGCGGACTTCCACAGACGGATTCCGGTCAAACTATTCTCTCGGTGGCGGGATTTCATCCCATCTGCCAGACAGGCGGCTGCGCCGGATGGTGGAAGAAATCTGCCGGCTCTTCGATTTTGGACTGGCCGGGATCGACTTTATTGTAGAGGAAGGGGGCGGCCTGGTCTTTAATGAAATAGAAGATGTGGTGGGAGCGCGGATGCTGTATCAGTGCTGTCCGGATATCCGCCTTCTGGACCGGTATTTTCTATTTATTCGGGATAAAATATTGCATTGTGACTAGATACTGTGTATAATAGGCGTTGTAGGCGGCAGATATTGTAAACAGGAGGATTTGTATGAGATCAGATATTGAAATTGCACTGGGAGCTGAGATGGAGCCGATTCAAAATGTAGCCTCTAAGCTGGATATCAAGGAAGAAGAACTGGATCTGTATGGCAGATATAAAGCAAAACTCACAGACGATCTGTGGGAGCGTGTAAAGGACCGCCCGGATGGGAAACTGATCCTTGTCACTGCGATCAACCCCACACCGGCAGGAGAGGGGAAGACGACGACGACAGTGGGACTTGGACAGGCAATGGATAAACTGGGAAAAAAGGCTGTGATCGCCCTGCGGGAACCATCCCTTGGTCCCTGTTTCGGCCTGAAGGGGGGAGCTGCCGGCGGCGGCTATGCACAGGTTGTTCCCATGGATGATCTGAACCTTCATTTTACAGGGGATTTTCACGCCATCACCTCCGCCAATAATCTGCTGGCGGCAATGCTGGATAATCATATTCAGCAGGGCAATGCATTAAATATTGATACAAAACAGATTGTCTGGAAACGGTGCGTGGATATGAACGACCGCGTTCTGCGGAACATTACGGTGGGGCTCGGCCGCAAGGCAGACGGTGTGACAAGAGAGGACCACTTTATCATAACGGTGGCATCCGAGATCATGGCGATCCTGTGTCTCGCTGAAAATATGCAGGATTTAAAGGAGCGGCTTGGCAGGATCGTTGTTGCTTATACCTATAACGGAAAACCGGTGACGGCAGGGGAACTAAATGCCGTGGGGGCCATGGCGGCGCTGTTGAAAGATGCGATACGCCCCAACCTTGTCCAGACGTTGGAGCATACGCCGGCACTGGTCCACGGCGGGCCCTTTGCCAATATTGCCCATGGCTGTAACAGTATACGGGCTACGAAGATGGCCTTGAAGCTGGCGGACTATACAATTACGGAGGCCGGATTCGGCGCAGATCTGGGCGCAGAAAAGTTTCTGGATATTAAATGCCGGATGGCCGGATTGAAGCCGGATGCCGTTGTTCTGGTGGCTACTGTCCGTGCGCTGAAATATAACGGCGGCGTAAGAAAAGAAGAGCTGTCCTCAGAAAACCTTGACGCCCTGAAGAGGGGCATTGTCAATCTGGAGAAGCATATAGAAAACATTGCGAAGTTTGATGTGCCATGCGTGGTGACCCTGAATCAGTTTGTGTCCGATACAGAGGCGGAGCTGGATTTTGTAAAGAAATTCTGTGAGGACAAGGGATGTGAATTTGCCCTCTCCCAGGTATGGGAAAAAGGAGGAGAGGGGGGAACCGCACTGGCAGAGAAGGTGATCAAGACCATAGACACCAGGGAGAGTCATTTCCACTGTCTGTATGAGGATTCCCTTTCTCTGAAGGAAAAGATGACTGTTATCGCGAAAGAAATTTATGGCGCTGGAGAGGTTCTCTTTGAGCCGGCGGTGGAGAGGGAGCTTGCCCGTATAGAATCCCTTGGTTTTGGCAGTCTTCCGGTTTGCATGGCAAAGAACCAGTACTCCCTCTCAGATGACAAATCTGTGCTTGGAAGGCCGCAGGGATTCCCCATCCATATACGGGATGTCTATGTGTCTGCCGGAGCCGGGTTCGTTGTGGCGATAACAGGAACTATAATGACAATGCCGGGACTTCCCAGGATTCCTGCAGCAGAGGGGATCGATGTGAATGAGGCCGGACAGATTACCGGTTTGTTCTAGAAAGGACATTGCATGAATAAATATATTGTAACCTTGTTAATAGCGCTCACCTGTCTTCTGACAGCTTGCGGCTACCGGGACTACATTTACCGGAATGTGGCAGATGTCTCCGGGCAGGCGGTGAGCGGCGGAGGAACCGAGATGAACAGTCACTCTGCTGCGGGTGGTGGAGATACAGCAATATCCGGCAGCGTTGTCCATTCCTCAGATAATGTTACAGCAGATATGCAGACGGCGGATTACTGGATCGGTAAAACAGTCTCACCGGATAAGATCCTGATGACACCAACAGAGATTGCAGAATATAATAAATTACTAATGACCAGGCTGTCTCCAGCGACGGAATATTATGATCTTCTTAATTATGGAGAAACTATCGATAAAGCGTCGCTGGACAAATTGATCCGCCGGGAACACGATCCGTCAAAAACATATTTTATAGGAGAAGCTGAGATTGCAGAAGAGAGCTGGGATGCCTACCGGGAGTCATGTGATCTGGAGAGCTTAGACAATCTCAATCCTGTGGAGTATGGTATCGTCTGTTCCCGGGCAGATGTAAGAGTGCTCCCTACAACAGACAATATTACAAACGATTGGGGCGACACAGGACACGATGTTATGCAGAGCACGGCGCTGGCAGTCAATGAACCTGTTCTCGTTTTACACAGGAGCCTGGATGAAAAATGGCTTTTTGTCATTGCCAATGAGCATGCCGGCTGGGTCCTTCAGGACAAAGTAGGACTCTGCCCTGACAAGGAACGCTGGCTCGATGCACAGAAAATAAAAGATTTTATAGTTGTTACCGGGGATGAGGTGACAGTCCGGACCATATCGGCCGACACCCCGTCGGAACCCCTTCTCTTTACCATGGGGACGAAGCTTGCCCTGGCGGAGAAATCCGAATACAGCGCTGCCATCGGAAATCGCAATATATTGGATAACTATATTGTTAAGGTGCCCGTAAGGGAACAGAACGGACAGCTTGGGTATCAGTATGCCGTCGTCCCTCTGGGAAAAGATGTCTCCCACGGTTTCTTGGATTATACAAGAGGAAACGTGATCCGTCAGGCGTTTAAACTCCTGGGAAATCCCTATGGATGGGGCGGCATGAACGGAGGCCGGGATTGCTCTTCCATGACAAGGGACATCTATCTGTGTTTCGGTTTCCGACTGCCGCGAGATGCCTCTGTACAGGCAAAGATACCAGGCAGGGGAAGGATTTCGCTGAAAGACCTGTCAGAGAGGGAGAGGACTGCGAAGCTTCGTTCCATGCAGCCGGGAACGATACTCCAGATGCCCGGTCATGTGATGATCTATCTTGGCTGTCAGGATCGGCGGTATTATGTAATAAGTGCCAACGGAACTTTTATTCCCGACCACGATACGGCCTCTCCTGCCTCCGGCAGTAAAAATTATCAGACAAGACTTGTCACGGTAAATGATCTGGAAGTAAGAAGCCCCTCCAACGGAAAAACATGGAAAGAACAGCTTGCCGTTATCGTGGGGATACCATAGAATGGGAGAATCAGACACAAAAAGAGCGTCCATGACGAGACATGGATGCTCTTTTTAGAAATTTAATCTCAATGCCTTTCGCAATAATCGTTGTACCGTTCATCCATCAGCTCATCCGCATAGGCTCTGCTGAACAGTGGAAATTGTTCGATCAGCATATTGCACAGCTTCTCATGTGCTGAAAAATAATTATCCTCTTCCGAAAGGCTGGCATCGATCAATGTACCAATGAGTTCATCATTGATATTTGCATCAATCCAGGTCATAACATCCTTCGTCACTTTTTCCTCCTCGGATACGATATTTTTCAATTTCCCTGCCCGGATCAGTGATGCGATCCCTATTCCGATAAAAAGGACGAACACCACCGCCATGATGATCATGGAAAATTCATTAAAGAAACTGATGAACTTTAACTGGTTGGCGGCGACAACGCCGATTCCGACAATACCGAAAAGGAGAAATGAGATTCCACTGAATTTTAAATCGGAATATTTATCCTTTTTCTTTACATAAACACTGCTTGCCTCTGTCCTGAGTTCGGAAAACATATGGCTTGCTTCTTCTGACTGAAGTTCTTCCAGCTGTTTTTCCACATCCGGCATTAGTTCATTGGGATCCATATCGGTTATTTCATCAATGGAATGGAATTGTGCAAACATATTTTCGGCAGATTCCCTTTCAAATTCTGCTGCCACCAGATCAAATCCGGCTTTTTCATTGTCAGCAGGGATTGCTGCCGCTGTTTTCAGGCCGCCGTAACAGAGATAAGATACAAACTTGTCGGCGGTCTCCTTATCATTAACGTGACATAATATAACAGGAGCACCGGGATCCGTTTCTGCCGGAAGCTCCTCCACCAGTTCCACTCCGCAGTCAGCACAGGTAGTAATTCCCTCTATATATTCGTTTTTACATTTTGGGCACCATGGCATGGCATTTTCCTCCTTTTCAACAGTCTGGCGGTAATTTGTTCTGCCAGCTGTATTTTCTCATTTCAATATAACATAATCAGGGTGGGGTGGCAAGATTTTTTGGCTGCAGGAACATACGGTCATGCCATCCCCTACTTGTCACCTTTCCGATAGTATGGTAAAATGGGAGACCAGATGTCTGAGAGGAGTATGTTCATGGTTAAATTAGCTTTAAGTGATGAGATTCTGATGAGCGTGGAAAAACCAGCGCGCTATATTGGAAATGAAATAAACAGCATCAAGAAAGATCCGGCAGAGACGGAAATCCGGTTTTGTATGTGTTTTCCAGATGTATATGAGATCGGGATGTCCCATCTTGGCATCCAGATACTCTATGATATACTAAATCAGTGGGCGGATACATGGTGTGAACGGGTATATTCTCCATGGCCGGATCTCCACCGGATCATGAGGGAAAGGCAGATTCCGCTTTTCGCCCTGGAATCCCAGGACCCGGTAAAGAATTTCGATTTTCTAGGAATCACTCTTCAGTACGAAATGTGTTACACGAATATCCTGCAGATTTTGGATCTCTCTCAAATTCCTCTGCATTCATCACAACGAACCTGGGAAGATCCCATTGTGATAGGCGGAGGCCCATGTACCTATAATCCGGAGCCGGTGGCGGACTTTTTTGATATCGTGTATATTGGAGAGGGAGAGACTGTATATCGGGAATTACTGGATCTGTATAAGGCAGCCGGGAAAAATCATTGGGACCGGCTTTCTTTTCTCAAACAGGCGGCACAGATAGAAGGCCTGTACGTTCCACAGTTGTATGAGATATATTATAAAGAAGACGGTACGATTGACGAGATGAGACCGGTGTGTCCGGAAGCACCAGCCACGGTGCGTAAACAGGTGGTAACAGACCTTACGGATACCTATTATCCGTCGAAACCGTTGGTGCCCTATATCCGCGCCACACAGGACCGGATCGTGCTGGAGATCCAGAGGGGCTGTATACGGGGATGCCGGTTCTGTCAGGCAGGAATGATCTACCGGCCGATCCGTCCAAGAGATTTGGAATTTCTGAAAAAACGTGCCATTGAAATGTTGGACAACACAGGTTATGAAGAAATCACACTGAGTTCTTTAAGCTCCAGCGATTATGAAGCGCTGCCAGAGCTTGTATATTTCCTTATTGAAGAATGCCGGCAGAGAAAATTGAATATCGCCCTTCCGTCACTCCGCATTGACGCATTTTCACTGGATGTTATGAGCAAGGTGCAGGATGTGCGCAAGAGCAGCCTTACTTTTGCACCGGAGGCAGGCTCCCAGAGGATGCGTGACGTGATCAATAAAGGACTTACCGAAGAGGCGATCCTGGACGGGGCGTGGAAGGCCTTTCAGGGAGGCTGGAACCGGGTAAAGTTATATTTTATGCTGGGACTGCCGGGGGAGACGGAGGAAGATATTGCCGCCATTGCGGAACTGGCTGATAAAATTGCCGCTGTCTATTTCCAGCTGCCAAAGGAAGCTCGTCATGGCAGACCAGATATCACGGCCAGCACGTCATTTTTTGTTCCCAAGCCCTTTACCCCGTTTCAGTGGGCGCCTATGGGAACAGCAGAATATTTTGAAGAAAAGAGGAAATATTTGAAAGGAAAAGTCAAGGAACAGACCAATCAGCGTTCTATCCGCTATAACTGTCATGATGCGGTAACGTCCGAGCTGGAGGGAATCTTTGCCCGGGGAGACCGCCGTCTCGCTCCTGTAATTGAAGAAGCTTATAAACGCGGCTGCTTTTTTGACGCGTGGACAGATTATTTTCAGCCGGACGTCTGGAATACGATTTTGGACGAATGGGAGATTGACAGGGATTTCTATAATTACCGGGAGAGGGGAGAGGAGGAAATCTTTCCCTGGGACTTTATCGACATCGGAGTCAGCAGAGAATTTATGCGGCGGGAATATGAAAGGGCGAAGAGAGGCGAAGTAACTCCGAACTGCCGTGAAGGCTGCAGCGGCTGTGGCGCGGCACAGTTCGGCACGGGGGTCTGTGTAGAGGGAAGAGGAGGAAATCAGGGATGAAGACAAGGATGAGATTTACTAAAACCGGATCAGTAAAATTTATCGGACATCTGGACTGTATGCGCTTCTTTCAGAAGGCGCTTCGTCGGGCACAGCTGGATGTGGCTTATTCACAGGGCTTCAGTCCCCATCAGCTCATGAGCTTCGCCTCCCCGCTTGGCGTTGGGATCACAAGCGATGGTGAATATATCGATATCGAATTTCACTCCCTGCCGGATCTGTCTCTGCCGGATCTAATCCATTATCTCAACCAGTTTATGACGGAAGAGCTCTTTGTAACGGAAATACAGATTATGCCGGATCATTTCAAAAATTCCATGGCCCTCCTGAATGCCGCAGACTATATGATCGTAGAAAAGGAGCCGGGAGTTTTTCCCGAGGATTGGAGAGGGCGGTGGGCGGATTTTATCTCACAACCGGAGATCCGGGTCCTAAAAAAGACAAAAAAATCAGAGAAAGAAATGGATATCCGTCCGTTTATTCTGGTACATGCTTTCCAGATGGATGCCTTTACCGAGAGGACCGGAGAGGAATTTCATGAGATCCACTGCCCCTATCAGGGGGATTCCTTGTTCCTTCAGCTCACCAGCGGCAGCGAAATCAATATTAAGCCGGAGCTGGTTATGGATGCATTTTATAATTTCTGCCATACAGAGATAAAACCATATTCTTACCAGATCCACCGTCTGCAGATGCATTTTAATCCGACTCCAGAAAAGAAGGTGCTCCCATGAATAACCGCAGGCAGATTGTCATCACCCATCTGCAGGAAAAAACTGTTATGCTGTATATGGAGAGTGAAAAAATATATGATGTACTGGTGGGGGAAAAGGAAGGGGCCGAAAGCATTGAGGTGGGGGATATTTATATTGGTAAGGTTCAGAATATCATACAAAACATCAATGCGGCCTTTGTGGAAATTCAGAAGGGGATAGTCTGCTATCTTCCACTGTCTGAGTGTGATGACCGGAACATACAATGTGGAAATGAGCTGGTGGTACAGATAAAAAAATCTGCTGTTAAGACTAAGCAGCCTGTCGTGACACGATATCCCGAAATAGCCGGAAGGTATTGCGTCATTCAGACCAAGACGTCACGGAACGGCATTTCGAAGAAAATAAGAGACCAGGCAAGGATCCTTGCGTTACGGCAGCTGCTGGAGGAATATGAATCGGAGGAGTATGGGATCCTTCTTCGGACAAATGCGGCAGATGCTCCTCTGGATGAGATCCGTTCCGAGTGTCAGGAACTAACTGCCGAGATGCATGAGAAGATGGAACACAGCCAGTATCGGACATGCTTTTCTCTGCTGCGAAAAGAAACGCCGTTCTACATGAAATATATTAACAGCTGCCGTCTGGAGGATCTGGACCGGGTGATCACCGATGACCAGGAGATCTTCCGGCAGATATCCCCTGTCTGTGGGAGCCGCGCGGAGTGGTATCAGGACACATCCTATCCTCTGGACAAGCTCATGGGAATCTCTTCTAAACTTGCCAAAGCCTTTGATAAATACGTCTGGTTGAAAAGCGGCGGGAGCCTTGTGATCGAACCGACAGAGGCATTGACTGTAATCGATGTAAATACCGGAAAGGCCATTGACGGAAAAAGAAATAAGGAAACTACTTTTTTCCGGATCAACTGCGAGGCAGCAAGAGAAGCGGCAAGACAGATCCGCATGCGGAATTTGTCCGGAATCATTCTAATTGATTTTATAGATATGAAGAACAGGAAGAATCAGAGGGATCTGATGGTGCTTCTTGGCGAAGAACTGGCACGGGATAAAACCCGTACTGCCCTGGTGGACATAACAAAGCTGGGACTGGTAGAAATCACCCGGATGAAAAAGAACCGGCCGTTGCGGGAGGCACTGGAAAGACCAGAGCAACCGGCATAGAGATAGTACGCATAGTATGGCAGGGTGGGTCATTCCCTTGTTCTTCTATTGATAAATTCGGTCTTATACTTGGAGTAAACAATGGTCTGGTCATGGTACAGACCATAATAACCGGACATCAGATAGCTGATGCTGATACCTAGAAGAAAATATGGCACCGCTTCATAGCCAAACAGTTCAAAAGAAATCAGAAGAGAGGTTATAGGGCAGTTTGTGACACCGCAAAAAATAGACATCATACCCACTGCGGCGCAGAGAGAGGGTGAGATACCACAGATCTGACCAAACAGACATCCAAACGTGGCGCCGACAAAAAATGACGGCACGATCTCTCCTCCCTTAAATCCTGCTTCTAGTGTCAGTGCGGTAAAAATAATCTTCAGAATGAAAGCCGGCGGGGATACCGATCCATCTATTGCCCGTTCGATCACCGGAACCCCGGCCCCCATATAATCGTCGGTTTGCAGGACCGCTGTGAGCAAAAGGATCACAGCACTGGAAAGCAGGATCCGAATATAAGGGTTTTTCAGATGTTTGCGGTAAACATCACCAAGGGAGTGAAGAGAGATACAAAACAGGGCGCTCAATGCTGCACAGCACAGTGCCAGCCCGATGATCTTTATGGATGGAAACAGCTGAAAGGATGGTATTTCTGTTAGATGAAATACATCCGGGCCGATTCCCATATGGACGGCAAATTTTGAGGCTACCAGTGCGGAAAAGACACAGGGGACAAGAGCGGCATAGTACATAATACCGATGCTTCCTACCTCCAAAGAGAAAATGGCGGCGGCGACAGGCGTGCCAAAGATAGCGGAGAAGGCGGCGCTCATACCGCACATCACCACGATCCTCTGATCCTTTTCGTCAAATCGGAAAAATCTCCCCAACTGCTGACCGATACTGCCCCCCAGCTGGAGGGCAGCTCCCTCGCGGCCGGCACTTCCCCCAAATAAATGAGTCAGGATCGTCGTAATAAAGATGAGCGGCGCCGTCTTAAAGGGGATCTCAGATTTGGCATGGAGGGTGGAGAGAACCAGGTTCGTCCCCTTGTCGTTTTTGTAATTGAATACCCGGTACAGGAATACGATCACGACACCTGCAGCCGGAAGAAAAAGGATCAGCCATGGGCATTCCACACGCAAGTCTGTTACCTGCCTCAGACAGAAAGCAAATAGGGTGCTGAAAGCGCCGACAAACAGGCCGATAAAGACAGAACAGAGACCCCACCTCACAAAAACCTGCAGGTTCTTTAACATTCTTCCTATGTATATACGAAGCAGCACTAACTTTTTCATTTTCCGTCATCCTCTCTGATCGCTCAACGGCGCCATTCTGCATTATAGTTTGCTTTTATTATATCAGATTCCCCAACTGCCTGCCACAGGAATCGGGCGGATTGTTTCAAAAAGAGACATTTTGGGGACAACAGTTGCAGTTTTAAAGAATTGAAGGTATAATAAAAATGGAAATGCAAAACAGGGCGTGTGTAAAGGAGAGTGCGAGATGGCAAAAAATACATATGACCTTTCTTCTGAACAGCGGAGGAAACTGCAGGAGGAGATCATCTATTTCTTTCAGGAGGAGAGAGACGAAGAGCTGGGTATCATTGGAGCGGAGACGGTGTTGGATTTTTTCCTGGATGTACTGGGAGAGATAATTTATAATAAGGCGCTGGATGATGCGAAGAGATGGTTGAACAGGACCGTGGAGAATGCGGAAAGCGATTTTTATGCGCTCTATAAGAGCAGCAGATAGGAATTACAAGGGGGGGAACGTAATATGCGGGGATATGCCAGAGTATTATCCGTTCTTTTCACCGCAGTGCTCTTAAGCAGCTGTGGAACGGCGGGTCTAGGGAACGAAATAAAATCGGTCAGCGGAACAGCTGCCATGGAGACACCGGTTTCAGAAGAGGGATGGAAGACTGCCTGCCGGGAATTTTTAAGAGAGCGGTATAGGAAAGACAGTGACCCGGATTATCTGTATTATTTTCTGAAAAATATTGATCAGACAGAAGAACCCGAGTTATTTGTAATAGATCGCGCAGAAGAGGATGAGGATAATCTGAAAGTCTATTCACTTCATGATGACGTGAGGGAGACGGGAAGATGGCAGCTGACAGGGAGTACCCGGCTGATGTATTCCACTGATTCCTCATATCCTGGCATTTTTACCTTTTCTGTCGGAGGAGGCCAGGAACACTATGGATATATGACGGTCCGGGACGGCAGACTAACCGTACAGAAGCTGTGGCAGAATGACTATTCCGGAATATCCAGGGAACCGGAAAAGGACTGGCAGCCAATCAAAGAGCTTTCTTCGGATAAGACCATGATCCGTGAATCCGAGAGAGCTTATAAGAACGATCAGGATATCGACTTTTTGAAACTGACCCCTAACCCCTTGACAGACGATTATCCGGCTTATGACCTGGATAAATTTAAGACGATCTCCCTAAAGGATGCCCGGCGGATACGAACGGACAAAAAAACACGGGACAGAATCCATGCAGGAGAGGATGTGCCCGATATACAGAAAAACAATAACCGGATCAACGGATCCTTTGTTGTGGCAAGGGAAGAGGGGGACTTTACTGACGAAGCACCCCTGTACAGGAAAGATGGCTATTCATATTTTTATGACGATAGGGAAAATGAACTGAAGCGCACAGGAGGGAATGGGACGGAGACCATTATCAATTTCCATTATTCCCAGTGGAATCCCGTGTTTTTTGCCGAGGATGCCATTTACTACACAGATATCGCACAGAGCAATAAGACCTTTCTCTGCAGGATTGACTATAGCGGCAGAAAAAGACAGGAGCTGTATAAGATTGACACCGAGATTGAGCAGATTTATAAATATAGAGAAGATCTTTGGTTTATATATTGTGACCTGTCGGAGGACATGATCACTGGGCTTGGAAGGATCCGTCTTTCCGATGGCAGTGTTGCTATTTACAAAGACATCTGTCAAGAGGGAGACAGCGATGCCGGCAGCCAGTTATCCTTTTACAACGGATTTGTTTATTATAATTCGGAGGATGGTCTGAGCCGGCTCAATATACAGGAGGATTGTGTGGAGCAGTTATTTCATGCGAAAGCTGACGCAGTAAATTTTTTCGATGACAGTCTTTTGTTTTGCCGCAGAAGAAATCTATACCGGATGGGGCCGGAGGGTGTGAAAAGGATCAAAACACTGAAAAGAGCTGTCGATGGCTTCGACGGGATCCGGGTGGAGGAGGATAGAATTTATGTTAGATCATACAGCGGAGGACAGTATATGAAGATAAACCAGATTGACATAGATGGCAGGATAGTCAAAATGATATATGAGGGGCCCAACAAATCAGAATGAAAAAAATATAAAATTATCCTTATTTCTGGAATCTTCTTTGGTAATATATTTCTGAAAATATCTTGACATTCCCGGGATACTGATGTTATACTACAACAGTATGCCGCACAACGAGGTTGAGTTCTGCGCATTTTTATATACGCAGGCACCATAGTTGGCGAGTAATTTAAGTAGGAGGTGCTATATGTACGCGATTATAGCAACCGGTGGTAAACAGTATAAGGTTCAGGAGGGCGATGTCATCAGAGTGGAAAAGCTTGGTGCGGAAGCCGGATCTGAGGTGACTTTTGACCAGGTGCTTCTGGTGGGCGACAAAGAAGTCAAGGTTGGTACTCCGACTGTGGAGGGCGCTTCTGTCAAAGCAACTGTAGTGGCTGAGGGCAAAAGCAAGAAGGTTATTGTTTACAGATACAAGAGAAAGACCGGATACCACAAAAAGAATGGTCACAGACAGCCATATACGCAGGTAAAGATCGATCAGATCATCGCCTAAGCCTGGCAGGTCTATGATTCAGGTAATTGTAAAAAAGCAGAAAGATAGCATTACAGGCTTTCATATAGAGGGACATTCCGGGTATGCGGAGCGGGGCAGTGATATCATCTGTTCTGCCGTGTCCGCACTGGCCATCAATTGTGTCAATTCCATTGAAGAATTCACACAGGATGAATTTTCAGTCGGCACAGATGAGGAGCGTGGAATGATTGATTTTGATCTGGCGGATCTGCCGTCATCCAAATCGGATTTATTATTGCATTCCATGCTGCTTGGCATCCAGGAGATAGGGAAATCATATGGCAGCCAATATGTTACGATCATTAATCGTTAGGAGGAAAAGACCATGATGAATATGAACCTTCAGTTATTCGCTCATAAAAAGGGAATGGGATCGACAAAGAACGGCAGAGATTCCGAATCCAAGAGATTAGGCGCAAAAAGAGCTGACGGACAGTTTGTTCTGGCTGGTAATATCCTTTACAGACAGCGCGGGACCAGGATTCACCCAGGTGTAAATGTCGGTAAAGGGGGAGACGATACATTGTATGCTTTGGTAGACGGTGTTCTTCGTTTCGAGAGAAAGGGAAGAGATAAGAAACAGGCTTCCGTATATCCAGTAGAGAGCAAATAAGTTGAGATGAAACGTTCAGGGGCTGCCGAATAAGCAGCCCTTGTTTTTCCGTAGGGCATTTGTCAGATATAGAAATGGAGAGTAAAATGTTTGCAGACAGAGCAAAGATACAGATACGTTCCGGCAGAGGCGGTGACGGCCACGTCAGTTTCCGAAGAGAAAAGTATGTGGCCAACGGCGGACCGGACGGCGGTGATGGCGGCAGGGGCGGCGACCTGATTTTTGAAGTGGATCCAGGTCTGAATACCCTGACCGATTTTCGTTATAAGAGGAAGTACGCAGCCGGAGACGGAGAACCGGGAGGAAAACGGCGCTGTCATGGCGCAGATGGTGAGGATATGGTGATTCGTGTTCCCGCTGGAACCATTATAAAGGAAGCATCCACCGGACAGGTCATCACGGATATGTCCTACGAGAACCGCAGAGAGATTCTACTAAAGGGCGGCAATGGCGGCAAAGGCAATATGAATTACGCCACCCCTACCATGCAGGTGCCGAAGTATGCCCAGCCGGGAAAGCCTGGGATTGAACTGGAGGTTCTGCTTGAATTAAAGGTTATCGCGGATGTGGGTCTGGTGGGATTTCCCAACGTAGGTAAATCCACTCTCTTGTCCAGAGTGACCAATGCCCAGCCCAAGATTGCGAATTATCATTTTACTACATTAAATCCCAATCTCGGTGTGGTGGATCTGGAGGGTGCAGATGGTTTTGTGATGGCAGATATACCAGGGCTGATTCAGGGAGCTTCCGAGGGGGTTGGTCTCGGCCATGAATTCCTGCGTCATATTGAGAGAACCCGGGTTATGATTCATCTGGTTGACGCTGCTTCTACCGAGGGCAGGGATCCGGTGGAGGATATTCAGGTGATCAATCAGGAGCTTCAGGCATACGATCCACAAATTGCAAAGCGGCCACAGGTTATCGCAGCAAATAAGATGGACTGCCTTTACGGAGAGGACAGGGATAACGTTCTGGCGCAGTTAAAAGAGGAATTTGAACCGATGGGAATCCAGGTATACCCGATTTCTGCCGCAACAGGAGAGGGCGTGCGGGAGCTTTTGTACCACGTGAAAGAGATGCTGGACAAGATTCCGGAAAATCAAGTTGTATTTGAGAGAGAATACATGGTAAAGGAACCAGATTTTGCCAATGAACCATTTACGGTGGAAAAGAGCGAAGAAACAGACGGCCTCTTTATTGTTGAGGGCCCCCGTATCGAGCGGATGCTGGGATACACGAATCTCGATTCAGAAAAAGGCTTTGAATTCTTTCAGAAATTCTTAAAGAACAATGGCATTCTGGAAGAACTGGATAAGCTGGGAATTGAAGAGGGTGATACGGTAAAAATGTATGGCTGGCAGTTTGAATATTTCCGTTAATGGCACAGGAATGGAGGAAGAAAAAATGACAAGTAAACAGCGCGCCTATTTAAAGGGGCTTGCAATGAAGATAGAACCGGTAGTTCAGATTGGCAAGGCAACCGTGACGCCAGAGCTTACCAGATCAGTGGAGGAGGCTCTGGAGGCGAGGGAACTGATTAAAATCAACGTTCTGAAAAATTGCTTTGCCGATATCCATGAAATCGCCTCTACACTGGCGGAAAGAACACATTCCCATGTTGTCCAGGTGATCGGAAAGAAAATTGTACTGTATCGTGAATCTTCCACAAAGAAGAAGATCGAACTGCCAAGAGAGAAGAAATCATAATAAATGAGAACGGGGAATGATCATGAAAAAAATCGGTATTATGGGAGGCACGTTTAATCCGGTCCACAATGCGCATCTTATTATGGCACAGGCGGCGTACGAGCAGTACGGACTGGATGAGGTGTGGTTTATGCCCTCAAAAAATCCGCCCCACAAGGATAACAGGGATATTGTGTCAGAAGAACACCGAACGCGGATGATTAAATCTGCAATCGATGCCATTCCCCACTTTCTTTTTTCGGATCTTGAGTTGAGACGAGAGGGGATCACTTATACGAGTGATACGGTAAAGCTGATTCATAAAGAGTATCCTAAGGCAGAGCTATATTTCATTGTGGGCGGTGATTCCCTGGTCTCTTTTGGTAAATGGCACCGTCCGGAAAAAATATTGAAATATTGTACCCTGCTGGCGGCGCCCCGGGGAGCTGTGGCAGAGGATAAGATAAAGCGTTTGTGTCAGGAACAGGGCGGCCGTTTTCATGGAAGGATCCTCCCTGTCAGGATGGACCGGATTGAGATTTCATCCGAACAGATCCGGGATAGGGTCCGGGATGGGGAGCCCCTCACCGGATATTGTCCGGAACCAGTGATTTTGTATATGAAGCTCCACGGATTATTTCACGGAAAACCGGGGAAGCTGAAAATAGAAAAAGTGGATCCGATGCTTATGAAATATCTGTCCGCCACACTCCGGCCCGGACGGTATCTTCATACCGTCCGGGTGGCGGAGACTGCGGCCTCCCTGGCATTCTGCCACTGCTGGGAGAGGGAGACGGATATCCCGCGGGCAGAACTGGCAGGAATGCTCCACGATTGTGCCAAATATTATACCGGGGAGGAGATGCTCTCCCTGTGTAAGGATTACGGAATTGTTCTGAGCGATACGGAAAGGAATAACACCGCACTGATCCACGGCAAGCTGGGAGCCTGGCTGGCAAGGGAGCGGTACGGAGTCTGCGATGAGGAAATATGTTCTGCCATATCGTATCATACCACAGGAAAACCGGAGATGACGACACTGGAGAAGATCATCTATATAGCGGATTATATTGAACCGGGAAGAAGGATGGACTGCCAGCCGTACCCCCTGGCAGAGATCAGAAAGGAAAGCTACCATGACCTGGACAGCGCTCTGCTGATGATACTGACAGACACAGTGGCTTATCTCAAAAACAGTGAGGAAAAGGAAATTGATGAACGGACGATTCAGACCTACGAATATTATAAAGGAAAGGGTGATATAAGTGGAAAAGAATGCAAAGGAAATGGTGCAGATTGCGTATGATGCCCTGGATGAAAAGCTGGGACATGATATAGAGATATTGAAGATTGATGAAATCTCAGTGATCGCAGATTATCTTGTAATTGCCAGCGGTGACAATCAGAACCAGATGACAGCTATGACCGATCTGGTGGAGGAGAAGCTGGCACGGGCGGGCTATACAAATAAGCGTGTGGAGGGAAATAAAAACTCTACATGGATCCTGATGGATTATGGAAATGTGATCATACACATTTTTTCAAAAGAGGATCGGTTATTTTATGATCTGGAACGGATCTGGAGAGACGGAAAGAAAGTGGAAAGAGAAGAGTTGAACTAGTTCAACGGTATCATTTGAAGAGGGTAGTCCCTCAAGTCACCTCATGACTTTTGGGACACCCTCTTCTTTCTTACATAATCCGGAATAGACCTACTACTTTTCCGAGAATGATCACCTCATCGACATAGATCGGATCCATATTGTCATTTTCCGGCTGCAGCCGGTAACGATCCCGTTCCCTGTAATACGTTTTCACAGTGGCGGAATCCTCCACCAGGGCTACCACTACATCACCGTTACTGGCGGTAGAGGTCTGCTGTACAATAATTTTGTCTCCGTCAAAGATGCCGATGTTGATCATGCTTTCGCCCCGCACGTCCAGCATAAACAGATCGCCGGAGGGAAGATCCTCAGACAAGACGGGAAAGTAACCGCTGATATTCTGCTCCGCAAAGATCGGCTGTCCCGCGGCAACCTGTCCGATCACAGGAATATTGCGCATCTCCCGCCGTGTCAGATTAAATTCGTCATCTACGATCTCAATGGCTCTCGGCTTGGTGGGATCTCTTCTGATATATCCGTTCTTTTCCAGTGTTTCGAGATGGGAGTGAACGGAGGATGTTGATTTCAGGCTGACTGCAGCACAGATTTCACGTACAGCAGGCGGGTATCCTTTTTGTATGATCTGTTCTTTAATATATTCAAGAATTTCTGTCTGTTTTTTTGAAATTCTGCCATTACCCATGGAACCGGCTCCTCCTTTTTGTACACAAACTTCTGTTTGGTCTCTTATTTACAAATATAACATAGTTTTTACACATTGTCAAACAAATGTTCTTTTTTGTTTTAAAAACCATTTTTTTATGGACAAAATACATCAGAGTGGTTATAATAAACAAAGATTAAGATAGTAAGGAGTGTACGAAGGAATGGAAGAGAGGAAAGTTAACTTTTTTGAAAAAATGAAAACTGCCGAACACCGGGGATTTGAGATTTCCATGTTTGCAGTTAGCATTTTAATGGCCGTGGTAGTGCTGATCAGCATTGTTATGTTGGGGATCTACTGGGGAAAGGGTTCGTCCAACACCGTTTCAGATGACGGAGCGGATGATATGGCGACGTCCAGTGCGGTCACGGTGGATAATGACGAGGATTCGGCAGTCGCAACCCAGCCGCCGGAGAATCCTATCATATCAGAAGACGATTTTGGCAGCTCAGACGAAGATTTGAAGGCTGGTGAATTTGCATATACAACAGCTTATGTAAATATGCGGAGTGAGGCATCCCTGTCCGCCTCGGTGGTGACAAAGGTACCCTCCGGCACAAAATTGAAATTGCTTGAACTGGAAAAAGAAGAGTGGTTTAAGGTGGATTATAATGGCACGGAGGGATATATCAATACCATGTATTTATCCAAGGAGAAGCCGGCTCCTATTGCGACGGCGACCCCTGCCCCCACTGCCAGGGCGACAGAGCGGCCAGAGAAAACGCCGAAGCCGACCATCAAACCGACGAAGAAACCGACGCCGAAGCCGACGAAGAAACCGCCAGTGAAAACAGAGTCTCCGAAAGAAACCCCGACTCCGGCACCAGAGCCCTTGGAAACGGCCGCTGTAGTCACTCCGGAACCGACACCGGTGCCGACGAAGGCACCCACCCCTGCTCCCACAGAGAAACCGACGCAGGCGCCGACAGAGCCGCCCCAGAATACATCGGAGCCCCAGGGGGATTGACCGGATTATGCCATACGAATGGAGGAAACCATGGAACAGTTGACACCGATGATGCAGCAATACATGGAGACGAAGGAAGAATATAAAGACTGTATCCTCTTTTACCGCCTGGGTGATTTCTATGAAATGTTTTTTGACGATGCCCTGACCGCATCGAAGGAATTGGAGATCACTCTTACTGGTAAAAGCTGTGGATTAAAAGAAAGGGCACCCATGTGTGGTGTCCCCTTTCATTCTGCGGAGGGATACATCAACCGTCTGGTGGAAAGAGGCTATAAGGTGGCCATCTGCGAACAGGTAGAGGATCCCAAGGAGGCAAAGGGACTGGTAAAACGGGATGTGATCCGCATTGTGACGCCGGGGACAAACTGTTTTACCTCTTCTCTGGATGAGACCAGGAATAATTACCTGATGGGAATCGTCTCAACGGAAGGAAGTTTCGGAATCTCGGTGGTGGATGTCACAACAGGAGAATATCTTCTCACAGAGGTGGATCATCTTGGCGGTCTTCTGGATGAAGTAAATAAATATATGCCGGCAGAGATTATCTGCAACGATTCCTTTTACATAAGCGGAGCGGATCTGACAGACCTGACAGAACGGCTGAATATTGCCATCTCCGCATTGGATCCCAGATATTTCGATAAGGATACGTGCCGCCGGATCCTGTGCACACATTTTCAGGTCAGCACACTAGAGGGACTGGGACTGCAGGAATATACCATTGGCCTCATTGCGGCAGGCTGTGTGATGCAGTATCTGGAGGAGACACAAAAATGCTCTCTCGCCCATATTTCCAGACTAACACCATACCGGACCGGAAAATACATGCTGCTGGACAGGAATACGAGAAGAAATCTTGAACTCGTAGAGACGCTCAGGGAAAAACAGAAACGAGGTTCCCTTCTCTGGGTGCTGGATCGGACGAAAACGGCAATGGGAGCGCGAAAGCTGAGAAGCTGCCTGGAACAGCCGCTGATCGATGAAACAGAGATTCTGCAGCGGTATGATGCCATTGAAGAGTTAAATGAAAATGTTATCACCAGAGAAGAGATGCGTGAATACATGAATTCCGTCTATGATCTGGAGCGCCTGCTCAGCAGGATCAGTTATAAAACGGTGAATCCCAGAGATATGACAGCCCTGGAGTCTTCCCTGTCCATGCTGCCTCATATCCGTTTTTTATGTGACGGGTTTCACTCCGGGCTCTTTCAAAAATTATATGAACAGCTGGATCCGCTGGAGGATATTTATGAGATGATCCACAACGCCATTGTAGAAGAGCCTCCTATTTCCGTCCGCGAGGGCGGTATCTTTAAAACAGGATACCACCCGGAGATTGATAAACTGCGGAATGCCAAGACGGAGGGAAAGGACTGGCTGGCGCAGCTGGAAGCCCGGGAGAGGGAGAGTACAGGCATAAAAAACCTCCGGATCAAGTACAATAAAGTCTTTGGTTATTACCTGGAGGTGACCAAATCCTATCTCGATCAGGTTCCGGATTCCTGGGTAAGGAAACAGACACTGACCAATGCAGAGCGTTTCACCACCCAGGAGTTAAAAGAGATGGAGGATGTGATCCTGGGAGCGGAGGAACGGCTGTACAGTCTGGAATATGCCGTGTTCTGCGATCTCAGGAACCGGATTTTTGAACAGATGGAACGGATCCAGAATACCGCAGGGGTAATCGCGACACTGGATATGCTTGCCTCCCTTGCCTATGTGGCAGAGCACAACCACTATGTCCGTCCGAAGCTGAACCGGACGGGGACGATGGAGATCCGGGAGGGACGACATCCGGTGATCGAACAGATGATCGAGAATGATATGTTTATCGCCAATGATACTTATCTGGATAAGGATACCCACCGTGTTGTTATTATAACAGGTCCCAATATGGCAGGTAAATCAACCTATATGCGGCAGACAGCCCTGATCGTCCTGATGGCCCAGATCGGATCTTTTGTGCCGGCGGAGGCGGCGGATCTCTCCCTGGTAGACCGCATTTTCACCCGTGTCGGGGCATCCGATGATCTCGCCAGCGGTCAGAGCACCTTTATGGTGGAGATGACGGAGGTAGCCAATATCCTGCATAATGCAACTAGGAACAGTCTTATCATACTGGATGAGATCGGACGCGGCACCAGCACCTTCGACGGCCTCAGTATTGCCTGGGCGGTTGTGGAGCATATTGTAGATAAAAAGAAGATAGGGGCAAAAACCTTATTTGCCACACATTACCATGAACTGACGGAACTGGAGGGCAAGCTGGAAGGCGTTCAGAATTACTGTATCGCCGTAAAGGAAGACGGGGAGGAGATTGTTTTCCTGCGGAAGATCGTAAAGGGCGGAGCGGACCGCAGCTATGGGATCCAGGTTGCAAAGCTGGCAGGTGTGCCGGCGGAGGTGCTTGGCCGGGCACGGGAGATTGCTGATGATTTGGAACAGACCAACGAGGGAAAAGAGCTTACTGGGATGGATCTGGACCGGTCTGTACCAGCGCATGCCGATGGAATGACACAGCTGTCTATCTTCGATGCCATGGGAGGAAGCCAGACAGATAATATCCTGTTTGAACTGCGGGATATCGATCTCACTGGAGTGACGCCGATGGATGCGATGAATCTCATATATAAATGGCAGAATCAGTTAAAGGAGAAATGGTAATGATCCAGGTTTTAGATCAGGCGACGATCAATCAGATCGCTGCTGGTGAGGTAATAGAACGGCCCATGGCTGTCGTAAAGGAGCTCGTGGAGAATTCCATGGATGCCGGGGCGACAGCCATTACCATAGAGATCAAGGAGGGTGGGATTTCTTTTATCCGGGTTACGGATAACGGAACTGGGATTCCGCAGGATGAGGTGCCGGCCGCATTTCTTCCCCATGCCACAAGCAAAATCCGCTCCGTGGAGGATCTTTTTACCGTCCAAAGCCTTGGATTCCGGGGAGAGGCATTGTCCAGCATCGCTGCCGTGGCCCAGGTAGAGCTGATCACCCGCCGCAGGGAAGAGATCACCGGGACTCATTATGAGATTGAGGGGGGGGCCGAAAAAAAACGGGAAGAGATCGGGTGTCCGGAGGGCACTACCTTTATAATGAGGAATCTGTTCTATAATACGCCGGCCAGAAGGAAATTTCTGAAAACAAAGACGACGGAAGGAAATTATATACAGGATCTGGTGCAGCGTTATACCCTGGGCCATCCCGAAATACGGTTTCATTTTATTGTGGATGGCAGGAGCAGACTGCAGACCTCCGGGGACGGGAATCTGAAAACGAATATTTTTTATAACTATGGCGCAGACATAACCAATTGCCTTATACCGATGGAGGCAGAAAATGGCGGCATCCGTCTGAGGGGATTTATCGGGAAACCGGAGCTCTCCAGGGGAAATCGGACATTTATCAATTATTTCGTGAATGGCCGGTACATCAAAAGTCCGGTGATCACCAGTGCCATAGAACATGCCTACAAAGATTTTCTGATGAGCCGCCGGTATCCCTTTACGGCTCTTTTGCTTACCATTGACAGCTCCTGTATTGATGTGAATGTCCATCCATCCAAAATGGAAGCGCGGTTTACTGACCAGGAGGTGGTCTACCGCCTGTTTTATGATTCCATAAAGGAGCAGTTAAAGAACCTCTCGCTGATCCCGGAGGTATCTCTTGAATCTGGGAAGAAAGAAAAACCGCTCCAAAGAGAGATTGCAAATTCAGCCAGGAAAGAAAAGGTCCCACAGGAGAAATCGCCGGAGCCTTTTGAGGAGAACCGGCTCAGGGAGCAGTCCGCTGGCAGTGGGAATCCCGTTCCATTGGAATCATTGGAATCGCAGCCGCAGAGCGTCCCAGTGGCGGCAGAAAACACCGTGTGGAACGATCCGGTTCCACGGCCGCAAAAGTTCCTTCAGGAGAGGATTCTGGTTCCTGAGGACAGGCCCCGTTTTCGCATTATCGGGCAGGTGTTTGACACATACTGGCTTGTGGAATATAAGTCGGAGCTGCTGATCATCGATCAGCATGCAGCTCATGAAAAGGTATTATATGAGAAACTGATGGAGAGACTGCGGAACAAAAAGGGGCTTACGCAGAATCTGGCGGCGCCTGTTGTGGTGACATTGTCGGGCCGGGAGATTCAAGTACTGAAAGAATATGCCAGCGTATTTGAGAACATTGGTTTTGTCCTGGAACCCTTCGGGGACAGGGAATATCTGATCACTGGGGTGCCGGCGGATTTTCTCAATCTGGCACCGAAAGAATTGTTTTTGGAAATGCTGGACAGCCTCATAAGAGAAGGTGCCCACAGCAAGCCGGAAATGGTACTTGACCACTGCGCTGCCATGGCCTGCCAGGCAGCGGTAAAAGGAAATAACAGCCTCTCTTTTGCCGAGGCGGATCAGTTGTTTGGACAGATGCTTCTGGCTGCGGAGCCATTTCATTGTCCCCATGGCAGACCCACCACCATTGCCATGACAAGACAGGAATTTGAGAAGAAATTTAAACGGATCATTTAGTCTGGCTCTTGCCGGGCGGAAAGAAGGGAGATTGTTTTGCAGCTACCTGTACTGATACTTACTGGTCCCACTGCGGTGGGAAAAACCGAGATCTCCCTGCGGCTGGCCAAAGCCGCAGGAGGTGAGATTATCTCTGCAGACTCGATGCAGGTATACCGGTATATGGATATAGGCACGGCAAAAATCCTGCCGGATCAACAGCAGGGCATTCCACACTATATGATAGATGAATGGGAGCCGGATCAGGAATTTAATGTATTTCTCTTTCAGAAAAGGGTGAAAGAATGTATCCAGGATATCCATGCCAGAGGAAAGCTTCCCATACTGGCAGGCGGCACCGGATTTTATATTCAGGCGGTCTTATATGATATCGCCTTTGCCGAAGGCCAGCAGGATGACAGCTTCCGCCGCCGGCTTCAGAGAGAAGCAGCAGAGAAGGGGGGCCGGCAGCTTCATGACAGGCTTCGGCAGGTGGACCCGGAATCGGCGGAAGCCATTCATGTAAACAATGTGAAGCGTGTGATACGGGCGCTGGAATACTATGAATTTACCGGCGAAAAATTTTCTACTCATAATGAGAGGGAACGGAGGCGTATTTCGCCTTACCATTTTCTGTATCTGGTTCTGACCATGGACCGTCAGGAATTGTATCGGAGAATTGACCGCCGGGTGGATCAGATGATGGAAGAGGGGCTTGCCGGGGAAGTACAAGGGCTTCTGGACAGGGGATACGGCAGGGAACTGGTATCCATGCAGGGACTTGGGTACAAAGAGATCGCGGCGGCGCTGGCAGGAGAATGTACCATGGAAGAGGCGGTGTACCGGCTGAAGCGCGACACAAGGCATTTTGCCAAACGACAGATGACCTGGTTCCGACGGGAACGGGACGTGGTGATGCTGGATAAAGACGATTATGCTTCTACTGATGATATCGTAGCTGCGATGATAAAAATGGCAGAGGAGAGGGGAATATTGTAATGGATAAAAAAGAGATGTACAGACAGTTTGGGATCGGGAACCAGGTGCTTGAACTGGGAGACCAGATACTGTCCGAGATAGAAGAACGGTTTGCAGCTATCGATGACAGAGCCGAGATCAACCAATTAAAGGTGATCCATGCCATGCAGAAAAACCGTGTCAGTGAATGCCATCTTCAGGGAACCACCGGATATGGATACAATGATTCCGGAAGGGATACACTGGAGAAGGTTTATGCCGATATCTTTCACACGGAGGATGCCCTGGTGCGCTCCCAGATCACATGCGGGACCCATGCCCTCACCATCGCCCTGTCTTCTATACTGAGACCCGGGGACGAGCTGCTCTCACCGGTAGGAAAGCCCTATGACACATTGGAGGGAATCATTGGGCTTGAGGGAACCAGCACGAAAGGATCTCTCCGTGAATTTGGTATATCCTACCGGCAGGTAGACCTTCTGCCGGACAGCGGATTCGACTATGACGGTATCCGGCAGGCATTGAATGACAGGACAAAGCTTGTGACGATCCAGCGCTCAAAGGGCTATGCCCTGCGGAAAACTTTCTCCGTGGAGCGCATCGGGGAACTGATCCGTTTCATCAAAAGCATCCGCCCGGACGTGATCTGTATGGTTGACAATTGCTATGGTGAATTTGTGGAGACGGCAGAACCCTCGGATGTGGGAGCGGATCTCTGCGTCGGTTCTCTTATTAAAAATCCCGGCGGCGGACTGGCGCCTATGGGAGGATACATTGTGGGTCGCCGGGATCTGGTGGAACTTGCCGCCTGCCGCCTGACAGCCCCGGGACTGGGCAAAGAGGTGGGGGCTTCTCTGCATATCAATCCTTCCTTCTATCAGGGATTGTTTCTTGCGCCGTCAGTCGTTGCCGGAGCGCTGAAATCGGCCATATTCGCGGCAAGGCTCTATGAAAAACTCGGATTTACGGCCAGCCCGGACGGTACAGAGGAGCGGTATGATATCATTCAGGCAATCGCCTTTGGCAGCCCGGAGAGGGTCATTGCCTTCTGTCAGGGGATACAGCAGGCAGCTCCGGTGGATTCTTATGTTCTGCCAGAGCCATATGCCATGCCGGGATACCACAGTGATGTGATCATGGCGGCGGGTGCTTTCGTTCAGGGCTCCTCCATCGAACTCAGCGCCGACGCTCCCATTGAGCCGCCCTACAGCGTGTTTTTCCAGGGGGGGATCACATGGCATCACGGCAAGCTGGGAATTCTGAAAACACTGCAGAATATGCTGGATGGCGGTTTTGTCGAATTACCATGAACACTGTTGGATGGATGGAAAAATTCACATAAAAAACTTAGTTAAGAGGTATACTTTTCTATCAATATATGGTAAAATGACTATGTTTGAGTACTGATAGATTGACAAATGTGTCGTATGGAAAATAAAAATTACACAATGAAACAATTACCGGTGTCAGAAAAGCCTTATGAAAAATGTATCCGGTATGGTGCCGGTACTTTATCGGATGCAGAACTTCTGGCGGTGATCATTAAAACAGGAACCAGAGACCGTACTAGCCTTCAGCTGGCAATGGAGATTCTCGAACTCCACCCGTCATACAGGGGGCTTATCGGACTGCATCATCTGTCGCTGAAAGAGCTGGTTCAGGTGAAAGGTGTGGGAAAGGTTAAGGCAATCCAGCTTCTGTGCGTGGCGGAATTATCAAAACGGCTGGCCCGGCAGACTCGAAGTCCTTCCTCCAAGCTGACCTGTCCCTGTGAGGTGGCAGATTATTTTATGGCTGAGATGCGCAGTCTTGAGACAGAGCATCTGTATGCGGCCTTCATGGATGCCGGCGGCAGGATCCTTCATGATCAGATTGTCTTTAAGGGAACCATTCAGTCCTCCCTTGCCAATCCGCGGGAGATTCTCCGCCTTGCACTGAAATATGACACGGCTCATTATGTGGTTCTACATAATCACCCAAGTGGTGATCCAGAACCCAGTGTGGAGGACATTCAGATGACCAGGCAGCTGAGAGAAGCTTCCGGTCTCATCGGGATCCCGCTGATGGATCATATCATTATCGGTGATAATCAATATATCAGCCTGAAAGAGAGAGGCTATCTGTAATGCCGGCTTCAAAGCGGAAATCCCGCCGGCGGCGGACTTTTATCATAGCAAAAAGAGAGGGAGAATGTAAATGTTAGGAAAAGCAATTGGTATTGATTTCGGGACAAGTTCCATTAAATTCTATAAAAATGGAGAGGGTGTGATCCTCCATGAAAAAAGCGTAATTGCTGTGTATAATAAAAATCATACATTTGCTGTGGGGAACGAAGCCTTTGAAATGTATGAGAAGGCGCCGGTAAACATTGAGGTGTCATATCCTGTGAAAAACGGTGTGATCGCGGATATCGGAAATATGCAGTCCATGATCGATTACTTTTTTCAGCAGCTGGACGGAAAGCGCAAGTTAAAGGGGGCCGACTATTATATCGCAGTTCCGACGGATATCACGGAGGTAGAAAAGAGGGCGTACTTTGAACTGATTTCCAATACAAACCTGAAACCAAAAAAAATCTATGTCGTGGAGAAACCGATTGCCGATGCCCTTGGCATGAGCCTTGATATCACGAAATCCACAGGGACACTTGTGGTAGACATTGGAGCCAACACTACAGAAATTTCCGTACTGTCCCTGGGAGGGATCGTCCTGAGCCGGCTGATCCCGGTGGGGGGAAATAAATTCGATGAGGTCATCATAAGTAAGATCAAGAAGGATAAAAACTTTGTCATCGGAGAAAAGACAGCAGAACTTATTAAGAAAACCATTGGATCCGCTTATGTCACGGAGGAGACCATCGATATCTGCGGCAGAAATCTTGTGACCGGACTGCCCAGTGAGATCACCATCACTGGCAAGGATGTATATGACGCCCTGATCGAACTGTTCCAGACCATCGTAGATTCCGTAAAGATCATTCTGGAGCGCACACCACCGGAGATCTCTTCTGATATTTACAAGTCAGGAGTCTATATAACCGGCGGCTCCAGCCGGATCAAGGATCTCGGGCGGTTCGTATACGACCAGCTCGGTCTCAAGGTCAATCTCTGTGAGGAGCCGGAGAGCACAGTGATCATGGGACTTGGTGCCATCATCGAGGATCCGTCTCTGGCAAAGCTTACTTTGTAATAGGGGAAAGTGGGGATAAGCATGAAGAAACGCAGGAAGAAAAATTTTATCCATCCAAAAATATTATACATGTGCCTTTCCGTAATGTGTGTGCTGTTGGTACTCCTTTCGTTTAAATTCTCCGACCGCTTTTCTGCTGTGAAGACACTTGCGGGGGACATGATTTCACCCATGCAGAAAGGGATCAATACGGTAGGCCGTTCCATTTCCGATAAACTGGAGCTTCTCTCATCCAAAGAGGAGCTTCAGGCGAAAAATAAAGAACTTCAGGAAAAGCTGGATACTCTCAGCTACGCCAATAAAATTCTTACAAGTGAGAATGCTGAACTGGATAACCTTCAGGAATTGTACAAGCTGGACAAAAAATATCCGGATTATCCCAAGGTGGCGGCCACTATCATCAGCCGCGACGGCAACAACTGGTTTAATGTATTCTATATTGACAAGGGAAAAGAAGACGGCGTCGACGTGGATATGAATGTAATTGCCGGTAACGGCCTTGTGGGGATCGTATCGGAGGCCGGCAGGCATTATGCAAAAGTCCGTGCTATCATTGATGATAAGAGCAATGTCAGCGCCATGTTTGAATCCACCGGGGAAACCTGTATGGTGAAGGGGAATATGGAGACGATCTACCAGGGCTGCATCGATATCGAGATGATCAGCAATACCGCCAAGGTGAAGGAAGGGGATGAGGTTGTGACATCCCATATCAGCGATAAATTCCTCCCTGGCTTGTCGGTTGGTTATATAAAAGACATTACTACAGACAGTTCAAACCTTATGAAGACAGCGCACCTGACACCAGTGGTGAATTTTGACCAGCTGAATATGGTCCTTGTCATCACTCAGTTAAAGGATGCTTCCGAGCTGGGAGAGATAACAAAATGATAAAAAGAAAACTTGTTACCTTTATCACTATCATTGTGGCAATCTTATTACAGACTACTATTTTCCGCAAGCTGGCCCTCTCCGATGTGGTGCCGAACCTGCTGCTGGTAGTGACTGTCACATATTCCTATCTCCGGGGCCGGACTTCCGGCCTGCTGACCGGATTTTTATGCGGCCTGTTTCTGGATTGTATCTGCGGCAGTGTAGTGGGGCTTTATGCCTTTGTCATGATGACGATCGGATTTATCATAGGCTTCTGCCAGAAAATATATTTTCGGAACAGTCTGGTACTTCCGCTGATCCTGATTGCCGGAAGCGATTTGATCTATGGAATATATTATTATGTGACGGAATTTTTGATGCGCGGTAGACTGCATTTTTCTTTTTACTTCATTCACAGGATCCTTCCAGAGGTGGTGTACACTACTTTGGTTGGGATCGTGTTTTACCGGCTTATCGTATATTTTGAAACACGGATATCCAGAAAAAAAGAAGAGGAGGTATAGCTTTGCTCGACAGTGTACTTGATTATTTAAAGTCGATTGTTAAATCCCGGCTGTTTGCCGTAGTTGTATCATATGTTCTCTTATTCAGTCTTCTCATCGGCAGGATGTTTTACCTTCAGATTGTCAAGGGAGAGACTTACGATAAACAGGCCACACTTCAGAAACAGAAAATAAAGACAGTAAAGAGCGCCAGAGGAAAAATATATGACAGCAAGGGAAAGCTTCTGGCAACAAATGAACAAAGATATGCCATTACCATAGAAGATTCTGGTGAACTCAAAGACAACGTATCGAAAAATGCCATGATTCTTAAGTGCATCCGGCTTATGGAAAAAAACGGTGATGAACTGGAACTGGATTTTCCCATTGTTATGACCAGAAAGGGCAAGTTTAAATTCAACGTCAGTAAATCCGCCATTCTTCGTTTTAAGCGTGATATCTACTTTACTAAGACGGTGGATCTTCTGACCGAAGAACAAAAGCAGATGACGGCGGCTGAATGTTTTGAATATATCAGAACGTCCGATTCTGTAAATAAAATCCGTTTCTTCGATCAGGAGGCGGAGACAGGCATCGGCGTGGAGGATGCATTAAAAATTATGTCTGTCCGGTATGCGCTGATGATGAATACCTATTCCAAATATGAGCCGATCTCCCTAAATTCCAATGTTTCTGCAAAAACGGTGGCAGCGATAAAAGAAAATTCTGTTGATCTGCCTGGAGTGGAGGTCACCTCTGAATTAAACAGGGTATATTATGACAGCAAATATTTCGCGCATATCATCGGTTATACTGGCACGATTTCTTCCGATACTTTGGCAGAAATGCAGGAAAAGGGCAATACAGAGTATAATTCCACGGATCAGATTGGGAAGACCGGAATTGAAAAGGAATTTGAGGACGACCTGAAGGGAACCAAGGGTTCGGAAACTCTTTTGATCGACAGCGCTTCACGTATTGTAAGTACAAAGAAAACCAAGGATGCGGTTGCAGGAAATGATATCTATCTGTCCATCGATGCAGATCTCCAGAAGGCCGCCTACCGACTGGCAGAGAAGGAGATTGCCAGTATCCTGACGTCCAAGCTGGTGGAGGGAAAAAGCCATGGAACCAAGGGAAAGAAAGCATCAGGCATCCTTGTACCTATTTATGATGTATACGATGCTATCCTCCAAAATAGTATTGTAGATGTCACTCATTTTGCCAAAGAGGACGCCACGGAATTGGAGAAATCCATCTATAACAGCTTTACCTCTTACAAGAAGACATCCATCAACAGCATTAAAAACAGGCTCACTTATACGGACAGGACAGCGGGAAAGGATCTGTCCGACGCTATGGACAGTTATCTTGATTATATTTTCTCCATGCTGAAGGAAAATGATGTGCTGAATGCCAATACCATGGATACTACCAGCCAGGTTTATTCGAAATATATAAATGACCGGATAAGCCTGAGTGAATTCCTTATCTATGGGATAAAAAATAACTGGATCAATCTCTCGGTGCTGGATGTGGGGGAAGATTATTACAGCTCGGAGGAAGTGTTCAAAAAAATCTGCGACTATATATTTGAAGAACTGACAGACGATGCCGCCTTTGATAAAAAGGTATACCATGTTATGGTGGACAGCGGCCGGATCAGCGGCCGGCAGATCTGCCTTCTCCTGCATGATCAGAAGGTGTTAAAGGCGGATAAGGATACTTATGTCAAGCTTCAGACTGGTATGTTGAAACCATATCATTTCCTGAAATCCAAAATACGATCCCTGGAAATTCCACCAGGAGATCTTGGACTGACACCATGTGCCGCCTCTGTGGTGATAACTTCTGTTAAAACCGGAAAAGTGCTGGCTCTGGTTTCTTATCCAAGTTATGACAATAATAAATTTGCCAATACAGTGGACGGCGATTACTATTCCAAGATCAGTACCAGCAGTGCGTCAGCCCTGCTGAACCGCGCCACTCAGCAGAAGGCGGCACCTGGGTCTACATTCAAGATGGTTTCGGCCACCGCCGCACTGGGGGAAGGTATTATCAACACCTATTCCACGGTCCATGACGGTGTCAGATTTGAGAAGATCAATAAACCATGGCCCAAATGCTGGAGCAGTTACTCCCACGGAAATCTCAATGTGACACAGGCACTTCAGCATTCCTGTAATTATTTCTTTTACGAGATGGGATATCTAATGGGGAATGGGCGCGAAAATATCGTAGACAATGAAAAGGGTCTGAAGCGTCTGGAAAAATATGCCGGAATGTATGGTCTCACAGACAAATCTGGTATAGAACTGGCGGAGGCCTCGCCCTCCTTTTCCAATGAAGATATTGTCAGGTCAACCATTGGACAGGGCAGCAACAGTTACACACCAGTGCAGATGTCACGATACATCACAACTCTGGCCAACGGAAATAACTGTTATGATCTGACACTGATCGATCGGTTTAAAAATACAGTAACAGGAAAAAATACAAAAAATACAGCAAAGGTTAAGAAGGAGCTGGATGTATCCCAAACTTCGCTTCAGGCGATCTGGACCGGCATGAGCCGTGTAGTGAGCAATGGAAGCATTTCTTCCCTGTTCCGTTCCGTACCTGTAAAGGTGGCAGGAAAAACAGGAACTGCGGAGATTACGGCCAATGAGCCGAACCACGCGTGGTTCGTAAGCTTTGCGCCATATGAAAGCCCCGAGATCTCCGTTACGGTTCAGATACCAAACGGATTTACCTCGTCGAACGCGGCAGAGCTTGCCAGTAATGTATATAAATATTACTTTAATAAGAGTGAGAAATCCAGAAAGTCCCTGCTGAACCAGAAGGTAGGCAACCCTGCACTGGGATCCAGCCGGAGGACTGATTAGAGGGGGAAATAAGTTATGAAAAAGACACCTGTTGTCATCAAGGGGAATAAATCTGGTATACGCATCATATTGGATTCAGAGCTGTCATTTGAGGAGCTTTTAGAGGAAGTAGAGAAAAAGTTTACGGACAGTGCAGATTTTCTCGGAGATGCACGGGTGGCTGTTTCTCTTGAGGGGCGGGACCTGTCCGAGGAAGAGGAAGCGGTCCTGCTGCAATGTATATCGGATCATTCCCAACTGCATGTGGTCTGTCTGATCGACCATGATAAAATGCAGGAAGAGTATTTTACCCAGACACTGAATGACCGGCTGATGCAGATGAACGCCAACACCGGACAATTTTTTAAGGGGAATCTGCGTTCCGGTCAGGTGATGGAATTTGAGACAAGTATCGTGATACTGGGGGACGTAAATGCAGGCGCCCAGGTAGTATCCACAGGAAATGTCATTATACTGGGGGCGCTGAATGGAACCGTATATGCCGGCGCCTCTGGAAGAGAGAATTGCTTTGTTGTGGCACTGAAGATGAATCCGGTTCAGATCCGCATCGGTGATGTGATCGCCCGCTGTGCGGATGAGAAGAACGCACCGCCGAAGGAACCGCAGATTGCCTATCTGGAAGAGGATACAATCTATGTCGATACGATTTCAAGACAGACGCTGTCAGACATAAAATGTTAGGATGAGGTTTGTTATCTCCCATTTAGGAGAATAATATATATGGAGGAAGAAAAATGAGTGAAGTAATTGTTATAACATCAGGTAAGGGCGGTGTAGGAAAGACCACAACAACTGCCAACGTGGGTACAGGTCTTGCGAAAGAGGGGAAGAAGGTAGTACTGATCGATACTGATATAGGTCTGCGTAATCTTGATGTGGTAATGGGACTGGAAAACCGGATCGTCTACAATCTCGTGGATGTGATCGAGGGAAACTGCCGGATCAAACAGGCTCTGATCAAGGATAAAAGATATCCCAATCTGTACCTGCTCCCGTCCGCACAGACCCGGGATAAGACGGCAGTGAATCCAGAACAGATGACCAAACTCACGGCCGAGTTGAAAGAAGAATTTGATTACATACTGCTTGACTGCCCGGCAGGGATAGAGCAGGGATTTAAGAATGCCATTGCCGGCGCCGACAGGGCCATCGTAGTGACCACTCCAGAGGTATCCGCTGTCCGGGACGCAGACCGGATCATCGGACTGCTTGAGGCCAACGAGATCGGCAGGACAGAACTCATAGTAAACCGTCTCCGGGCCGATATGGTGAAACGGGGGGATATGATGTCAAGCGATGATGTAGTAGAGATTCTTGCCATCGACCTTCTTGGTATCGTACCAGATGATGAAAATATTGTAGTGTCCACCAATCAGGGCGAGCCTTTGGTGGGCAGCAATACGATGGCGGGACAGGCATATGCAAATATCTGTCAGCGCATAATGGGAGAGGAAGTACCATTTCTGGATTTATTCCAAAAAAATGGATTCTTTTCCAAGATAAAAAATAAATTCAAAAGCTAAGGAGAGGAATACATATGGGATTTGCAGATTTTTTTAGAAAAAAATCTTCCAGTAATGTGGCAAAAGACAGATTAAAAATGGTTCTGGTCTCGGATCGTGCCAACTGTTCGCCAGAGATAATGGAACAGATAAAGAATGATATCATTCAGGTGATTTCAAAATACGTGGAAATAGACATAGACGGACTGGATATCAAGATCGAGCAGACAGAATCCGAAAATATGAACGGCATGGTGCCGGCTCTGTTTGCGAATATTCCGATTAAAGATATGAAACACAGCAGTCCAAACTAAAAAACGTGAGATTATATAAGAGGCGGGATTTAACATGCGGGAAAAAATACAGCAATGGTTTCAGATTAAACGGTATAATTGGAAGAATTATGATATCTCTTTAGTTGTGGTCGTCCTTATACTGACTTTGATCAGCTCTTTTGTCCTCTCACTGGTGCAGCCTCACTTTTCTCTGATCCGGCAGGCATTCAGTATAACAGCAGGACTATTTATCATCGCTGTTTTTTCGATTATCGATTATCACGACCTATGTCTGTATACACCGGTTATCTATATACTGTCTACGCTGATGGCGGCGGCTACAAAGCTGTCTCCGCTGGGGGTGAACCAGGGTACGAATTCATTTCGCTGGCTCAATATCGGGGGCTTTATATTTCAGCCATCAGAAGTTTGCAAGCTGGCGGTCATACTGGCTCTGGCAGTATTTTTCAACCGGATGAGAGAAAAAAAACTGCAAAGTTTCCGTACTTTCTTTCTGGCATGCCTGATCACACTGATTCCCACAGCATTTATATTGATCCAGTCAGACCTTTCCTCCAGTATCGTTATCATTATGATTCTTGTTATGATGCTGGCCTGCTCTGGGATCGGCTACCGGATCCTTGGCTCGGTGGCGGCAGTTGTCGTACCGGTATTCGTATTTTTATTCTGGTACATCCAGCAGCCAAATCAGAAGCTGTTCACGGGAAGCCGAAGGTATCAGCTGAATCGTATCCTCGCCTGGCTCCATCCCGAGGGACATGAGCTGGGGGCTATGTACCAGCAGAACAACTCCGTACTATCCATCGCATCCGGAAAGTTATATGGGAAGCTTCTGGAGGGGGATGAGGCAGCCAGAAATTATTCCCTGGTGGACGTTACAGAAAGTGATTTTATCTGGACACCTCTCAGTGAAGAATTTGGATTTATCGGCTGCCTGTTCGTGCTCGTTCTGTTATCCATTGTGATCATAAAATGCTTTTTGAAGGCCAAAAATGCCAGGGATTATATGGGAATGCTCATCGCCGTGGGCATCGGTTCCATGTTTTTTATACAGATATTTTTCAATATTGGGGTAACAACATCATTGCTGCCGAATACAGGTCTGCCGCTTCCATTTCTGAGCTATGGCATGACATCACTTTTCGGCAATATGATGGCAGTAGGTATTTTATTAAATATTGGCATCCAGCCAAACAGGGGAAGTAGTAATTTTGAGATCCATTAAAATCGGAGAAAGGAGACTATATAATGAATATTGGGTTAATCGCACATGATTCAAAGAAAATTCTGATGCAGAATTTCTGTATCGCCTACAGAGGGATTTTGAACAAACATACGATCTATGCAACAGGTACGACGGGAAGGCTGATTGAAGAGGTAACGAATCTCACCATCCACAAATACCTGGCGGGACATCTGGGAGGGGAAAAGCAGCTGGGAGCGCAGATTGAAAGTAATGATATGGATCTTGTTATTTTTCTTCGCGATGCGCTGACCCCCAAAATGCATGAGCCGGATGCAGACCCTGTGTTCCGTCTATGCGATATACATAATATTCCGCTGGCCACCAATGTAGCAACAGCAGAATTATTAGTGAAAGCTCTGGAACGCGGTGATCTGGACTGGAGGGAGCTGGTACGTATGTAGGCGGCGTTTGTCTGTTGCATAAAGTACGCCGCTTTGCATTTTGCCGTACTAATTTCCTATTCTGCCAAGATAGCTGAGAGCGTATAATCCGCATACACCAATGACAGCATAGATAATGCGGGATATGATCGTCATACTGCCGCAGATGAAGGCAACCAGATCCAGGCCGAAGAAACCAACCAGACCCCAGTTTACGGCACCGATCACGACTAAGATCAATACTGTATAATCTAATCCTTTCATTGTGCAACCTCCTTTTCAATTAGTGTTGCAGAAAAGAAAAAAATTATACATAAGCAAGGCGAAGAGAGGAGAGAAGTTTATGGCGACCAGAAAAGTTGTACCAATGAAAAAACGTTTTCGTCCCAATCTGGCACTGTTTATTTTCCTCCTTATTATTACCTATATTGTTGTCCTGGCCTGGGGTTATCTCACTGATGAGCATATCTCCATCTATGAAGTGAATACAACCCGGATTTCAGACGATTCTCCTCTTTATGGTTTCATTCTCCGTTCCGAAGAGGTGGTAACAACAGACAAAGAGGGGTATATCAATTATTATAACGCAGAAGGAAACCGGGTTGGGACAGGGGATGTTGTCTACACCCTGGACACCAACGGGGAAGTCAGCAATATGCTGGAAACATTGCAGCAGTCAGATAAAAATAAAGAGAGCATCACTGCCATGCGGGAAGTAATCTACTCCTTTCAGAACAATTTTTCCCTGTCGTCTTATTCTCAGATACAGAATCTAAAATATGATATCAATAATGTATATTTTGAAAAGACAAATGGCAATCTGTACAGTGATCTGAATAAAGCGCTTAAATCAGCAGGACAGGATAAGAATTTCATCAAATATACATCGGCTAAAAACGGCATTTTATCCTATGCTATCGACGGATATGAAAATACCAAGAAAGAAGAGATCACTCCAGAACTATTAGACCAGTTTTCCCAGACAGCGAGAAAGCAGACTTGGACATCGGAACTTCTGCCAGCCGGAAGCCCTGCCTATAAATTGATAACCGACAACACTTGGTCGCTGACGACACGGTTGAATAACGATTATTATGAGAGGCTGAAGGATCTGGATACGGTCCGGATTACGATTTCCAAAGATGGGATCTCATTGAATGCAGCAGTGGAGTTATGGGATCAGGGGGACATCCATTATGTCAGCCTGACCACGACACGTTTTATGGAACGATATCTCAATGATCGCTTTTTGCAGTTTGAATTCAATCTGAAGACGGCGGAGGGCTTAAAGATACCAAACAGCTCCATGCTGAAAAAGGATTATTTCATACTTCCGGCAGAGGTCATCACCAGAGGAGATAAGGGCAGCGGGATCATCAAACAGGTCAGGACGAAAGAGGGAAAAATAACGAAGCAGTTTACCTCACTGGGAAATTACTTCTTTATCAACGATAAATATTATGTAGACAGCAGTGTGGTCACTGGCGGAGATGTTGTTATGAACCATAGCACGGGAGAAGATTTTATCGTGAGTTCTACCGAACCCTTGCAGGGTGTGTATTGTGTAAACGAGGGATTTTGTGAATTCCGGCCCGTAGATATCCTGTATCAAAATAAGGAATATACCATCGTATCGGATTCAACCACCGGCGGCCTGTCGGCATTTGACCATATTGTAGTAGATCCATCCGCATTAAGCGACGATGATTTTATATAAAGATTTGAGAGGATGACAAGGAATGATAAAAGAAAATTTAATCCATGTTGAGGAAAAAATAAGAGAAGCCTGTGAGAGAGCTGGAAGAAAACGGGAAGAAGTAACGCTGATCGCTGTGAGTAAAACAAAACCTGTCTCAATGATCCGGGAGGCAATGGAATCACGGATCAGTACATTTGGCGAAAATAAGGTTCAGGAAATGCTTGAAAAACAGGAAATGATCACGGAGCCGCTGGATTGGCATCTCATAGGCCATCTGCAGCGTAATAAGGTAAGGCAGATCACAGGCAGAGTCAAAAGAATCCATTCTGTCGATTCACTGCGCCTGGCAGAACAGATACAAAATGAATATAAGAAGAAAAATGAGATGGCGCATATTCTGATGGAAGTCAATATAGCAGGAGAGGAGACAAAGTTCGGCCTGGCTCCGGAAGAGACGGAGGCCGTTATAAGGAAGGTGGCAGAATTTCCGAATATAACGATACACGGCCTTATGACCATCGCTCCCTATGTGGCAGATCCAGAAGAAAATAGAATGCATTTTAGAAATTTGCATAAATTACTAGTTGACATAAACAGAAAAAACATTGATAATATTAATATGAATGAGCTTTCCATGGGAATGACTGGTGACTATGAAGTGGCCATCGAAGAGGGCGCTACGTATATTCGTGTAGGTACTGGTATTTTTGGAGACAGATCATATACTTAAGCTGAGAGATCAGCTAGAAAGGATTTTATACGATGGGTTTGAATTCTATATTGAATTTCTTTAAATTAGATGATGAGGAATTAGATGAATATGATGATATAGGATACGAAGAAGAGAAATATACGGAGCGAAATCCAGAACCTGCCCGCAAAAAGGCACCAGCCCGCACTATGGATTATGATGAGGAACCCCGGCAAAAAAATGGTTTTCTCGGCAATAAACCAAAGGTAGTACCTATGAGCAACCGTTCTTCACTTGCTGTCAGTGTGATCAAGCCGAACCGGTTTGAGGATTCGGAAGAGATATGTAATATGCTGCTGTCAAACCGTCCGGTTATTGTGAATCTCGAAGGTTTTGATCCCGGTGATGCACAGCGCATTATGGACTTTATATCGGGCTGTATCTATGCCATCAACGGAAAATATCATCAGATTTCGAAATATATCTTTATTTTCTCACCGGAAAATGTAGATATCAGCGGAGATTCCCTCGGCCTGGATGGGAATGTCGCTGTGATGCCTCTTATTAACCGTGAATTCTAGTGTAAAATGAAAGAGGATAAGAAAAACCAATTTTTCGTCAGACACATGCTGGATATGGCGCACCGGGCAGATCAGGGCAGCTATCCAGTGTTCACTGATTTCCTGACGACATCAGAATACATGCTGTTATCCTCCTTGCAGGCACAGTTGAAAGGGATCCGAACAGCATATTGGGGCGGGCACAGAGATTGTGATCATGTAACAGCCGGTTTCTTTCCAAATGACTGGTCTGGGATGGATCTGGAAATATTCCCTGTTGTCTGCATCCGGGTTACGCCGTTAAGTGAACGGTACGCCCAGTCATTAGAACATCGGGATTATCTGGGAGCGATTTTGAATTTGGGAATAGAGCGGTCAAAGATTGGTGATATCCGTATCTGTGAAAGAACCGCTTATGTTTTCTGTAAAGAAGAATTCGCTTCTTTTGTTGTAGAAAACTTTATTTCGGTGAAGCACACGCAGATCACCTGTGAGATCCTCACAACATCGGATGAGCTTCCGGCACAGCAGTATTCAGAGAGAATAGACAGTGTCGCGTCCGTCCGCCTGGACAACATTGTATCTGCCATGGCCGGAGTATCCCGCAGCAGAGCGGCGGAACTGATCCGTCAGGGAAATGTGACGGCGGGTCATATCCTGCGTACAGCCGTCAGCTATATCTGCACGGACAAAATGATCGTTACAATCCGTGGATATGGCAAATTTCGTCTTTCTATACCGGAGGACGTCTTTACAAGAAAAGGGAAACAAAAAATTATAATATATAAGTTTTTATAAGGGAGGAATATGCCGATGCTATCGCCATTAGATCTACAAAATAAAAAAGTTCTGCCAAGGAAGAAAAAATACGATAAGGCCGAGATGGATGACTATATCGATCTTTTGCTTGAAAACTATAAGGAAGCCTTCAATGAGGTACAGGAGCTTCACAAAAAAATAAAGACGCTCAGCGATGGGATACAGTATTACCGCTCCATTGAATCCACCATGCAGAAAGCTCTTGTCCTGGCAGAAAAAACATCGAAGGAAACCAAGGACGCCGCCCTCTTGAAAGCAGAGGCCATCGAAAAGGACGCCAACACGAAAGCGTCCAAGATTGTGTCAGAGGCAGAACAGGAATATGAGAAGATCAAGGACAAATGTGTTACACTGGTTCAGCAGTTTAATCAGTATAAGCTACAGTTAAAGCAGGTTGCAACAGCACAGCTTGAACTTGTCACCAGCGAATCCTTTGATGTATATTCACCTGAACTTGAAGCATTAAATTCCTCCAGAAATTCACTGCCCCCGGTAACTGAAATGCCAAAAGACACTGCAGCAAAGAAAGGGGAGCCGGAACATCCCTATACGCCAAGGACAGTGATCGTCTCAGATGAACCGCTCCCGGATGAGGGGATTATCGAGACCCCAGCCCCGCCGACAGGAACAGAAAAAGAAGATCTTGAAAAAACCGTTACCCTGCCTGATCTGAAAAGTGAAATGCTGCAGCAGGATGTTCAGAGAACGGTACCGGCAGGTGGCAGGGATGAGATGTCCATGCTGACAGCGGATACCATTGACCTTCGCCATTCCCTGGAGCAGCTTCAGGCAGAACCGGGAGAAGTAAAAGAGGCTGTCGTCCGGGAGCCGAAGGATGCGAATCCCTCTGTTCCATCGGATGTCCATTTGAAAGAAGCAAGAGTCAGACAGCCGGATCTGGAGGTATTGGAACCGGTGACAGAGGATTCGACAGAGGCGCCCACACTGGATTCATTGCTGCAGAGTATGAATATTGGAGGTAAGAATAAGAAAAAAAAGAAGAAAGGGCAGGAAGAGGACCCCTTTGAGTTCCTTGGCTCTGTTGATGACTTTTAATGAATAAAAAATTTCTTGTTACGAATCTGGCATTTTCGACCATATTTATTCTGTTTCTTCTTTTGGACCGCATTACGAAGAAATGGGCGGCTGTAACGCTCCCCAAGGGCGACATTGATATAATACCAGATATCCTTACGCTACATTATCTGGAAAACCGCGGCGCCGCCTGGGGAATTTTCCAGAATGCATTTTGGCTGTTTTTCATTATCACAATCGTTGTGGTTGGGGTTATGATTTATTTCTATGCCAGAATTCCATTTACCCGCCGTTATTGGTATCTGAGATTTACCATCATACTCTTATCATCCGGCGCCATTGGAAATTTTATTGACCGTGCCTGCTGGCATTATGTAGTAGACTTTATCTATGTGGAAGCGATCAATTTTCCTGTTTTTAATGTGGCAGACTGCTATGTATGCATCGCCGCTGCCCTGTTGATCCATAGCTTCCTGTTTTATTATAAGGAAGAGGAGCTGTTATGGAAAAAGAAGAAATCATCCTGATCGTTCCTGCAGAAATGGAAGGAATGCGTCTGGATCAATTTCTGGCAGAGCAGATGTCATTCTCCAGATCATATCTGCAGAAACTTATAAAAAATGAAAAAGTAATGTGCAACGGGAGCTTTATTACGAAAACTAAAGTTCCCGTTTGTTGTGCTGATGAAATAAAAATATTTATCCCGGAACCCGAACCACTGGAAATAAAACCAGAAAAAATGGAGTTGGATATTCTATATGAGGATGATGACCTTCTGGTGGTCAATAAGCCAAAGGATTTGGTTGTGCATCCCGCAGCAGGACATATGGACCACACTCTTGTAAACGGGCTGCTATATCACTGTAAAGGCCGTCTGTCGGGCATAAACGGCGTGCTGCGCCCCGGTATCGTCCACCGCATCGATAAAGATACCACCGGCGCTCTTATTGTCTGTAAAACCGATTTGGCGCATCGTTCCATAGCGGAACAGCTCAGCGTCCATTCCATCACAAGACGTTACCAGGCCGTGGTCTACAACAACTTTACAGAAGATCAGGGCACAATTGATGCACCTCTGGGCAGGCACCCTGGAGACCGCAAAAAAATGGCCGTAACACCTGGTCAGTCAGGAAAGAGGGCAGTGACCCACTACCGCGTGCTGAGCCATCTGGACCATCAATTTAACCATATTGAGTGTCGTCTGGAGACAGGGCGTACCCATCAGATCCGGGTCCACATGTCCCATATCCATCACCCGTTGTTAGGAGATACCGTTTATGGTCCTCAGCCTGCCCAACGATTCTCCAGACTGCAGGGGCAGACATTACATGCTGGTATCATCGGCTTTGACCATCCCCGGACAAATCAATATATAGAAGTAGAGGCACCACTTCCGCAATATTTTGTAGATGTCCTGAAAACCCTTGAAAAATAGGGAGAAAAAAGCATTTTTTATGCGGAAAACCCCTTGACTTTTTGCCTACTATAGGTGTAGTATAAGGTTACTTCTTTTATGACAACGTAATATGATTGTAGAACGGATAGCGTGAGTCCATCTACATGCGTAGATAATCATATGCGACAAGTGTAGAAATGTAAAAAGCAAAGGAGGGCTGGTCTGAAATGAGTGGAGGCAGAAAGGAAATGCGGCTGCACGAGGGGGAATTAAATGTTATGGAACTATTGTGGTCCAATAAGGTGCTTGCGGCAAAGGACATTTCTAAAATAATCAAAGAATACATAGGATGGGAAAAAAATACAACATACACAGTGATCAAACGATTGATCGACAAAGGTGCCGTTACCCGTGAAGATCCCGGTTTCCTCTGTCGCGCCAGAGTGACCAAAAAAGATGTACAGGAAATCGAGACAAAGGTTTTATTATCCAAAATGTTTAACGATTCCCTCACTAACTTTATTACAGAATATCTTGGCAGCCGCCGGCTTACAACAGAGCAGGTGATTGAACTACAGCGCGTCTTGAACCGTCAGATATAACAGAATTCGTAATATCAGATAAACATAACTGTACCGGATTCCCAAAAGCATATTCTGGTGCAGTTATTTCTTTTCTGGTCACTCTCTTGGACAAACTCCAGTTTTTCAAAAAGAGTTGTATTTTAGGAAGGGATATGCTATAATAGATATAGCCACAAACGGCTCAATCATTCAGAAATGAGGATATATTTATATGGATAAAAAAATTACTTACCACCAACAGACAACCCATGACAATACGATTAAATTGAGAAATGTACTGGCCACTCTGCCTGGGTTTACGAAGGATTATTTTCGGGCTATCGAACCCAATACATCAGCAAAAACGAGGATTTCTTATGTTTATGATATCCGGGTCTTTTTTCATTTTCTCTGTGATTCAAACCCATATTTTAAAAAGCTCAAAGACATTACGGAAATCCGTTTATCCGATCTGGAATTGCTGCAGCCTGTAGATATTGAAGAATACCTGGAATATCTCAAGTATTATGAAGATCTGGACGGAACAGTACATACCAACAATGAACGGGGACTTCACCGCAAGCTGGCTGCCCTGCGAAGTTTTTTCTCTTATTATTATAAACGGGAAATGCTCAAAAACAATCCAACTGTCATCGTAGATATGCCGAAGCTCCACAAAAGGGAGATCGTCCGGCTGGATGCGGATGAGGTGGCAGAATTGCTGGACTATGTGGAGCATGGCGGCGATGCCATGACAGGTATGAAGAAGGTATATTTCGAAAAGAACAAAACAAGGAATCTGGCACTCTTCACTCTCCTCCTGGGCACAGGAATCCGAGTCTCTGAATGCGTGGGACTGGATCTGGAGGATCTGGATTTTAAGAATGACCGGATCAAAATTATCCGGAAGGGAGGGAAGGAGGATTTTGTCTATTTTGGCGAGGAAGTCAGCGAAGCCTTGTATGACTACTATGCGGAGCGGAGAACCATCCAGACAAAGGAAGGGCATGAGCATGCTTTTTTCCTATCCGTCCAGAAACGCCGTATTACCGTTCAGGCGGTAGAAAATCTTGTGTCGGACTGTGCAAAGCATGTCACGACTATAAAGCATATTACGCCCCATAAACTGCGCAGTACCTATGGCACAAGCCTGTACCGTGAGACAGGGGATATCTATCTTGTGGCCGAGGTATTGGGACATAATGATGTGAATACCACCAGAAAGCATTATGCAGCTATGGAGGATGAGCGGAAACGCCGGGCTGCATCGGCTGTCAGATTAAGAAAAGAATAAAAATAAGAACTGGAACAGATGGTGTAGAAACGAACCACTGTTCCAGTATATTCTCTTAATATTTTCAGCCGGGCTTTTTTATCGGCCGGTTTTATAAGTAGTAAACATGGACTCAATCCCATCGTAAATGGATTTGGCAGCCTTTTTCTGGAAGGAAGAGCTTGTCAGCTTTTTATAGTCACTGCTCCCGGAAATAAAGCCAAGCTCGATTAGGATGGAGGGAACCGTATTATGCTTCAATACATAATATCCTGCTGTCTTTACACCGCGGCTCTTCGTCTTCAAATCTCCTATTAGCTTATTCTTAAAAAGATTTGCCATCTTCTTGCTCGTTATACTTCCAAATCCTTTGCTGTTATTTGAAACTGAATAATATACTTCTGTACCATTTGCGGAGGATTTGGATGCCGAGTTCATATGGAGACTGATAAAAGCATCGGCACTGACACTTTTGGCAAAGGCAGCGCGTTTCGCCAAGGTAATAAAAGTATCCGTAGTTCTTGTCCAGTATACCTTGATGTCGGGAGTATTTTGTGTCGTATACTGCTTCATTAACGTATATCCAATCTTAAAATTTAAATCTTTCTCGTTGGTTCCCTTATTCCGGGCTCCCGGATCATGCCCTCCGTGACCGGCATCCATAACAACGATAGATCTGTATATACTCTTTGGCGCCCCCATACTCACCACAAAATTGTTTCCCTTGTCATAAATCTTATATCCCCTCAAAGAGGACGTGCTGACAGTGATCCTTGTATTGGCACCGCTTTTTGTAATTTCCAAGCTTTTCACAGAATTATTGTTGATCACCACAGGATTATTTCTGAAATATTCCACATAATCCCCTTTGATATCGATTTGAAATTTCTTACTGGCATACAGATCCTGATTTGTTACATGAGCCAAAGTCACACCCGATGGTTTGGGAATGGACAGAGAATAATTAGTAACGCTGCCGGAACTGCTGGAATAGGTGTATAGTAAATTCATTACCAGTGTATTATTCTGGATCGTATAGGAAAAATCTGTAGTACCTTCGCAGGTAAGCGTGATGTATACTATGTTATCCCCGGAAGAAGTCACTTCCATCTTCTGCACTATCTCGCCAAAATTATTGAATAAGTTCTTGTCCAGCATATACTGGGACTGTGGAATTGTTATCGTGATAATATTGGCACTTCTCTTGACAGTGATCTTCTGCATGATGTCAGAAGAGGTTCCCGTCACATTGAGATTGATAGCTCCCGTCCCGCTCACTTCGGAATAGGTGGCACTCTGTGAAAAGATGTAATTTAACTCCTCCGGTTTTTCCGGCTCTGCCGTACTGGATGGCTTCTTCGTGGGCTCCGGTTTTTCTGTACTGTCCGGATCCGAGGGCTTGTCCGTAGGTTTCGATGTATCGTCCGCCGATTCCAGTTTATTGCCAGAGGTTGTCTTCTCAATATCAATTTCTTTGTGCCAGTCAAAAAATATTTTTGACTGAATATTGTAATAATTTCCCCCTTTATTCCAGGAACGGGTATAACCCAGCTGTTTTGCGATCCCAGATGCAGGGACACAGAGCACATTTCTATTTGTAGATCCATTCCGAACCATCTTAAGCGGTGCATTTAGTGAGGCGGATTTCCCGTTGAGTTTGATGGCACTGGAATTCAGTTGTGCAGTCAGTTCTGTATTCGTATCTTCATTGGAAACGGTAAGTTTTCCCGTATCTGAGTTATAGTCGTACTTCAGATTCATGATACCGTCCAGAACTTCCTCGGCGGGCATATACATATTGCCGTCAATTTTCACAACAGGCATATTTTTCAATGGATAATTTTTATGATTATAATAAACAGTTCCCTGAGCTCCTGTATAATATGTAGTCTGATTATCATAGGACAGCAATAATGGATCGCCGATCGCTATTGTAGAATCTGACTTCTTATATGACAGATGCAGTGTCTTAGTTACAAAGCTCACAGGCACCATAATCTTCGTTTTTTTCTTAGAAACAAACCGGACAGATAAAGGAGCGGTGGTCAATTTCTTTTTCTTTCCATTGACATAAGCGGTCTTGCTCCCCACTTTCATTTTTATGGTAACCGAATTCTTTGTGATGGTCAGCGTCTTACTCTTTGATGAATACTTACACTTGGCTTTCGTGCCAGACTTAAAGATATCTGTATACGGAACCATATATGATTTATTGATGACAAGGGCTTTGTACGAGGTTTTAGAAATCGTTTTGTTGCGGTAGGTTACCTTCATTCTCTTACTTTTATTGCGTCTTGTCTTGTTATTATAACGGATCTTTACCCCTTTGGAAGCGGCCTGTGTCTCCTGTTGAAGGAGGAGGCTTCCTGAAACAGCCGCAAACAATACGGCACCGCCGAGCAAAATTTTTCTTCTTCTGTTATCCAGAAAGGAATGCATGAACTCTCATCTCCTATTTTTTGAATTGCGATAATATGATACCCAGGCCAAAAGGTATCTCGTCCTCAAAGGATATTGGGAATGGGATGTACTTTTGACCCTGGCATCATATTATCGGAAGGAAATGACAGAAATTTGTCAGTTATGTTTCATTTCGATAATTCGGAAGCAGAATATATTTTCCAGCTTGAATATGTTCGGAATGCAGGTTGTTTAGTTCGAGAATATCCTGCATATACTCTTTTGCTGTAATATAAGAATATTCCGGGGCATATCTCTTAGAGATGGCTGATAATGTATCCCCCTTTTCCACCAGCAGCGGCTCCACGCTGGTGATTTCATTCAGTCCGCCATACTCTGCAGACACTCTCGAAGGGAAGGAGATACAGAAATAAAGGACTAAAAAAATAGTTGGTATGATAAGGATTGGAATTTTTCCAATGGCCTTCTCCGGCAGCTTACGTATCAATATAAACACACTCCTCTCTTTGCAAACATGTGATCCGAACAAATGTTTAATAAAAGTATATAGTGCGAACGTCTGTTTGTCAATAAGTTTTTACTAAAGTTTTTTTCTACACAAAAAGAGGATGCCCCTCCCTATGACCTTTATCATAGTTCTGGGACACCCTCTCCGGGATTCTCAGCCAACGCTATATTATTCTTCTGTATCTTTTACTTCCGTTTCAGTCATTTTATTCTCAATCAGCTCTTCCTCTTCCAGATCTTCTGCATCAATTTTGATTGCACTATTAGATAATTCATCGATGGCGATGGACAGAGGTTTCGCACATGGTCCCTCTTCTACAAGGGGCTGGGAGCCTGCAATGATCTGGCGCGCTCTCTTTGCTGTAGCGAGGACAATGGAATACCGGCTGTTTACTACCAGCTGTTCTCCCTGTTCAACCTCACTGTTGGCAATATTCATTAAATCGGTATAAGATGGATGTAACATAGGAACTCTCCTTTCTGAGTCGGTTAACATATTTATCAGTAAGATACTGCTTGGATTCACGGAACTCCGAATTTACTCAGAGGCCATATCCGCAATATTACCTTTCCGGATATATTCTCAAACTTTACGGGACCCGGTGCATTCTTATCATTGCTGGTCTCCGGCGTAAAACGGCTGTCCTGACTGACGGACCGGTGATCCCCCAGCACAAAATATTCATCCTTTCCCAGCGTATAGGGCTCATTGGCAATCCCCCCGGTGGACATGGAGTCCTTTGCATAGGGATCGTCTATTTTTTCGCCATTAATAAATATATCATTCCCTTTGATCTGTATCGTCTCTCCGGGAAGTCCGTAAATACGCTTTACATAATATTCATCCACATCCCGTCCTTTCGGATAAAAAACAATGATATCATAGCGCTTCGGATCCGTAAACCGGTATGAGATCTTATCGATCAGCAGACTCTCTGCATCGTGCAGCGTATCCTCCATGGACTCCCCGCTTACCACCGTTCTCTGGATGACATATTTGGGAACCACATAGACGCAGACCACGATCAGCGCGATATAGATCAGTCCCTCTATCACATATTTTAACCGGGAAGGCTTCCTAACCTCAGACGGCCGCTCTTCCTCATTGAATTCTCCATTTTCCATAAATCAGTTTCCCTCCTTAAATTGTGCAAGGTCCTTTGTCATGGATGAGACCCATTCTCTCAGATATGGCACCTTATAGTGTTCGTTGGCAATGATCGAATGAACCTGTGCCACGGCGTCGTCCAGCTTATCATTGATAACCAGATAATCATAATATTTCATATAAGCTGCCTCTTCTTCCGCATGGTCAAGGCGTTTTCTAATCTCTGCCTCATCCTCCGTCCCACGTCCGTAAAGACGGTTCTTTAATTCCTCTGCAGAGGGAGGGGTCACAAAGATAAGAAGTGCTTCTGGAAATTGTTCCTTTACCAGCAGTCCTCCCTGCATTTCGATCTCCAGGATCACATCCTTTCCCTCTGCGAGCTGCTGTTCTACCGCTTTCTTTGGAGTACCGTAATAATTTCCTACATACTCAGCCCACTCAATGAGTTCACGGCCTGCGATCATCTGCTCAAATTCTTCCCGCGTATGGAAAAAATATTCTCTTCCGTCCACTTCTCCTTCCCGGGGTTTCCTCGTTGTTGCCGATATAGAAAGAAAATATGGATATTTATGTACCAGTTCTTTCATGATCGTACCCTTTCCGGCACCAGAGAATCCGGATATTACAGTTAATATACCTGTGCGCTCCATGTGTTCCTATCTCCTTTCCTCATCTGCATTCATACGCGCCACGATCGTTTCCGGCAGAAGAGACGAAAGTACGATCATATGATTCTCCATGATCAGCACCGCCTTGGTCTTTCTTCCACAGGTGCCGTCAATGGCATTGCCGGTATCCTTTGCATTCTGGATCAATCTCTTTACCGGTGCCGCATCCGGGCTGACTATGCTGTATACGCGTTCACTATTCACGACATTACCAAAACCAATATTTACAAAATTCATAAATATCCTGCCCCTCTGTCCTATTCGATATTCTGGATCTGTTCCCGAATTTTCTCTATCTCTGTCTTTAATTCTATCCCATAATTCGAGACAATGGTATCATTCGCCTTGGAAAGGATCGTATTCGCCTCCCGATTCATCTCCTGTGTAAGGAAATCCAGCTTGCGGCCTATGGCTCCCTCTCCCCCTAAGGTCTCTTTCATATGTACAATATGGGTGCGGAGGCGGACCATCTCTTCATCCACACAGATTTTATCGGCAAACACTACCAGCTCAGATGCGAGAATTCCCTCGTCAATCTGTGTGCCGCCGAGAAGCTCTGATACTTTATCCTGGATCCGCTGGCTGTACTCCTGAAGAATCTGGGGGGAACGCGCTGCCACGGCGTCTACCAGTTCCTGGATCCGGTCAAATTTCTCCATAAGATCTTCCCTTAGCCGGTGGCCTTCCGTGCGGCGGCTCATTACAAACTGCTGACCGGCCGATGTCATGGCTGCCGAGATCAGCTGGCTCACCGCTTCTTCGTCAGGTCCTGAATCCTCCATGGTAAAGACATCCGGAAACCGGGATATGTCATAGGCAACAGTGGTGTTTTCCAGCTTAAGATCCCTGGAGAGCTGGCGGATCCCCGCGAGATATGCCTCTGCAATCTCTCTATTATAGGTAATGTTGGCGCTTTTTCCTTTGATATCAGAAAAGGTAACAAAGACATCAACCTTGCCCCGCCCGGCAAACTTCTTTACCTGGCTGCGGATCTCAGTTTCATAGAAATTCAGCTTGCGCGGAAGCCTTACATTGACATCAAGATAACGATGATTCACGGATTTCATTTCAATCTCTATCTTATAATTCTCATCCGAAGCCTCACCCCGGCCAAAGCCGGTCATACTCTGAATCATATCCGATTCCCCTTTCATGACCATATACTGTTTTATTATAGTGCAAAGAGGGAAGGAAGTCAAGAATTGCCAGTTTTTTTCGTCAGAGTCTTTCCTTGCGGCGTCTCTTATTGTATAATACAGTTTATCAGAACACAGGAAAGGATGAATTTTATGGCTTTTGACGGCATTACAGTAGCTGCCCTTGTAAAGGAGCTGAATGACCTTCTGCAGGGCGGACATATACAGAAAATAGCACAGCCGGAACCGGACGAGCTGCTGCTTACCATTAAAAATAACCGGACAAATTATCGTCTGCAGATCTCTGCCAGTGCCTCTCTCCCATTGTTATACCTGACGGAAAATCCAAAACCGTCCCCACTGACAGCTCCCAATTTCTGCATGCTCCTCCGAAAGCATCTGAATGGCGCCCGGGTCCTGTCGGTGGAACAGGCGGGACTGGAACGAGTGATCCGCATTTGCCTGGAAAATCTCAATGAACTGGGGGATGTGGTACAGCGCAGCCTGATGGTGGAGATTATGGGAAAGCACAGTAATATTATCTTTGTAGATGACCAGAACATTATTGTGGACAGCATTAAGCATATAAACGGGCTGATCAGCTCTGTCCGGGAGGTTCTTCCGGGAAGACAATATTTCATTCCCAATACACAGAATAAGACGGATCCCTTTTCGGTAACTACCGATACATGGAATAAGGAATTGTTTTTAAAGCCCTGCTCCATAGCAAAAGCCATCTACAGCTCCATCACTGGCTTTAGTTCTGCCATGGCACATGAGCTTGCCTTCCGAAGCCGCCTGGACGGGGATGCCCCCATGGCTTCCCTGAACGGCAATGAACGATCTGCCCTTATGACCTCTTATCGGGAGCTGATCTCAGATATCCAGGCGCAGCATTATACACCATGTATTTATTTGAACGGTCCCGTTCCGGCAGAATTCAGCGCCGTCCCCCTGAGTATGTATGACTCCCTGACCTGCCGAAGGACAGATACCGTCTCTCAGATGATAGAATCCTTTTATGGAGAAAAGGACACCATTACGCGAATCCGTCAGAAATCTGCCGACCTGAGAAAAAGCGTTACAACTCTGCTGGAACGCAGTGTTAAGAAGATGGAACTTCAGCGCAGGCAGCTGCAGGACACAGAAAAGAAGGAGCGCTGCCGGATTTACGGCGAGCTGCTGAACACGTACGGATATCAGCTGGCGCCGGAGGATAAAGTCCTCACCTGTACGAACTATTATGATGGGGAAGAGGTTTCCATCCCGGTAGACCCGGAGCTTACGGTATCGGAAAATGCCAATAAATATTTTAACCGGTATAATAAGATGAAACGGACCTTTGAGGCCGTTTCCGATCAGATACGGGAAAATCAGGAGATGATCGATCATCTGGAATCGATCCTCACCGAACTGGACATTGCCCGCAGGGAAGAGGATCTGCATTTTATCCGTCAGGAACTCTCGGACTGCGGTTATACGAGAAAACAGGCTGTGGGCAAAGGAAAGAAAGGCCGTATACCGAAAAGCCGTCCTCTTCATTTTATCTCCTCCGACGGATACGATATTTATGTGGGAAAAAATAACTATCAGAACGACGAGCTGACATTTAAGGTAGCCACCGGAAATGACTGGTGGTTTCACGCAAAACAGATGCCGGGATCCCATGTTATCGTGAAATGCAACGGAGAAGAGCCTCCTGTCCGGACATTTGAAGAAGCAGGAAGCCTTGCCGCCTATTTTTCCAAGGGAAAAGGAGCGGACAAGCTTGAGATTGATTACACCCAGAAGAAAAATATTAAAAAACCCAACGGAAGCAAGCCGGGATTTGTTGTATATTATACCAACTACTCACTGATGGCCTCTTCCCAGATAGAAGGAATCCGTTGTGTGAACGACGAAGATACTGTTTTTCTGGAAAGGAGTTTTCTGTCATGATACGATACGATACGCATATCCACTCAGCCTATTCCTTGGACAGCGGCACCCCTGTCCAGGCACAGCTTGACGCAGCCGTCTCCCGGGGGCTGTCCGGGCTCTGTATCACAGACCATATGGATTATAGCTTTCCGCCCGACCAGTTTGAAAGCGTACTTCCAGAAGGTCAGGTTCCCTTTGAGTTCGATATTCAGACATATGAGAAGGAATTGTCTGAGCTCAGACAAAGATATCCAGACCTTGACATACTCACAGGCGTAGAATGCGGGCTGCAGACCCGCCTGGATGTCCTGGATAAAAATAGGGAATTATCCAATGATCCAGACCTGGACTATATCATTGGCTCCCTGCATCTGACAGGCCGGCAGGATCCCTACTATCCTAAATTCTGGGAAAACCGGGATCCGTCCGCTTGCATCCGTCAGTATCTGGAGGAGCTCTATGACAATCTTTGTGCCTTTACTGGATTTGATTCTCTGGGACACCTGGATTATATCGTCCGTTATGCACCGGATTCATTTCTGTATGAACCGGCACAATACCGGGAGCTGACAGAGGAAATCCTGAGGCGGCTGATACGCAGTGATATTGCCCTGGAGATCAATACATCCGGTTACCGGAAGGGCCCCTATCCCAATCCTCATCCTGATATTCTGTTATGGTACCGGGAACTTGGGGGCGAGATGATCACCATCGGTTCCGACGCGCATCATCCAGAGTTTGTGGCCTCCCGGTTTGAAGAGGCCTCCTCCCTTTTAAAAAGAACAGGTCTGCACCAGTATGTTACCTTTCACCGACGCAGACCCCGTTTTCACTCTCTGGACAGCTAACGTCTCCGATTCCATTTCATAAACCCGAGAAAAGAAGAATTCATCCTCCGGGACTGCAGAAGAACTTTCTTCAATGCCTCCACTGTGTAATCAATCTCCTCCCTGGTGGTGCTCTCACTCAGCGTAAAACGCAGTGCTCCCCGGGCGGTATCCGGATCTAAGTGGATGGCTCTGAGAACATGGGATGAGGCTGCCTGCCCCGATGTGCACGCGGATCCCCCGGAGCAGCAGATGCCCTCCATATCCAGAAGGACGACTAGTGTTTCCCCCTCGGCAAAGGAAAAGCAGAAATTGACATTATTGGCCAGCCGGTGTTTTCTCGGTCCGTTCAAATGACAGAAGGGAATCTCTTTTTCAATACGTGAGATCATATAATCCCGCAGCAGGGTTTCCTTCTGCACCCGCTCTTCCATTGTTTCTGCTGCGATCTCCGCGGCTCTCCCCATCCCAATGATAGAAGCAACATTCTCTGTTCCGGCCCGCCGGCCCTTCTCCTGTTTCCCGCCATGCAGGAAAGACGGCAGATCGACCCCCTGCCGGATATAAAGAAACCCAATGCCCTTGGGCCCGTGAAATTTATGACTGCTGGCGCTGAGAAGATCGACATGCCAGTTCTCCGGCCGTACAGGCAGCTGTCCAAACGCCTGGACGGCATCCGTATGAAATAACGCCGGATGATCTTTCAGCACTTCCCCCAGTTCTGCCATGGGCTGGATGGTTCCGATCTCATTGTTGGCTGTCATGATCGAGACAAGGATCGTATCCGGACGGAGTGCATTCATCAGGGTTTCTTTTTTTACAAAGCCCTGCTCATCCACATCCAGATAAGTAATTTCAAAACCACGCTTTTCCAAATATTCACATGTGTGGAGTACGGCATGATGTTCAATCTTGCTTGTGATCAGATGTTTTCCCAGATGAGATCGGCTTTCCGCCGTGCCGATCAGCGCCCAGTTATCGCTCTCCGTACCTCCGGAGGTAAAAAATATACACGAAGGTTCACAGGATAACACTTTCGCAATCTGATGTCTTGCCCTCGTCAGGGCATCTTTATTTTCAGCTCCCAGATCGTATACACTGGAAGGATTTCCATAAGAATCCTTGAGATAAGGAAGCATACAGGCGAGTACGTCATCGGATATTTTTGTAGTAGCTGCGTTATCCAGATATATCGTTTGGTCCATGGAAAATCTCCTTTCCATAACCCAACAGTAAGGATTTACACCGTTGGGCTAGTTATGGTGCTATAAAGTGAGCCCGGCAGGATTGCCGGGCTTATTTGTATTCTATACTATATTTTATTCCATTGGCGCGGGAAAGTGATCATCCAATTGTTAATTTATGATAGGAACGTTTGTTCATTCCATTCTTTTTCACAATCTCTTCACTGTGAATCTGTGGAGCCCCAGTGGGATCTGATTCAGCCACTGCCTCCTGAATGTCCTCCAGCGAATAGGCAAAGGAGTATTGTGCGGCAGATGTCTCATCCTCCGGTAGATCCACCGGCATCTCCTGTCTGGGAACCGGTCCCTCATTGACGTCTCGCCATTTTCTCTCAAGATCATTGATAGTGGGCACCTTATCGTATTCACTGATGCTGCCCTCAATATCCTGAAGCGGCTGTGAAACAGGTTCTATTTCAAAATCAAATTCCGGCTTTACGTATTTCGGCAGCGGCTGGTGCGGCTCAAAATCAAGTTCTTCTGCCGGTTTCGCCTCATGCAGTTCATTTTCTGAATCATCCCGTTCAATAATATCAGCGATATCCTCCCTTGCCGATTCATTCATCCGCCGGATATTATCTGAAATATCCAGTCGGTTCAACAAAGTATTTAACTGCGCGTCCGCATCGTTATCCACATCCGAAAATCCTTCCAGTGTATTGGAGGCGTCCGCCATATTAAGATCGGAATTGAGGTGATCCGCCGAAAGAAGTGCTGGTTCTTCCTCTGTTGATAACTCTGGTTCCTCCGGCACCAGACGAAATGAATCATCAATTTCATCCGTATTCAAAGTCTCCGGGATGAATGCCTCCAGCGTCTGTGGATCTGATTCCTCCGGCATGGGTTCTAACCCAGTATCTGACTCCAGTTCAGAATGCAGCGGAGCTTCGGAATGCTCCTCTTCCTGGTCATATGGATCTTGTGCCAGCTCCTCATCCATTTCTATCTCCTGCTTTGACTCTATTTGCGGCTGTTCCGATTCCAAAGGTTCCACATATTGCTGGCGCTCATTATACTCCTGCCTCTCCGGCTGATCTGCCGCCTCCTTTAAAAACCTCTCCGATGCAGTCCATTCCGGAATATCAGACGCCGCCGGATTCGTTATCTCCGGCATAACTGCCTCTGGCACAAGGTTTTCTGAATCCGTTTTCTGTACCGTTTTTTTCTTCTTCTCTCTCTTTTCCTTTTTGGCCTTCGCTTTCTTTTCCTTCTCCAGAACGTCAGCGTCCTCTGGCTGGACCGCCGCAGGGACAGATACCGGCTCCGTTTCCTGTCCGGATACCGGTTTCACCGCCGGCAGCAATTCAGGAAGTACAGATTCCCCTGTCTCGACGGTAGACGGCTCTTCCGTTTCATCTGGAACAGGATCGGTTTTTTCCTGTTCTGCCGCTGCCGGAACAGGAGTCTCCTGCAGCAGTGTATTGTATATGCCATACGATGAAAAGACAGGGAGAAAGAAAAACATGTAATCAAATTCATCTGCGCTGCCAAGAAAAAGCATATGATAGAACAGCATTCCCACATAGGCAAAACAAAGAGGACCGATGGAGGAAGATTTCTTTCGGATGGCGTAGAATCCGGCAAGTCCCGCAAAGAAGAACAGGAGGGAGGGAAATACATCCGTTTTGGAGGTAAGGTATAAAAAATCACTGGTTCTCAGATATTTCTTCAGCAGATAAGCGGCAATCTCTCCATAAGATGCTCCCATCTGTTGAATCTTTATATCCACTTCAAAGGGGATATGGATACTTAGATCGGGCATAAGGAACCAGACTCCTGTCAGGATCACAAAAACGCAGGCCAGCAGTATAAAGGAACAAAATGGACCACTGGTCAATATACCTTCTGATTTAAATGTTTTTCCGAAAAGAAGAGAAAGGACACAGCCCGCCAGCAGAAGGAGCACAAGTGGATTCAGCACGGATGCCAGAGCAAAGAGAACTGCCAGCATCAGATAAGAAACGATAATGAGAAATGGCTGTTGGATATATAAATGCGTTACTTTCTTTGTTATAAGGAGAAAGGCAAAATAGGGAAACAGAAAGCAGATCACATCCATCGCATGACGGATCTCATAGCCGGCAGAGGAGAGATAGAAAAAGAGAAAAAAACCGGTCCCTGCCGCCATAATGCCGCAGAGCCGCCCTCCCAGCAGCCTTGCACAGCCGTATAAAAGTCCCAGTAGCAGAATCACCAGAAGATTATCCTGGAAGCCGGCCTCCTGATTTAGTACGAAGGTAAATGCAAGGAGCGACAGGACAAAACATGCTTCCACGATCTGAAACATCGGTTTCTCTGCCTGGATAAGCTGTACTTTATTTTTTTCCTTGAGAAGGAATGCTGTGATAAGATAAATAATAATTCCGATAATAATGATACAGGCGATGACATTCCGGTCACTGCTGGAGGAAATCGCAAGAAACATAACCTCAACGAATCCAATTCCAAGTAATATCATAAAAACAAATGAATATATGATAGTTAGTACATTTCTTTTTAAAAACACGATATTCTCCCCTTTGCATTATATTTAACAAGTACATCATACTATAATTTAGCAACAAAAACAACATTTTTTGTCTGGGCGGCTCATACATTATAAAAAAAGTGTGGAGATGCAGCGCATTGAAGAACCCTCTAGTAAAAGGAACCCTGATTCTGACAGGAGCCGGTATCATTACAAGGATGATCGGCTTCGGTTATCGGATCTTTCTCGCCGGTACGCTGGGAGAAACCGGTCTTGGCGTCTATCAGATGATCTTTCCCGTGTACTCTCTCTGTTTTACGCTGTATGCCGCCGGCATACAGACAGCGGTCTCCCAAATGATCTCCCACGAGCCGTCGTCATCCCATCCTGCCATCGTAAGAAGCGGCATAATCCTCTCCCTTATTACAGCACTATGTCTCTCGGGAGTTGTATGGAATCTGTCAGACTATATCAGCGCCGCGTTTCTGGGTGTCCAGGAGACAGCCCCCCTGCTTCGTATCCTGGCAGTGGTTTTTCCCTTTTGCGGTATTACCGCCGTGATCAACGGCTACTTTTATGGTATCAGCAATGCCAGGATCCCCGCTGTCACCCAGATCGTTGAGCAGCTGTTCCGGGTTTCCCTGGTGGCGGCTGCGGCCTGGTTTATTATCGACGGAAAAGTAACTGCCAGTGTGGCCGTCCTGGGACTCCTTACCGGCGAGATTGCTTCCCATATATATAATATCCGGCATCTTTTTACGAAAATGAAGTTTCGGGAGATCTGCCGCAGCAAAGGAAAATTCCGCCATTTGCTGGCACTTTCCATCCCCCTGAGCGGCAATAAGCTGGTAATTGCCCTTCTGGGAAGTCTGGAATCTGTCCTGATCCCTGCCATGCTTGTCCGTTATGGCTGCTCTGGTCCAGACGCCCTTGCCATTTTTGGTATTCTGACCGGGGTCGTCCTACCCTTTATTATGTTTCCGGGGACCCTGACCAATTCCCTGTCGGTACTTCTTCTGCCCGCCATTGCCCAGTCCGAGGGCAGGGCACAGTACGACTCGGTCCGGCGTACAACCAATATGGCCATTCGTTATTCCATTCTGCTTGGAGTCCTGACCAGCAGTATATTTATCAATTATGGCATCGAGATTGGAAACTTTGTTTTCCACAGTGAAAATGCAGGAAAGCTTCTGACCGCGCTGGCATTTCTCTGCCCATTCCTGTATGTGACTACCACACTCAACAGTGTGATCAACGGTCTTGGAAAGACAGGGGTTACATTTCTTCACAATGTCATCGGCTTATGTATAAGAATACTGTTTCTTGTCTTTATCACACCAAGAGAGGGAATCTATGGATATCTGTTGGGACTGCTGCTGAGCCAGATCCTCACCTGCCTGCTAAATGCTGTCTATCTGGCGCGCACCCGGGGCGTTCATTATTTTCTCATGAACCAGTTTGTCTGGCCCATGGTATTCTCCTGCAGTCTCTTTTACATCACAAAGCTGGCCGGAAACTGGCTGGCAGGCAGGTCTGGACAGCCAGTCCTGAAGTTCGCATTCCTGATTCCTGCCGGGGGCCTTATCCTTCTCTATCTCTATTTCTTCCGCCTGTTCCGATGGAAAGATTTTACCGGGCACTGCCGGTAGGGATGCCATTCAGGCAGTAATGCCCTGCCCTACTGCTCCAGCAGGGCCATCAGTTCCTCTTCTGTCAGGATTGGAATCTCCAGTTCTTTTGCCTTTTTGTTCTTAGCTGACATGGACATGGTATCATTATTCACCAGGTAATCCGTTTTAGAGCTCACACTGCCGGCCACCCTTCCGCCCAGTTCTTCAATCCTCTTCTTGCACTCGTTTCTGTTTGCAAAATGCTCCAGACTTCCCGTGATAACAAAAGTTTTTCCCTCCAGCTTCTGTTCTTTCTCCGTCACGGGGTACTGGATCCGAAGGATGTCCTGCAGCCCCCTTACTAGTTCATCGTTTTTGCTGTCTGCAAAAAAATCCACAAAAGAACCGGCAAGCACCTCGCCAATTCCATCAATCCCGGTCAGGTCATCCCGCTTTAGATCTTTGAATTCGGATAGTTTCCAGGGGAATTTTTTAATGATCAGCCGGGCAGTACTCAGGCCGATTCCCCGAATCCCCAGACTGTATAGTACATTGGCTGCCGGGACATCCCGGGCGGCTTCCACAGACCGGACCAGATTCTCATAGGACCTCTCTCCAAACCCCTCCATCTCCACCAGCTCTTCCCTGTGCCTGTCAAGGGTGAAAAGATCCAATACAGAATGCAGAATCTGCATGTTGATGAGCTTCTCCAGAGTGGCATCCGACAGACCGTCGATGTTCATGGCGTCCCGGCTGACAAAATGGCTGAGGGACTTAATTTTCTTTGCCTCGCATTCCGGGTTCCGGCACATCAGGACAATAGACCCGTTTTCCTGTACCAGTTCCGTATCTCCCCGACAGACCGGACACTGTGACGGAATTCCGCAGTTATTTTTCTTTGTTTTATTCTCATAGATCTGGGGTATGATCATATTGGCTTTATAAACGGATATCGTATCCCCGATACCAAGTTTTAGTTCCTTTAAAATGCTGACGTTATGAACGCTGGCGCGGCTTACCGTTGTTCCCTCCAGTTCCACCGGATCAAAAATAGCTACCGGATTGATGAGTCCTGTGCGGGAAGCACTCCACTCGATTTCCCGCAGTGTCGTGTCTGCCAGCTCATCCCGCCACTTAAATGCAATGGAATCCTTTGGATATTTCGCCGTTCTTCCCAGAGACGCACTGTAGGCAATATCATTAAAGGTCACCACCAGGCCGTCGCTGGGAAGGTCACAGGTGACAACCTCCTCGGCAAACGCCGCCACCTGTTCCGCGATATTGTCTTTTGTGACCTCCTTATAAGGCACGATATCAAAGCCCATCTCCGCCAGCCAGTCAAGCTCATCCTTTTTTCCAGAGAAACTCTGCTCAGGAACCGTCTGTATCACATGATAGACATAGAAACGCACCCTTCTCACCGCAGTAATCTCATTATTTAACTGGCGTACACTGCCGCTGCAGAGATTACGGGGGTTTTTATACCGCTCACTGACATCTGCCAGCCGCGTGTTGAATTCTCTAAAATCCGAATACCGGATCAGGGCCTCCCCCCGGATCACAAGCGTTCCGTCAAAGGATATCTTCCCGGGTATATTTACAAAGGTCTTGGCATTATTCGTAATGACTTCACCCGTCTCCCCGTTTCCCCGGGTCAGAGCCTTGGCGAGTCTGCCGTTTTCGTAGGTGAGGATCACGCTGAGACCATCCAGTTTCAGTGATAACAACCCCCTTTCACCACCGATCCAGGACTCCAGCTCAGAGACCTCCTTTGTCTTACCAAGAGAGAGCATCGGCGCGATATGACGCTCCTTCGGAAGCTCGCTGATGGTCTCATATCCGACATGGACTGTAGGACTTGCGGACATAGTGATTCCTGTCCTATCTTCCAGTGCGCACAACTCATCATACAGTTTATCGTATTCATAATTGGACATCATCTCGTCCTGTCCCTGATAATATACCCTGGAAGCTTTGTTCAAAATGCTTACCAGTTCCTTCATTCTCGTTATATCCTGCTCTTTTCCCACAGATTTCATTGTTGCTCCACTCCATTTTTCGTCTTCTTTATATGACCCTTCCTGCTGCATTCTTCTTTTAGAACAAATAGTTCCTCTTCCGTGAGATAACGCCATCTGCCCTCCTCCAGATCGCCAAGTTCAATATTCATGATCCGGATCCTTTTGAGACGGCGCACACGGTAGCCGAAATACTCACACATCCGCCGGATCTGCCGGTTCAATCCCTGCGTAATAGTGATATGAAAGCTTTTCCCGTTTCTGTTGGTAATGACACAGGGGCGCGTCATCGTATCCAGAATGGGGACCCCCTCTTCCATTGCCTGACAGACAGAAGGCGTCATCTCACGATCAAGTGTCACAACATATTCCTTTTCATGATAATTACTTCCTCTGAGGATGTCGTCTGTCATCTGCCCATTATTGGTAAGTAAGATCAATCCGGTAGACTGTTTATCAAGACGCCCAACCGGATAGATCCGTTCCGGAAAGTTAATATAATCAATAATAGTATCCGCCTTGTCTTTCTTACTGCTTGTGCACACGATGCCGGCTGGTTTATGGAAGGCAATGACGATCTCAGCAGGAGAAGCTCCCACAGGAACTCCTTTCACACAAATTTCATCGCCGTCTGATACCATTATTCCCTTAGAAGCGGGTTTTCCATTCACCGTCACGTCACCGGCATCCAGCATACGGTCTGCCTCCCTGCGTGAACAGATACCATGCTGGCTGAGATATTTATTGATCCTCATTATGTTTTCCACAATACACCTCGTCGTCTTTCTTTACCGTTTTAGAAGGAGGTACGTTTGATATCAAACATACCAAACATACCTCCTGGTTTCTTTCGTTTATCATTCTTTTGTAATGCCGCTGGTCACTGCAGCTCCGGCTGTCCGGCTGCGCCGGAAACCGATGCGGCCTGTATCTCCTGATCCATCTGCTGGTAGAATTGTTTGAAAGCGGCATCTTTGTCAATGGCGTCCTGAAGTTCCTTCGCTACCTGCTCCTTCAGCTTGACAATCTCAGTGTTTTTGTCCGCGGATATAATAAAATCCTCCTGGGCCTCGTCCAGGGCGCTGAGATAGATTACATATTTGTCATCCGAAGTCATGGTAATATAAAAAGCACTCAGACAGGGAGCCAGTGTAGCGATATTCCGCAGCTTCATATCATATTTTACATAGACCCGGAACGCGCTGTTGTCCTCTCCCTCGATGACATAGCAGTTTATATTCTGATAATCCTCCACATATCCTGCCATCTTTATAAATTTATCCCGGTCAATCCGGTTGGTATCACTGACAAGACCGGACATCGCTTCTACATCCACAATCTTTTTGGCATCAAAATAGCTTTTTATCAACTGATTGATGTCCTCATTTTCATTCAGTGCAAGTTCGGCATCCTCGGCGCTGTCCGGATGAGAACCGCCAGTGGGGATCAGTGTCAGGATCAGAAAACTTAATGCCAGGGTAGCAACGGTGATCAGGATAACTAACTTTTTATATTTTAATTTCATCTATAATTCCAGCTTTCTTGTCAAATTTGAACATTTACCCTCATAGTATAACAATTCTTGTCGAATTTGTCTACGCTTTCCTTATTTTTCAAATCATTTTTTTCAGATCCTCCGATGAAAACGAATAGCTGGTATTACAGAAATGACAGTTTATCTCGACCTTCTCCTCTTCCTCCGCCAGCCTCCCGAGTTCCCGTTGTCCCAGACTCACCAGCGCCTGCGCCATCCGTTCCCGGGAGCAGCCGCATGTAAAAGAAGCGGGAAGACGTTCTGGAGAAAGTTCAAGCTCATAACCAGAAAGGATCCTTTCCAGCATGCTCTCTGGTGTATGCCCCTCCTCCAGCATTGCCGTCACCGGTCTGATCTCTGTGAGACGTTTTTCCAATCCTGTTATGATCTCATCCTGTATACCCGGCATCAGCTGGATCATATAACCGCCGGCCTGAGCGGTTGTATTATTCCGGTTCATCCGCACGCCCAGGGCGATGGAAGACGGCGTCTGCTCGGAGGTGGCATAATAATAGGTGAGATCCTCTGCGATCTCTCCCGAGACAAGCTGGACCTGTCCGGTATATGGTTCCTTCAGGCCGATATCCTTAGTAACCGTCAGCACCCCCTGTCCCACGGCCCGTCCCACATCGAGTTTCCCCTCCGGACTGGCAGGGAGAGAGACTATAGGGTCTGCGGCATAGCCCTTTACATGACCAAAGGCATCCGCTGTGACGGTGAGCCCCTGAACCGGTCCTGAACACTGGATCTGGACTGTCAGAAGATCCTTTTTTGATTTCATCATGGCTCCCATCATGGCGCCGCCGGTTAAGAGCCGCCCAAGGGCTGCGGTTATTACCGGACTTGTTCCATGACGCCGCCGCGCCTCCTCCACCAGTGTCCGGGAAGTGATGGCGAAACACCGGATCTGACCGGACGCCGCCATGCCCCGGACTATATAATCTGAATAATATTCCTGATTCATAAAATTTCCCCTTTACAAATGGTAGGTAAATGATATATAATAAACAAGCAGCGCACCTGTGGCTCAGTGGATAGAGTAGAGGCTTCCGAAGCCTTTGGTCGGGGGTTCGAATCCCTCCAGGTGCATTTTTTATAACCAGACTTCAGCGTTGGCTTCCCGGCCGGCGCTGTTTTCATATTGCCGAAATTCTCAATCCTGTTCGTAGGAAAACTTCTTCTCAGTCCGGTCATAATAATACGCCGTATCCGCCAGAACCTCTTCCTCTCCCACATGGTTTTGATTGATATCCTGTACCATCCGCGATAGTTCTTTCCCTGTGCCGCAATATAGATCTGGCACGGCTATGATCTCATGGATACTGCTGGGCAGTATAAACAGATTGGATTCATACTGACAGGCAAGCCGGTGGATCACACCGGGATACAGCATAACGGCAGAACCATTTACCCCTGATTGATTGGAGACAAGAATCATGGGCATCTGGGACGAAGAATCTGCAGAAGACTCTATATCGTTGGTTATACCGATATATTTTGTCAGTATGGAGGTCAGGGAATCCATTGTTACAGGGAGCAGCCGAGGCGTATTTTCCTCTGCCAGCCGGATCAGTTCCCGGGTACTGGTGTCCCATTTGTCCAACAGTTCATTCGTCACGGTGATAGTTTCCAGGCCATGCCCTGAAATATTGCATACCACATTAAATACAATGGCCAGATTTAAAAAGGGCAGATAGGGAACCGTCTCCAGATAATTTCTGTTCCGGTCATAGGAAATGAGCCGGTAGATAATCTTGTCCCTGCAATCCTCAAATTCCACCGAAAAATCCTGATACAGTTCTGCATGCTCCTTTACTTTCTCCAGCGCCTCCAAAACCTTTTGTGCCACCTCCGGTATGGTTTTTTTCTTTCTTAGGAAATCCTGATAAAAGCCATCCACATATACGGTGGGCGAAATAAATTCATCCCTCTTTTTCAGAACGATGCCGTGCCTGGTCGTATCATTATTTTTCAGAAAAATACCACAGCTGATATCCAGATCCACCTGGCTGCTCTTCTGTCGGATTTCCTCCGTTACCTGTTCCATAAACTGCTCTTTTGTCATAAAAACTCCCTTCCCATTATCACAAAGAGCAAAACCATGTATGGAAATTGTAACAAATGAGATTAGGAAATGCAAGGGTTGTTTGCCGCTGATTTGGGCGCGGTACAGATTCAAAAAGGGCGCATTATCTGCGCCCTCTCTCAAACAGATCCTATGATAAATTTATACGATACCCTGTGCAGTCATTGCCTCTGCCACTTTCTCAAATCCGGCAATATTGGCACCTACCACATAGTTCTTCTCAAATCCATATTTCTTTGACGCATCGTCACAGGCATGGAAGATATTCACCATGATTCCTTTCAGCTTGGAGTCAACCTCTTCAAATGTCCAGCTGAGTCTCTCACTGTTCTGAGACATCTCAAGGGCAGATGTCGCAACACCGCCTGCATTGGAAGCTTTTCCAGGCGCAAAGAGAACGCCGTTCTCCTGAAGATATTCTGTCGCTTCCAGAGTCGTAGGCATATTGGCGCCCTCTGCCACAGCGATCACACCATTGGCAACAAGTGCTTTGGCATCATCGATATCCAGCTCATTCTGGGTCGCACAAGGCAGTGCGATATCACATTTCACAGACCATACGCCCCGGCCTTCATGGTATTCTGCACCGGATCTTGCCGCTGCGTACTCAGTCAGGCGTGCTCTCTTCACTTCCTTCACTTCTCTCAGCAGTTCAACATCGATCCCCTCTGGATCATATACCCAGCCAGTAGAGTCGGAAACTGTTACCACCTTCGCTCCCAGCTGCTGTGCCTTCTGAGTGGCATAGATGGCAACATTACCTGCACCTGAGACAACAACAGTCTTTCCTGCCATATCATGGCCGTTGCATTTCAGCATTTCTTCTGTATAGTACAGAAGTCCATAACCAGTAGCTTCCGTGCGGGCCAGGGAGCCGCCGAAGGTAAGCCCCTTTCCAGTAAGTACACCCTCATAGGCATTGCGGATCTTTTTATACTGTCCGTACATATATCCGATCTCTCTTCCGCCTACGCCGATATCTCCTGCCGGTACGTCCGTATCCGGTCCGATATGTCTGCTCAGTTCAGTCATAAAGCTCTGGCAGAATGCCATTACTTCACGGTCCGACTTGCCCTTTGGATCAAAATCAGAACCGCCCTTGCCGCCGCCAATGGGCAGTCCGGTAAGGGAATTTTTGAAGATCTGCTCGAAGCCCAGGAACTTAATGATGCCAAGATTGACAGAGGGATGGAAACGAAGACCCCCTTTATAAGGTCCAATGGCACTATTGAACTGTACACGGTATCCGGTATTTACCTGAACCTGTCCTTTGTCATCCACCCACGGCACACGGAACTTAATCTGTCTTTCCGGATTTACAAGACGCTCTAACAGAGCATCCCGGCGAAAGTTCTCTTCATTTTTTTCTACTACGGGACGAAGCGACTCAAGCACTTCTTTGGCTGCCTGATGGAACTCAGGCTCTGCCGGGTTCTTCTCGATCAACTCGGCAAGTACCTCATCTACGTATGACATAGTCATAACCTCCTTAATTTTTTGTCGTTTATCATTATATAACAATTTGGGAGAAAAAGACAAGGCATATTTTGGATTTTTAACAAATATGCAGTGCCATATAGCTGTTGCTGAACCGGCAATCTCCGCTGACATCCCTGCCAAACCATTCCGGCGGTTGAAAACTCCTCCCCTCCTCAACGGAATCAAATTCCACCTCTGCGAGACAGAATCCGTCATAGCTGTCATGAAAGAGATCCAGCTCGATCATATATTTCTTATATGGAATGCGGTATCGGGTCTTTTTAATGCAGATCCCATCTGCTTTTTCCTTCAGATGCTCATACGCTTCCCTTGTAAGTGAAGCTTCCAGCTCCTGTGCGACACACAGCGGCTGATCTCCCTTCCCGCTCTCCTCCGGACGATTTTTGTAGGTAAGTATATAATCATCATCCATCCGGCGGATCCTGAGAGCCGGACGCTCACACAGATAACACTGCTCCAGTTCCCTTTTTTCATATTGTTCCAGATCCTCCGGGATCCGGTCCACAAGATATTTCTTTTCGATCTCCACTCTCTTCCTCCACTGCGATATCGATATTTTTAATGAACGGTAGATATTTCATCAAAGGGATAAAATCGTACCCACGCTTTCCCTTCAATCTGCGAGCGCCGTATCGTGCCCACTTCCTCAAAACGGCTGTCTCTGCTGGCATTCCTATTGTCACCCAGCACAAAGTATTCGTCCTCGGCAAGTACGATCTCCTCGTCTGCCAGGCCGGGATCTGCGATCCTCTCCTCTTTTCCGAACTTTTCTCCCATCACCTCCCCATTGAGATAAACCTCTCCATTTTTAATCTGGATAATGTCTCCCGGAAGGCCAATGATCCTTTTTATATAACTTACATTTTCGCTGAAAGGAAATACAACCACATCATATCTCTCCGGCTCATGAAAGTAATAGCTCAATTTTTCCACGATCAGCTGATCCCCATTCTGAAAAGCCGGCTCCATGGAACTCCCCTCCACAGATGTATGGTATGCCACATATCGCGTGATGACAAGGGACAGTACGAGAGCCGTTACAATGCAGATCAGTATGCCCAGCAGTGTCCTTAAAAAGGGATGGCTCTCTGCATATTCCTCCTGTGCCCCGCTTTCGGTTCCAGATGCATATACCGGCTTTGCCACAGAGACTTTTTTTACCGGCTCCTTTGATACCGGCTGTGGCTCCTCTGCCAGTTCTCCTGCCGGCTCCGGCTCTGACAGCTGTATTTCAGCCTGCCCGGATTCCCGATCCGGTCCGGGTGATACTTCCCTCCCCGGGGCCGGTTCTTCTGCCGTTTTCTCTTCCCAGGAACCATTTAGTACCTTATCCACTTCCTGCAGGGTCTTATTTTGGAAGAGATCCCTGCCGCTCAGCTGGTTCTGCATTGCCAGATCATCAGTAATTTTGAAATCCTCTATCTCACGACAGACGCGAAGGCTGTCTTCTAATTCATTTTCATCAATCACGAATCTCATCCCTCATTTCTACATACTATGGTCTCTCAACGGTGATCCTGCCAAGCCGGGCATTTCTGAAATCATCCAGCAGCAGAGAGGCAGCCTTGTCAAAATCAGGTTCACTTCCCTTGCCAATGCACCCGCGGACCTCTGCCAGCTGACGAAGTGTATCCACGGAAGGCTGCCGCTCCTCCACATGGTAATGCTGGTTTAATGTGCCCGGATAATTTTCCGTCAGGAAATCAATCAGGTCCAGCGCCAACTCCGTGCTCTGGATCAGTTCATCACGGATGGCACCGGTAAAGGCAAGGTGCTGTCCCACGGTCTGATCTTCAAATTTCGGCCACAGGATACCCGGCGTATCCAGCAGCTCCACCTGTTTATTCAGACGGATCCACTGCTTGCCTTTTGTAATGCCCGGACGATTGCCGGTCTTGGTACATGCTCTTCCGGCAAAGCTGTTGATAAAGGTGGATTTGCCTACATTTGGTATACCGACGATCATAGCCCGGACCGGACGGTTTAATATCCCCCTTTTTCTGTCTCTCTCGATTTTTTCTTTGCACGCCTGCTGGATCAGTGCATTTACTTTTTTTAATTCATTCTTCTTTCTGGCATTAATGGCAAGTGCCAGATACCCTTTTTTCGTATATTCCCGGATCCACAGATCCAGGAAACCGGGATCTGCCATATCGCTTTTATTTAGTAATATTATACGGGACTTGCCAGCGGCCAGCTGATCAATATCCGGATTTTTGCTGCTCAGTGGAATTCTGGCGTCCACCAATTCGATCACCACATCGATCAGCCGGATATCCTCCTGCATGGCGCGCTTTGCCTTGGTCATATGTCCCGGATACCATTGAAAATGCATGTCAATCTCCTTCTGCTGCGGCGCCGGTAGCAGTGGGGCCTCCCACCATCGAGAACGGATTCAGCCGCAGGATCACTTTTCCTATAATATTTCCTTTTCTCACTTTTGTAAACGTTGTATTTCTACTGTCATCCTGATCTGCCCGCTTGTCGCTCAGAACAAAATACTCATCCGGATCCAGTTTTATCTCATCATTGGCACGTCCTGCAGAAATAATAGGCTCAAACAGATATTCTTCCTCCAAAACAGTGCCATCTACATAAACCCTGCCGTCACGGATCTGAATCGTCTCGCCCGGCAGTCCCACAACGCGCCGGATGAGAATAGAGGAATCGTTTGCCATTTCCATCTCATTTTCATCCTGTTCTGGATAGAAAGCGATTACGGCACCACGGCGCGGAGAAAGGATCAGAAAGGAGGTTTTATTTACAATGACATCCTCCCCATTATACAGAGTTGGTTCCATGGCGCTGCCGATCATACTGGCTTTCTTCATGGCGAACTGTACGATAAGCCATGCCGCAAAGATCACCAGGACGGCAGCGATCAGAAACCAGACAATTTCTTTTAAGATCTGGATCCGCTTTTCCCTCTTTGTCTCTTCCTCAAATCGCAGATTCATATTTACCTCCATTAAATAGCAGAAAAGGGACAAACCGGATCGTCCAGGCAGGCGGAGCTGCACCAGACAAAACGGCGTTGTCCCTTTATAAGCGGTCATGTACTATTTTACCAATTCTTTTACCTTAGCTGCCTTGCCGACACGTCCACGCAGATAATTCAGTTTCGCCCTTCTGACTTTACCACGGCGCACTACTTCAATCTTTTCTACGATGGGGGAGTGGAGCGGCCATGTCTTCTCAACACCGATTCCGTTGGAGAACTTACGGACGGTAAATGTCTCCCGGGTACTTCCACCCTGTCTCTTCAGCACGACGCCCTCAAAGACCTGTGTTCTCTCTCTCTGTCCCTCTTTTACCTTGGCGTATACCTTTACCGTATCGCCAACACGAAACTCCGGTACTTCTGCCTTCAGCTGCTCTGCTTCGATTTTTCTGATAATATCGTTCATTGTTGTTCCTCCTAGATCTTTTTTGATGTTCTTAATGTATTCATTCCCATCAGAGGACCATCTACTTTTTCACAACATTAAAAATATAACATATGTGACTATGCCCAGTCAAGATATCTTTTTAGAAAATTTTATCTGAATTTTATTTCCTCAGTCTTCGTTAAATACCTCTTTGCCAAACCGCACAGCGATGGAATTGGCATGAGCGGTCAGATGCTCTGCCTTCGCAAAACGGATGATATCCTCATGCACCTCCTCCAGCGCCTCCCTGGAATAGGAAATCACACTGGATTTCTTGACAAAATCATCCACTGACAGCGGAGAAAAGAATTTCGCCGTACCGTTTGTCGGGAGCACATGGTTGGGGCCGGCAAAATAATCCCCCAGCGGCTCACTGCTGTACTCTCCCAGAAAGATAGCACCAGCGTTCTTTACCCGGGTCATTGTATCAAAGGGGCTGGCCGTGAGGATCTCCAGATGTTCGGATGCAACGGCATTCACTGTATCAATGGCATCCTCCATGGTTTCTGCCAGCAGAATATAACCGTAGTTTTCAATGGAACGGGATATAATGTCCCGGCGTGACAGGGCTGCGGTAAATTCCTCCGTCTGGGCCGACACCTTTTCCGCCAGCTCCCGGCTTGTGGTTACCAGGATCGCCGATGCCAGTTCATCATGTTCTGCCTGTGACAAAAGATCGGCGGCGACGTATCTCGGATTCGCTGTCTCGTCGGCCAGTATCATAATCTCACTGGGGCCAGCCACGGAGTCTATGTTGACATGACCGTATACTGATTTTTTGGCTAGAGCCACAAAAATATTTCCCGGTCCCGCAATCTTGTCCACCTTGGGAATGGATTCTGTTCCGTAGGCCAGTGCAGCCACCGCCTGAGCGCCTCCCACTTTGCACACCTCAGTCGCACCGGCCAGATGTGCGGCAACGAGTGTGGCCGGATTTATCCTGCCATCTGCCCCCGGCGGCGTCACCATAACGATCCGCTTTACCCCGGCAGTTTTCGCCGGAATAATATTCATCAGAACACTGGAAGGATAGGCGGCCTTTCCTCCCGGTACATAGACGCCGACACTTTCCAGTGGTGTGATGCGCTGACCCAGTATGACCCCGTCCTCCCTGGTGGTAAACCAACTGTTGTGAAGCTGTTTTTCATGAAAAGAACGGATATTGGCAATGGATCTTTTCATAACCTCGATCAGCTCCGGATCGACCTGTGAATATGCCTCTTTGATTTCATCTTCCTTCACATAAAGGGTATCCGGTGTCAGGCAGGCCCCGTCAAATTTCTTTGTATACTGAAATACCGCCTGGTCTCCCTTCTCCCTCACATCCTTCAGGATTTCATTCACCGTATCCTGATACTGGTCATAATTATTGGGACTTCGTTTGAGTAAATCATCTAATATATTGTTTTTAGAATCCTCTGTCAATGGAATGATCCGCATAGTCAACCTCTTTTCTACATAATTATTCTAGTGCACCCTTTAAATCTCTCACCAGTTTCGTGATCCGCTCCCTCTGGAGCTTCATGCTGGCCTCATTTACAATGACCCGGGCAGAGAGGGGACAGATCTTCTCCAGAACCTCCAGGCCGTTGGCCCGAAGGGTAGATCCTGTCTCAACGATATCCACGATGACCTGGGACAAGCCTACAATGGGAGCCAGTTCCACAGAGCCATTGAGCTTGACGATCTCTACCGTCTGGTGCTTTTTATTATAAAAGTAATCCTTGGCGATTCCCGGATACTTCGTTGCCACCCGGATCACCTGATTTTTCTTTAGAAGCTCTCTGGCACTCACTGGCCCTGCCACACACATATCGCATCTGCCAAGTCCGAGATCCAGCACCTCCAGTACCTTTCTGCCTTCCTCCAGAATGGTATCGCTTCCCACGACACCGATATCTGCCGCGCCATATTCCACATACGTCGGCACATCTGAAGTCTTTGACAGAAAGAATCTGAGTCCCAGCTCCTCATTGACAAAGATGAGTTTTCTGGTCTCCTTATCCTTCATCTCCTCACAGGTGATACCCGTCTGTTCCAGAAGCGCCAGTGTCTGCTTGGCCAGACGTCCCTTTGCGAGAGCAATTGTTATATATTTCATATCCTCTGCCTATCCTCCGTTTCGATCTCTATGCACTCCCCAGCCGAAATTCCGTTACTTCGCCGGTGTCGTCAATATAAAGAATGGACTCCACCTCATTGCGCCTTCCGAATTCCTTGTACTCCTCCAACGGTGTCTCCGCATTTTTGCGCATCAGGCGCGCCGGCTTATTCCGTGTGCGGAGTTCATTGGCAAGCTCGATAGCCGGCCTTCGGTTTGCGGAACGATACAGGATCAGGGTGTCCCCTTCCCGGGCATCGATCTTTACCTGCTGGCTGTCCAGCGCCTCCATCAGCTGGTCAAGAACAAAGACGAGGCCGATGGCGGGAGTCTGTTTCCCGAACTGCTCTGTCAGATGATCATACCTGCCCCCGGTGACGATGGCATCTCCCGTGCCGTAAGTATATGCCTTAAAGATCACACCGGTATAATACTCAAAATGGGACAGCATGCCGAGATCGAAAGTAATATGATCGGAGAGACCGTATGTCTCAAGAATCTGATAAATCTTCTCCAGACGTTCCAGTGCCTCGGCCGCTCCTGCATGGGATGTCCTCTCTTTGGCATAGGCGATGGTCTCCATACCGCCGAAGAGGTCGGGAAGCCGGATAAGCAGTTCCTTACAGTCACCCGGAATATCCTTTTTTTCCAGCATATCCTCTACCGCAAATATATTTTTGTTTTGCAGATAGATTTTGAGCTGCTGTGTCTCCTCCCCTGTCAGTCGTGCTTCTTCCACCAGTCCCCGGAACAGAGCGGCGTGTCCGATATCCACCTTAAATTCCTTTAATCCCGATTTGAGAAGCCCCTCAATCGTCATGGCGATCATTTCGCCATCGGCATCCGAGGAATCGTCATTCATCAGCTCCGCCCCGATCTGGGTGATCTCGGAGAGCTTTCCCTGATAACCGCTCCGGTGGACAAAGGTATTGCCGGTGTAGCACAGACGGATCTGCATATCCTCCTGTTCATAATATTTCGCCACGCACCGTGCGACGGAAGGCGTAATATCCGGACGGAGTACAAGGGTATTGTTGTATTGGTCAAAAAACTTAAACATCTCCCGGGATGTCACAGTGCCTTTTTCATGGCTGAATATATCAAAAAATTCAAAGGTAGGGGTCTGTATATCTTTAAACCCATATAATTTCATGATGTCATGAATGGCGTTCTGAATCTTAACCCTCTTCTCGCAATCTTCTCCATATATATCACGCACGCCCTCTGGTGTAAAAAGCAGTGACTTCTGATTTAGGTTCTCTGGCATGTCCGTTCTCCTCCATCCTCTTTTTAGTAAATGCCTGTGGGGCGTTCCTGCCGCGGGGCGTACCCCGCCTTTTTCAGGTCCTCTATGATCGCCTCCCGGTGTTCACTGCCAAAGGCTTCCATCGTAATGGTTAGCTCCACAGCCGCATTCCGGTTGATGCTGACAAACTGGTTATGCTCCAGCCGGATAATATTTCCCTGTGATCCGGCTATGACATCTGCCACATGAAGAAGTTCTCCCGGGCGGTCCGGCAGCTGAATGCTCACTGTAAAGATCCGGTCCCTCTGGATCAGGCCGTGCTGCACCACAGAAGACATTGTGATAACATCCATATTTCCGCCGCTGAGGATGCAGACCACCTTCTTTCCTTCACAATCCAGCTGTTTGAGAGCTGACACACTGAGAAGTCCCGAATTTTCCACGATCATTTTATGGTTTTCCACCATATCAAGGAAATTCACGATCAGTTCGTGATCGTCTACCGTCACAATCTCATCCACATTTTTCTGGATATACGGAAAGATATTACTGCCCGGCGTCTTTACTGCCGTTCCGTCAGCGATTGTATTAACCGCCGGCAGCGACACCACCCTGCCCTGGCGGATGGATTCCTGCATGCAGCCGGCTCCTGCCGGTTCCACTCCGACGATCCGGATATTCGGATTCAGCAGCTTGGCAAGGGTTGATACCCCGCAGACAAGGCCGCCGCCCCCAATGGGTGCCAATATCATATCAACGGTGGGAAGCTCCTTGATGATCTCCATGGCAATGGAGCCCTGTCCGGTGGCCACTACCTCATCGTCAAAGGGATGGATAAAGGTGTATCCATTTTCCTCTGCCAGCTCCAGCGCATGGGCACAGGCATCATCATAGACATTTCCATGAAGGATCACCTCCGCGCCATAGTCCTTTGTGCGGTTTACCTTGATCAGAGGGGTAGTATCCGGCATCACGATCACGGCTTTTGCACCAAAGAGCTTTGCCGCATAGGCAACCCCCTGGGCATGATTTCCGGCGGATGCCGTGATCAGTCCCCGCTTTCTCTCTTCCGGGGAAAGCGTACTGATCTTGTAATACGCTCCCCGAACCTTATAGGCACCCGTATACTGCATGTTTTCCGGTTTCAGATAAATCTTTCCACCGGTCTGTGCACTATAGTATTCGCTGTAGATCAGATTTGTGGGAAGAATCACATTCTTCACTGCCTCGCTTGCTTCTTCGAATTTATCTAATGTCATCATGGATAGCCACAACCTTTCTTTTGATCACTGGAAAAGGGCATTCACAAATTCTTCTGCATCAAACCGCTGCAGATCGCCAATCTGTTCCCCGATCCCAATGTATTTTACCGGAATATTCAGCTCTGACTGGATTGCAATGGCGATCCCACCTTTTGCCGTCCCATCCAGTTTTGTCAATACCACGCCGCTCACATCTGCTACCTCGCTGAATTCCTTTGCCTGGGCAAGAGCATTCTGACCAGTTGTGCCGTCCACAACGATCATTGTCTCAAGCAGTGCGTCCGGGTACTCTTTCTCAATGATGGTATGGATCTTATGGAGTTCTGCCATAAGATTTTTCTTGTTGTGGAGCCGCCCTGCGGTATCGCAGAGCAGAATATCCACGTCCCTGGCCTTTGCCGCTGATACGGCATCGTAAACGATGGCGGCCGGATCCGATCCCTCCTGTCCGGCTATAATCTCTACTCCAGCGCGGCCCGCCCATTCCTTCAGCTGATCGATGGCGCCGGCACGGAATGTATCGGCGGCGGCCAGCATAACCCTTTTCCCCATGTTCTTAAACTGCCCGGCCAGCTTACCCACACTGGTGGTCTTTCCGACGCCGTTGACGCCGATCAGAAGAAGCACGGATTTCCTGTTAAGAAACTCATAGGCGTCCTCATGAACCTGCATCTGGTTTTTAATGGTGTCGATGAGCAGCTGTTTGCATGCACTGGCTTCTTTTATCCTCTGTTCCTTCACCTTCTCTTTCAAACCGTCAATAATGCGCATTGTCGTATTGATTCCGATATCTCCCATTACAAGAAGTTCTTCCAGCTCCTCGTAAAAATCGTCGTCGATCTCAGAAAATCCGTTGAACAAGGAATCCACCCCGGATACAAAGGATTTTCTTGTCTTTTCCAGTCCATTTCGAAGTCTTTTGAAAAAGCCCACTTTTTCTTTTTCTTCCATAATTAAGTTACCCTCCTAATTGTCTAACTGCTCTTCTATCAATTTCACTGATACCAGTGTTGACACACCTTTTTCCTGCATGGTGATCCCGTACAGGACATCCGCTGCCTCCATCGTTCCCTTTCTGTGGGTGATCACGATGAACTGTGTATTTTTCGTAAGTTTATGCAGGTATTTCGCATACCTTTTTACATTAGAATCGTCAAGGGCTGCCTCTATTTCATCCAGAAGGCAGAACGGCGATGGTTTCAGATTCTGGATGGCAAAGAGCAGGGCAATGGCAGTCAGAGCCTTCTCTCCTCCAGAAAGCTGCATCATATTGCCAAGCTTTTTGCCCGGCGGCTGTGCATTAATGATTATGCCCGCTTCCAGCACATCCTCATCCTCCACCAGCTCCAGCGTACCCTTTCCGCCGCCGAACAGCTCCCGGAATACCTTATCAAACTGCTTTTTTATATCGGCAAACTTTTCTGTAAACTGACGCCGCATTTCCTCGTCCAGATCGGCGATGATCTTCTTTAGTGCCTCCTCGGATTCCACCAGATCGTCATGCTGGGATTTCAGCAGTTCATAGCGTTCACTGACAGATTTAAAATCCTCGATGGCATTGACATTCACATCCCCAAGCTCCCGGATCTTCGTTTTTGTCTCTCCCACATTCGCCTTCATTCTTGTGTAGGAGATGGACATGTCAATCTCCATTTCCTCGGCATTGTGGTAAGTCAGTTCATATTCATCCCACATATAATTTACTTTACTCTCCAGCTTATCCTCCAGGTTTCCCTTGCGGGAATCCAGCCGGAAGATTTCTTTATTCAGCTCGTTGATATGCTCCATCAGCCTATCCCGTCTGTCAAAGAAATCTTTCTGGGATGCCATGTTTTCTTCTTTCTGCTTTGTCTCCTCCTCAATATCTGCCAGCAGCTGAGCAATCTCCTCTCCCAGTGCCTCATATTTGTCCTCATAGCCCCGGATGGCCTCCTGCATCCTTTCTACCGCGCCGTCCGAGCTGTCCTGCTCTTCCATCAGGCGGTCATATTCTGTCTGCAGTTCCCGAAGTGTTCCCTGAATGCGGTGGATATTCTCGGATATGTAATCGTTCTTCTGCTGAAAAGAAGAAATTTCAAGACGTATCTGCGCCAGTTCATCCTGCCGTTCCGTCTGTCTCTCATGATCTCTCTCCAGCTCCCTTGTCAGTACCTGGACCTTCTCCTTTGCCTGCTCTTCCCTTGTGCCGCTCTCATCCAGCTCCTGATTGATCCGGGTAAGCGCCTCCTCCAGTATAGTCTTCTGATCCTCAATCTCCCTGCCGTCACCCATGATGGCAAGGTATTCCTTTTCCTTCTGCTCCTTGATGGCCACCGCCTGTTCATACTTGATACTGGCCGTATTTTGTTTTAATTCCAGTTCTTTCAGCAGCTCATTCTTAGCGTTTGCTTCCCGTACCAGTTCCTCCACCTGGGCCGTAGCATTCCCGATGGCAGACCGGTTGTCCTCCATCTTTTTCCCAATCTTGTCGATGGATTGCTGCAGGGCCTCCATCTCCCGGCGGCGTCCCAAAAGATTGCTGTTACTGCGGAAGGCCCCGCCTGACAGGGATCCCCCCGGATTCAGAAGTTCCCCCTCCAGTGTCACAATCCGGACAGAGAAATGATACTTGCGGCTGAGCTCCATGGCATGGTCGATGGTATCCACCAAAAGATAGCGTCCCAGCAGGTATTCGATGACCCTATTATATTTCTCTTCCCGTTCTACATAACTGGAAAGATTTCCCAGCACTCCCTTTTCTGAAAGGATTTCCCCATGGAATGCCTTATCCTTCTTCGGCGTCACTGTCGTCAGCGGCAGAAAGGTGGCCCGTCCATGATGATTTTTCTTCAGCAGATCGATCATCCTTCTCGCCACATGTTCATCTTCCGTAACAATATTCTGTATATTTCCGCCCAGTGCGGTCTCCACTGCCGTCTCATATCTTCCGTCCACCTGGATAATATCTGCCACCACGCCCAGGATACCCGGATTTTGTTTTCTCTGTTCCATCACCTTCCGGATGCTCTGTCCATATCCGTCATAGCGCTCCGCCATGTTTTTCAGAGCATCCAGCTTTGAATTTTCTATATGGTACTGTTTCTGGATTTCCTGCTGCTTTTGCTGCAGCTTCTGGATGCCGCTGCGTTCTTCATCTGCCCTGGCAAGCAGCGATTTCCTCGCCACATATTCCGTATCCAGTTCCTTTTTGGCCGCATTCAGAGCGGCTTCTTCCTTTTCCATCTCCTCTGTGGCGGCGGATACCTGGGATTTGTTTGAAAGGATCTTCTGATTCAGCTCCACCCTCCGCAGATTATTCTGCTCCAGCATGGCCTTTGCCTTCTGCTGTTCCACGATAATCTTGGAAGAGACGCTGATGGAATCCATAATGGTGTCATTCTGTTCATTTAGCTGGATCTCTTTCTCTGCAATCTCCCGTTCCAATGCCGCCAGCGCTTCTCCGGTTTCCTTCTCCTTTGTCTCCATCACAGAGAGCAGCTCCAGAGACTCTTTCTGGTTTTCCTGATACCCTTTTAATTCCGCCTCGGCCTCTGCCCGGCTGGCCTCTAAAGCATCCGTCCGCTCCTTATAATATTCCCGTCCCTGGGTTACGGAAGATATTTTTTCCTTTGTGATCCGGACTTCACTTTCAAAATTAGTTCTCAGGAGCTTATTGTTATTGACTTTTTCCTTTTTTCGTTCAATGGAATGATCAAATTCGGCAATACTTGCCTCGATTTCGTCATACTGTGCTTTGGACTGTTCCTTCTCAGCCTTTGCCTGTTCCAGTTCCTTTGCCGTGTTCTCCGTATTTATCCGAAGCTCATCCATTTCCTTCTGCAGACTGTCATAATCCATCCGGAAGAGACCGATTTCATATTTTTTCAGTTCCTCTTTGAAATTCAGATATTCTCTGGCCTTCTGTGACTGCAGCTGCAGGGGACCGATCTGTTTCTCCAGCTCGGTAAGAATATCCTGGACACGCAGAAGATTCTGGCTCTCGGCAGCCAGATTTTTTTCTGCAGCAGCTTTTCTCTTTTTAAACTTCACGATTCCGGCAGCCTCATCGAAGAGCTCCCGACGTTCCTCCGGTTTGCCGCTGAGGATCCGGTCAATCTGTCCCTGACCGATAATCGAATACCCTTCCTTGCCGATCCCGGTATCAAAAAATAATTCCTGCACATCCTTTAGCCGGCAGGTCACACCATTGAGAAGATATTCACTTTCCCCTGACCGGTAGACACGGCGGGCAACCTTTACTTCTTCATAGGGGAGATTTAGCTGATGATCCTCGTTGGATATCGTCAGTGCCACAAAAGCATAGCTCTGCGGCTGTCTCATCTCCGTGCCGGAGAATATGACGTCCTGCATGCTTGCGCCGCGGAGCTGCTTTGCGCTTTGTTCGCCAAGTACCCATCGCACGGCGTCTGCCACATTACTCTTTCCGCTGCCGTTCGGCCCGACGATACATGTGATTCCGTTATGAAACTCAAACACCAATTTATTGGCGAAGGATTTAAAACCGTGAACTTCAATACTTTTCAGATACATTCTATTCTCCATTCTTCAGCAATAGTATTGTTTCGTAAGCAGCCATCTGCTCTGCACTCTTCTTTGTATGGCCGCTGCCTTTCGCATACTTCACCCCATTGATCTCACAACATACTTCAAACTGCTTGTCATGATCGGGCCCCTGCTCACTTATTACCGGATACAGGATATGTGTGTTCTCATGGCTCTTCTCCTGTATCATTTCCTGAAGAATGGTTTTGCTGTCATGAAACAGCTGTTTTTTCTCGATATCAGAGAGAACAAATTTCCTGACAAAGTCTCCCGCCGGTTCAAAACCGCCATCCAGATAGATGGCACCGATCACAGCCTCAAAGGCGTCAGAAAGAATAGAATCCCTTTTGCCGCCGCCTGTCATATACTCTCCCTTTCCAAGATAAAGGTGTTCTCCCAGATGAATCTGCCTCGCCGCCCCGGCAAGGCTCATTTCACATACGAGACTGGCCCGCATCTTAGTCATCTTTCCCTCTACCATCTTCTGACTGGAGCGAAAGATATATTCACTGCTGATAAGCTCCAGCACGGCGTCTCCCAGAAATTCCAGACGCTCATTGTTAGCCGCATACTGCCAGTGCTTTTCATTGGCATAGGAGCTGTGCGTCAGAGCATTTTTCAGAAGCTGCACATTCCGAAATGTATATCCAATTATCTCCTGAAATTCTTTCAATCCCTGTCCGCTCATACTATGCCTCCATCTCTATTCCCGTACCATCTTCGCTATCTTTTCATTGATACTGTTTTCCTTAAAAGCGATACACTGTGCGATCGCCGTCCTGATCTCACTGCTCTTTGAGTTCCCATGCGCCTTGACTACCAATCCTTTCAGCCCAAGCAGAGGAGCCCCGCCCTGACTGCTGACATCAAAGGTCTTGAGAAGTCCTTTCAATGCCGGTTTGATCAGCACAGCCCCAATCTTTGTCCGCAGACTGGACAACAGTCCCTCCTTAATACAACCGAGAAAGGTAAGTGCCACGCCCTCAAAGAACTTCAGTATCACATTGCCGACAAATGCCTCACAGACAAGGATATCACAACCGCCGCTGGCAATTTCACGGGCTTCCACACTGCCGATAAAATGGATATCCCGGCATTCTTTCAGAAGGGGATACGTCTCTTTCACCAGCTGGTTTCCTTTCTCCTCCTCTGTTCCGATATTGACAATTCCCACGGTGGGATTTTTCTTTCCCATTACATTCTCAAAATACACCGAACCCATCTGGGCAAACTGCAGCAGATGTTCCGGCCTGGCATCTACGTTTGCTCCGCAGTCGATAAGGAGGGAAAAGCCCTTCTTTGTTGGAAGAAAGGGTGCCAGAGCTGGTCTTTTGATCCCCTTGATCCGTCCTACTACCAGTTGTCCCCCCACTAGGATCGCCCCAGTACTTCCAGCAGAGACAACGGCATCCGCATCGTCATTTCTAACCAGATTCATTGCCACCACAAGGGAAGAATCCTTTTTCTCACGGACTGCCTTTGTAGGCACCTCTCCCATTTCGATGATTTCGGTGGCATTTTTTACTTCTATATTATCCTGTGAATAGGTATATCTCTCTAATTCCTCCCGGATGGCATCCTCTTTGCCCACCAGGATCACTTTGATCTCCGGATGTTCGGCAACTGCCTCTACAGCTCCCCTTACGGTCTCCACTGGGGCATAATCGCCTCCCATGGCATCCAGCGCCACTACAACCTTATGATTCATAAGAACGACCTCCTCTTCGTCATACAATCCATCCTATAATATACTAGATAACATAGTAAAAGTCAAATAAAGAAAACCACCCCGTTCTCCAGGGTGGTAACATTTTCTTATGATTCACATTTTTTCATAGAAGAACGACTGAATCCCTTTAAATCCATAGTCAGCCGCCCCGATGATCTGTTCCGTGCTTCCCACAAACAAAATCCCCTGGGGTGCCAGCGCCGCTGCGAATTTATTATAGATATCATCTTTCGCTTCCTTCGTGAAATAAATCATCACATTCCGGCAAACGATCATATGTATCCCCTTTGGATAGGGATTCTTCAGCAGATTGTGCTGCTGGAACTTAATACACGATTTCAACTTGTCGGATACCTTGACGATACCCTTTCCATCGTCCTCAATGTATTTATCCCGATACTTCTTCGGCAGCCCCTTCACGCTCTTATCAGGGTAATAACCTTTTTTCGCTTTCCCCAGCACCTCCAGGTCAAGATCGGTGGCCAGTATGTCAATCTGATTCATAGGAAGAAATTCACTCAATACCATGGCAAGAGAATATGGCTCATCCCCTGTGGAACAGGCAGCGCTCCATATCTTCAGCGGCCTTGACTTATACCGGTTCAGGAGCATGGGGATCACTTCTTTTTCCATCGTCTGCCACTGCAGTGGATTCCGATAAAATTCGGAGACATTTATCGTCAGATAAGTGATAAATTTATCGTATACCTCGGTATCTTTTTTCAGCAGCTGTAAAAAACCGCTGTAATCCCTCACCTGGTATTTTGACATAAAATTATTGATCCTGCGTTTCATCTGGCTCTCTTTATAGGAATTCAGATCTATCTCAGAGAGGCGTAAATACTCACTCTTAAAAGTTTCATATCCGTCTGCCATAATCCATCACTCTTCGTCGTCAGCTTCCCTTATTCCAGAAGCTTCGGCTTCCTTTTTATTTTCTATTTCTATCGCTTTAATGCTGAGACTGATCTTCTTTGTCTCCTCGTTGAAATCAACGATCTTCGCTGTGATCTCCTGACCAACCTTCAGAACATCAGAGGGCTTCTCAACATGGTCAATAGAAATCTGTGATACGTGAAGCAGAGCATCAATCCCCTCCTCCAACTCAACAAATGCACCGAAATCGGTCATTCTTGCCACTTTACCGTCGATCACAGTTCCCACGCCGTATTTATCTGCCGCATCTCTCCAGGGATTATTCTCTTCCAGCTTCATCGTAAGGGCAATCTTAGTATCCTGGATATCCTTGATCATAACCGTCACTTTGTCCCCTACCTTAAAAAGTTTCTTCGGGTCGTCCACACGTCCCCATGACATCTCTGAGATATGAAGAAGTCCGTCTGCCCCTCCAAGGTCGATGAAAGCGCCAAAATCTGTGAGGTTCTTCACCACGCCCTCGGTCATCATGCCAACCTCGATACGTGCCAGAAGCTCTTCCTGGGCTTTCTTTTTCTGTTCCACAACCAACTGCTTGCGGTCTCCGATAATCCTTCTCTTGTGAGGATTTACCTCAGTCAGGATAAACTCGATCTCCTGATCCTGATATTTGGAGAGATCCCTCTCATACATATCGGAAACAAGACTGGCAGGAATAAACACGCGTCCCTCACCATAAGCAACGCTCAAGCCTCCTTTGAGAACAGCAACCACTTTACCGGTCAGCACTTCTTTGTTCTCAAATGCCTCTTCAAATATTTTGTTCATCTTATCCTGCTGCAGTCTCTTGTAGGTAAGAAGAACCTGGCCTTCTCCGTCATTCACCTTCAGAACCTTAACAGTCATCTTGTCATCTTTCTTCACTTCGGCTGTCAAGTCAATATCTGTATTATTACTATATTCATTCTTAGTTAATATACCATCCGCTTTATATCCAATGTTTAAGATGATCTCATTGTCCTTAACTTCGATAACTGTCCCTTCTACAACCTCACCATTGTGGATTGTTACTAGTGAATCCTCTAACATTTCTTCAAAACTTAAATCTGACATGCCCTTAGAACCTCCTGTATAATGTTATTTGGGGTGGATGCCCCTGCAGTAATACCTAGGCTTGTAAACGAACTGAGAGAAATGGAACTCAGTTCATCTACTGTCTGTATAAAAAAAGTGTTTGCACACTGATTTTTACATATCTCATACAGCTTACGAGAATTGGAGCTGTGCTTTCCTCCGATCACGATCATTGCCTCCGACCGGGCGGCAAGCTCTTCCGCCTCTTTTTGTCTGGTAGAGGTAGCGTTGCATATAGTATTCACAACATATATATCATAACCTTTTTTTTCAATAATTTCAACTAATTCTTGAAATTTTTTGTAATTAAATGTCGTTTGTGCTACAATGCATATTTTCTGCGCCGGATCCGCCAGAAAAAATCTCTCTGCTTCTTCCGGTGTCTCAACAACAATCCCGTTTCCCTCCGTCCAGCCCAGAATCCCCTGAACCTCCGGGTGGGATGCCGATCCGGCAATGATGATCTGATATCCTTTCCGGCTGTACTGCAATACCGTATCATGAATTTTTTTCACAAAAGGACAGGTGGCGTCCTCATAGGAAATCCCTCTCTCTTCCAGGCTCTGGATCGTATTCCGGGAAACACCATGTGACCGGATCACCAGAGTAGTGCCGTCGGAACCTTCGATGTCCTCCTCCGGTCCGATTACACGAACCCCTTTTTCCTCCAGATCACGGACAACCTGCTCGTTATGAATGATCGGTCCCAGTGTACAGACTCTGCCGTCTGTCCCCTCTGCCAGTCTGTATACACTGTCCACGGCCCTTTTTACTCCAAAGCAGAAACCCGCGCTCTCCGCCAGTTCGATCTTCAATCCCATCACCTCTTCGATTCGGCAATCCCTCGTATGGCTGCCACAACCTCCGGGATGGTCATATACGAGGTGTCTACAAGGACGGCGTCGTCTGCCGCTCTTAGCGGTGCGATCTCACGATTCATATCCTGTTCATCCCGGGCGATGATATCCGCTTCAATCCGGTCCAGATCGCAGTCCTCCCCCTTCTCTGTCAGTTCCTTGTACCGCCGTTCCGCGCGCACACGAGAACTGGCTGTCAGGAAAATCTTTGCCTCTGCATCCGGAAGAACCACCGTTCCGATGTCCCTTCCGTCCATGATCACATTATTTTCTGCCGCCATGGCTCTCTGCAGTTCCAGAAGCTTCGTCCGCACCTCCGGATATTTTGCCACAACAGATGCATTTTTTCCCACTTCCTCTTTCCGGATCTCGGATGATACATCCGTATCGTTCAGAAAGATGTGCTGGACTCCCTCCTGGTATTCGATCCGGATCCGGATCGAAGGGCATCCCGCACTCACTGCTTCTTCGTCCTGTGTGTCAATCCCGCTGCTGAGAAAATAGTACGCCATGGCACGGAACATAGCTCCCGTGTCCACATAGATAAAATCCATCTCCTTTGCCACCAGCTTGGCAATGGAGCTCTTCCCTGCCCCGGCAGGCCCGTCAATTGCTATATTCATAAGTTACCTCCCTAGTTGTTATAGATTGCTGCACGCCGCATAACCAGTAGACCATGCGATCTGCAGATTGTACCCTCCCGTGAGGGCGTCCACATCCAGTATCTCACCGGCGAAGTAGAGTCCCTCCGCCTTTTTGGACGCCATACAGCCCGGATCCACCTCTCCCGTGCTGATACCTCCCCTTGTAATAATGGCTTCCCCAATGGGGCGAAGGCTGGTCAGTGTCAGCACAAGATCCTTACAGCATCCCCGGAGCCTCCCTCTCTGCTCCCTGGATATCTGGTTCACCTTGTCCTCTTCCCGGATCCCGCATAAGGATAGCATAACAGGAATCAGGCTTTTTGGCAACAGATGTACCAGGGCATTTTTTATATTCACATTGGGTGCGGCGTCAAAATCCCGCAAAATCCGCTTGTCTAACTGCTCTGCAGACAGCGCAGGCTTCAGATCGATATGGAGTTTCAGCTCCTGTTCTCCCAGAAGATCCCCTATCAGGCTGCTGGCACTCAGTACCAGCGGACCACTGACACCATAGTGTGTGAATAAAAGTTCGCCCATTCCCTCATACAGATGCCTGCCAGGCTTTTTATCCCCGGTTATATACAAAAAGCAGTTTTTCAGCGTAAGTCCCTGCAGAAGGGAGGCCGTATCCTCTTTCACATGGATCCCCGTCAGCCCTGCCCGGACCGGACGGATCACATGTCCCACACTCTCCGCCATGCGGTATCCGTCCCCGGTGGACCCTGTGGAAGGATAAGAGACCCCTCCGGTAGCTAGTATAACGGCATCTGCCAAAATCTGTCCGCCGCCGCTGAGAGACACTCCTTTCACAATCTTCCCGGTCACAGCCCCGCTCTCCGTCAGGAGCCCTGCCACTTCCGTATTCAGGCACACCCGAACCCCTCTTCTGCGGCATTCCCCGCTCAATACCCGGATGACATCGGAAGACTTGTCTGACACCGGAAATACCCTGCCGCCCCGTTCTTCTTTTGTCCTCAATCCGAGATCCTCAAAAAATGCAATGGTATCCTGATTTGAAAAGTTATAGAAAGCACTGTATAAAAATCTGGCATTCGAGACCACATTAGAAAATAAATCAGAAACATCACAGGCGTTGGTGAGATTGCATCTACCTTTTCCTGTGATAAATAATTTTTTCCCCAATTTTTCATTTTTTTCCAGCAGCACCACATCGTGCCCCTCTGCCGAACATTGCAGGGCAGCCATAATGCCCGCTGCTCCGCCTCCAACTACTACAATTTTTTTCATTCTGTCAAGCTCCGCTTATTCTGAAGCAAACACTTCATTTTTTCCGAAAGAGTACTGGCTGCTTTTATATTCTTTTCCGTCGCAGCGGAATATCACCTTCTCACAATCCTCCACATTGTCCAGAAGACTGTTGGCAAATGCTTCCAGTATCAGCGTCTCCATCTTTGAGCCGCATCCCTTTACTGGTTTTCCCTTTGAACTAAAGGATACGATCACTTTATTATCCTTCTGGGTGATATCTGTCAGCTCGATATCCTCTTCATTCAAATTTTCCATGACAAGATCTGCCACATAATCCGGTGTGGGATCCTGCATCTCTTTCCTGACAGACACCGGAATCAGCGTCATATTATCTGAATTCACAGAATAGATTGACACAGTCTCGATGCTGCTTGCCTTGGTAGGTACCGGCATGGCGGAGGGATCCGTATCTGTCCAGGCCTTTCCCTCTTCCATACAGCCAGACAGTACAAATACCACAGCAACAATAAGAAACGTAAAAACTGTTCTGAATTTTTTCACAATATCACTCCTTATTTTCCAAACAGTGTATTGCCAAATCCAAAGCCGCTTCCACAGCCTGATTGCGGATGGAAAGCCTGTTCCCCTGGAAGATATGGCACTCTGTCTCCACCCTTCCCCTGACGGCACAGCCAATATATACCAGTCCCACCGGCTTATCCGGGGTGCCGCCCTCTGGACCGGCAATCCCTGTGGTGGAGAGCCCCACATCCGCCCCGGCCGCCTTGGCACATCCCAGAGCCATCTCCTCCGCGGTCTGGGAGCTCACGGCACCAAACCGGGAAAGGGTAGCGCGACTCACCTTCACCAGATCTTCCTTTGCCAGATCGGCATAGGTCACATAACTGCGTTCAAACACCCGGGACGCCCCACTGACATTCACGATGGCAGCTGCCAGCAGACCTCCCGTACAGGATTCAGCTGCTGATATAGTATAGTGTTTCTTTGTCAGTTTAGTGACAAGTTCAGATTCTTTTGTCATTTATTTCACATCCTTCATAATATCACGGTTTTTATAGATATAATCTACAAGTGATATTACGGTTAATATGACCGCTGCATACACAAATATTACATTGGCCGCACGGAATACCGGATGCCGGAAATCAAAGATCAGCAGGATGGACATGATCATCTGTACGACGGTCTTCACCTTTCCCCAGTAGTTTGCTGCAATAGTCACGCCCTTTTCTGCCGCTACCAGCCGGAATCCACTGATGATAAATTCCCTGCTGATAATAATGATCACTGCCCAGACCGGCATTGCCGAATCGGCATCTGCCAGGAAACAGATCAGAGCGGCGCTCACCAGAAGTTTATCTGCCAGAGGATCCATAAATTTCCCAAAGGTTGTAACCTGATTATATTTTCTGGCCAGATACCCGTCAAAGAAATCGGTCACACAGGCAGTGATAAACAGCGCACCTGCCACATAATCCGAGTAAGGCAGTCCCGGCCACAGCATCGCCGCGACAAAGAGAGGGATCATGATCACACGCAGTATCGTCAGACGGTTTGGTACATTCATCCCTGTTCCTCCTCACACCAAATTTCACCCGTCAGGTCATATCCCCTGGCTTCTGTCACACGCACAGTGAGTATTTTCCCGGAGATGATCTCTGCGGATGATTCAAAAAAGATACAGCCATCAATATCCGGTGCGTCCCGGTATGTCCGTCCTGTATATACTCCCTCTTCCGGCAGATAGCCGTCCGCTATCACCCGCAGTACTTTCCCCGTCATCCGCTCATTCTGGCGGAAGATCACATCCTGTTCTGCCTGCATGATCTCATCCGCCCACTGCTGCTTCACTTGTTCCTCCACCTGATCTGCATATCCCGCCGCCGGCGTCCCCTCTTCCGGTGAATAGGGAAACACACCGAGTCGGTCAAACTGCATCTCTCTGACGAAATCCACACATTCATCGTGCTGCTGCTGTGTCTCCCCCGGAAAGCCGCTGATCAAAGTCGTTCTCAGCGCCGCGTCCGGAAGGATATCCCGGATCATGGCAATCTTATCCGTCAGATCCTTTCGATTCGTCCTGCGTCCCATCCGCCGCAGGATCTCATCATTGCAGTGCTGTACCGGAAGATCCAGATAATGGCATATTTTAGGCTCTTTTTTTATCACCTGCAGCAAAGTTTCCGTAATCTCCTCGGGATAACAGTACATCAGCCGAATCCATTCTATCTCTTTTATCCGGCAGAGCTTTGTCAAGAGTTCCGGCAGTTTTTTTCCCCCGTACAGATCCACGCCATAGACCGTTGTCTCCTGGGCGATCACGATCAGCTCCCTTGTGCCGCCGGCAGCCAGCAGTTCCGCCTCGCAGAGCAGCTCCTCCATAGGAACACTCCGGTAATTTCCCCGCAGGCTTGGAATAATACAGTATGTACAGCGTTTGCTGCACCCTTCCGCGATCTTCAGATAAGAAACATAACCAGACACAGCCGGAATGCGTTCTGTCAGATCCTTTGGCAAATAATCCCTGTCATTCAGCAGCACCGTGCGGCTGCCGGACAGAGCCCGTTCAACTGCGGTGACGATCTGGTCATAAGCAGTTGTCCCGACTATGGCGTCCACTTCCGGAATTTCACTCCGTATTTCTTCTGAATACCTCTGGGCCAGACAGCCGCATACGATCAATGCCCGGCACCGTCCCTCACTTTTCAGCGCCGCCATCTCGAGAATCGTCTCAATACTCTCCTCTTTGGCGTCCTGTATAAAACTGCAGGTATTGATTATAATGAGTTCTGCCTCTTCTGCCGCATCTGTGATCTGTATATCACGATGAAGGAGCAGTGCCAGCATCTTTTCACTGTCCACCAGATTCTTGTCGCATCCCAGTGATACAAAATAGAGGTTCATGCGTTCTGTATTCCTTTCGCTTCCACACAGTTGTTCATCAGCATGGCGATCGTCATCGGACCTACGCCCCCGGGAACCGGAGTGATGGCCGAAACAACTGGCTCCACATCATCAAAATCCACATCCCCGCACAGCTTATTGTTTTCACCGCGGTGAATGCCCACATCAATGACGACAGCCCCCTCCTTCACATATTCCCGTGTGATAAATTTAGGTTTCCCAATGGCCACAATAAGAATATCGGCGCGTTTCGTCACTTCCTTCAAATCCTTCGTGTGGCTGTGGCATACGGTCACCGTGGCATTCTCCCGCAGCATCAGCATGGCCATGGGCTTGCCCACAATGTTGCTTCTGCCTACAATCACACATTCCCTGCCATCCATCTCCACCCCGCTCCTCTTCAGCAGCTGGATCACACCCGCCGGCGTGCAGGATACAAAGCCCGGCTGTCCGATGCTGAGAGCACCCACGCTCTGTGGGTGGAATCCGTCTACGTCCTTCTTTGGCGAAATGGTCTCGATCACCTTATCCTCATCTATATGGCGGGGAAGGGGAAGCTGTACCAGGATCCCATGGACTTTTTCATCCTGATTCAGTTTTTCTACCAGAGCAAGAAGCTCCTCCTCTGTAGTCTCCTCCGGCAGTTCATAGGAAAGGGAATGCATCCCTGTATATTCACATGCCTTTTTCTTATTTCCAACATATACGGCAGACGCCGGGTCGTTTCCTACCTGGATCACTGCCAGGGTCACATCCAGCCCCTCTGCGGCCACGCGTTCCCTGCACTCATCCTTTACCTGTGCGGATATCTTTTTCCCATCAATTATCTTTGCCATGTCAGGTTCCTCATTTCTATTCTGGTTATCTATTCAATATTATAATGGAAAACCACATAAAGTCAAATAATACTTTACGGAATGAACAAAAATTGTTATAATCTACGCGAAGGCAGATTGACGAGTGACTTCAATAATATACCGCACAGAAGAAAGAGGTGTCGTATGTTCCGTATCTGGGGCAAATTATTTAGGGAGAACCGCATGCTTGAGGACATGGTCTATGAAAATAACGACCCTTCCCTGAACCGGACAAAAAAGGTATTTGCCGGTGTGCATGAATTTTGTAATGTCTTTGATCTTCAGGAGCCTATCTGGCTGGATAAGAATATTGAAGAATTTAAAAGGATTGGCAAAACCCGATTTTACCAGGATAATTTTATTGAAACCATTGCATTTGATTATCTGGAAATCCATGTTATTGAAGAGGATTCCTGTTATTGATACTGCTGACTATATTTTTATAGGAGGACTATTATGTCTACTACGAACAACGCATGTAACGAAAATATGATCGCCTGGTATCCATTTGATGATACATACGATGTGGGCAGGGATGCATCCGGACGGGGCAATACCGCCGTGGCCATAGGTACAAGACGGCCGGCTGTCCAGGAGGTAAAGGGCCGGAAAGCCGCCGTATTCCAGGGCGGGGAATACGGCAGCTCCTATCTGGAGCTCCCCTTTGACCTACTGACAGATGTCAATGATAATACCGGTTTCACCGTTTCCACATGGATCTACAGCAGCAAGGCAGTAAACGTCTGGGAACGAATTTTTGATTTCGGGAAAAACATCCATGGGCCGTATCTGTTTCTGACCCGTTCCATACGGGGCGTATGTTTCGCCGGCACGGACCTCTTTGCCGATGCCAACCTTGCCTTTCCTCTGGGCGAATGGGTACATGTCGCCATGACTGTTACCGGAACCCAGGGCGGCACCCTGAGCAGTGCCGGGCCCCGGGTCTATCTAAATGGAGAGCTGGTGGCGGACGGTTTTATCAGTCAGACATCCAGCGGTACATACAAGAAATTCCGGGAATGGTTTGCCACTCTGGAGGACACGGATAATTACTGCCACAACTATATCGGTCACTCCCAGTTTATGGCAGATCCTGACTTTTCCGGCGCCATCTCCGATTTCCGTATTTATAATAAGGCCCTCTCCGAACATGAGATCACAAGTCTTATGTGCGAATCCCTGTCAGAATCGGATATTCTGCGCCTTGCAAAAAATAAATATCTCCCGGCTCCGCCGAAGATCATCACCAGAAACCTTGTCCTCCCCGCCGGACTGATGGAGAACCGGGTACAGGTAAACTGGAGTTTCGAACCGGCGGGACTTATCAGCCAGACCGGAACTGTCACCCCTGCGGCAAATCCGGCCGGCGTCAGCATCAAGGCAGTTCTCACCTGCGGCAGCAGTCATCTGGAGAAAAATTTTGGCGCTACCGTAATGCCCGAATTTGTAGCTCCTTACGAACTGAAGATTCATGGAAACAAGGAAGTCCTGGATATCAGCGAAACATTATACGGCCTGTTTTTTGAGGATATCAACAATGCTGCAGACGGTGGTATCTATGCCGAGATGGTCAGCAACCGTTCTTTCGAGGACTTTACATACCGGGTATATGACGCCCGAAGCGGTGAGAATGGTATTTCTTCCGGGCGCAATCACAAACCGCTCCGTTTCTGGTTTGGTGATCTGGATAGGATTCAGATCCACAATACAGGTGGATTGAATGAACATTTCGGACTGGAAGATCCGGACGCCAATGCCTATTACATCGAAGTACCGGACGGGGCTGTCATTTATAACCGGGGGTTCTGTGATAATACGGAAAACTACTCCATGAATCTGAGACAGGAGGAAAGCTATCAGTTCAGTATCTGGGCTAAATCAGATTCTCCCGCAGTGATTCAGGTCGCCCTTCTGGACAGCACGGCGGCTCCTGTGAGCAACACTGTCACCATCGAAGTAAAAGGGGATGGAAAATGGAACCCGTATTATGCGGAAAAATTAGTGGCCAATGATACCGTATTGGGACAGCTCTCCCTTTCCTTTGAGGGAGCGGTGTGCATCGATATGGTTTCCCTTATGCCAGATAACGTATGGGGCTCCTCGGAAGAGAAATTGTCCAGCACCGCACACAGCAACTTTCTGAAGAACAGCAACTACCGTCTGCGACGGGATATGGTTGAAGTTCTGGCAGACCTGCACCCCACCTTCCTCCGTTTCCCGGGAGGCTGTATCTCTGAGGGCTCCTACATATGGGATAACGTATACGACTGGAAGGATTCTGTGGGGCCGGTAGAGACAAGAAAAGAAAATTATAATGTTTGGGGCTATACCATGACTCTTGGCCTTGGCTATATGGAATATTTTCAGCTGGCAGAGGATCTTCATGCAGAACCGCTTCCTGTCATGGCCTGCGGTGTTTTGTGCCAGGCACGTTCCGATTATGCAAACCCCGCCGGTGGAGATCTTCAGGAAAAATATATTTCCAACTTCATTGATCTCATTGATTTTGCCATCAGCACTGATTTTGAAAACAATCAGTGGGCGTTACTCCGCAAAGAAATGGGACATGAGGAACCATTTCCGCTGCACTACCTCGGAGTGGGAAACGAGAACTGGGGATCTGAGTTTTTCGCCAGCTTCGAAGCATTCCATTATGCCATTGATGAATATATGAAACAGGTTTATCCCGACTATGAACTGCATATCATATCCACTGCCGGCGCCCAGGCGGATGACGATGCTTACCAGAATGGCTGGAAATTCCTTGCCGGTTATATGAAGGGCGGGGATACGATCCGCTTTACAGATGGAAAACAGAGCTTCAGTGAGGAGGTCACATGGTATCCTCACAGAAAAAACTATCTGGATACCATTGTGGATGAGCATTACTATCGTTCCAATGAGTATTTATTTGAGAATGCGGACCGGTACAATTATTATTACCGCCCATATAAAAACGGCAAACTGATTGAAGACCAGGTTTCCAAGGTATTCGTAGGCGAGTACGCCTCCAGTGATAAGAACACCCTTGCCGGTGCCGTGGCAGAAGCTGCCGTTATGACAGGGTTTGAGCGCAATTCCGATGTTGTGCGCCTCGCCGCCACTGCCCCCCTGTTCAATAAGGTGATCAATGACGGGACCTATCGATGGACACCAGATGCCATCTGGTTTGACAATAAGCATGTATGGCGTACGCCAAGCTATTATGTACAGCAGCTCTTTGCCAAATATATTGGTAAGAAACTGTTGAAAACAAGCTACCGCACCTATATCAACGGTGAGCGCCGCAAATATATCCCAAGCGGCGGTGTCAGCGTTGCGGTGGCAGAGGGTGATCTTCTCCTGAAGAAGCTTATCGTCACCTCAAATCTGAATGATGAAATCTGGCTGGAGCAGGATTTCACTCAGGAACTGGATCCGCGTCTCCGTATGATCTGGCCTGAGGATACCAATATCATTCGGGAAAATAACGGAATGCTGATCTGCAGTGATTCTCAGGAACGTCATGGTTTCTATGTGGATGAAGCATCCTGGTTTAATTATACCGTACAGCTTATCGTGGAGAAAAAAACTGAAAATGCCCAGATCCTTCTCGGCACCGGTCTTCATGGGCTGGCTAACCATGTATATAAGACAGAGCGTCTTTCCACCCATGAGTACTGTGTTGGCGTGACGGGTTATGGCACCGGGCTCAGGGTGATCAAGGAAGGCCGGGAGGGTTACCGCATGGGAGATTACTCCTCCAGCGTATTTGCCGGAAATCTCCGGGCATGCTATGACGAGCCTGTGCCGGCGGGACAGGAGTATATGCTCAGTGTCAATTTCGGAGGCCTGGAAGCAAACACCATCTCCTGCTATTATACAGATGAGTCCGAAGAAATCCAGGGAAAGCTTGACTGTAAGCTGGAAGCGTATACCCATGATGTCTATCATTCCGTCACGGCGGATGACGAAAAAGTTTATATCAAGCTGGTCAATGCTGAGAATTTCGGCAAACATATGAAGGTAAATCTGGAACATTTGAACATCCACGACCAGGCAGAGCTTGTAACACTGACGGCGGATGACGAGTTCGTCCATATGCAGAATGTCAATGAGAAAAACAATGAACGGGTTGTACCGGTCACTACCCGGATTCCTGTATCCAAGACGGGATTTGAACTGATCATGCCCGCCAATTCAGTAAACGTTGTGATACTGAATAAAAATAGAAGCATGTAGAAATGCATATTATTCATATAACTGGAAACACTTCCTATAAATGCCTCTATAGGTGTACCTAAAAGAAAATAAGGAGTGTAGGAATATGAAAACATTTGTGGATCAGGACACATGTATCGCCTGTGGTATGTGTGTATCCAGTTGTAACGAGGTGTATGAATTTAACGATGACGGCAAGGCAGAATCTATCGTAGACTTAGTGCCCCCGGAACTGGCTGAGGATGCCAGACAGGCAGCCAACAACTGCCCGGTCAATGCCATTGGCATTACGGAATAACGAATACGAGATAAAAAAATCAGCAGGGAAACAGACATTCCCTGCTGATTTTTTTATCTTATCTATTAGCGCCACTGCTCTATAGTAATATCCTATCATCCATAAGCTGGATGCCATGCTTTCCACATAACTCCTCCGCCCTCCCTAGCGCCTGTCGGTTCTGCAGCTGTTCCGGTGTATGAGCATCAATACCGAGTATAAAGGGATTCCCTGTCTCAGCAGCGATTTTGAGAAAGCGTTCTGCCGGATAATGCCTGTGATCGGCCAGCCCAAGAACATTCAGCTCCAGCGGCATACCCAGTTCTTTCAATTCTCTGCACAGACGATACATATATTTATCGTATATCTCCTTATCACCGGTAAAGTAAATAAGATCCGGGTGGGCAAGATACAAATACCGTCCACTCTGCATTCCCTCTATCACACTGTCTACATACTGTGACAAAATATCTTCCCTGTCCGTGGGCCTGCCGACATAGCAGTAATCATCTGTCCCCAGGAAATGCTGTCCAAGAATCAGATAATCCAGGGGATACGAGTCAAAGAGTGCATCCTGCTCTTCCAACAGCTCCGGGGTGTATTCCGCCTCAAAGCCTATCAAGATACGAATATCGTTGCTGTATTCACGCTTCAGCTGTTCCAGTGAATTAAAATATCCTTCCGCCTCCGCCGGCGTCATACGGATCCCGGAGACAAAGCCATCCGGATAGACCCACGGACAGTGATCAGAAAAACCAAGAATCTCCAGGCCTGCCTCTATGGCGGCTTCCACATATTCCCGGTCTTCCCCCAAGGCATGATGACAGCGTTTGGTATGTGTGTGGTAATTTGCTAACATGATTTTTCTTACATCTCACTTTCTGATTGTCTGTTTCTTTCCTGATACGCCTTTCTTCTTTAACATTTTCCTGTAGACCGGCAGCTTTTTCTTTGGCACCCGAAAAACCGCTTTTTTATCTAGTTTGGCAAATGCCCTGCTCCCAACGCTTTTGTTTGTCAGCTTCGTTGTTTTGACTGTCACAGCTTTCAATTTTGAGCACCCATAAAATGCGTTTTTACCAATCTTCTTTATGTTCTTTCCGATGGTGACCTTTTTTAACCTCCTGCAGTTCTTAAATGCATTTGCTTTCAGGGATGTGACCTTGTAAGTGACATCCTTTATCTTTACAGCATCAGGTATCGTAACAGTGATACTTTTTTTGTTCTTTGGAACGGCATAAGACACCTCTCCGCCCGTCGCACCAGATTTGGTTACCGTGTAAGTAACTCCTGCAGAATCTTTTATCTCCGTATTGTCAGCCGGCGGCCTTACCGCTGCCGACGGTTTCTCTGAGGAATTGGGAGTCTGCAGCTCCTTTTTTGGTTCCTCCGGCACATTGTTATCGGCAGGAGTTTCTGTAGGATTCGGTTTCTGCGTTTCGGAAGGTTCGGTATCCTCTTCCTCCAAAGCTTCTTCTGAATCCACCTGTCCCGCCTTGCTCCATGTGTCGAAGGTAAGATCGATATGGAGAGCAGGACGAATGGCACTGTATTTATCTGAAACAGCACAGCCGCTGGAATGTCCGCAACCACTGCCCCCTACAACAGATACCATCCGCAGCCAGTTGTCCGCATTATACGTTGACGACCGGAGCAGCCACAAGGCGTTGCCAGTATAATCCTCTGAGCCTGACAGGGCACTCCCCAAGGCGCCCCTTGCTTTGGCATATGCCGTGCTCCGACAGCACCTCGCTTTGTTTTCTTCCGCAAAAACCGGATTAAACCCATAATAGTCGTTGCCGGCTTCCGCCGTGGATAAAAGATACACCTTATCCTCTGTATTTTTACCCGTCACTCCTGCCGGAGGATTCTTTTCATTATTCAATATGGATGTTTCACGAACTGCCGACTGCTCCTCGGGACTGAAGGCCTCCTGATAAAAGGTACCGTTCAGCCAGGTGCGGAGAGAACAGTTCTCCCAGGTGACATTTTCATTCTTTGTGTGAAACGGCTGGCAGTCCAGACCCTGATCGGCCAGTAAAAAGGCATCATCTCCCCTTACCGACAGCACACGCCATCGGATGGGTTCTTTCTCATCCTTTTTATCCGCCACCCCGTCACCATTGGTATCGTTTTTCCAATAGCTGCCAAAATAAATGCAATCCCATTCTGTCACACCGTTTTCATCAATAACGGGATTTTTGATGTCATACCCGGCAGCCCTTATTTCTCTCTCTGCCGGCATCTGCCCCAATACAGTAGAAAACACAAATACAAAGAAAAGTAGCACGGATACTGTCTTTCTCGTTTTTTTCAAAATGCTTCCCCCTTTTTTTATACTATAAGTAAATCTTACTCTTCCTCAAATTTGCTGTCAAGACATTTACGGGAAAACTAACTTTTTCAAGTTTATCCTGTGAAAATTTCATCTATTCTTGACCTGTCCCAGCCTATTGTGGTATTGTATTTATATATCGCATTTAAGGAGGAAGCAATTATAATGGCTAACTATTATCAACAGGATATCGAATGTGCGTCCAGGGACCAGATCCGCAAGTGGCAGAACGAACGGCTGGTAAAGCAGGTAAAAAATGTCTATGACAATGTGCCATATTACCGTACCCGCATGCAGAACATGGGGATGGAACCTGGAGATATTAAATCAATCGATGATTTACATAAACTTCCGTTTATTACGAAAGACGATCTGCGGGATGCCTATCCCTACGGACTTCTGGCACGCCCACTAGCAGACTGCGTACGCATCCAGTCCACCAGCGGCACCACCGGACGCCGCGTTGTGGCTTTTTACACACAGCACGATCTGGATCTCTGGGAAGAATGCTGTGCCAGGGCCATCGTGGCTGCCGGAGGGACAAGGGATGATGTGGTACATGTCTCCTATGGTTATGGACTATTTACCGGTGGTCCCGGACTGAACGGCGGTTCTCATAAGCTGGGATCCCTCACACTGCCAATGTCATCTGGAAATACCGAGCGCCAGATCCAGTTTATGACAGATCTCGGCTCAACTATCCTCTGCTGCACTCCGTCGTATGCTGCCTATCTGGGAGAGACCGTACAAGAGCTCGGCGTACAGGATAAGATCAAGTTAAAGGCCGGGATATTCGGTGCAGAGGCATGGACAGAGGAAATGCGTCAAGACATTCAGAAATCCCTTGGCATCCAGGCATATGATATCTATGGACTTACTGAAATCTCCGGTCCGGGTGTCTCCTTTGAATGTTCGGAACAATCCGGCATGCACATCAACGAGGATCACTTTATCGCAGAGATCATAAATCCGCAGACAGGAGAGGTTCTTCCAGACGGCGAGAAGGGGGAATTGGTATTTACCAGCATTACCAAGGAGGCATTCCCTCTCCTGCGTTACCGCACAAGAGATATCTGCGTCCTGTCCAGAGAAAAATGCGCCTGTGGACGAACCCATGTAAAGATGTCCAAGCCTATGGGAAGAAGTGATGATATGCTGATCGTCAAGGGTGTGAATGTGTTCCCATCCCAGATTGAAACCGTTTTGATCAATCAGGGCTTTGCTGCCAACTATCAGATCATCGTGACACGGGTGAAAAACAGCGACCGCATTGAAGTTCAGGTTGAACTTACACCGGCCATGGCTGCAGATACTACCTTTAACCGTCAGCAGGCAGCAGACAAGCTGGTAGCAGGATTAAAAGCAATGCTTGGCATCTACGCAAAGATCACTCTGGTTGACCCGAAGACGATTGCCAGAAGCGAAGGCAAAGCAGTTCGTGTCATTGACCAGAGAAATCTGTATCAGAGTTAGTCTGGCGATTTGAAGAAGCTTTCTATAGAAAATGGTGTATTCTTATAGGAGTAAACAGAACATATGAACGAATGGAGGTACATAGATATGGCTCGAGGAGCAGGAAAAAACGGCTGGGCGCTCTTTTTACTCGTCCTGGCGGGAGTTGTACTGGGCAGCTTTATCGGACATCTCGCCAGCGGCGTATCGGCGCTCTCATGGCTGGATTACGGCATGAATTTTGGTCTGTCCAATCCTATCAAATTTGATATTGGGGTTATGGTTCTCACTTTTGGACTCACGATCAAATTTACCATTGCCAGCATTATTGGAATCATCGTTGCTGCGATTATTTATCATTTTATTTAAGAGAAGGAAACAACAATTTGGAGTGTTATTGAGGACTGCCATCGGCAGATAATAACACTCCAAATTGATTTTCTAGAATTATTAAGGAAAAGAACCCCTGTTCTTTCAGAATACCTCCAGTACCTGGGCACCCTCTCTTACAAAAGCGATGAACTGATGGAGTTCCGCTGTGGCATAAACCGTACCGCCTCCCTCTGCTGCTGTGCGGTTATTGACGTTCACCCATCTTCCCTCCGGCAGATATACATCACGCCCCGTCACTCCCATCTCCGTAATGGGAGCAAAGAGAATATCCCTTCCAAACAGATATTCATCTTCGATGAAATAACAGTCCTCGTCATCCGGAAATTCCATAAACAGCGGGCGCATAATGGAAATCCCTGTCTCCTGCGCCTCTTTCATATATTCCATAACATAGGGACGCAGACGTTCACGAAGTTCGATCAAACCTTTCAGTATCTCATAATCCCTGTCGCCAAAGCTCCAGATCTCATTATCACCGCCGCTCATTTCATAAATCCCCGGATGCCGGTCTACATGTCCTGCCGGTTTGAGGCGGACTCCATGAAGACGGGTGACAGGACAGAACACACCAAACTGGAACCATCGCACCACCAGTTCACGGAATTCGTCACTCTCAATGTCGCCGCCCCAGAAACCGCCAATATCGGTAGTCCACCATGGAATCCCGCTCATAGACATGGCAAGTCCGGTTCTCACGGACTTCTGAAGCGCCTCAAAGGTGGAGGGCAGATCCCCGGACCAGATCAGGGCGCCATATCTCTGAGAACCCATATAACCAGCCCGGGCCAGTGTGATAATATCCCGCTCCCCTTCTTCCTCCAGTCCCTCATAAAACATCTTTTCATAATAATATGGATACAGTAGAGCATATTCTTCAAAATTGCCCCGGCAGCACCGGATATTATCATAATGATTCGGAATCAGACCAGGTTCTGCCTCATCCAGCCAGAAATAACGGACTCCCTGGTCATAGTAGTTTTTCTTTACCAGCCGCCACATATAATCCCTGGCTTTGGGATTTAATGTGTCAATATAATCCTGCTGTCCATAGAAATCATGCATCCCATAAACTCCGTTTTCCGTACGAAGTATCATATTCCGATCATCCATATAATGATAATTCTCACTCTTTGGATTGGAGGTAGGCCAGATAGATACCATCAGCTTAATGCCCAATTCTTCCAGTTCCTTCACCATCCCTGCCGGATCCGGCCAGAACTGTGGATCAAACTTAAAATCTCCCTGCTCCGTCCAATGAAAATAATCGATTACAATGGCTGAGACCGGGATTCCTCTTTCCTTATATTCTCTTGCCACCTGCAAAAGATCCTCCTGACTCTCATACCGGAGCTTACTCTGCCAAAAACCAGAAGCAAAATAAGGGAATTCCGGAGTATGCCCGGTAAGATCCGCATATTTTCCCATAATCTTCGATGGACTGTCTCCGGTGATTACAAGATAATCCACCTGTTTTGTACAGTAAGCAGTCCATTTGCTATGATTATTCGTAAGCTCACAACGCCCCACTGAAGGATTGTTCCAAAGAAAACCATACTTTTTCGAAGAGTAGACAAAGGGAATAGAAGTCTTGGTATTCCGGTGCTGCAGCTCACTGGTACTCCCTTTCATATCAAAGCATCCGTTGTGCTCCCCCCCAAGACCATAAAAATGCTCCTTCGGGTCGGATTTAAAGAGCACATTCGCCTGATGTGTACTGGAACCCTTGGAACGATAGGTGCGGTAAAAGGAATCAAAAGCATACTCCGTCATTTCCTCCAGTATTACCTTAAATTCACCGTCTGCCGGATCCCGTCGGAAATAAACTGCCTTTCCATTGTCAAATATCTCAGCCCGGACCTGGCCGTTAGTAATCACAGCACTATGTTCTTTCATGGAAGTCACCACCACTGGATCCGGCTGGGGCAGAAGAACCCAGTCTTCCTCCTCCAGATATCCATTGGGAGATGACTGGAACCGGAGAACATCCCCGCCATAAGCGGTGATCCGCGCCAGTTCATTTCTCCTCTCAAATTGAATGCTGTTTTCGGTAATCGTCAAATATCCCATGCTTCCATCCTCCTCTTATATTACTACTTTTGCTTTTCCAGTATTTGTGCGGACTGCCACAGAGAGCCATCCTTCCGGATCAATATCATATCAATCTCCGAATGTTCTTTCTGATATTCCACAGCCCTTTCTTCACCCATAACAAACAGAGCCGTGGCAAGCGCATCTCCCATGGTTCCATCCTCCGTAATAACAGTGACGGAAGCCAGTCCGTTTTCAGCGGGCTTTCCTGTTCTCCTGTCCATAATATGGTGGTAGGTCCTGCCATCCCTTTCAAAGTACCTCTGATAGGTTCCGCTGGTGATCACCGCTTTATTTTCCACCTCCAGCGTACCATAGATGCTGGTGCCGTCTGCTGGATCCACAATTCCGATCCGGTATCGGCTTCCATCTTCCTTCTTCCCCATCGTCTGTACATTTCCGCCAAGGGAGACAATGGCAGATTCAACTCCCTTCTGCCGGAACAGCTCCATCAACTTCTGCGACAGATACCCCTTTGCCGCTGCCCCCAGATCAATCTGCATCCCTTTCCCGATCTGTACCTGAGCGCCATTAGAAAGCCGTATCTTTCTGTAATCGATCTGACTCTTTACCTGCCGGATCTCGTCCTCTGCCGGCACACGGTATTCTCCTGTTGTGAATCCCCACAGCTTCACAAGGGGATACACTGAAACATCGAAAAAACCTTCGGTGATATCAGAATAACGGATACACTGTTCCAGTAATTCATAGGTCTCATGAGATACCGCCACTGGTGCCCCGTCCGCCGCGTTGATTTTGGAAATATCGCTGTCCGCCTCTGTCACGGAAAACAAATCTTCCAAATGTCCCACCAGTGCCACAGCCTGATTCATAATTCCGCCAAGTTCCTTTTTGGAAAGCTCTTCTCCCTCTTTTTGAAAGCCATAGAGGGTAAGATTCATTATGGTATCCATGGCATAAATTTCCCTGGTAAGTTTCAGCTGGTCAGAGGAATTCTGCCCCTCCATCCCATTTCCGCTGCCGCAGGCGGACAGAAGAGACAAGCCAAGCAGCAGGCAGATCATGATGAAAGTCCACTTTTTCATTCTCATTGCCGCCTCCTTGAAAAAATGCATCCGCAATAATCCTGTCTATATAAACGATATTGGGACGACAGCTCTATGCTTCTCTTATAGCCATTTCTTTTTTTAAAATCAGAGGGCAGATAGGCCACCTTATATTTCTCCCCCAGCTCCTCTCCCAGTTCCATCAGAACCTCTGCATTTTTGTGAGGGCTGATGGACAGGGTAGAACAAAAATAATCGTAATGCCCCTCTGCCGCCCTCTTTGCCGTATGGGACAGACGCAGATGAAAACACAGCCTGCAGCGCTCCCCCCGCTCTGGATCATTTTCATGTCCCTCTGCCATTTGGAGAAACCGCTCCGGATCATAGTCTGCATCCACTATATGGATCTCTCCTCCAAAAGATATTTCCGAGAGATAACGTGTCAGCTCGGATTTTCTTTTTTGGTATTCTGTCTCTTCCACAATATTGGGATTATAAAAGAATATCGTGATATTAAAATAGGGATGCAGGTATTCCAGGACATAACTGCTGCAGGGCGCACAGCAGCAATGCAGAAAAAGGCTTTTCTTCCCCCCCTCTTCCCCGGACAGTTCCTGCAGCAGCCGATCCAGTTCCCTCTGGTAATTTCGTTGCATCATATTTTCCTCCATTCCCATATATTCTGTCATAGATGCCCTGGTGTGATCACCCCGGCAAGATTGCCCCTTCTTCCCCCAGATGCGCGATGTGAAAACAGTAAGCCTGGATGGCAGCAGGTGCATAAACCGCTGACCTGTATGCGGCTGGAGGGGATTCCCACCTCCTGTAAAATAATCTCATTGGCACGCCACAGATCCAGCAGATATTTGTCCGCAGACTTTCCTGTCAGGAATTCCTTACACTGTTCTTCCCCGAATTCCTGATGGAATGCCTCCGCCACATCACTGCTTACTTCATAGCAGTCCCGGCAGATGGAGGGACCGATAACGGCCAAAAGATCATCCGGCTCTGTGCCAAACTCCTTTTTCATGGCCAATACTGCCTTTTCACCAATCCGGCCAACCGTTCCCCGCCATCCCGAGTGAACAGCCCCCACAGCACCATGTCCGGCATCATAAAAGAACAGGGGAACGCAGTCGGCAAAGAAGGTGATAAGCACAACATCCGGGTCATTGGTGATCAGTCCGTCCACTCCCTTTAGATCCGACTCACGGAGTATCCCCTTTCCCCTGTCGGAAGAATGTACCCGGCGGATTTCGGTCTCATGCACCTGGTCACTGAATACCAGATTTTCAATGGAATACTCCACGGCGGCGGCAAAACGCCGGTGATTTTCCATCACCTTCTCCGGGTCGTCCCCTCTGCTGAAGCTGAGGTTCATAGAGGCAAGCTCTCCCAGGCTGACACCCCCAAGACGTGTGGAAAATCCATGCCGCACTCCAGCCTCTTCCAATATCGGAAAGGTTAGAAACGTCACACCTTTTTTACTTTTTTTCTTTATATTCATTAAACACCTCGTTATATTTAATAATGGTATCCTTTATATTTTTTGCCTTTTTTGGTATACTAATCCTATACCATGAATCGAAACGGAGGTAATTCACTATGCCATGCATCTATGCACATGACTCCTTTGGCAAAAGGGTGGCAGAACAGCTGCCAGAAGAACTGCAGCACATCATCACGAATCACCAGAAAGAATTTCGGGCCGGCCTGCAGGGACCCGATTTCCTGTTTTTCTATCATCCCATGCTTAAATTGCGGACAAATCAAATGGGATACTGGCAGCATGGTCAGCCGATCCTTGGTTTTCTGAAACGACTCCTTCCCATTATCCGCAAAGAAGGGACGGATTCTGGTGTCTACGCTTACGTACTTGGCTATATCTGTCATTATATGCTGGACAGTGAATGCCACAGCTTTGTCATTCCCATGTCCAAAAATCCAGGATATAACCATCTCGCCATGGAAAATGAATTTGACCGCCACCTCATTCGAAAGGATGGGTTCCGGCCCATCACCTATCCTGTCTGGAAAAAAGTGACAGCGGCAAAGGAGGTAGTGGAGGCCATCAATAAAGTGTACCACCCTCTGAAGCTCAGCGAGAAAGCAATCCGTGAATCCCTGTACGGCATGCGGTTCTATAAATGGCTGCTGACCAGCGGCAAATCCCTGAAACGTGCCGCCGTCCGCCTTGGCATGAAGTTATCGATGCACTACGAAGAACTGGAAGGACATATGATGGACATACATCCCAAACAATACGCTTCCCGCACCAATCAGAGCCTGCAGTTTATCTATGACAACGCCATTCCCCTTACCCGTGATATCCTTCAGGATTTCCATCAGAGCGTTACGGCTGGAAAACCGCTGCACAAACGTTTCTCTTGTAATTTCAAAAGCAATGAACCGGCAGCAGATGTTGTCTAGTGGACTATTATCATAATTATCCACCGAGATCCCGGCGGTACTGGCGAAGAAATTCATAGACCAGCTTGCGTTTCTCATGCCAGAACTTCTTTCCCGGTGCCGTAACAAATTCCATCTGCTTCATATGACGGTATGTGTATTTTTCAAAGTGCCGGCACACAGATTCAAAACTCGGGGCGTCCTCTTTAGAAGCAATCCACGCATCCAGGATGATCCCCATTGCGCCCGTATCATCCAGCATATCCGCCTCCATCAGTATCACAAGCTCAATGGGGGTATTTTTCTCATACAGCAGCTTCTTATTGGAATGCTCTTCTATGAGATAACAGATAAAGTCAATCTGTGGCTGTGGGTACTCCCGACACTCCAGATAATCCCGGCAGACTGCCGATCCAGAGCTCCCATGATCCTCTGCGCTGCCTGCCCCATATCCGGCGTCATGAAAAATAGTGGCGATCTTCAATGCTTCGATGTCCAGAGTCTCATCCCTCAATTCTCCCGCAATACGCAGCATCCAGTGATAAACCCTTACCGTATGGGCATAACGGTCGTACGCAATCTTATTCTTACTGTTATTTCCCTTCCTGCGGTCATAGCTGTAGAGAATATCTTCTACATACTGAAACATTCCCTTGTGCTGTTTCATACTGTTCCTACTCCTGTTTCAATGATGTAATCTGTTTCCCCCTGACACGATATGCCATAAAACAATGCTCCGGCAGCATTTCTTCCCTATACGGCTTTATTATATCATGGGCATCTTTTGATGTAATGGTATCGGAACCAACTCCGGACGGCTTCGAATGCCAGGAGATTCCGTTATACTTCTCCATTTTCTTTCCCTTATAGCAGACATGTACAGAAATCCAGTTTACAGGGATAAATCCCCCTTTTGGATCACAGTTCAGGATACGCCCCTTGATCCACTCATCACCAGGCAGGAAATCATATAGGTAAATCTCATACTCGCCATTATCATTGTATAACTCTTTAATCTCTCTCAGACAGTCCCTCCCAATCTGATTTCTCAATTCCGATGCATCCTTATCCGGTTTGTCATTCTCTGCCCTCTCTTCCCCTATATAAATCGTAGTCTCTCCCCAGTCTTTATATTCTCCCTCCCCTTCCTGTAATTCTTTTTTTGAAATGGTTTCTCCTGCATCAAATTCATATGCATCACATATTCCTCTGGCATTATAACTGCAGAGCCATAAATACTGCTCCTTCTCCTGCAGTTCAGGAAAACAGACATAGATCAAATAAGAAGGACGCCCCTCTTCGTCCAGTTCATCAAAATAGCCTGTCTCCGATCTGACATAAGAAAGCTTTACTTTCAAATCTTTTCCCAATGCCTTTTTTCCCTTCAGATAGTTATAAATATTATTTTCCTCTTTTGTCGGCGCTGCAGCGCTCGTCCAATAAATTAAATTCTCCAGTTCCTCCTGAAACGTTTCCAGCCTTGGCAAAGTAAAGCCGTATTTTTTTATCTCAACCTCATAGCCGTGTTCTTTCTTTCCCTGCTCCTCTGTCAGGCCCCTGACGGCAGCATCTGAAACATCTGTTTCAATAGCGCGGTTCGTCCCTCTCACATCCCCGGACTGTAAACCAGCCGTATTTTCAGCTCCACAACTGACACAAAACAGACTGACTGCCAGGATGATGATTATTTTCTGTTTCATAAGTATAACTCCCCTTCCAAATTCAATGGCGTTATTCAGCGATTCCAACCATTCCATATCCCCAGACATCCATATCCAGTTTATCCTAATTATAACTATATGTTTTGATAAAGTAAAGTGCTGATTTTAGACCTCTCTCCCTCCCTCACAAAGTTAGTCCAGAGCAAAAGCCCTGGACTAAAATATTTCTATCCTCTTTACTTTACCGTCACCTTCACAGTCTTATAAACACCGTTCTGGGCGTAAATATATATCTTACAGGTTCCCTTTTTCTTCGCTTTTATCCTTCCCTTTTTATCTACTGCCGCAATCTTTGTATTCGTTGATTCATAGCGGAATTTAGCGATGTGGATCTTTAACCTCTTTGCCGGTTTCAATGCTGCGCTTATCTTCTTTGTTTTTCCCTTTTTCAATACCAGCTTTTTCTTTGCCGTTATCTTAACCGGATTTGTTGTTTTCCCCCCCGCCGTACATACATGAACAGACTTTGACTGCGCACAGACGCGCATTTCTCCGCCTATATTTTTGTAAGCGGCAACAATGTATTTGTAGTATTTGGCCTTTTTCAATTTCTTAATGGTAGTGCTCTTCTTTCCTGCCGACAGTCTGTCGATCTCTATCATCTTTTTGCCGCAGGCCGAACCATATACGATATATCCATCCGCCCCCTTTACTTTTGTCCAGGACAGCTTTATGGATTTTTTTCCTCCCTTTCCACTGAGCCGCAGGACGGCAAAGACAGATCCCTTTGGATCCCCTTTATCTGTATTGGAATTCATCACTGCCTTGCCAGCTTCCTGCAGACTCACAGTCCCTTTCAGTGCTGCCGAAGGAACCGGGTTCGTAGACGGTGTGGTTACCTGATCTCCCGGCACATTTGACACTGGGGGAGCATCTGGATCCTTGGTGGGTGCTGTTGTTTCCGATGGATTTTCCGGATTCTTAGTGGGTGCTGTTGTTTCCGATGGATTTTCCGGATTCTTAGTGGGCGCTGTTGTTTCTGACGGGTTTTCCGGGTCCCTGGTAGGCGCTGCAGATGGTTCCGGATCCTCTTCCTTTGTTTCGTCCCGATACATTTGCTTGATCTGGACTGCCGATAACGCCTTATTATAAACTGCCACATTGTCAAACATAGCTTCATGGATGTCCTCATCGTCAAAGATTCTTCCAGAACCAATAGTTGTATACACTGCCTTCTGAATGCTGTCATTTAAACTGGAATTAAAACAATTTGTCAAATCTGCAGAAGTGGATTGATTCAACTCGCCATCAAGATATAACTGAATCCCTTCTGCACTAACAGAATAACTAATATGATGCCACTCATTTACCGCAAAGGGACTGCCTTTCTCTTCCTCTGTACTACCGAACCCCTGTGTATCGCTGTAAGCACCTGGTGTCGCATTAATACGGGCAATCAGGTTGGCGCTGATCCGGGTCATTGGCCAGGCGTCCTTAGTGCCGCTGCGGTTTGCCTCAAACAATGCACTATGTCCGAATGTGTCGGCACCAATATTTACCCACATACTAACAGTATAACCGGCACTTGTAACGGTTGTTAATACATCGGATGGAAGAAGCAGATAACTATCCGATCTGGCACCCTTCGTATTCTTTATATAAAGGACATTATTTCCACGGACCGGATCCGTCTTGATAAGAGCAGAACCTTTCAATTCTGCACTTCCTGTTTTGAGAGATTCCGTTATGGGAGTTATCTTTCCTGCAGTGTTTTCGGATTCAAAGTCGAAGCCGTATATCATCGATTCTTTATAAGCGGCAGATGGCGGCTCACTGGCTGTCGGTTCAGGCGGATTCTCTCCCGTCCAGTTATAATACGCTATTTTCTTTCCCCATCTCTGAAGGCCGTTCTGAACATTTACACCTGTTATCGTATAGGTGGCACGGTTTTTCTCCCAGTCCCAGGAAGGTACGATCTTATACTTCTCCGTTGCATTTCCTAAGGTAACTGTCACTATATTTTCACCGGAATACGACCAGATACCGTTGGTGCTGCCTACAGAAACCGTATAATCCGGGTATAATTGAAGAGTCTTTGCCGTAACCGCCTTTCCCTCTTTCGTATAGGAAAACTCGATTCTCTCATATTTTCCCGGAACATATTCCACCGGCACCTTCTGCTCTTTCTCTCCTGCATAAAGGGATGGATTAGAAAGAGGCCAGCCGTCCTCCGTCCAGAACAGCTGACGTATATTCAGATACACCAGCCCATCTCTCTGTGAACCGTCTCCCTGCCTTGCATGAGCCACACACCAGTACTTTCCATCCTCTTTATATACAGAATTGCCGCCAATACACATCCAGCCGCCGCTATTATTAAACTTATGGTTGGTGGCCAGCTTATAGCCTACTTCAAAGAAATTGGAATCTACATCTGTCATATTTTTTCCATTATAATCCAGATATGGCCCCGTGATGGATCGGCTCCTGCCCATACGCATATTATAACTTCCGGCACCCCTGTCCTCATTCAAAAGATTTCCGTAAGAGACAACTAAATAATAGTACCCTGTCTCTTCACTATAAAAAACAAATGGTCCCTCACAAGCTCCGTTATCATTTGCCGCTCCCTGAGGCCGTTTGGCAATAATCGTACCCGGGGTACTGTCAGAGTTTTTGTCACTGCTTTTCAGATATCCGGTTGCTGCATCCATTTCAGCAATTTTAATACCACCAAAGAAGGAACCCCAGACCATATACATCTTTCCACTCGTATCACATATAATATTGGCATCTATGGCATTTACCCCGCCTGCTGACCATCCTGAATTCGTAGATCTCACTACAATTCCTTTATGTGTAAAAGGTCCCTCCGGCTTTGATGAAACTGCCAGTGCAATACAGGAAGTTCCACCTGATACACCCGAGCAGGAATAATACATCCGATATTCATTCCCATATTTATACACCTCGGGAGCCCATAGATTAGATTGTATATATGAAGCAACCTCAGGATTTGCCGGCATAAGTCCAGCTGCCTGGACATATTCCCAATTGATCATGTCTTTCGAACGCCGGATCTCCACATCCGCATTGCCCGGTATCAAACCTGTGGAATACATATAGTAATAATCATCTGCTTTTATCAGGCTCGGATCATGTACCCACTGCCTTTTATTGCCATCTGGTGAATAAGGTGCCGGTGCAGAGGGAAACTGAATGGTACCATCACTATTTTTTGACGCATCCATATCATGAGGTTCGTAAGGAGAAGGCGTATTGATGGCACCAGTACCACCGCTCTCCTTATACAGATCGGCTACATCCTCAGCAGTCAGAGACGCTTTATAGATAGATAAATCCCGCATATAGCCGACATAATCCGGGTCTGCCGTATATTTGGAACGACCCAGATCAAAGCAGTTATATTGTTTCAACGTATTTAAAATCTTGCGATTATCATTTTCTGCTCCTCCCACCCGGTTGCCATTTAAATACAGAGAAATCTCCGTAGCAGATAATGACACGACGGCATGATTCCACACTCCATAATTTACATCTACCGTTTCATATACATCACAGAATGTCTCCGTTCCTTCCCCCTGCATCCAGGCACTGCCGTTTGAATTGTAAGAAAACTTCATGCCAGGTGTCAAAAAAATAAAGGGCGGATTGCTGCTAAAGGCAGAATTCCCAAAGTCAAACAGCCGTGACCACTCGCCAGTTGATTCGTCTGCATGAAACCATAGTGAGATTGTGAGTCCAGTGGCTGCACTAACGGAGCTAAATGCCGTATTTGGCAGCGTGATATAACTCGTATTGTTTCTTGTTCCGCTGAATTTCGCCACCTTTGCATCCACCCCGGCCACATTGACAAAAGACACATTTTGCCACTGTGCAAGACCGCTGGAGGAAGATAAATCCCAGTTCACCAAAAGATCATCCTCATAACTGCCGGCGTGGACTGCCGCCGGCCTGCACCATGGAATCGCACTCAAAATAAATGATATCAATAATAGTAATGCGATTTGTTTTTTTTGCCCCATAAAAATACCTCCTTCCAATAATTCCTTCCCCACAAGATTCATAATAAATTTCCGCAATACTTATGTGAATAATTATACATTATCAGATTTTTTTGTCAAGTTTTGTCAATTCCCCCGTGCTATTGTTTTTACATTTACGGCAAACGCAGTAAGATCACAATGTCATTAACTTAAGAAAAAGCAATACCGGATAGCTTTACCCCCATCCAGGGGGTAAAGGACATCCGGTATTGTTTTGGAAAATTAATTCTAATATTTGATATCATTCTACTATATTTATCATGAAGGACGTGCTCATGTTCTATAACTTTTCTGCTCAATAAGCTCTTTTATGCGTATTTGAATATTTCCCCGCAAGCTGCCCCTTTGTCCGGTGGTAATGGCGGTCTGGTCTTATTGGAACCAGATTCTTGCTGATGTCCTCATAAATCTGCTGGAACAGTTCATCCTGTTTCCGCGCATCCGTTTCCAACAGGATATAGATCAGGTCATTTTTCAGTATCCCAATGCTCAATGTCCGGTTTATCATCATCTTATGTTTCCTGTGTCTTTCTTTTTCGTCCAATTCCGCCTCGGCATCACGGATGATGTCCTCCGCAAGGTTGCTGATATAGATTGTGCTGTATATATCCTGCAGCAGCAGGATCGGCTTGGTCCCTGTAAAATTCTCTATCTGCAGGCGGTCTTTGAGTGTCTCATATGCCGTTTCAATCCCCCATCTCATATGGTACAGTTCGGCTATCTGCTGGCAGCCAAAGGGTTCCGATGGCAGATTTGTGATGAGCACTTCTTCCTGGTTTTCTGGCAGCGGCACTTTGACCATCCGCAGGGTAATGTGCCCAATCTCTTCCATCCGCCGGCCGATATCCGTTCCTTTATAATGTCTGATCCGGCTTTTGTCCAGGTGGATGTCCACCCATGTGTCCGGCGCCGACAAAGCGGCCTGTTCTTTTTTATAATCACTGGATTTGAGACGCGCAAGGAATAAGATGCCTTTCTCCATCATCCGGATAAAAGCCGGGGTAGACGGGTACCCCCTGTCCATGACGACCAGGAACGGCTGTGATGAGCCGATTGTTTCAGGCAAACGGCCAATCTGTTCTTCTGCCAGCCGCATTTCATCAAACTTGCATTTACGGCAGTCGCTCTCCAGAACCATTCTGTTCATGACATCATACAGACATCCAAGCCCTATGGATGCCTGGGGCTTTGTTCCTTTCCTGCTGGATGTCCCGAATTCTTCCAGGGTCTCCTTCGTAGTAGGGATATTGATCCCTGAGCCGTCCGCGGCAAGGACCAGATATCCGTGGAAGGTAGAAAATCCGGGTTCTGCGTAAAAGTTCCTGTTATGATGGCGGTAGAGCTCATAAAAAGCCAGCGGGTTCAGCTTCATACGCTGTTTCAGATAGCCGGGCTTTGATATTTCCATTCCCGGATGTGCGGTCTTCATATAATTTCGTAGTTCCAGGCTCAAAGTAATCCCCCTCCGGTTGATCATGGTGAACATAAGATCCTTCAGCGGCATTTTTCTGTTCCTTATAAAAGAAGACGGATTCCCATTTCTGCAGAAATCATGGAATTCATCCTGATGGATCAAACTGATATCACAACAGGTACGTTTTTGAGAGTTTTTCATAAAATCACCTGCCTTTAAAAGAAAAACATCAGTTATCTGCTTCTATTATACAGAAAAAAGGAACCTTTTACAATTTTAAATGTAAAAGATTCCTTAAGTTAATGACATTGACTTTTTTCGTCCTTTTATAAGACACAATATTTCTTCATTTTTGCAATTACAATAGGTTGATAAAATCCTGCTTCCTCTGATAATTTCCATATCACCTCTTTACAACTATTGAACAGAAGTAAGTTTGTTAGTTCTTCTCTGTGAAAAGCCCTATATTCACATTCAAACTTGCTGATTTGCAATTCTTATTCATTCTATCATTAACAAAAACTCTATTTTGTAGAGCAGCCAAGATTATATGCCTCCTCCAACGCTTTTGTTCCCTTAATATCTCCAATATCCTTAACCCCTCTTACAAGAACCATGCCTGCATCCTCCAAATGAAAAAAATTAAGTACAAACTGATACTGCAATTTAATTGCGTCAAATAATTCTGGTAGTGTTGCTGCTCCCACCAGCAGCAATGCCAGCTTTTTTATCTGAAATTCATTCCTCATAGGCGTGTGTAATCTATCAATAATCGCTTTTAATTCTGCACTAATCCCATAAAAATAAACGGGAGATGCAATTACCAGCACATCTGCCATTTTCAGTTTTTTATAAATTTCTGCCATATCATCTTTCTGAAAACATTGGTTTCCTTCCCTTGTAAAACACGAATTACAGCCAATGCAGGGATTTACCTTGTAATCAGCAACAGAAATTATCTCCACTGTATTATTTTTGTTCGCTCCCTCTGCAAACGCCTGTGCAAGTAAATCTGTATTTCCACCCTTCCGCATACTGCCAACTAAAACAACAATTCTGCTCATTCTGTCATTCCTCCTGTACACACCTTTTCCATCAGAAATAAAATCGGAAACACCTATATATGTGCAATTGCTCTTAATCTTCGATAATCGGCAACCCAATCTTCCCCATTCCATAAAGTCTCTCTTGTCAATCCCTCCACTTTCTCAAAAACCATAGCTTGTACATGTTCCGGCATCACTTCCAATTCAGAGGCAAAGAATTGTTTCATCCAATTCACCAATCCCTGCTCTCCGTCCTTTAATACAGTTGATCGGTCATATTCATAAATCTTGTCAATAACAAATCCATTCTTCTTTAGCAATTTTCCAAAATCCTCTGCCGTAGGGAAATTGAATTTAGCCTCATAGCAATACCCCAGACTGTTACAAGCCTTTGCAAAAGCATTTTCAATCGTTGCAATATTCCCACTCGCTCCAAACTCGCACACCAATATTCCCTGCGGTTTCAATGCATTATGTATATTTTTCAGCAAAGCATCATGGTCACTAATCCAGTGAAAGACAGCATTGGAAAAAACAACATCAAATTCATTTTCAAAAGGTAACTCAAGTGCATCACATACCTTAAATTCTATATCGCCAAATTCTTCTTTCGCTTTATCTATCATGTTCTGCGAACCGTCAACACCTACAATTTTATTACACAATTCGGCTAATTGAGCAGTCAAGGTACCTGTTCCACACCCCAAATCCAATATTGACTGTTTTGGATTCTGAGGAACAAACCCCAATAATCCCTTTCCATATTCCGCTACAAAATCATGTTTTTTATCGTATAATGTTGAATTCCATTCCATGTACATCCACTCCAAAAATTCATTTCTATTTTCTAATAATCAACAATTTATTATCTCCCTTTTGGAACTCATACTCCGTTGTCACAATCGAGATATTATAATCTTTCTGAAAATAATCGATTACATTTTTGATTAAGTCCGTCTTATTCGCATCCAAATCCACAATCGGAAATATCCTTATTTCTTTACACACTCGTAACATTTCCGTTATGGACTGAATATGAAAATCATACCCCAAAGATGTATACATCAAGAGAAAATGCGAACTCAAACCAATATCAAAGCTTTCTGGTTCATATGGTAACCTGGCTGGCAATTCATGAAATACATATCTTCCCTCTTGCCTTCCATGCTCATAATCAGATAAAAATTTCTGCATAGCTGATATGCGAATATGCTCCAGCTCGTCCAAACCTTTTATCTGTGTCCAAACATAATTGTCCATATTTTCTTTCATTTGCTGCATGACTGTAATTCGGACTTCTTCGATACGCTTTTCAATTTCCTCTTTGGAAAACTGATAGATTGGATCAAAGGATACAACATGACCACCCGCATTTGTCATTTCACAATTAAAGCAGGCAGGACCATCTCCAAATCCTGCAATTTTTTTCGACATATCACTATCATTCAAGCCAAACATCAATTTATATTCTTCCAGATTTCTGCCCCAAGGCACAACACTGTCTAATTTGAAAGCCATTAACATTTCCCTCCAAATATAAAAATTTTACCATAATAAATCCCAGTCCCAAAACTCACTCACTCCAAATTACTTATCAATAAAGGCACCTACGGTCTCCTTTAATCCGTCACTGAAATCTTCTAAATCTTCAAAACTAATTGCACCCTCATTGATCAGTGAAATAAGATTGTAAATAAGATTTGACCTGCTCATACGCACCTGAACCCCTGCTTTCTTTTTGTCTTCCTTGATTCTTTTTTCCAACTTCCAAAACTTGTCTGATGGGTTAGCGTCTTCACTTAATATGGCTATGTATTCTCTGTTGAGCTTGTTCATATAAGATTCCTGCCAATCAGCAATCTTACTTCTAAATAATTTCCAGTCTTTCTCTGTAAACCTCTGTTCCTGCAAAATTCTGACCTCCGATTTCATTCTTTTTTACTTTCTCAATCTTACCAGCAAGATGGAAGTTAATTATCGACTTAAAACATGCAAACACATACGTTATTACAATTTCTTTACAATTTCAATTGCGGTAGTAATTAATTCATATCGAATATTCTTTTGCGTATTCCAATTCCGAGAATCCCACACCTCACCGCTTACATCGTCACCAGCATATAATAACTGGGCAAGCGGAATATTATAATACTGAGATACCGCAAAAAAAGCAGCCGCTTCCATTTCCACAGTGATACACCCCTCGTTTCGCCTTAATGCAATCATATCAGGAGTTTCTCTGTATATGGCATCGCTCGTCCATGTTTTTCCTGTTGTAAATGGAATCCCCATTTGTTCCAAACATGAAACAACAATCTCAACTGTCTCTTTATGGCATTCAATTTCACTGGATGGCTCTAAGTAATGATAGGATGTTCCCTCATCTCTGACTGCAGAGACCGGGACAATGATTTCTCCTACTTTACTGTCCTTTGCTAATGCCCCCGCACCCCCGCAAACTATGAACTTTTCGCATCCCATAGCATGCAGTTCTTCAAGTGTTACAGCCGCACCGGGTGCACCACAAAATGCCATCGTAATACAAAGTCTGTCCGCACCATATACATACTCATAAATCGGTATATCAAATATTTCTGAATTAAGATAACCAGTAACAGGAAGATTGTTTTCCGTAACAAATTGATCCAGCTCTTTCCTAAAGAAAGTAATAACACATTTTTTCGGAAGACTTTTAGTCAAAAAATTTGCCGGCTGAATAATTGGATTTTTACTGGTATCAAATTCACATATGGGATACTTACTTTTCAATATCATGTCTTTTGCCTCCTCAAATTCAAAGTTGCATTCTATAATTTTTGTATTTCTTTCAATGATGGGTTAAACCAGATAGGGATAAAAAATAGATATGTATCGGCAGGAGCATAGATTTTCTCCTGCCACGCCTGTATTTAGGCGGTTTGACGTTTGGTACGCTGCGTATATTCTCGTTCCATTTCCCGCATTTCCGCATCCGTGGGGATGTCCACAATCCCGACATAGGAATAGTAGATGTCGATTTGCTGTGTCCGTTTCCCGTCTTTTTTCTCACGCTCATGGACTACGATTTTATCCACAAATGCGTTTAGGACTTCGGGCGTCAGCTCGTCGATGCGGGTGTATTTCTTGGTGACGGCTATCAGCTTGGTGACATTGGTCGCTTCCGTGTCGGCTTCGCTGACCTCGGCTGTCAAGGTTTCGATTTCCTGCTTTAGCTGTTCCTGCTCGGCTTCATATCCGTCCGACAGCTTGTAAAAGCGTTCGTCATTCAGCTTTCCGTTGACATTATCCTCATAGATTTTGCGGAACAGGCGGTCAAGCTCCTTTATCCGCTTTTCGTCCTTTTCTATCTGTTTCTGCTTTGCGGATAACTCGTATCTGCGTTCTGCAAGGGTGGCGTCAATCTGCTGTCGGATAAACACACGCTCAAACTGCTGTAAATAGGAGAGGAACTGCTGGAGCTGTTTCAGAACTAATTGTTTTAATGCGTCCTCTCGGATATAGTGCTGTGTACATTCCTTTGCCCTGCTCGTCCTTTTATACATGGAACAACGGAAATGCTCATATCCGTTTGCTGTGGCTAAGCTGAGTTTCGCCCCGCAGTCGGCACAATAGAGCAGCCCCGAAAAGATACTTGTCGTTCCGCTTTTGGTCGGTCTGCGTTTGTTCGCCCGTATCATCTGCACTTTTTCCCACATATCCCTGTCAATGATGGGCGTATGGGCGTCCTCGATATACGTCCGCCTGTCCTTTGCGGTTGGGATGCGTTTTTTGCTCTTGAAGCCTAAACGGGTGGATTTAAAGCTTTCCGTCACGCCGATATATGCCACATTTTCCAGAATGGATGCAATCATAGACGTTTCCCAGTTATAGGGATGTTCCGATTTTTTTGCAACGCCGATTCCCTTTGACACCTTGTAGGCTGACGGGGTAAGCACCTTGTCTTCCCAGAGGGCTGTGGCAATGGCTGACACGCCTTTTCCCTGTATACAGAGTGAGAATATCCTGCGGACAACTGCCGCCGCTTCCTCGTCCACAAGCCAACGTGTTTTATCGTCTGGATTCCGCAAATACCCATAAGGCGGTGCGCCCAAATGCTCGCCTGCAAGCCCTTTCGCTTTCTTGACTTCCTTTACCTTTTTGCTCGTGCTTTTGGGATACCATTCGTTAAAAAGGTTGGTAAAGGCGGCAAATTCGTTGCTCTCAAGGCTGCCCGTGTCCACGTTGTCCATGATGGCGATGAACCTCACGCCCGCTTCGGGGTAGATGATTTCGGAGTATGAGCCGACCTCGATATAGTTCCTGCCGAAGCGTGATAAGTCTTTGACAATGACGGTCTTTACAAACCCTTTTTCAATGTCCGACGACATTTCCTTAAAGCTTGGGCGGTCAAAATTCGTACCCGTATAGCCGTCGTCCACGTAGAATTTCGGGTTAGGGAAACCGTGTTCTTTTGCGTATTTCATCAGATATTCTTTCTGGTTTACAATGCTGTTGCTTTCACCTTCCCGCCCATCATCTTGGCTTAATCTACAATATAATGCCGTGAATTCTTCCTGCTGTCTTTTCATAAAGCTCTCCTTTCCGACAGCAGACACGGTATTGTGAAGTGTAGGTACAGTATACCACATCTGCCCTTAAACTTCAACGCTTTAAAGTGATAATTCTTCCGCTGCCTGTTATTCCCCGTCGTCATCACCCCAATTCTCATTATCATAAAATCCATATCCCTGTGCGCTGCGCCGAAAAATATCCGTAAGCATTACAAGCAAGTCCCGCCCGTCTTTTCGGAAATGGGCGTTGACGGTGTATTCCGTGCCGCCGATTTTCTCGGTAAGGCTCATCGGCTCTGGGATGCGGACAAGGGGCGTGACGTTCTGGACAGGCGGCAGAGGGGGATATATTTTGTCTGGATTTACCATAGGGACGTCCTTGTATTCCTCCATAATCGCCTGTATTTCTTCCTCGGACAGTCTGCTCATCGCAATGGTTCCTCCCTCCTGCGTGCTGTTTTAACTGGCTGTTTCTGTCGGTTTGACCGCTGATTTTCAATCGTGTCGTAGATTTGGTTTAAGCAGTCATCAATGTGTGCGGAGCGTTTTTCAATCCTGTCTGCATATTTCAGCCGCTTCCTAAGCTCCGTTATCCGCTCCGTCACGCACCGTTTTTCTTCCCGAATTTTTTCTTTTTCGGCTGGTGTGGCACGGCGTACCTTGTTCCGCACGTGCTGGCGGTAGTCAATCAGTTTATTCATTTCGGTCTGGTTTTTCTCCCTGTCGGCGTGTAAGTCGGAGAGGGTGGAAATGTTATGCTTGGACATATACCGTACCTGTGTGGTGATTTCATCTAACTTCCGCAATTCCTCTTTCATCAGCGGGCTTGTCGGCTTGTAGTCCGTGCCTTTGGGGAATATCCCCAACTGATAGCACCAGTAGTAATACAACGCTAAAATCCCCGTGGTTTTTTGATGTGGTTTCCATGCATTTTTATACTGCTCTGGCATATGGGGAGAGTAGGAAATCTTTGCTTTGTAGTTCCCATATCGGGAAGCCCCGCCTAAACATGACTGTATGAAATTGGGGGTTAGCCGCTCGTCAAGCGTGTCTAATCTCGTGAAATGTTTGTATTTCGGCAGCTTCATTTTCCAATGGCTGCCCGAAAAATCAACCTCATATCCCTTATCGGCAAGGTATTTCATCATGTGCTGTAAATCCCTGCTCCCATTGATTGCCTCCCTTAAATCCTCCCGATAGACATTGTACCGTGTGGGTTTTCCGTTCTTTTCGTCCAGATAAAGCGGTCTGGATGGTGCTTTCTTGGGGTTTTCAATCACCGATAAACCGTACTCTCGGCATAAGCGGTCGGACGCTTCCCTCAACCTTTTCTGTTCTGATTTTGAGTAATTATATTTCTGTCCGTCTATGAAAGAAACAGAGTTGAAACAAAAATGATTGTGCAGATGCCCTTTGTCAAGATGAGTGGCAACAATTATCTGGTATTTATCGCCCCACATTTCCCCTGCTAATTTTAATCCGATTTCGTGGCACTGTTCGGGCGTTACCTCGTCTGGTTTGAAGCTCTGGTATCCGTGCCATGCAATATATCCGCCTGTCTTTTGGTACTGCTTCTTTGTCAAAATCATCTGTTGCAAGGCGGTTTCTTTCAGAGCGTTGATTGCGGAAACATACTCGCCCTCGTTTGTTTTTAACGGATTCTTCACATAGGAGAACACGTCAAAGAAGTCCTGCATATCTTCATTCGGCATGGTCTTTTCTGGATTTTCCACATAATCAATGAGGTCTTTCAGCCGCCCTTTGATATGCCATAAGCTCGTTGTTGCCATATCAGACCGCCCCCTGTTCCATCAGTTCTTCTACATTAAATCGTAGTGGGAGAGTTATTTTCTGTTGCAGTTCTAAGATAAAATCCTCAATCTCCTTACAGATTTCGGCGGCGGTTAGATAGTAGGGAACACACTTTTTGAAAGCGTCATGCACCTCATAGAGCTTGTTTAGCAGTTCCCAAAACTCGGTTTTAGGCTGTGGCTGAGGGGCGTTTCCCTTGCATAACTGGCGCATAAATTCGGCGGTGGACAGACCGCAAGCGGCGGCGCACTGCTTTAATTTTTCATGTTCTTCCTCGTTCAATCGGACAGTAATCGGGACACTCCGCACAACCTTTTCTGATTTTTCTCTGCTCATTTTCCTCAATCCTCCAGTCTTATTTTTCTTTCTTCGGGGTAAACAGGGGATGTCCCCTGAGTAAGTTACGCCCACTTGTTTTGTGTGGGCGGGATTGTGGCTGACACAATCCGATGCTCGCTATCTCTGTGGACAACGCCGCAGAGCATTTTTCCTGTGCAGCAGTATTCTTCCATACCTGCCTTACCCGCCGAAAAGAAAATCCTATGTCCTTTCCACCTCCGTTCTGGATTCGATTTTTCTTGACTTTTGGATAAATGAAAAAGCCGCCACACCGCACCACGAATGACAGGAGTGTTTTCTCCTGCTCAGATTCGCAATGCTATGTAACGGCTTTGGGATTCAAAACCTTGCTGCCATACGCCAGCCGAAAAGGACGACTTACGTTCGGCGGCAGTCAGCCTTATCCATTGGCTGACATTTCATTCTTCCATCTATGTGCTATTTCATTTTCAATCTTCCAATTCCCTCATGGGTATTTCAGAATACCATAGCGGCTGTACCCATGTCAATACTTTGGGCAAACTTTTTAGTATTCCCTGTGGACGGGAATTTTATTCATATAATTTTAAATTGGGTGGGGAAATTTTATCCCCCACCCAATAGCCCGCCAGAAAGCTGCCTTTATTAGCTGGTTATAAAATCTTCCGCAGCTTTTTCCGCAGATGGTCTAGCCTTGCATAGATAGCACCCGTTGTCAATCCCACAAGCGGGGCGATTTCCTTTGTGGAATAGCCCTGCATTTTCAGCAGGATGATTTGCAGGGTACGCCTGTCCACCGTAAGCAATGCCCGATACAGAGTTTCGTCCTCAATCTCGTCCAGTAAATCAGCAACCGTCTTTAGCTCGGTATTCTGTTCCCTGTCTGCCATCCCCTCAAGGTATTCACCGAAGTCGCTTGTCCAATGGTAAAACCGCCTGTTGGAATTGAAGTCTGCCCTGTCGTCTGTGCGGATTTGTTCAATGGTGGTTTCATCAACTCCGTGTTCCCTCAATATTTTTTCCTCGGCTTCTTTCCAGATAAGCCATTTCCTGTTCTCCCGTCCGTTGTTGTATGCCATTCTTTTTTCCTCCAATCTGAATTTTTGAAATGTAATAATCCAGATTGGATAGGCGGCGAACGGCAGCCAACAGCGGAAACAGCCCTTCGGCACATTCCGATAAAAAACGACAAAAGAAAAACCGCAAAGGTTCCGTGACCTTTACGGTTTAGAGAGATTTTAGTTCCAATATGTAGAAATATGACTTCTACTTGCAGGGTACAAAGCCCCCATGTACTGACGAGGAGTTTTTTAACAGGCTGTCCGCCCATCCCCGATATGATATATGTAAATAGAATTTGCTATTTGCAGGCAATAAAAATCCCTCCAAACTTCAAAAAGCGAAGTCGGAGGGTGGTCAGGGTATGACGAAATAGCCCACCCGAACATCGTTTTTTTTATTTGGTGGGCTTGTCCTACCTATGATTATAGAAAGAACAAAATATGTAAAAAATATCATTACATAAATAGATAATATATCTATAAATTTTGGCAAGCACTAAAATAAATGAATTTCTTTAATAAACCAATACCCCGCTGTGAACAGCGGGGTATTAACTCTCGTGATAATCGCCAAATATCCACGCAGACACATTTGCTTGAGTCGTTTCTTTCTATTTAGCTTTTATAATAATGGTTTTTACTGGCTTGGAATTATAAGTGAGAGTAAAATTAAAATTCCTGCCGATAGAGAGCAGTACAGAACCATTTTTTTTCTTTTTCCCTATATCATGTATATTTAAATTTTTGCCGATAATTTGGAATGCAAAGTCTTTTGGCACTTTTTTAAAATATACATAATCTCTATTTGAAGATTTGATAATGTACCATTTATTCTTAGTGCATCTTTTTTTAATAACTTTCTTAATTCCGACAGGGACATCTTTAAGCTGGCAACGCTCAATATCAGTATACTCTTTTTTCTTGTGAGGTTTCGTATTTTCAGTGGGGTGTTTTGGAACAAAACCAAGCATATCTTTCAATATTTTATTCGCTTTCTTTTTTGGTATCCGTTTCAGCCTGCTAATATCTCCAGCTTTATTTCTCAACAGACGTATATCAATTGTTCCATCAATATCCACGAAGCTGTATTCAAAAGAACGGTCAGCCCTTTCATCAAAAAAAATACGGATACGCTTATTTTTATAAAAGAACGCATCATCTTTCTTTATAATACCTAATTGGGCATATTCAGAAACATGCTTACTAGATGGCGTACCCTTTGCAGATGCAGCTATTGGCATAGAAACCATGAATATAAAAATAAATATTGTAACTATTGAAAAAATTGTTTTTCTTTTCATTTGAAATTATCCTCCTTTATCCGCTCTTTATGGCATACCAGTTTCAATACCATGTTTCCATCATAAAGCTATTTCTGTATATGAAACTTGCGAATGGTTGTATAAAATTTTCAGTGAAATATTCCGTTCAATTTCAAGCAATACATAATTTTTAGTTGAAGTACCCATATCATATATTTGTAAAGTCCCGCTATGGCTGTCAGCATAAATCTCTGGTTGGAAAGCATAATTGGCAGTCAAACCATTAAAATAAACATATTGATATTCCTTGTCATTAATCACATACCATTTTTCATCATCACAAGAATTTATGGCATCTATAACCTTATTCGGAAGTTCTTCTTTTGCTAATCTGGTTATCACACCCGTATGCTGTTCTTCCGTCTGCCCATCCAACTCGCTATCTTCAAAATCACTAAGGATTTCATCTGCTTCTTCTTTTGTGAGATACTCAATTTTTTTAATAGAATTATTTTTTGACCGTATTAACCGTATATCAACGGTTCCTTCCTTATCAAAACTGAAAGTTTCAAAAGATTTGTTTTCCCTTAAATCCATGAATATGCGGATGCGCACGCCTTGGTAATAATAAGCTCCATTGATAACTGTAATTCCATGATGTAAATACTCACCATCTTCGATTTCAGTTTTTTCCAAATAATTTTTTTTGTCTTCCGTAATGTGGGCTTTAGACATTGTACCAGCATCAGTACCTGCCACTTTAAAATCATTTTGTGCAAATACTGTAATCGCGCCTGCTAATAAAACCACTGTGCAGCCTATGCTTAAACAAGTTGCTTTTTTAAACGTCATGATTGCCACAATCCTTTCTTGTATGGCGTTCTTTCCAAATCCATTTGAGATAAACGACCAATGATACTGCTTTTCCGCCAAATCTACAAGCGTCGTAACATATTCCTTTTTTGCTGTTTCTCCCAAAAGAGCAACCACTTTTTCATCACATGATAATTCAATATCACGGTTGAGAAGCCGATACATTATCCAAACGAAAGGATTGAACCAGTGTATGCTCACCACTATAAGGATAATTATTTTCCAAAGATTATCCAACCGTTTTATATGTATCATTTCATGCGTAAGGACATATTTTATTTTCGTGTTGTCCGAAAGTTTAAAAATTTTCGGGAATATAATTTTAGGTGACAAAACTCCATACGTTAAAGGTGTTGAGATTCTGTCCGATACCAATAACTTTACACGTTTAGGAATCGTTGTCACTGACCTGAAATAATCATCGCTTTCTTTTGAAATAGGTAATGCTGTCCGTATTTTTTGATATTCTCTCCAATATAATACCCCGAAAATCACAAGCATGACTGCCATACCTGCTGCCCAAACAATCGTCATCCATGCGACGTTGTTTAAAGATAATGCTACTGTTGTATCAGTAATTGGTTCTTTTAATGTTTCTGTTATAAGCGGACTGTTGGCAGTATTATAGTGACTGATGCCACTATCCGCTAATTTTGTCATAGGTGAAGCAAGTCCATAATGCATCGGTAAGTCAAAGGGTATCAGCAATCTTAGTATTGCAATATTCCACAACAGCACAAAAAATTTTTTCGGCAGCCTGTTTAAAGCAACAAAGCGCAAAATAACAATCAAGATAATCAATATACTGCTTGAGATGCTCATTTTAAGCAACATACTTTTCACCTCATTTCATCTGGTTTATCAAATTCTTTAATTGCTGCAGTTCATCATGTGTCAAGGTTTTTTCAGACAACAAAGCGGCAAAAAATTTTTTCTTAGAACCGTCAAATACCCTTTCAATCAATTCCGCTGTTTCATATGCCTGTACGTCTTCTTTGGAAATCATTGCCTTGCAGATAAATTTAGGTTCAATTCTTTCGATTGCGCCTTTCTCTATACATTTTTTTATCACCGTGTAAGTTGTATTCCTATTCCAGCCAATTTCCTCTTTCAGTATTTTTGAAATCTGTCCTGCTGTAATGTTTCCCTCTTTCCATAATACTTCCATCACTTTTAATTCTGAATCAAATAACTTCATCCTCATTCTGCACCTCCTAAAATGACTATTGCAATAGTTCTTTTTGAGTATACTATCACAATAGTCATGTGGTGTCAACTATTCAAATAGTCATTTTGTTATATTATGAGCAACTATGATATTTCAAAAAATCAAAAACCTATTCTGGTGTTTTTTATCTAACCTTTTTTAAAGTAATTGCCTTATGTAAGGCAAAGGAACAGACAAAGGATTAAGTCCCTCTGGTTTCCTTTTGCCCTGCCCTGCTAATAGTTTGGCACTCCGTAGCCGTATATTGAGCCACTCCCGACTGGATAGCTCTGCTGTTTGCAGGCATCCCCAGAGTTACCCTCCACGGTGTAGACCGTTCCATTCTCGCATCTCTCCACGATTCCCACATGGTCGATTGAGCCGTCGCTCCCCCAATCAAAGAAAATAAGGTCGCCTGCCTGCGGCTCATAGTTCTTATCCTGCCATTGCCTTTTGCCCTTGAACCAGTTTACACCGTCCGAGCAGAGGGAGAATTTCGGGATGATGCCGCTTTCCAGATAGCCGCACTGGTCGGCACACCACGATGCGAAGCAGTCAGAGAAGATGTCCTATACCAGTTGGTATTAAAACAGCTTCAGCATTTCCTGTCCTATTTACAGCAGTTTGAAAGGGTATTTATCCGACAGCAGATTGACACTACCCTTGCGGAACGCCGATACGAGTTATACGCAAAGCAGAAACAGATTGAAAAAGACGAAAAGCGCATGGAAGAACTTGACCGCCTGTTCCGCAAAATCTATGAAGATAATGTCAACGGAAAGCTGAATGACGAACGCTTTTACAAGCTGTCAGATGGTTATGAAGCTGAGCAGGAACAGCTAAAACACAAAATCGAAACCTTGAAATCCGAAGTCAGCGAAGCCGACACAGAAGCAACCAATGTTTCCAAGCTAATTGCCGTCACCAAAAAATATACTCGTATTGACGAGCTAACGCCCGAAATCTTAAATACCTTTGTGGATAAAATCGTAGTCCATGAATGCGAGAAAAAAGACGGGAAACGGACACAGGATATTGACATCTACTATTCCTATGTCGGGATTGTTGATATTCCAACGGATGAAGAAATGCGGGAAATAGAACGTGAATACGGAAAACGTACCAAACGTCAAACCGCCTAAATATAGGCGTGGCAGGAGAAAGTCTATGCTCCTGCCCATACATATCTATTTTTATCCTTATCTGGTATCAATCAACTGTCATATATCCATTTGGGATTGCCCTGTATTTTGCCATAGTCCTTTACCTCCTGAAACATATTATAAATCATTACGCAACGTAACAAGCAAGACTTTTTCGGAAAATTTTTAGGCGGCAATTTTCTGCCGCCTTTCTGTACTTATGCAAAAACAATTTCCTCGTTCACAATCTGTCTCGCACATGCCCTTATGTTATTTAAGTGTTGTACCCATTCTAAGGCATTTTCTTCCTTTAGGCGTTCCGTTATGCCCTGCGCTTGTTTCATGCCCTCTATGAGCCTTTCAAAGCGTTCCTGTGCCTGCCTATCGATGTCGGCAAGGTATGTATTCAGCTTGCCGTTTGTGAGAAGATTGGTGTATGTAACCTTGCGATACTGCTTCAGATAGTCCAGATGCCGCTGTCCCCATGTGCCTATCGGCTGTTCTTCTTCGGCGAGTACAGTCAAGCATGGTATTAAGTAATCTCCTTGCCGCTCATATTTGCCGCCCAGTTTCTCAAATAATATATTTGCCATTTTCTATTTTCTCCAGATAAGATATTCACTCCACGTTGTTATGTCTACTGTCTTAAACAAAATTTTGAGTTTTCTCCTTATCTGGTTTCATTCATTTTTGAATATCCTTATAAACTAGTGGCTGCATACTATCATCATAAATAGATATATCTGCCTTATGAAGTACAGAAAGAATATCATTTTTCAAATCCGGCTTATACTTCGCAACAATCGGTAGCAGCTTGATACATTGTCTTGCCGTAATGGGTTTAACATCTGTTATATGTTCCAAATATTTATCAATGATTTCATCAATTTTACAATCTTTATCCCATTTTGCATTATAGGCAAGTAATATAAGCCCTCTTGTACGAATATAAGAATTATCACTATCAAGCATATCATTTAACCTATCCATATAAGGATAAACTCTATCTGTTTCTTCACTTTCTTTTTTCAATTCCTGTAATGCCTTGTATGCAACATTATTATTTCTATTAAACAATAATTCAAATGTTTCTGTTATATTAAATGACACAATATCCCCCTTCACAAATCATTTTAGTCTAACACCCTATAATAATTCGCAGCGTCAAAGCAATTCCAAAGCTTTTTTATAAAGTGGATCTAAATCACATCCACAACTTCCACATTTTTTATCTGCCTGCTTTATTGCAGATATCAAAATATCCTTATCATATTTTCCATCTAACCATTGCTGTGCTGGTACGGATATTAAGTCCCACCCTGATCCAGCAAACTTCTCCATAATAGATTTTAATTCATTCATAATGCAACTCCTTTCAAGCTGGCAATCTCCGGTTTTCAATTTCTTCACCTTATCCACGACCTAGATTTTGTATCTGTTCAATAATAAAACACCACTTTACAACTTTTTGAAAAATAAAATAACGCACAAGACACTTTCTCATGTATAATAAGTTTGCACATCAAACTATACGAAAGAGAGTGATCTTGTACGTCAGACTTATTATACAACGAAAATAAT
>CAJSYQ010000004.1 GCA_910574015.1 Eubacteriaceae bacterium | reverse complement strand
GGGCAGATATCCTTATCTGCTTTGTTTTCATGTCTTAAAATCCTTGTTATCCACATCCACCTCCTGTAAGTCCGGCTCAACCGGGCCTTTGCCCTATTGGAATCAAGATTTTGAACTTGTTTCGCAATTACCTATCTGAATCCTATGTTTCCCGTGTTTCTTCAAATCTAGAATATTGTATCATAAAAAAGCAAATGTGTACAACTACAATTACACATAATATTCTCAATCTTTTCGCCCAAAGGCACCAATTTGAACCCAGGTTCTAATAGACATTGTTAAATATGTTGACAGCCTATCTATTCTGTGATACTATATAGTCGTAGTCAGTAATACTAGTTACTGAAAATATAAGCTGCCTCAGAAGGAGGAATGACTTTGGAAAACCTAACTGAAATGCTGAAGGGGATTCTGGAAGGCTGTATTCTGGAGATCATCAGCCGCGGTGAAACCTATGGCTATGAAATTACAAGACAGCTGAACTCCCTTGGCTTCTCTGATGTAGTGGATGGAACAACCTACACGATACTGATGAGACTGGAAAAGAATAAACTGGTAGACATAGAAAAGAAACCATCTGATATGGGGCCGCCCCGGAAATTTTTCACACTGAATCAGGCAGGACAGGATGAATTACGAAATTTCTGGGCAAGATGGGACTTTATCTCTTCAAAATTAAGACAATTAAAGGAGGATACGATCCATGGGTGAATTTTTTGACAATTATCTGAATATCCCCAAAATAGTAAAGGAAAAGCGCGAATATAAACAGCAGATGGAACGGGTAAAAGCACTTCCCGAGGACTACGCTTATGTGTTCAGAAAGATCCAGAAGCATATGTGGATGTTTGCATCCGGCTCCGGCCTGGATATGATGAAGCTCCACTATGACCTCATTGACCTTTTCGAGGAAGGCGCCGCTGCCGGCAAACATGTTCTCGAGATAACGGGCAGAGATGTGGCGGCCTTTTGCGACGAGCTTCTTCGGAGCACCCAGACCTATACGGAGGACTGGCGTGATAAATTGAACCACGAGATCACCCGCCGGTTTGATGCGGAAAAATAGGACAGGAAAATATTTCTCTGTCCCAGAACCCGCCGTTGATCTATCTCCCCCGGAGGGCATTTTCCACGGCTTTCTTTATGACAATGCTTGAGCTTGTTGCGCCGGAAACTGTGTCAACATCTATTTTCTGTTCCTGAATCATTCGGTCTGCAACAAGCTCCGCCGGTTTCCCGCGCCCGTTTTTATGCTCCCGAATATCAATGGCTGTGATGGCGCCGTTCCGAACCGTCACCTGCACCTTCGCATACACAAAATCCACGTCATATTCTCCGACATAATCTCCATCGGGGACTTCACGGATGTCGACATCATGAAAGGTTGTTTCTTTCACCGCCTTTTTATAGTCTGCCACACTTTTGAGATAAACCGCCGCAAGGATCAGGCCGGCTAGAAAAAGAAGGACTGCCAGGAGCAAAAGGATTCGTTTTCGTGATAATTTCATTTCAGACACCTCTCAATCTTTTTCACCGTTCGTTTCGGCAGTTCCTCTCTGTGCTTTGCATTTGCACAGACAATCCTGCCCTTCGGTCTCATCCCCGCCAACTTAAAAAATTCCTCCATATTCCGGATGGCCCCTCTGCTCTGTCCGAATATCCAGGAAAATGGGGCGGGGGTGTTGCAGGAGGTCAATATCATATACTTCTTCCCCCTCAATCGTGGTTTGGGAAACCCGTTTGTTTCTTCCAGCGCCGTTCCTAACAGCCGGTCAAATAAATTTTTCACCGCAGCGGGTACATTTGCCCAATAGACCGGGGCGGCGAGAATAACCAGCCGGCACTTCCCCAATAACTCTGCAATTTCCTGTATATCGTCCTTTTGAACGCATATCTTTGTATCCATGCAGATCCGGCAGCCCGTACAAAAAGAAAGCTCCTTTTCATATAGATGGATCGTTGTTACCGCATAACCCGCCCGACCGGCGGCGGCCACCGCCTGGTCCATCATGGCGGCTGTCATCCCATTTATCCGCGGACTTCCTAAAATAGCAAGGGCATTTTTTTCACTCATGATCATCTCTCCTGGCAGCGATCGAATCGTAAACAAGAGAAAATCCATATTCCATAAACTTTTCTTTAGACAATCCCATCGACTGTTTAATATATTCTTCTTTGTTTGCGGCAAGCTGTATGATACCGGAGAGCATACCCCAAAAATTAAATATGGAGGGCATGATTTCCAGATCTCGGCGCAGATCCCCCTTCTCCATGCCGGAGAGCAGGAATTGTTTTAGCTTTTGGTTAATTTCCTCTCCGACCCGATAGGTTTCCTTTTCTTCCGGCAGATATTCGTGACTCTCAAAATCAATGTTGATCCTATCCAGCACCATTCGGAAATAAAAGGGAAATTCTTCCTGATACCGCACCAGGCCGCGGCAGATAAAATCATATCTTGCCCTTGTTGTTTTCTGCTGTACCAGTGCCGAGGATATGTAGTCATAAAGCTTTTTCATACTGTTCCATACTATCATACCAACGATTTCTTCTTTGTTCTCAAAATACACATACAATGTTGCCTTGCTGTATCCGGCGGCTTTCGCTATATCATCCATAGAGGCGGCGGCGATCCCTTTTTCCATAAACAATGCAGATGCCGCAGACACTATATTTTCCCGGTGTACGCTTCTAGGCTCTTTTTTTCTCCGTCCCATAGTTTCCCCCTGTCAATAATTAAACTCACAGTTTAATTATATAAAAATATTTTCTCTTTGTCAATGGCTGACAAATAAGAAAATCTGCGCTACAATAAAGAAAGCACCACAGTGGGTGCCGAAAGGAGTTTGCAATGTATTCAAGGATTACCGCCGTTCTATTGAACAGCATATTTGGAATATGTCTGGTCTATGCCGGCATTGTGTTATGGTTTATGCTGGATATCTTTTACAACAGAAAAAGATATCAAAAAAAGGCAGCCGTTTATTCTTCTGGCTGTCCCTTTTACTGCCGCCCGTATTGATCATCATGATATTGGCCAGGGGATCCTATTATATTATTAACATAAATAACGCAGCACCTGATACGGATTCACACTGACCTCTTCTCCATCCAAAGTCAGATAGATGCCAAAGTGCAGATGGACGGCAAATTTCCCCCGGGTGCCCTCTTCCCCGTATCCGGTATCTCCCATATAACCGATGATCTGTCCTGCCTTTACCTTTGTCCCCTCTTCCACCCCCTCCGCATAGCGGTCCAGATGGGCATAGTAGAAGTAAGCGCCGTGGGGAGCCCGGATCCCCAGGCGGTATCCGCCCAGCTTCAGCCATCCTTTCTTCTCCACCACACCATCGCTGGTGCTGACCACGGCAAAATATCCCCGTTCTTTATTGGAAGGCATAATATCGGTGCCCTCATGGTGTCTCTCCCCGCCAAAGGAGCGCGCTCCGCCCCAGGAATCATCAAACGTCAGGGACTCCTTCCCCGCCGGATCCTTCTGGACAGGAAAACACCGGATATCGGATAATATCGTCTCAAAAGCTCTTATATAGGGCTCTTTCTGTCTCTCAGAAAGGAGAAAATGATACCAGGAAAACCGGGGACAGGGACTGCTGTTCCCGCTAAGGCTGCCGTTATGATAAAGATAATCCTCCACCAGTTGTCCAGAGCCGCCCTGCCGTGACAGATACTCTGCTGCCACATCAAACTGCCGGAACCTTTCTTTTCCCGTATCAGAGGACAGTCCCGGCAGTTCCCGAATCTCCAATGAGGCATTCAGAAAACCCGACAGCCCCCCCACGGCCGCAAACAATAGGACAGATAAAAAGACATAGAGAAGCTTTCTTTTTTGAATACGCATAAAAATCCCCCCCAAGGAAGAGTATGCATGTGCTCCTGATAAAATAACCGAAATCTAAAACGGCATCGCCAGCAGCTCATAGCTCCGGTCTATCATTGCCTGACTGCCGGAAGAATTCTGTATGTTGACCTCTCCCTTCCGTCCCTCCTCCCGCAGAAGATCTTTTACCTTCAGACGCCGTTTCAGTTCCATGGAAGTCCCATAGCTGCCGTCGATAAGCTGGATCGGTCTTTCTCCGAGAAATTCCCGGAGCTGCGGACGCAGAAAGGGATAATGGGTACAGCCCAGAACGATGGTCTCGGTGTCCTCTGTGAGAAACGGCATCAGATGCTCCCGGAAATACGTGTCCAGCTGCTCCCCGTCAAACTTACCCTGCTCCACAAATTCCATCAGTCCACCGCAGGGAACCGAAATAATCTCCGCCTGATCCCGGTACTGCTCCAGAAGCGCATGGTACTTTTCCTGGGCGATGGTCATGGGAGTCGCCATCACAAGAATCCTGCCGCCATGGCTGGAAACAACAGCGGGCTTCACCGCAGGTTCGATGCCGACAATGGGCAGTTCCGGATACATGCCGCGAAGCAGGCGCACCGCGGCACTGGTCGCCGTATTACAGGCGACGGCCAGTCCCTTGATGCCCTGCTTCATAAGATTTTCAACCACCGCGAAGGTAAGCTCCCGGATCACCTCCTGCTCCTTCGTTCCATAGGGAGCGTTCAGTGAATCCCCATAATAGATAAAATCCTCTGCCGGCATGATCCGGACGGCTTCCCGGAGAACACTCAGTCCCCCCAGCCCCGAATCCATAAATCCAACTGGCAGCTCCCTGCTGCTGCCAGGTATTCCATTCCTAATCATCCATAGACCTCTCTGTGATATCTTTTTTACGATTCAATAAATCATAGATACATGGTACCACAAATAGGGTGAGAAGTGTACCATAAATTAGTCCGCCTATGGTTACGATGGCCATGGGCCTGGTCATTTCGGTTCCCATACTGGTGCCGACAGCCATGGGCACAAGGCCGAGGATCGTCGTTACCGCCGTCATAAGAATGGGGCGGAGCCGGGTTCCTCCGGCCTCGATGATCGCCTCTCTCTTCTCTGTGCCATCCCGTCGGATCTGGTTGGTATAGTCTACCAGAACGATACCATTATTAACAATGATTCCCGCCAGCATGACGAAGCCGATCATCGCGATAACGCTGACATCGCTGCCTGTGATCCACAGTCCCAGAAAGCCTCCGGTAAAGGCAAGCGGTATTGTGAACAGGATGATGAAGGGCGAGAGAAGTGACTGGAACTGCGCCACCATGATCAGATACATCAGGACAACCCCCAGCAGCATCATAAGGAGCACCTGCCCCATTGCCTCCGAGGTAGAATCGTCCTCTCCATCGTATTCCACGGTATAGCCGTCGGGTATTTTATAGTCCGCCATGACTTTCTTCACTTCCGCACTGACATCGCTTACAATATAACCGTCCTGAATCCCAGCCGCCACGGTGACAAATCTCATCTGACCGTCCCGGGTGATGGAATTCGGCGAATCTGCCGTTTTAAATTCGGCAATCCTGCTGAGCTTCACCTTCTTTTTCTTCTGGGTATTCTGGTCTGTGTATTCCAATTTAATATTTTTAATGTCCTTCCGGGTCATCTCCTTATCTGCCGATGAGGTGACGTACACGCCGAGATCGTCCGTGTCTGTGGAGACGGTAGAAATAGACGACGCCTCTGCCAGCTTTGCGTAGATCTGCTGGTATACCTGCGCCACTGTCAGAGAATATTTCATGGCTTTCGCCTTATTAACAGAGATACGGTACTCCTGGCCGGCTTCCTCCATTCCGTTTGATATGTTTTCCAGACCGTCTACCGCCTCCAGTTTCTTCATTACATCCTCAGAAATACTCTGGAGTTTATCCAGGTCCTTTCCCTTGATGTTCATCCGGACCCCCTGACCCATCAGAGCGCTCATATCCATAGCGGAGGCATCGACACTGAGTTCACAATCTATATCCTTTGTGCTCTCCTTAATGCGGTCCGCCACCTCATCATTGGTATATTCCCTGTCCTCCTCTTTCAGCAGAACATACATCGTCACTGAATTTCCACTGCTGCTGCCTGTCAGCATGGACATGGAAGAACCGGATCCCGTATAGGCTCCCACGGTCTCCACATCGGGAATCTCCAGTATCTTTTCCATTGCCTGATTGGAGATTTCTTTTGTCTGTGCCAGATCCTTTTCCTCATCTGTGGTGAGATTTACAGTCATCTGTGTACTCTCCATCTCCGTCATCATGGACATACCATTTTTCACCGCAAGGGATGCGAAGAGGATCAGAAATACCACAGAAGCAATCAGCACCACCGGTTTCCAGCGAAGAGCTGTCCCTAGCAGCCTGCGGTAAACGCGCTGCATCCCCTGGCTGAACCGGGCCTGTCTGGATCTCGTTTTACGGATCATGCCGGCAGCCATGGCCGGTACAAGAGTAAGGGCAATGACCAGGCTGGCACCCAGGGTATAAGCCAGTGTCAGTGCCAAATCCACAAAGAGTTCTTTTGTAATGCCTTCTGTAAATATGATGGGCGCAAATACGCAGACCGTAGTAAGGGTTGAGGCGATAATGGCGCCTCCCACCTGCCTTGCCCCCTCGACTGCCGCTTTCTTTACCGAGTGTCCATTCTGCCGCAGCCGGAAAATATTCTCGATCACTACGACTGAGTTATCCACCAGCATACCCACTCCCAGCGCCAGGCCGGACAGGGATATGATATTCAGCGTAACACCGCTGAAATACATGGCCACAATGGCGGCCACTACACTGAGGGGAATCGAACATGCCACAATAATGGTGGGGCGGATATCCCACAGGAACAGAAGCAGGATAATAATGGCCAGCGCACCGCCCACAAGAAGATTTTGGATCACGGCATCCACCACCAGGTCGATATAGACGCCCTGATTCATTAGGATGGCTGAGTGGAATCCCTCATTTTGCTCCTCCAGTTCACCAAGTTTTTCCTCCAGGCTGCCGGTGACATCTCCGGTGGAAAAGCCTGACTGCTTCTGAAACGTTACAAGGACGGCAGGATTTCCGTCCACAACGGTATAGACATCTTCCTCGTTGCTGGTCTGTGCCACGTCAGCCACATCCCCCAGTGTAATGGGATCCAGACCCTCCAGATCCAGATCGCAGATCACAAGATCCCGGATGTCATCTGCCGATTCCACCTTATCCCCCACACGGATCAGATAAGAGGCATCCTCCTCTGTCACATACCCCGACGGCATATCAAAGTTCTCCGCCTTCAGGATGTTCTCCACCATCTCCTTCGTAATGATCTTATTGAGATCCGCATTTTCTTTTGTTGTCTTCTTTGTGGCCTTCATCTGGCTCTGGGCTTCGATGATCTTCTCGGAGCCGCTGTTGAGCTGGGCCTCTGCCACACTCAGCTGGATACCGGAAAGAATCTTCTGCTTATTCAGCTGCTCCAATCCCTCTTTTGTGGAAATCTTCCCCTCTTCCAGCTGCTTTCTGGAAGAATTCATCTTCTTCAGCCCCTCTTTGATCTTCTTCTGCGCCGAAGTAATCTTCTTCTGGTTCTCCTTCAGGGACTTCTCCTGCTTCTGAAGCTCTGTCAGACCGGACTGGGCTGAGGTAAGGCCGCTATTCACTTCCTTCACCTTGGCTCCAAGATTTTCCTCTGTGATGCCCTGCTCCTTCAGTTTTCCGAGAAGAACCTGTTTCTGTGCCTGAAGCGCTGCCAGAGAGGTCTTCAGCGTATCCGGTGCACTGCCGCCAAGGGCATCGATCTGTCCCTGCAGTGCGGCAATCTGCTGATTCATCTTTGTCAGGGAATCCTGGAGCGTCTCCAGCTGGGCCTTCGTGCTGGTCAGCGTCTTAATGGTGGTCTCCAGCTTTGTCTTATTGGCGGCGATGGTAGCAAGACCGCTCTTCACCTGTTTGGCAGATGTATTCAGCGTCTTCTGCTGCTCCTTTACCTTGGTGATCTGCTCGTCGATGGCCTTGAGACCGTCCTGGATCTTCTCCGATGCGTCATTCAGCCTGGTCTCCCCCTTGGCGATCTGATCTGCCGCCTTGTTTTTCTGGGAATCCAGCTCACTCTTTCCATCCTCGAGCTTTTTCTTATTCTTGTCTAGTTTATCCTGTGCATCCTCCAGCTTGCCGTCGATGGCATCCTTCACCTTTTGATTGACCTCGTCGATTTTATCCTGCTGAATGATCACATCAATCTGATTCGAAACCGCACCAGATTCATCTACCGATGCCACGCCGTTCACACTCTCCAGTTCCGGTATGATATTCTGCTCCACCAGCTTGGTTACTTCCGCCGTGTCCTTATCCTTATAGTCAAGGGCGGCCACCATGATGGGCATCATATCGGGATTCAGCTTCATGATCGTCGGACTGCCAATGCCGTCAGCCCACTGTGCGGTAACCATATCCAGGCTCTCCCGCATATCTACAGTTGTAGACGCCATATCTGTTCCATCATTAAATTCCATCATAACGATAGACATGTTATTGATGGACACGGACTGGATTTCTTTTACATTATTGATCCTCGCCATGGCCTGCTCCACCGGCTCCGATACGGCCCGCTCCACCTCCTCTGGGCTGGCTCCGGCGTATGTAGTCATCACAAGGGCGTACGGCAGCTCCATACTGGGAAGCAGATCCGTACTCATATTCCGAAAGGACAGAAATCCTAATACTAAAACGATCACAACAGCCACCAGTACTGTCAGCGGCCGTCTCACACTATATTTCGATAACACGAAAAATTCCCCCTTCATTCTGTATCGCCCCGCGGGCGAAACTCCATCTCGCTGATTATCGCTTTATTATACCACGCAGCTGTAAATATGTCATTTATAAGTCTGTGATTTTTTTGTGAACTCTTATGTCTCTGCCTATTTTCTTATCCGTCCTGATGTGGTAAAATGTAGATAGGACATTGTAATAAGAAAAAAGGAGCAGAAAAAATGAACCAAATAGAAAGTTACATACAGACACTGAAAATCGACGAGGTACCTTGGCACAGACTTACTACAGCATACGGCCGGGCATCGGATTTTCCCAAACTCTTTCAGCAGATTCAGGATATGTCAAAGAAATCTGCGGTAAAATCAGCTCTTGACCATGTGCTGTCAGACATTGAACACCAGGGCACCTTCTGGCATTCGACGCCTTTCGCCATGATATTCCTCGCCCGCCTGTTCTGTCAGTGCGTCCCGGAGGCAGACGATAGTGAGTGCGCCGCCCTGATCCTGGAAGAGCTTCTTGATTTCTTTAACCTGGCAGCAGAACTCCATCTGGAGGATGAGGAACTATACGACGAAACCCCTCTTCCCCACTTTTCAGATATGCTCAAAGAAGAATATCTGTGGTCTGAAATATACGTGGAGGAAGAAGACGAAGAGCGGTATGAGGAGGGAGAAGTATTCCCAGACGATCTGTTTTACAGTTTCTATTATTACTCTTATCAGGCCATCCAGTACTGCAGGCCGGCACTAAAGAAATTAGAACAGACCTCTTTCAGAGAAGCCGCAGAAAAACTTCTGGAGCTGCTGTAACCATACAGGCCCCCGGCCCATCTTGACAGCGCAGCGGTGCCTGAACCCATTGCGCTAAGAAAGGAACCAAATATGCATATTCAGATACAATGCTGCGGAATTGTCCTGATGCTGGTGCTCTTCTATTTCTACATGCGGCAGAGACGCATCGCACTGCATACCCAGCGAACCTTCCTCAATGTGTTCTGGTCAACCTTCGCCTGTATTGCCGTTGATATATTGTCCATCGGCACCATAGAGTACCGGCACCTCTTCCCGCCTGTGTTTGTTGACCTTGTGGCAAAAACCTATCTCATCACACTGCTGGGGGTGGCGCTCAGCGCCCTTTCCTATATGTGTTCGGATATCTACCGAAACCAGGGACAATACCGGCAGGAAATGCGGAAATACCTGATATTAACAGGAATTGGTGTTCTTGGCACATATCTCGTGCCGATCCGGTATCACTATTCCGCAGACGGAAAGCAGGTGCTCTACACCCATGGTCCCAGCCTCTATGTCACATATGGCATGGCCCTTGTCTTTTTTGTCACGATATTTTATCTGCTCCATAAGAAAAAGGAGCGGATCAATCCCAGACGGCGGGAAGCGGTCTGCATCTGGCTTCTGGTCTGGATCGCCGCCTCACAGATCCAGTTTATGTATACCGAGATCCTGATCGTGGGGTACGCCGGTTCCATCGGTATCATGGTGCTCTATCTGAAGCTGGAGAACCCGGAGACAAATCTCGACCGTGAAACGGGACTCTTTAACAGCGGCGCACTATACCAGTATACGGGAGAGCTGTATGCCAGAGACAGGGATTTCAGTGCCCTGGTGATGGTGTTTGAAAATAATTCCTTTCAGAATGTACCTCTGAAAAAGCGGGAACAGATCCGGATGGAGATCGCAGAATATCTGCTGAAGCTGCCGGATTCCCCCGCCTTCAAGTACGCAGAAGATGAATTTTATATCCTGTTCTCCGATTCAGATGCCGCAGAACAAAAGATCCAGAAGATCCGCCGGCGGTTTGAGACCGGATGGGGATCGGAGCCCGCCTGTCTCGTCCGGCCCTGCTGGCTGTATCTGCCGCACTCCCATATCGTAGACCAGCCGCAAAAGCTTCTCACCCTGGTGCGCTATATCCGGCAGGACGGCATGGAATTTTCCGAGAACGGCCTCCTGGTTGTGGAAAAGGACAGCGTAGACCAGATGAACCGGGAGAAGGAGACGGAACAGCTTATTTTGAAAGCGATGGAGGAGGACCGGGTGGAGGTGTATTACCAACCCATTTTCTCCACGGAGGAACAGCGCATTACTTCCGCCGAAGCACTGGTACGCATCCGGGAGAGGGATGGCTCGGTCATTCCGCCGGGGACCTTTATCGACATTGCCGAGGAGAGCGGTCTGATCCTGCGGTTTGGGGAGATCGTATTTGAAAAGGTATGCCGGTTTATCCAGAAATATCCGCCGGAAGAATATGGCCTGCATTATATAGAGGTCAACCTCTCTGTCGTCCAGTGTGCCTATGACCGGCTGGCGGAGGACTACATCTCCATTATGAAAAAACACGGCGTGGATCCCCGGTTCATCAATCTGGAGATCACAGAATCCGCCTCCACAACCGCCAAAAAAACTCTGCTGGGCAATATGGATGCCCTGATCCAATACGGCATAAAATTTTCCCTTGACGACTTCGGAACGGGACAGTCTAATTTAAACTATATCGTAGATATGCCGGTGGATATCGTAAAATTTGACAAGAGCATGACCAACGCCTATTTTGAAAATGGCAGGGCAAGGTATGTGATGGACGCGGCGATACATATGATCCACGGCATGGATCTGCAGATCGTGTCGGAGGGGATCGAGACGACAGAGCAATATGAGGCCATGAAAAATCTCGGAATCAGCTATATCCAGGGATACTATTTTTCGAAACCGCTCCCGGAAGAGGAATTCATCCGTTTTATCGATGAGCACAGATCGCGCTAGCTTCCACTTGGCGCCCTGGAGCCTACCCCTCGATCTGGGCCTTTAGTATTTCCTGCGCTTTCCTAAGCTGATTGTCGTCTTCCGCCCCCAGCTTCTTTGTGGCACCTTCATATTCCACCTCTACATCCGGCGTCAGTCCCACCTCGTGAATGGAACGGCCGCTGGGCAGCAGATATTCCCCGGTGGTCAGCTTAATACCGCCGCCGCAGGAATTTTCCAGGGAGTAGATAGTCTGGACGATCCCTTTCCCAAAGCTCTTTGTCCCAGTGACCACGGCCGCCCCCCTGTCCTGGAGGGTTCCGGCAAAGACCTCCGACGCGCTGGCACTGTTCCCATTGATCAGGATAACTACTGGCTTGTCAAAATGCTCCTTGTCCGTGGAGGAATACACCTTGTCGCCGGATCCTTTGGACTTCTCCGTAATAAGCTTTCCCGCCGGAAGCAGCCGGTCAAGAATCTCCACACAGGCTTCCAGCGAACCGCCGCCGTTATCCCGGACATCAATGACGATCCCTTTCTGCCCCTGTTCTTCCAGGGAAGCCAGTGCGGTGCGAAACTGCTCCGTCGTCGCTTTCTCAAACCGTTCGATCCGGATATAGCCGAGTCCGTCATCCAGCATCCGGCTCTCCACGGACTGGCTGACGATAGTTTCAATCTTTATGGAGATATCCTTCTGCACCGTCTGGTCATTCTCTTTTCTGCCCACAGTGAGCACCACCGTCTCGCCCTCCTCCTTCTGGATCATCTGCACCAGCTCTGACATGGTTTTTTCGGATATTTCCTGTCCGTCCACCCGGATAATCTCATCCTGCGGCTTCACTCCCGCCCGGGCCGCCGGCTTTCCTTCCTGTACGGAATCAATGTACCGGCGGTTCGTCTTTGTATCTGTCCGGATCACCGCCCCGATCCCGGGATATTCCCCCTCGACTCCATTCATTGTCTCATTGTATTCGCTCTCTGTATAATAAGCGGAATATTTATCTCCCAGAGCCGATACCATCCCCTTGGCGGCATATTCGGACATGGTCTGTTCCGACACATTATCCTTCCAGTAATACTTATCAACATACTGTTCTACTACCCCTGCCCGTTCGGATACATCCTTTACAAACTCTGTATTCCACCATTTGGGGATCACCCCGAATATCTGAAGCAGCAGGATAACGATCAGGCATAGGAAAATACCAGATACGATCCCTGATATATAAATATGTTTTAACTCTCTGGTGCTGCTGTTACTCTCGCTCATTCTGTCCTCCTGTCTGCCGGTCCGGCTATTTCTGACTGACATATATTTTCGGATCCACATAGGAACCATTCTTTGACACACCGAAATGTAGGTGCGGGCCGGTGGAGATGCCAGTAGACCCCACATAGGCGATAACCTGCCCGGCATTCACCGCATCCCCCTCCTTCACCACGAGGCGGGAACAGTGCATATAAACCGTGTACAGGCTGTTCCCATGGGAAATCATCACATAATTGCCAGCACTGGAACTATATGCGGCCGTCACTACCTTCCCGCCTGCCGCCGCAACAATGGGCGTCCCCGATGGGGCGGCAATGTCCAGTCCCCTGTGGTACGTACTGGCGCCGGCAGTGGGACTCTCTCTCCTTCCAAACCCGGAGGAGATCCTCCCGGATATGTTCAGAGGCCAGCGGAGCGAACCGTCACCGCCGCCGGAATCACCGTTCCCCACGGCATTCTGCCGGTCAATCTCCGCCTGCTTCTTCTGCAGGAGCTTCTCCACCTCTGCCTCTGCCTCCGCTGCCTGTCTGGCGTATTCCAGCGCCTTTTCCTGCGACGCATCCAGCTGCTTTTCATACTGCTCCAGTTCTTCCTTTTTCCTTGCTGCCAGCGTCTCCAGCGCCGCCTTTTCCGCCTTTTCCTCCGCCTGCATTTCACTGAGTCCGGCCAGCCGGCTCTCGATCTCACCTTTTTTCTGTGTGATCTGACGCTTTGTCTCCTGATACCTCTCAAATATTTCCCGATCGTAGGCACTTATCTTCTCAATATATTCAGTCCGGTTCAAAAGGTCACCAATATCCATAGAACTAAACAGGATTTCCAGATAATCCCCGGCACCATTTTCATACATATATTTTATGCGTCTCTTCATGGTAGAATACTGTCTTTCTTCGGTCTCCTCCGCATCCTGAAGATCCGCTTCTGCCCCGTCCAGCTCCCTGGCTGCCGTCTGGATCTGTTTTTTCAGATCCGCCAGATCCGTTTCCAGCGAGGCACTCTTTCTGTCCAGTTTTTCAATATAGACCAGGGTCTGCTCCCTGTCCTCTTCCAGCTCCTCCATCTCTTGCTGAAGCTCCTCCGACCTCTTCTCCAGATCCTTCCGATCCCTTTTGGCATCTGAAATCTGCCGGTCATATTCCCTGACCGTCTCGGATTCCTCAGCAAAACTCCTGTCCCCGGCCAGTGCAAAGAGAACCACACAAAAAGATAAAAGAAAAAAGAACTGGTATATCCTCTGACTCATGCTCACATCCCCTTAGACATTCAAATTTCTCCTGACATTGATATAGCTCCCGGCCAGACCGATGCCAACCCCTGTCAGAAGCGACACCGGGATCAGAACGGCAAACACCTGACCAGTGCTCAGAAACGGCAGGCCGTGGGCGAACAGGACAAACCGATGCTCCACATATTCCACGATCCTGCCATACAGGACAGAGAGAATGACCAGCGGCAGGGCCGAGCCGATAAGACCGATGAAAATGCCTTCCACAATATAGGGGGACCAGATAAAGAAATCCGACGCCCCCATAAGGCGCATCAGGGCAATCTCCGGTTTCCTCACCGTAATTCCTGTGGCTATGGTAGAATAGATGAGAAATACCGATACCAGGAGCAGCACAAGAATCAGCGCCATGGATGCGGCACTCACCAGATTCCCCACCCGGGAAAGGCTCTCCGCCGTCTCGGCAGACCGTTTCACCTGCCGGACACCGTCTATGCCTTCCATATATTCCACCAATGCGTCCTGTCCCTCCAGTTCTTTCAGATAGACCTGGTAGGAAGCGGAATCTGCCAGAGGATTGTCGTCACGAAAGCTTTCCACCAGCTCCGGGGAATCCTTAAAATTTTCCTCTTTAAATCGCTCCCATGCCTCCTCGGCGGATATATACTCCACACGATCCACCTCCGGCCGCTGCCGGATGGCGTCGCCGATGCTCTGGATCGTGTCCTGTGCCGCCCCCTCCTGAAAAAATACCGATACCCCCACGGAGCTCTCCACAGAGCGCATTGCGTTTTTGAAATTCCCCAGGGCAAAATAAAAGATACCGAAAAGAAACAGGCACGCCGCCACAGTTCCCACCGATGCCAGCGTAAACATACGATTTCTTCTCAGATTCTGCAGTCCCTGCCGGAGACTGTACAGCACCACATTAAATTCCCTCATAAAGATAACCGCCCTTTTTCTCGTCATGGACCAGGAGTCCCTGATCCAGGGTGATAACCCGTTTCTGCATCACATCCACAATATCATTATTATGTGTCACAACAACGACTGTGGTTCCGGCCCGGTTCACCTCCTGCAGCAGCATCATAATATCCCATGCCGTCTGGGGATCAAGATTTCCCGTTGGCTCATCCGCCAGAAGTATCACCGGACGGTTTACTAAAGCCCTGGCGATGGCCACCCTCTGCTGCTCTCCGCCGGACAATTCCTGGGGATATGTTCCTTCCTTTCCGGTAAGCCCCACCATATCCAGCACAATAGCAGCATTTCTTTCCGTCTCCCGCCGGGAAACCCCGATGATCTGCTGAGCGAAGGCAATATTTTCATAGACCGTCTTATTTTTCAGCAGCCGGAAATCCTGAAAGACCACGCCGATCTGACGGCGGTACGGTGAAACCTGCTTGCGTTTGAGCCGGGTCACCTGGCGCCCGCCCACGAAAAGTCTGCCCTCTGTGGGATCCAGTTCCTTCAACAGCAATTTAATAAAAGTGGATTTCCCCGATCCACTTTTACCTACTATAAATACAAACTCACCTTTCTCTATGCGGAGACTAATATCCTGCAGTGCATCTACACCGGTAGAATACTGCTTTGATATATGCTCCATTGCAATGATGGGAATCTTTCTCTTAACCTCCTGCACCTGTCAATCACCTCGCCGCTCACTGTCCAGCCTCTCCGTTATCTCCAATGGAATCAATAATCCGTAGACTCCAGATACTTCATATATTTCACTACCATCAATGCGATATGGAATGTAATGGCGTCATCAAATGTCCTTATATCCAGCCCCGTGCTCTTCTGAAGCTTATCCAGACGGTATACCAGCGTATTCCGGTGGATATACAGCTGCCGGGATGTCTCGGAGACATTCAGATTATTTTCAAAGAATTTATAAATGGTGCTCAAGGTCTCTTCGTCAAAATGATCCGGGGGATTATCCCCAAATATCTCCCCGATAAACATCGTACACAGCGACATGGGAAGCTGGTAGATCAGCCTGCCAATCCCGAGATTGCTGTATGCCATTACATTGTGGTCATTATAAAAGATCTTCCCGACATCCAGCGCCATCTTCGCCTCCTTGTAGGAACGTGAAACCTCCTTGAGATCCTCAATGATGGTGCCGTATGCCACATGTACACGGGCCATGGCCTCTGTGTTCAGCATATCTACGATGACCTGCGCCGTCTTCTCCAGATCGTGATACTCCTCATTCTGGGACAACTCCTTCACCAGAATTATATTTTTTTCATCCACCGTGGTGATAAAATCCTTGTTCCCGCCGGCAAACATACCCCGGACAGTTTCCAGTGCCCCGGTATCATTTTCTTTATTGGTCTCAATGATAAATACTACCCGCCGCGCGGCCATCTCGATATGGAGTTTTTTGGCGCGGTTAAAAATATCCACAAGAAGAAGATTGTCTAACAGAAGGTTTTTGATGAAATTATCTTTATCGTATCGTTCTTTGTAAGCCACCAGCAGAGTCTGGATCTGGAACACAACAATCTTGCCGATGGTGTATACCTCTTCGGAGTCGCCTTTTGCCACTACAATGTATTCAAGCTGGCTCTCGTCATAAATCTTAAAAAACTGATAGCCCTGCAGAACCTGGCTGTCTGCCGGAGAGTCCACAAAGGATTGGATGGAATCCTCATACCGGACAGCATCTGCAGAGGTTTCCGCAAGAACGTTGCCGTCTGTATCCATCACATATAATTCAATCTTCGTAATGCCCTTAATGCCCTCAATGGTATTTTGTAAGATCTGATTTGAAATCATCTCGGTGCCTCCTCTCTTCTTCCATTCATTCGGTAGATAATTATTGTAACATCTTTTCGCTGCATTGTCAAAAAACTGCTGCAGGAACAGAACACTCCTGCAGCAGTCCGATCATTCGTCTTATATTGTACCGTTCCGGCCTGTTCCCATCAGTTGCAGATGGTCTCCTGTGTCTCTTTGTCGAACAGGTGGATCTTGGAGCCGTCCATAGCCATCTTAATGGTGTCGCCGGGACGTGCCGTGGTACGCGGGTTGACACGTACTGTAATATCGAAGGTATCCACTGTAAAATACAGGAACACTTCGGCACCGAGCATCTCATATACCTTTACGGTAGCTTCAAATGCTGTATCCGGGGAGTTGTTGATAAACATCTCCTCATCCTTAATGTCCTCTGGACGGATACCAAAGGTAACGGTCTTATCCTGATAACCGCCATCCAGAAGAATCTTTGCCTTATTCTCCGGCAGCTTCACGGAATTTGCACCGAACATAAGCATAACATCTGAACCGGAAACAACAACCTTTGCATCAATAAAGTTCATCTGCGGAGAGCCAATGAATCCGGCTACAAACTGATTGTTGGGTCTCATATACAGATCCAGCGGGGAGGATACCTGCTGAACGATACCGTCCTTCATTACTACGATACGGGTACCAAGTGTCAGGGCCTCTGTCTGGTCATGTGTTACATAAATAATCGTAGTCTCCAGTCTCTGATGAAGTTTGGAAATCTCCACACGCATCTGTACACGCAGCTTGGCATCCAGGTTGGAAAGGGGCTCATCCATCAGGAATACTTTCGGATTACGCACGATCGCACGTCCCATTGCCACACGCTGTCTCTGACCACCGGACAGTGCCTTCGGCTTGCGGTCAAGAAGGTGCTCAATATCAAGAATCTTTGCGGCTTCATGTACAAGGCGGTCGATCTGGTCTTTCGGTGTCTTTCTCAGCTTCAGGCCAAACGCCATATTGTCATATACTGACATATGTGGATACAGAGCATAGTTCTGGAATACCATCGCGATATCCCTGTCCTTCGGCTCTACATCATTTACCAGCTTGTCGCCGATCCATAACTCGCCGCTGGAAATCTCCTCAAGTCCTGCGATCATACGAAGAGTTGTAGATTTGCCGCATCCTGACGGACCTACGAAGATAATGAATTCTTTGTCCTCAATCTCTAAGTTAAAGTCCCGTACAGCATGAAAACCATTGGGATATACTTTGTTGATGTTCTTTAAAGATAAACTTGCCATTTTGATTCCTCCTAAGAAATTATTGTCCAAACATCTAAAAATAACTATACACTATTTCGTTTGAAAACACTATATCTAAAATTCATAAAATAAAAAAAAAGATTTGTATAAATTGCATAAACTACTTTACATATATTTCACAACTCCACGGAATCAAAGCCTTCTCCCCGTACTTCCCGGACATCGGAGACAATGACGAAGGCCGCAGGATCGAGGTTTTTCACAAGGCGCAGAATGCTCACCGTCTCTTTTCTTGACACTGCGCACATCAGTACTTTTTTGCCGTTTCCCGAATACATCCCCTTTCCGTCCAGCGCCGTAACCCCCCGTCCCAGCTCCTCCATGACAGAACTGGCAATGACCTCCGGAATCTCGGAAATAATATAGAGCAGCTTGGCGAACTTGAGACCTTCCAGGATCCGGTCCATCACCCGGGATGTCACAAATACAGCCACAATGGAATAGAGGCCGATCCGAATGCCAAAAATCAGCATTCCCGCCACTACGATAATGCCGTCCACCACTCCCAGTATCCCCGCCGTACTGGCGGATGGAACAAATTCCTTGACCAATGAGCTCAAAAGATCGGTGCCCCCGGTGGAAGCCCTCCTGCCGAAGACCAGGGCAAGACCGATGCCGTTCAGGGCCCCTCCCAGAAGCGCCGCCATAAGATAGTCCTCATGTACCGCCGGCAGCTGAGGAACCACCGCCAGGGCCAGGGAAAAGCACACAGTGGCGTAACAGGTCTTTCCCACAAACGCCATGCCGAACCTTTTTGCCGCCACGATAAAGAGCGGAATATTGAGGCCAAATGTCACCAGCCACAGCGGAACTGGGATAAAATGCCGCAGGATAATACCGATGCCGGCAAAGCCTCCCGTAACCATGGACATTGGCTCATAAACCAGATTGGTTCCCAGCGCCATACAAAAAGTTCCCAGCGTGATCAGCGCGTAGGAACCTGCCGTTTCTTTTGATGAAATTATCATTTACGATTTCCCCGCAATTTCTTTTTGGTATTATAATCGTCCATTTTGCGGTTAAATATACGCTGACGGAAAAAATGCGAATAGGGGATCCGAAAGATCCACTGATACAGAGTGCTGAGGTGGAGTCTGCGGATCCACATGGGTATGATGGCATTGTCCCGGATGATCAGCGGCAGGATGCTCCCTCCCACCACACAGAGCTTCGTATTCACCTTTCCCTTATTCTTTTCCAGCCATTCCTCCTGTTGGGTGCTGTCCATGGACAGCAGAACGATATCCGGCAGTTTGATATTGATGTCGTTGACCAGTGTCTCCTCTGAGACATTCCCGTCGGAAACATAGACGCCAAGGATATTCTCCTTCGGAAAATGACTGGTCAGATACCGGTACATGGCTTTTGCCTCTTTCTCGTTCCGAAGTATGAGATAAAATGTCCGCTCTGCCAGTTCCAGCGGTTTCACCAGATTTAGAAGGCTGTGGTAGTCCACTACCATCCCACCGGTCTCCAGCACATCCACATGGTGGGCAGAGAGGATCGCCTTCTCGCCCGGCAGTACCATATCCGCCCGTTCCAGAACCTTCTGCACCAGCTCATTTTTGTCATAGGTATCAATATAATCAAGAGAGATCAGATGGACAACATTTGTATGATCATTTTCCAGATAACCCGTCATCTCACGCTGAAGGCTCTCTTCTGTCAGAAGATCCACCTCCAGATCCATGATACGTATCCTGGTTCCCATGTACATCCAGCCTCCTTCTCTTCTCCGAATCCGTGTTACCGTTATGACAGTCTGGCATCCGTACCCAGAAGTACTTCCACATCCGCTCCATTGGTCAGATCCGCCCTCTCCACAACCGATGCAGACGGAAAATATTTTTTGAGCTCCTGTCCCCACTTCTTCTTTTTGGCATAAATAATCGTTTTGGTCTGCTTCTGTCCCGTATAATTTCCCAGACCCTTGATCTGCAGGCTGTCCGCCTCCAGCTTGGTGCGGTAAGCGGCTGCCAGCCCGTCTATCCCGCTTCCGTTGGTGATCTGGATCATCCGTCCGCTGGCGGGAGCCACAGGATCATTGGCGGTTTTCTTACTGCCATTCTGGGAACCGGTATAAGTCTCGGACTCCCATATGCGGTTTATAAGCTTCTTATTCTTATCTGAATTCAGCGTATAAACGTCGCCGTTTTTTGTACCATAGGCACGGTAGAGACGGATCTTGTCCTGCTGTACCCTGGTGAGGGCATCGGCATAGCCCTGTTTCTGGGAAAGGGTGACATCGGTTATGAGGTCATCCCACATTTCTTCCATGAGATCTTCCAGATCTCCGGCGGAGGAGCATGCCGCGGCCCGGTCCAGCAATGTTTTCGCCGGCTTATATTTCGGTTTGCTTTTGGACCCTGCATTTTCAAATAAGGAATTGAATTGATCCGAGGATACGGCAGTAAAATATCCGATGTCCGCCTTTAACTCCTCCTGCAGGATAAGGATGCCGTATTCGTAGGCGACATCTCCCTTAAAATAATCATTGATATCCGACATCCTGCAGAGCTGTGGCAGCTTCTGGCTCACCTCCATCAGATCTGCATAAGTGTTAGCCGAAATCGTGATCTGTGTATCTACTGGTATCGTAATATAATTCATGTTTCCCGAAACGGAATCAAACAGTTCCAGCACCATAGCTTTTATCTTCTTTGTTTTCGTATCATAGCTGTATATCAGATTGGAGGACTCATTACCAGTATTGACGGTTATGACATGCTTATACGTGGTACTCCTCTCCGTCCGGGCTGTCTGGTCAAAATAGAGCATCGTCAGATAATAGCTCAGCACCCCCACGGCCACCAGCAGCAAAATAATCCCTATTGTCTTAAAAAAATTTATGACAATTATGCCTGCTACGCTTTTTTTCTTCATAGGATTCTCCCTTAAATCAGATTGCATCAGCAAAAATTCACAAATGTTCTTGTTATTATAGCAGAAACATAATAAATATACAACTTTTTTTCATTTTATGTTATAATGTTTGCAAATGTTATGCGCGAAAATATGCGCCAATGGAGGAAAAAATGAAGCGAAAGGACTACATAAAAACAGCAGTTATTACGATAATTATAATGGCAGCATCCATTATCTCCCTTTATCTGGGGACTGCCGGGGCATGGGATGCCAGAATATCTGACTGGCTGAACCAGAAAGAAGCAGTCACAAATAAGAAAATATACATAATAGGGATAGATGATAAAACGCTGGAGCGGTATGGTCCGGTGAACACCTGGAGCAGAAATATTCCGGCAGAGCTAGTGGAGAAACTGAATGCCCATGAGGACGCGCGGCCGGCGGTGATCGCCTTTGATGTCATCTACAGCGAGAACGCTGATGCGGCGGCAGACAGCCGCTTTGCCCAGGTATGTAAAAAAGCCGGGAATGTGGTGGCGGCCATGAGCTTCTCATTCAAAGAACAGCCGGAGACACAGGCAGACGGGACAGTGATATACAACCCCTATCATGTCCAGGATGTGATCGCACCCTATGAGGCTCTGCGTGAAAGCGTCACCTGCGGCTTTGCCAATACTACGATTGATGCAGACGGATGCGTGCGCCAGGCTATGGCGTATATCAACTACAACGGTGAACCTGTGTACAGCCTGTCCTATCAGGCATATAAAAAATATCTGGAAGGACAGGGGAAAGAGGCAGTGCTTCCGGAAACATACGGCAGGAACAACAGTTTCTATTTCTCCTACTCCGGAAAACCCGGCAGTTATAACCTTGTATCCATGGCGGATGTGCTGGACGGAACTGTGGATGCCCGTATCTTTCAGGATGCCATTGTACTGACAGGGGCTTATGCGGTGGGTATGCAGGATGCCTATCCCCCCGCGGTGAGCCACAACAGTCAGATGTACGGAGTAGAGATCCATGCCAATATCATCGAGGCATTGCTGGAGGGAAAGACACAGCTTCCCGTCTCCCCTCTCCTCTATGCCATAGCGGCAGGCCTGGTCTGCGGAATCTTTTTTGTGCTGGTAAAAAAGACAAAGCTCCTGCTGTCCTCCGCCCTGCTTATCCTCTTTATCATATTGGTCTTGATCCAGACAAAGGTATTCTATTCTGCCGGTGTGATCACTCCGGTAATACTGCTGCCGGTGATCCTTGCCCTTATCTACCTTGCGCGTCTGATACAGGGATATCTTGTGGAAATTCACCGCCGCCGGCATGTACTAAATGTATTTAAACAGTATGTGGCGCCCCAGGTAGTGGATAAGATCAGCAGGGACAGGGATTTTGAGCTTGTACTGGGCGGAGAGAACCGTCATATTGCCGTATTGTTTGTGGACATCCGCGGTTTTACCACCATGTCGGAAAGCCTCCGGCCGGCGGAAGTGGTTGAGATCCTCAACGAATATCTGAGCCTTACAACCAGATCCATTTTCGACAATGGGGGCACTCTGGATAAATTTGTCGGCGATGCCACAATGGCTGTGTTTAACGCCCCCTTTGATCTGGATGACTACGTCTTCCGCGCCGTCTGCACCGCCTGGGACATGATGGCAGGGGCGGACGCAATTGCCGATCAGTTTGAGAAGCGCTTTGGGAAACGGGTTGCCTTTGGAATCGGTATCCACTGCGGGGAGGCCGTCGTGGGCAATATCGGCTGCGACTTCCGAATGGATTATACGGCCATAGGGGATACGGTGAACACCGCCGCACGTCTTGAGAGCAGTGCAGACCGGGGTCAGATCCTGATCAGTGAAGAGGTATATGAAGCAGTGAGGGACCGGATCGAGGCAGCACCCATCGGGGAGATCCCGCTCAAAGGAAAGAACAATGGAGTTTTTGTATATCAATTAGATAAGGTAAAAAAATAAATGAAGCAATTGTATTTAGTTCCGGATATCCAGGATATGGAGCATTCCATCCAGCTTGCCAGGGAATATGGCTGCGCCTTTGAATATAATGATTTTTATGCTCCGGCGGTATTGGATGATCCGAAGAAACAACAGGAAATCATATCACTTTATAGAAAATACCGCCGTGACTTTTCAGGAGACACCATGCACGGCGCCTTTCTCGATGTTACGATACACAGCAGCGATCCCCGGATCCGGGAAGTATCCATTCTGCGCATACGCCAGTCCATGGAGATCGCAAAGGAGATGGGTCTGAAAGGCGTCGTATTTCATACGGGAAGACTGGCGGGGTTCCGGGTGGAGTACTATTTAACCCAATGGAAAGAGCAGAATGCCGCCTTTTTCCGAAAGCTGGCCGAGGAATACCCGGATCAGCAGATTTATATGGAGAATATGTTTGATGAGGCGCCGGACGTCCTGGCCGGACTGGCAGAAGAGATGAAGGAAACCAGAAATTTTGGGGTGTGTCTTGATTATGCCCATGCGGCTCTCACCGGCTGTTCTGGAAAAGAATGGGTGGAAACACTGGCCGGCTGCACCCGCCATATACATATCAACGATAACGATCTGAAAAATGATCTGCACCTGCCTCTGGGGACAGGACAGATTGACTGGCGCGCCTTTGACGACCTGCTTCGGGAGAATCAGGTGGAGGCCAGCGTACTGATCGAGGTAAACGGCTATGAGGCCCAGAAAAAATCTCTTGCCTATATGACGCAGCACAACCTTTACCCTCTGAACAATTGTTGAAAGGAGACGGATATGCACTTTACCTACAATGATTTTGAAAAAATATTGAATATCGGCATCCGGCTCTCAACAGAAAAAAACCGAAATCGGCTTTTGACAGCAATTCTCGAAAATGCGATGCAAATTACAAATTGCGATGCGAGTACGCTGTACTTATATGAAAATGACCGTCTCAGCTTTAAGATCATGAAAACCCTCTCTATGGGGATCAGCCGGGGCACGGATGGGGAATTTATTGACGATATGCCGCCGGTGCCGATGAATGAGCAGAATATATGCTCCTATGCCGCGATCCACCGGGAAATTATCAATGTACCCGATGTGGGTAACAGCAGCCGGTTTGATTTTTCCGGCCCCAAACGATACGATGCCCTGACCGGATACCACACCCGGTCACAGCTTGTGATACCATTGGAGAACAATGAAAATGAACTGATCGGCGTACTGCAGCTGATCAATGCCATGGATGCGGACGGGACTGTGATCCCATTTGACGAACAATATGATATTATCATCCGCTCCCTGGGTTCCATGGCAGCCATCGAGCTCACTAATCTGCTGCACATGGAGGAGATGAAGGCTCAGCTGTACTCCTTTGTGGAGGCCCTGACCATGGCGTTAGACGAGAGGACCCCCTACAATGCCTCTCACACGGAGCATGTGGAAAAATATGCAGGGATCCTTGCCGATTATATAACCGAAATGTACAAGAAAGGCAGATCAAAGGATTTTTTCGATCAGGACCGGAAGGAAAAGCTGCAGCTGGCAGCACTCCTTCATGATATTGGAAAGATAACGATACCACGCAGCGTTATGAACCGTGCAACCAGGCTGGATCACGAGATCCATATGGTGGAGATGCGGTTTGAGCTTCTGAAGTCACTGTATGAAACGGATATGCTCCGGGGAAGGATTTCTCCAGAAGAGTATGAAAAAAATCGGGAGGAGCTAGACGCCGAACTGGCATTTATCCATCGGATCGATGGCGTCCCGTTCCTGAAAGATGAGGATTATGAGCATGTATGCCGCCTTGCGGAAAAATATCACCAGAAGGAAGACGGAACGGTGACGAAATACCTTACGGAACGCGAGATCAGACATCTGGGCATCCGAAGAGGAACCCTCTCTCTGGAGGAAAGAAAAGAGATGGAAAACCATGTGGTTATGACGGAAAAAATACTTCATAAGGTCCGGTTTAATAAAAATTACAGCATGATTCCGGCATGGGCTTCGTCCCATCACGAATTTTTAGACGGAAGCGGTTATCCGAAGCATCTGACGAGGGAGGAGCTGGCTCTTGAGACCAGGATATTGACGATCGCCGATATTTATGATGCTCTGACGGCAACTGACCGCCCATATAAAAAGCCGGTTCAGCAGGAAAAGGCTCTGAACATACTGCGGGACATGGCAAATGAAGGAAAGCTTGACCAGCAGCTGGTAGAATGGCTGGCAGAAGCTTTAAAAGAAAAAGGAGGATATATGGAATGAAGAAAAGAGGAAGACAATTTTTTGCCCTGTGGCTGGCGCTTATGCTGTCTGCTGTGTCCGTGCCGCAGGCGGTGCAGCTACAGGCCGCGGGCAGTGTTAAGAAAGCTGCCGATCCGGAATACCGGATCACCCATCAGCCCACGGCAGAGGACCCCTGTCTAAAGCTGAATAAGGAGGGCGCCTCGTTTGCCTGGTATAAGGCGGCGCCTGCCGTCTGCGAGGTGGTACCGGACAAAAAACAGGATAACCAGATTGAAGCAGAGACAACGAAATATTCCTATAACAAGGCATTGGGGGGATGGGAGGCTTCAGACGGTCTCCTTGCACTGGATATCCCGGCAGGAAAGGGAGATCTTGTGACAGTAACTCCCTGCACTGGTTTTTCCGGGACGGTTCAGGATGGATCCGGAAATTCTCTGTCTGGTAAGGGAACGGGCGCCTATACCTGTGAGATCACAGCGGAGGGTATCTTTTCTCTCCGCCTGTCCGAAACAGAAAACCGTTCCTTCTGGGCAAAGATCACGATAACAAGACAGATGCCGGCAGACAGGGTCACCGGCCAGGATTCCGATACCTTCACCGGGGCACCGGGAACTTATGTCTGTGTTGCCACCTTTGCGGACGGGGTTTCCGTGATCAGCAGCCCTCTGGAGGTTCCCGGTTATGACATCACGGTCTCTTCTGCCGGTAATGGCAGCTGCCGTATCCAGGCCGGTGGAAAAGAGGTTTCTTCCGCCGCCTTTGGCCAGAAGATTACGATAATACCGGAGCCCGCTGACACATATGAACTGGATACCATCACTGTTACCAAAAAAGATGAAAACAGTACGCCGGTCACCGTTACGGATCAAAGTTTTACCATGCCAGGCTGTCCGGTTACCGTGCATGTGACGTTCCGAAGGCCGTCCTATCGCATCACACTGCCGAAAGGCACCGGATACCACGCGTCGACACAGCAGTCCTTGACCGCAGAATATGGCAGCAATTTCACATTTACGGTAACACTGGATCAAGGCTACCAGGCATCCAAAGATTTTTCCGTCTCAGCAAATGGCACAGTCCTCACGCCCACCAGCAGCGATGGCGGGCGGTATGAATACACCCTATACCATATCAATAAAAATCAGACCATAACCGTGTCTGGCGTAACAGAGAAGGACACCGCTGACACGAAAGATGAAATCCCGCCGGAGATCACCATCTCACTGGATAAGAATACTTTCTGGAAGGATTTCATGCATCTCATCTCCTTTGGAACCTTCTTCCGGGAAAAGAAAAGTCTCACCATCACGGCAAAGGATGCGCAGAGCGGCATCCGGGAGGGATCCGTAAAATATTATCTGGCGCAGCAGGATCTCTTCGCAGAAGATAAAGTATACACCGCAAGGGAGGTGGAAGAACGAATTCCCTCCTGGACAGAATACAGGGAACCAGTCTTACTGCCAGAGGATAAATCCTATGTCCTTTATGCAAAGGCAGAGGATAACAGCGGCAATATTTCCTATGCCAGTACAACCGGCATCGTTATCGACACAACGGCACCTTCTATTGACCAGATGGAAGACGGCAAAATCTTCTACGGCAATTCCACTTTTACCATCCGGGATCATTACCTGGCCACGGTTGTTGTGGACGGCAGGACCACAAAGGTAAACGGCAGCGCCCATACGCTTACCATACCAGCAGATAACAAACTCCATACCATTCACGCGGCAGACCGGGCCGGCAATGCGGTCTCCTGTCAGTTTTATGTACTTGAGACCTGGCTGCGGGACGGGATTTCGGTTAGCGGAAGGTATTCGTTAAAACCGGATACCTCCTATAAGCTGTGTTCAGGAAAGTGGAAAGTGACAGGCGACAATACGGTATATCAGGGCAATTCGGCAATTTACGTTTCCAGGGATAATGCTCTTGACTTTCAGAAACAGTAGAAGGGGGGATCCATATGCAAAGCAAGAAATCTATAAAAATAATAATGATCGTCCTGGGCCTTATGGTCCTGACAGCAGGAATCATTATGGCTGTCCGCTTTTTTTCAAAAAAAACCGATTCCTACCGTTCCATCCAGATCTATCAATTAGAGGGAAAAGCAGAAATTGAGCGGGAGGGCACCGGAACCATCACGGCTGCCAATAATCTTTATCTTGAATCCGGGGACAGGGTAAGGCTTGATCCGGGCAGCTCCATGCGTCTCAGACTGGATGATGACAAGTATCTCATGGTAGAGGAAAATTCCGTTCTTTCCATCCAGGCGGAGGGGTCTGACGAGAACTCCAAAACCTCAATATGTCTGGAACAGGGCGCCGTAACAAATGAGATCGAGAATAAATTAACCGGGGGATCCGCCTATGAAGTAAACAGCCCCAATTCCATTATGGCGGTGCGGGGAACCATTTTCCGGGCCGAGGGATATGTAGATGAGACAGGAAAGACTCAGACCAAAATATCTACCTTTGACGGCACGGTGGCATTTCAGCCTGTGGCTCCCGACGGAACGAAGCAGGATGAGGTTCTGGTGAAAGCGGGAAAAGAGGCGGTGATCCAGAGTTCTTCCGACAGCGTCCAGTATCTGAAAGAGCCGTCCGACATTTCCTTTTCCGATCTCCCGCCCCAGGCTCTCCACTTCCTGGCGGATCTGATGGAAAAGGGCGCTCCCATCACCGGCATCTCCCAGGATGAACTACAAAAGCTGATCCAGGAATCAGGAGCTAAGGACGCGGCAGATCCGGAAAGAGAGACGGGTAGCAGAGAACCCTCCGGGCAGAACAACACACCGGAGCCAGACCCTTCTCTTCCCGGCGCCACTGACACCCAGTCCGGCGGACAGCCATTCCCCGATACGGATACCGCTTCTGGACAGGATTCCCCGGACAGGGAACCTTCTGCCCAGAGTTCTCCCGCCAAAACACCATCGGGACAGGAGACAGACAAGAAAGAGAACAAAAACTATACTGTGACCTTCCGGTATCAGGGAAAGGTTTTCGGCGTACAGACCATAAAGTACGGCCACGCTGCATCAAAGCCTAAACTTAGTCCTTCTCCATCAGGGAGATGGGATTTTGATTTCTCTCAGAAGATACGCAAAGATACAGAGATCCACTGGATATCAGAATAACTCCACGGCGCCAATTTGAACCCGATTCATATCGACACCGTGGAGACAGACAGAAACCCCCGCAGAAAACTGCGGGGGTTTCTGTCTGAAAAACTAAACCTAAAAATTTACGAAAGCAAATTATAAAATATGGGAAAAAATGTTATAAAGGTACGGGTAGGTGCTTAAATTATAAAACCCCAAACTACTTGTGGTAGATGAAGCGAGTAAGAACGACGATTTTTTGGAACGGCACATCTGACAAATATTTCATTTTACGATATCATCCATCCCCCGTCCACTCCGATAATCTGCCCGGTGAGATAGACGGGTGCCCTGGCCAGAAGGGCTGCTGTATCGGCAATCTCCTCCGGTGTTCCCATGCGCCCGGCGGGGATTTCTTCGCAGATGGCATGGATTTCTTCCCGGGAGAAACAGCGGTTCATTGCCGTATTGATCATTCCGCAGGCAATGGCGTTGACGGCGATGCCGCTGGGGGCAAGTTCTTTGGCAAGAGACTTGGTGAGGGCATGGATTCCCCCTTTTGCAGCGGAGTAGGCAGCCTCACAGGAGGCGCCCACATTTCCCCAGACAGAGGAAATATTCAGGATATGTCCTTTTTTGGCGTGAACCATGGAGGGAATCACAGAGCGGCACATGTAGAAGACGGAGGAAAGGTTTACGTTCAGGATCTGAAACCATTCTTCTGCCTTCATATCCTGCAGAAGGCCGATATGGGAGATGCCGGCACAGTTTACAAGAAGATCCGGCTCCCGGGCGGCCCCGCCTGCTTCTGTGCCGGGAAGGGTCAGTATTTCCTCTGCTTTGCCGGGATCGGAAAAATCAACTGTGAGACCGGTGGCACTGACGTTTTCCTTTCGGCACAGGGCGCAGGTATTGGACAAGCTCTCGGTGTGTCTGCCGCCGATAAGAAGGAGGTCATACCCTTCCTTGGCAAGCCTTATGGCGATGGCACTTCCAATGCCGCCGGAGGCGCCGGTTACTATAGCATACGGATTCATAAAAAAATCTCCTTTCTAGCTACCACTTAAAATACTTATCTTATAAGATTGATCTGATTCCGTTAAATAAAATATGCTTTCCCCAATTATGCCTGCAACTCTGGTACAATCGTCTGGCAATAGGACGGCATCGGAACTCTCCTCATTATGGCATCTGCGGATATACATATCGCTGTCTTTTTTGTCTTTTTTCTCATTATAGGTATAGTATAAATCTCCGTCCAAACTACACAAACCACGCATATAATACTGATTATCCTGTAACGCTGCTAATAAAACATCGTCCCCATCCTGTACATATTTGTAAAGGGTTTTATCGTTTTTGATATAAAAAATCAACTTAACTGCCAAAGTAACTGATTTTATATACCTTTTTATAATTTTATATATATATCTCTAGGTATGTATTCTTTCAAATCCTCATCACACAAAGACCATTCTTCTCTATTTACGGTCACTATTATATTGTGAGGCTTTATATACTTATTTATCATATCCAACAACTGAATTCCATTAATTAATTCAACATCTGTTTCCTTAGCATATTTTATTGCCGCCTCTGAATAATCACTCGTTGTAATATAAATCAAATGTTCGGCACCAACAATTTGATTTGCACCAACGAGTTTTTGAATATAAGGTCTTCCTATTTTTTTATTATTATAGCATTTGCACTCCACTATACCCTTTTCACCATTTTTAAAATTTAATACTATATCATAACCTCCATCATTTGAACATGAAGTGCATTCTGCATCTATTCCCATTAAATAATATAAATGTGCACAAAAAGTTTCAAAATTATATGGATCATCTTTATATCTTTCAATTATCTTATTTAATTCATCCATTTCTTTATCCCTTTTTTTCTCTTCACGAATCCTGCTAGCTTTCTTCTCTTCATATTCATTTTTCTGTATTTCAACACTATTATTTCTTAGAAAATTAACATAATATACCATAAGTCTTGGGTTTTTTATTACAATATGAAAACAATCTAAGTAAAGATCACATTTGGGGAAATTTATTTGGTTACCATTTCTACGCTTATCCATTAATCCATTCTGATTTGCATAAGTCCAGAATGGAAATTTTAATGTGTATGTGTTCTTCTCTTCTGGCGACTTATTTCGATATATTTTAACCCTTTTCGGGAAATAATCTACACCATATCTCTTTTTAAAATCTGATTTCAATTTATAATAATAAATGGAACGCAGAAGTAATATTAATAATACTCCTAAACAAAAAATCAAACAAAGCATTCTCACACAATCGTCCCTCCGCCCAGTATATTTTCCTCATTATAAAGTACCACTGCCTGTCCCGGTGTTACGGCTCTCACTGGCTCCTCAAAATCCAGTTCAAAGAAATCATCTCCCACAGAATGGATCACAGCAGGCGCCCCCTCATGGTTATACCGGATCTTGGCTGTCACCCTCTGCCCTACCTGAAAATGGTCTGCCGCCATATAATTCACCAATTCGGCCCTGAGATGATCCGTAAAAACATCGGTTCCCTTTCCCAGAACCACTTCCCTTGTATCTGGACAGATCTTCACTACAAAAACAGGCTCACCCAGTGCGATGCCAAGGCCCTTGCGCTGGCCAATGGTATAATGGCCAATGCCCTCATGCTGCCCCAGCACCCTGCCGTCCAGATCAACAAAGTTTCCCCGCTGCTCCGGCATCCCTGTCTCCCTCTCGATAAAGGACGCATAATCACCATCTGGAACAAAACATATTTCCTGGCTGTCCGGCTTATGAGCCACCTGCAGTCTAGCCTGTTCTGCCATCTGACGAATCTCCTCTTTTTCATATTCCCCCAGCGGAAACAAGGTATGTGCCAGCTGATCCTGTGTGAGATTATACAGGGCATAGCTCTGATCCTTGCGGAGGGAATCGGAGCGGCCGATGGTATAGCGTCCACCCGGCAGACGCCGGATCCTGGCATAATGTCCGGTGGCAATATAATCTGCGCCAATGGCAAGGCTCTTATGCAGCAGCGATTCCCATTTGACATAACGATTGCAGGCAATGCAGGGATTCGGTGTTCTTCCCGCCCGGTACTCCCTCACGAAATAATCGATCACATACCGCTGAAAATCCTTTCGGAAATTCATCACATAATAGGGGATATCGAGCTGATGCGCCACCCGTCTGGCATCCTCCACAGCACTGAGACCACAGCAGCCTCCCTCTGTCGCCGTCAGAGAAGGATTCTCTTCCTGCCAGATCTGCATTGTGACGCCGATTACATGATATCCCTGAGATTTTAAAAGGCAGGCAGCCACCGAGGAATCCACCCCGCCGGACATGCCTACCACCACTGTTTTATTCTTCATCATTGATATCCGCTTTCGGCTTTTCCAGCCCCTCAATCTGAATTCCGTTCTTCTCTGCGTAATCCCAGAGGGCGGCGTGGATCGCTTCCTCCGCCAGAAGGGAACAGTGTACCTTCACGGGAGGCAGACCATCCAGTGCCTCCATTACCGCCTTATTCGTAACCTCAAGTGCCTCATAGATCGTCTTCCCAATCACAAGCTCGGTGGCCATACTGCTTGTCGCTACAGCGGCACCGCAGCCAAAGGTTTTGAACTTACAGTCTTTAATGACCTTTGTCTCCTCATCTATATCCAGATACATCCTCATAATATCGCCGCATTTGGCATTTCCCACAGTGCCCACACCGCTGGCATCATCAATCTCTCCTACATTTCTTGGATTAGAGAAATGATCCATCACCTTTTCACTATATTCCATTGTCAGTCTTCCTTTCTTTTTATAAAATCATCATAAAGTGGTGACATGCTGCGCATCCGCTCCACAATGACCTTAAGATTATCCACGACATAGTCTGCCTCTTTCATCGTTGTGGTATCCGAAAGCGTCAGCCGCACGGAACCATGGGCAATCTCATGAGGCAGTCCGATGGCCAGAAGCACATGGGACGGATCCAGTGATCCTGACGTACAGGCGGAACCGCTGGAAGCACAGATTCCTTTCTGATCCAGCATGATCAACAGGGATTCTCCCTCCACAAACCGAAAGCACACATTGACATTGCCAGGAAGTCTCTTCTCCCTGTCTCCGTTCACCCGGACAAAGGGTATCTCCTCCTGAATCCGGCTGATGATATGATCCCGAATCTCCGCCTCTTTCTTTGCCGTCTCCTCCATGCCAGTGATGGCCAGCTCTGCCGCTTTCGCCATACCGACGATGCCCGGTACGTTGTGCGTACCGGCACGGCGGGAACGTTCCTGCGCACCTCCATGTATCAGTGCACCGGTTTTCAACCCATTTTTAATATATAAAAATCCTACGCCCTTTGGACCGTAGAACTTATGGCCGCTGGCACTGAGCAGATCAATATTCATCTCCTCCACATTTACCGGAACATGGGCAAATGCCTGTACTGCATCTGTGTGGAACAGCACACCATGCTTTCGGGCAATCCCTCCAATCTCCTTCACCGGCTCGATGGTTCCAATCTCATTGTTGGCAAACATAATAGTGATCAGTATCGTATCTGGACGAATGGCTTTCTCCAGTTCATCCAAAGAAATAAAACCGTTTTCATCCACGTCGAGATATGTCACCTCATATCCGTTTTTCTCCAGCCATTGACAGGTATGGAGCACAGCATGGTGCTCAATCTTGGACGTAATAATATGTTTTCCTTTTTCTCTATAATTCTCTGCCACTGCCTTAAGCGCCCAGTTATCGGATTCGCTTCCCCCGCCGGTGAAATAAATCTCTGCCGGCTTCGCGCCCACAAACCCAGCGATCTGCTCTCTGGCAGCCTCCATGGCTTTCTTTGCCTTCCCAGCAAAACTGTACACACTGGAGGGATTACTGTAAACTTCAGTAAGGTAAGGCATCATTGCTTCTACTACCTCTGGCCTTACCGCCGTAGTGGCAGCATTATCCAGATATATAAACTCACTCATGAATAAAACCTCCATTTCCTATAATTCTGATAGGATATACTCAATATACTCATTATAGCAAGTTTCTACTTTATGTCAAGGGTCACTTCTTTTTACTGCTCTTCTGGGGCGTCTTGGTACAGCTGAATATCTGGATAGCTAATGGCGCCAGCTTACATTCCAGCGAATTGGGCCGTCCGTCGCATCGAAGCTTCTTCGACTGCTTCACTCTTGGATTGACAAATCCAGTCCCACCGTATTCTGTCGAATCGCTGTTGAATATCTCTTTATATTTGCCGGCAAAGGGAACGCCGACACAGAAGTCCTCATAAGCCACCGGCGTGAAATTGCAGAGAACTAAAAGCGCCTCGTCCTTGCATTTTCTCACAAAAGCGATGACACTCCGGTCTGCGTCCAGTGTGCTGATCCAATCAAAACCGGAAGGCCGTGAATCATCCACATACATGGCGGGATGAGCAAGATAGAAGGAATTCAGTATACTCACATACTGTCTGAGCCGCTCATTGTCCGACATCTCGCCATCCACCGGCTCCAAGAGATCCCAGTCCAGCTCCCTGGCTTCGCTCCACTCCCGTTCCTGACCGAACTCCTGCCCCATAAACAGAAGCTGCTTGCCGGGATGTGCCGCCATATATCCATAGGTGAGACGGAGACTGGCGAATTTATCCTTTCTTTCTCCCGGCATCTTCGTGTACATGGATCCCTTCATATGAACCACCTCGTCATGGCTCAGGACAAGGATAAATTCCTCCGAATACTGGTAGACCATACTAAATGTCAGCATGCCGTGCCTGCCCTTGCGGAACAGGGGATCTGTGCGGATGTATTCCAGATAATCGTTCATCCAGCCCATATTCCACTTGAGGTCGAAGCCCAGCCCCTCCTCCGATGTCCTGCCCGTAACCTGGGGCCAGGCGGTGGACTCCTCCGCGATGGAGAGTGCGCCATCCTTCCTTGCATGGATCTTGTCATTCACTCTCTGGATGAAGGAGATCGCCTCCAGGTTCTCATTGCCGCCATAAATATTGGCCACCCATCCGCCGTCACTCTTCCCATAATCGAGATAGAGCATGGATGCCACAGCGTCCATGCGAAGTCCGTCGGCATGGAATTCCTCCAGCCAGTAGAGCGCATTGGCAACAAGGAAATTCACCACCTGCGGCCTGCCGTAATTGTAGATCAGGGTCCCCCAGTGCGGATGCTCGCCCTGTCTCGGATCAAGATGCTCAAATAGGCAGGTGCCGTCGAATCTGGCAAGGCCGTGCTCATCTTTCGGAAAATGCGCCGGCACCCAGTCCAGGATCACACCGATTCCGTGACGGTGCATATGATCTACAAAATACCGAAAATCATCCGGTGTGCCATAGCGGGCTGTGGGGGCATAATAGCCGGTCACCTGATATCCCCAGGAGCCGTCAAAGGGATGTTCCATCACCGGCATCAGTTCCACATGGGTATAGCCCATCTCCTCACAATATTTGGACAGAACCGGGGCAATGTCCCGATAATTACAGAAGGATTCCCTCTCTTCTGCATCCGTATCCTTAGGCTTACAAAATCCCGCCAGGGATACTTCATAGATCAGCATTGCCTCCTTTTTTACTTTCCACTTTTTGCGGGCTTCCATCCATTTCTTATCATTCCATGTATGATCACTGTCCCATACAATGCTTGCCGTCTTGGGACGAAATTCTGCATAACTGGCAAAGGGGTCGGCTTTCAGCACTTCTTTTCCTATGCTGTCCAACAGCCGGAATTTATAGATCTCCCCCTTTCCGATGCCCGGCACAAACAACTCATAAATGCCGGCATCCGGCAGAAATCGCATAGGGTGCGAACCGGGATCCCAGTTATTGAAATTCCCCACCACACTCACCGCCCTGGCATTGGGTGCCCAGACAGCAAAATAGGTTCCTCTGGTCCCCTCCAGTGTCATGGGATGTGCGCCAAGCTTCTGGTAAATGGTATCGTGGATCCCATGATCGAACCGGTTCATATCCAGGCCGTCTATCTGAGATTCCATGGCATAGGGATCCGGCATCTCTTCCTGTTCCTTTCCCCTCTTCACAAGAAAATGGTAGGATGGGATCTTCTTTGCCGGGATCAGTACCGCATAGTAACCCATCTCCTCCATTTTCTCCATGCTGTATTCCTTCTTCGTGTCAAGAACCTTCACCTTCACCGAATCGGCTTCCCGGAACAAGGCTGTCACAAGTACATGGGACTTCCCGATCATCCTGGGGCCCAATACTGTCTCTGGTCTGCCGCACTCTGCATATTCCAGCGCCTCAATCTCCGGCCACTGCATATAATCTTCCAATCGTAACGCCATAGTTACCTCCTTTATGCAACTTGTTGATCTTTTTCGTCTTATATCTCATGAATAAATAATCCGCTCCGAAGTTTGGGCTCAAACCATGTGGATTTCGGCGGCATAAGAAGCTCCTGGTCCGCCACATCAAAAAGCTCTGTAATAGAAGTGGGGTACATGGAAAAGGATATCTTCATATCGGTGTCCGCCCTTCTCTCCAGTTCCTCCAGACCGCGTATGCCACCGACAAAATCGATCCGGGAATCCGTCCTTGGATCGCCGATCCCAAGAACCGGAGCCAGAAGATGATCCTGTAATATGGATACATCCAGAGAACCAACCGCATCCCTGCCCTCAAATAAAGACTCTTCTGCCGTCAGCCGGTACCACTGTCCCTCCAGATACATACCGAAGGTTCCCTTTTTATCCGGCCTCACCGGAGTCATACTCTGCTGGACCCGGAAGCGCCCAGATACCTTCTCAATAAATTCCTCCCTGGAGAGCCCGTTGAGATCCCTTACGGTGCGGTTATAGTCCATGATCATCAACTGGTCATGGGGAAACAGCACCGAGAGGAAATAGTTAAATTCCTCCGTCCCATCGTATCCGGGATGCTCCTGTCTCCGTTTCAGTCCCACTTTTACTGCAGATGCCGCCCGGTGATGGCCGTCGGCAATATAAATCTGTTCGATATGTTCAAATGCATTCCGGATCTTCTCCACCTCTTCGGCACTGCTGATCTTCCAGACCCGGTGCCCGATCCCGTCCGGCGCAGTAAAATCATACAGCGGCCTGCCCTCCCTTGCCCGGGCCACAGCCTCATTGATCACCGGATCGGACCGGTAGGCCAGAAAGATAGGTCCCGTCTGGGCACTGCAGGTATCCACATGGGTGATGCGGTCCTGTTCCTTATCCTCTCTTGTATTCTCATGTTTTTTGATCACATTGTCTATGTAGTCGTCCACCGCCGCACAGGCCGCCAGCCCAGTCTGGGTACGCCCATCCATCGTCAGCTCATAGACATAATAAGCGGGGTCTCCATCCCTGCTGTATATGCCGTCTGCGATATCCTTCTGCAGCAGCTCCTTTGCCCTCTGGTATACCTCCGGTGCATAGGTATCGACAGAATCCGGAAAACCAGTCTCTGCACGGTCAATCTTTAAAAAGGAAAGCGGTTCTCTCTCCACCTCTGCCTTCGCTTCCTGTCTGTTGTATACATCATAAGGTAATGCTGCCACCCTGTCCGCCACATCCTCGCCTGGACGCACACAGCGAAATGGTCTGATCGTTGCCATATAAGTACCCTCGTTTCCTCTAAATTTTGTAAACATAAATTTAGTATAACAGATTTAGAATTACTTAGCAACGATTTGGACATACTACACGGGTAAAATCATCACGGAAAGGCAGGAGCATCTCTATGAAACACAAATTGAAAAAACAGGCGGAGCAATTTATGAAGTGTGGTCTCACCGGGTGGGGGCTGGAATGTTTCTGGACGGGACTTGGCTCCATCTGTTTTGAAAAAAATAAGAAAATGGAATGCGCCACTTCCATCTGGATGTTCCCGATCTATGGCATGGCATCCATAATGTCTCCCCTCTGCCACAAATTAGAGGGCAAAAACATTATGTTCCGGGGCTCCGTCTACACATTTTTTATCTTTCTGACGGAGTTTGGCACCGGAAGCCTTCTCAAAAAAAAGGACTGCTGCCCCTGGGACTACAGCGATGCCAAAAGCAATTATAAAGGCATCGTCCGGTTTGACTACGCCCCTCTCTGGTTTCTTGTGGGGCTCTTATATGAAAAAATACTGACTAAGGAAGGATGACCTCAGTCAGTATTATTTCTGCTTATTTTTTTCTGCCGCGCCGGGCAATAAGCCGGATCAGCGGTGAATCTTCCCACTGATCCGGGAACAATCCAAGATTCGTACACAGATCCAGTATCAGCAGCACGGCTGCCCCAATCTGCAGCGGTGCGGCATATTTCGCTTTCAGGGCAATCTCTCCCATTGTAAAGAAACAGATTACAAAGAGAAAGACTGCATAGGCCAGAATGACCAGTATCCCATTAGGCACCTTCTTCTGGAAAAGCCTGGCCAGCGCATGATCCTTTTCCCTTGTCATCTGCACTGCCCCATAGAGAAGAAACAGCACGGCAAGCAGAAGGACAACAGCGATCATCAGTATCTCCGGCCCTTTCCCCAGGGGATGGAATGCCTGGGGAGCAGACAGATACTGCCATTGCTGATAGGCTGCAAACAGGCAGAAGACTCCCGCTGCTCCCCATACCAGTCCGCAGAGCCTGCGGATCAAAAGAGAACCATGTTCCCATACATAATTAAAAAATTGTTTCATCCCAGCACCCCCTTACAGATCTCTTTTAGAACGCATTTGTCACAATACGCCTTTCGTGCCGTGCACACCTCTCTGCCGTGGTGCACCAGACGATGGCAGAAGTCACTGCCTTTCTCTCCTGGTATGATCTTCCAGAGAGCCATCTCCACCTTTTTGGGATCCCGAATGCCATCCACCAGTCCCATCCGGTTGACCAGGCGGATACAGTGGGTATCCGTCACTATGGCGGGCCTGCCAAAGACATCCCCCATTATCAGGTTGGCGCTCTTGCGCCCCACTCCGGGAAGAGCCAGAAGAGCGTCAAAATCCTCCGGCACCCTGCCCTCATATTTTTCCACCAGTACGTTCATGCATTTATGGATATCCCGCGCCTTGCTGTGTCCCAGGCCGCAGGGTTTCACGATCGCTTCGATCTCCTCCACTGTGGCAGCGGCAAGTGCGGACGGCGAAGGATACTTTTCATAGAGCTCTTTCACCACCACATTTACCCTGGCATCGGTACACTGTGCCGCAAGGCGGACACTGACCAGGAGCTTCCACGCCTCGTCATAATCCAGTGTACAGTCTGCCAGCGGATATTCCTGTTCCAGCAGTTCAATGATCGCGGCAGCACGCTGCTTCTTCGTCATACTTCCTCCCATTGTAATTAATCGACGGATTCAAGCTGTCACCGTCGAACCCAGTTCCTGTACAAAGTAATCAATATATTCCCAAATCTCTTCCTTCCCATCCCTATTCAGGGCAGAGAAGGGCAGTATGGGCGTATCCGATTCGGCACCAAGTACCCTGCCGATGCCGGACAGCTTCTGTTTTTTTTCATTTCTGCTCAGCTTATCTGTCTTTGTGGCAATGATAAGGGGATTAAATCCCTTCTGATAGAGCAGGCGATACATCTCCACATCCTGCTTTGTCGGATCATGGCGGCTGTCAATCAGAAGAAATACCACCCGCAGCGCCCGGGATGTATCCAGATACCGCTCGATCATCTTCCTCCATTTCTCCGCCAGTTCCCGGGAAACTTTGGCATATCCGTATCCCGGCAGGTCTACCATATAACAGACATCGTTTACATTGTAATAATTGATGGTCTGGGTCTTACCCGGCTGGGCCGACGTCCGCGCCATGGATTTCCTGTTCCACAGCGTATTCAGCAATGAGGATTTTCCTACATTGGAACGCCCCCAGAACGCCATCTCTATTTTATCATGCTGCGGCAGGCTGCTGGTAATGCCGCACACCGTCTCCAGCTCTAATGATCTGATAACCAACTCTGTCTTATCCCTCCACCAGTGCCGTCTTCAGCACATCCTGAATCTTCTCGGCGAACACCACTGACATGCCCTCCGTGATCTCTTCTTCCAGTTCCTCTACATCCGGTTTGTTCTCTGCTGGCACCAGCACGGTGCTGATCCCTGCCAGCCGGGCAGCCAGCAGTTTTTCCTTAAGCCCCCCGATAGGCAGCACCCGCCCTCGGAGTGTGATCTCTCCTGTCATGGCTACCCGGCCGGCAATCTTCTTTCCGGTAACTGCAGAATACAGCGCGGTAGTCATGGCAACCCCGGCAGAGGGACCGTCCTTCGGCACTGCCCCTTCCGGCACATGAAGATGAAAATCACTTTCCTTAAAAAATTTCTCCCTCTTCGGCAGAAGCGAGCGGACCAGACTAAGGGCAATCTGGGCAGATTCTTTCATAACGTCCCCCAGCTGTCCGGTGAGGATAAGATTCCCCTCCCCGGGCATGGTATTCACCTCAATCTCCAGGGTATCGCCGCCCACCTCCGTCCAGGCCAGCCCCCGGACGATACCGATATCATCTTTTTTGTTCGCCTCGTTGATGCGGTACTTCCGCTTGCCGAGAAAATCGCCAACATTCCGCGAACTGACACGGATCATACCCTCTTCTCCCTCCAGTATCCTTCGGGCACTCTTCCGGCAGATCCTGCCGATCTGACGCTCCAGCTCCCGGACACCTGCCTCTTTCGTATAATTGGAAATGATCACACGCAGTCCCGCATCGCCGATGGCCAGCTGCTTTTTCTTCAGTCCATTTTTCTTCAGCTGTTTTGGTATCAGGTAATCCTTCCCGATATGAAACCGTTCGTTCTCAGTATAGCCGGCAATGGAAATCAGTTCCATACGGTCCAGAAGCGGTCTCGGTATCGTGTCGGTGGAGTTGGCCGTACAGATAAACAGCGCCTCAGACAGGTCTACCGGCAGCTCCACATAATGATCGACAAAGTTTCTATTCTGTTCCGGGTCAAGCACTTCTAATAGAGCAGAAGAAGTGTCTCCCCGGTAATCGCTGCTGACCTTATCAATCTCATCCAGAAGGATAAGGGGGTTCTTCACTCCCGCTTTCTTCAGGCCGTCGATAAACCGCCCCGGCATGGCACCTACATAAGTCCTTCTGTGACCGCGGATCTCCGCCTCGTCCCGGACGCCGCCAAGACAGATACGGACATATTTTCTGTCCAGTGCCCGCGCCACCGACCGGGCGATGGACGTCTTACCGGTGCCGGGCGGTCCCACCAGACAGATAATGGGGGATTCTCCCTTGTCCGTCAGTGCCCGGACGGCGAGGAATTCTAGTATTCTCTCCTTCACCTTCACAAGACCGTAATGATCCTCGTTCAGCACCTTTTCCGCGTTTTGGATATCATTGTTGTCCTCTGACATTTTATCCCAGGGAAGGGCAAGGACATTTTCGATATAGTCCCGAGCCACTACGTGTTCTGATGAACTCACCGGAATATGCTGGAGCCGGCGGATCTCCCCGGCAATGCTCTCCCTGACTTCCTCCCCGCACTGAAGCTTCTCCAACTCCGCAGTATATTTCTCCGCATAATCCTCCGCATCGCCCTCATCGCCCAGCTCGTTCCGGATCACCTTCATCTGCTCCCGCAGAAAGTATTCCTTCTGGTTCTTGTCAACCTCTTCCTTGACCTTGTTGCGGTATGCCTCCCGGATACGGGAAATATTGACCTCCTCCATCAGCACCGACGATACCAGCTCATATCTCCGCTCCAGATCCAGGCATTCCAGTATTTCCTGACGTTTTTCATAACCCATATTGATGTGCATGGCGATAAGATCCGTTAATTTCGACAGATTCTCCGTCTTACGGATCTTATCCAGGGCACTCCGACCCGCCCGGGGATTTTCGTTGAGATAGATATTATATATCTCCTTTAGATTGCGGCACATGGCCGCCTTCTCGCTCTCGCCAATAAAGTCCTCTGCTTCATCCCAACTGTAGGGAACAACATCCCCCACAAGAAAAGGCTTAGTCTGATTCAGGCTCAGCAGATTGCCGCGCTCCAGTGTGGAGATCATAACGCGCACAATATTATCCTTAAGTTTAACTTCCTGACGGACCTTCGCGATAACGCCGATCTCATGCAGATCATAAAAAGACGGCGTCTCTACGGACTCGTCGCGCTGTACGGTGAGAAATAATGTGCCGTCCAGCTCCATGGCCTCCTCGATGGCCCGCTTAGTGATCTCCCTGCTTATATCTAAATGAACCAGCATACCCGGTAATACCGCCATACCACGCAGAGCAAGAATTGGCATTGTTTTCATTTGCTGTTCACTCATGTTATCCTCCATATTTGTCTTTCCGTCTATGCACTCTCTTCCGATGCCTGCCCGGTCCCGTCCAGTCCTGGATCCTCCAAAAGGACATTGCCGCCCGGCCCCATAAGGCGCGGAACGCCATCCCCCTCGATCACTCCCCTTGTTATGACGCATTCTGACACATCATCCCGTGAGGGCAGGTCGAACATATAATCCAGCATGCTGCTCTCCAGTATCGCCCGCAGCCCTCTGGCTCCGGTCTTTCTCTCTGTGGAGAGACGCGCCACCGCGCCCAGTGCCTCATCTTCAAAGGACAGCTTCACTCCATCCAGCTCCAGCAGCTTCTGGTACTGCTTGGTAATGGCGTTTTTCGGCCGCACCAGTATTTCCTTCAGCGCCTCTTCATCCAGCAGATCCAGCGATACCGTCATGGGAACCCTCCCGATAAACTCCGGTATCAGTCCGAATTTCACAAAGTCCTGGGGAAGGGCCTGTTTAAACAGTTCCCCCACATTCTGCTGCGTGGGATCGGCAATATCCGCGCCGAATCCGATGGATTTCTTGTCAATGCGGGAGCTGATGATCTTATCCAGTCCGTCAAAGGCACCGCCGCAGATAAATAATATATTGGTAGTATCGATATGGAAAAATTCCTGCTGCGGATGTTTTCTGCCGCCCTGGGGGGGAACACTCGCCTCCGTCCCCTCCAAAATCTTCAGCAGAGCCTGCTGTACTCCTTCACCAGACACGTCCCGGGTGATAGAGACATTTTCGGCTTTCTTCGTGATCTTGTCAATCTCATCCAGGTAAATAATACCGTGCTCCGCACGGGCGATATCATAATCTGCCGCCTGTATGATCTTCAACAGGATATTTTCCACGTCCTCGCCTACATAACCGGCCTCTGTCAAAGTCGTGGCATCCGCAATGGCAAAAGGCACATTCAGGATCTTCGCCAGAGTCTGTGCCAGATACGTCTTTCCGGAACCCGTAGGTCCCACCATCAGGATATTGCTTTTCTGCAGTTCCACATTCATGTCCCTGCCCGCCTTAATTCTCTTATAATGGTTATATACTGCTACGGAGAGAGCCCGTTTCGCATCCTCCTGTCCCACTACATATTCATCCAAAAACTGTTTGATCTCGCGGGGCTTGAGAAGGTTGATCTCCTCCTCGTCCTTCTCCTCATAATTCTCCTGATATTCCTCCTCCAGAATCTCATCACACAGATCCACACATTCATCACAAATATAAACTCCGTTCGGCCCTGCGATGAGTTTGCGCACCTGCTGCTCTGTCCTGCCGCAGAACGAGCAGCGCAGCCGCGACATATTGTCACTATTCTTTCCTGCCATGTCAGCCTCCAGTCATAAAATTCATCTTATCCAGACATATGGCAAAATGGTACCAGTACATTCCGGCACCATTCTCCCTATCACAAGACAGCTTTCTTACTCCTCTGTCTTCTCTTCACTTGTATCCTTACGGTTCAGCACAATAGCGTCCACAAGGCCGTACTCCTTCGCCTCATCGGCACTCATGAAGTTATCCCGCTCTGTATCCTGCGCGATCTTCTCCACCGACTGTCCCGTATTCGCCGCCAGAATTTCATTCAGCTTTTTCTTAGTCTTCAAAATATTTTCTGCCACGATCTGAATCTCCGTAGCCTGTCCCTTTGCACCGCCGGATGGCTGGTGGATCATCACCTCGGCATTGGGAAGTGCGAAACGCTTGCCCTTTGCACCGCTGGAGAGAAGAAAGGCTCCCATGCTTGCCGCCAGACCGATACATATCGTGGATACATCACATTTTACATAATTCATCGTGTCGTAGATTGCCATGCCCGCTGTCACCGATCCACCTGGACTGTTGATATACAGCTGGATATCTTTCTTGGGGTCTTCGGATTCCAGGAACAAAAGCTGCGCCACTACAAGACTTGCCGTCTGATCATTCACCTCATCTGAGAGAAAAATGATACGTTCCTTTAATAATCTTGAATAAATGTCATATGAGCGCTCGCCGCCGCGGCTGGTCTGCTCAATGACGTAAGGTACTAATGCCATCTGCCACGCCTCCACATCTATTAAATGACTTTTCCTATTCTTCTGCTTTTTCTTCTGCCGTTTCTACCTCTGACGCATTCTCTGCAATAAATTCAACCGCCTTCTGGACAGCCATATCTTCTGCCACCTGCTGTCTCTCATCGTCGCCCATTGCCTCTTTGAGCTTGTCAATCTCCATGCCGTACATGGATGCGATATTCTGGATCTCATCCTCGATATCTTTTTCTGTCGCTTCGATATTCTCCGCCTTTACGATCTCCTCCAAGGTGAGTCTTGTCTTAATGCGTTTCTCTGCCTCTGGTCTCATCTGTGTCATCAGGGCGTCTGGCGTCATACCAGTCATCTGCATATACTGTTCAATATTCAGCCCCTGCTGCTGGATCCGTCCGGCAAATTCCTGAACCATCTGACGCACATGCTCGTCAATCATGGGCTCCGGTATTTCGATAGATGCATTTTCCACCGCTTTCTCCACAACGGCAGTCTCTTTCTCTCTCTTTACTTCTTCTTTCTTTCGCTCTGTAAGGGTTTTCTTAATGCTGGCCTTATACTCCTTCAGTGTCTCAAATTCGGATACCTCGCTGGCGAATTCATCATCCAGCTCTGGAAGCTCTTTTCTCCTGACAGCCTTGATCGTAACCTGAAAAAGAGCTGGTTTGCCCTGCAGGGATTCCTGATGATAATCTTCTGGGAATGTCACATTGACTTCTGTCTCATCACCAGTCTTCTTCCCGATCAGCTGATCTTCAAAATTGTCGATAAAGGAATGACTGCCGATCACCAGTGAGTAATCCTCCCCTTTTCCGCCCTGGAACGGTTCGCCGTCTACAAATCCCTCAAAGTCGATAACCGCCGTATCATCCTTCTCAATCCCTCTGTCCTCAATGGTTATCATACGGCTGTTCTGCTCACGGATACGCTCCAGCTCTGCGTTGACATCTGCCGCAAGGATCTTGACTTCCTTTTTCTCCACTTCCAGACCCTTGTACTCACCAAGGGTAACCTCAGGTCTTACAGCCACTGTCGCTGTAAAAACAAAATCCTTCCCGTTTCCAATCTCAACAACATCAATCTCCGGTCTGGAAACAATCTCCAGGTCACATTCCTTAGATGCCTCTTCATAGGCGTCTGGAATGGCAAAATTAGCCGCATCCTCATAGAAGATCTCCGGGCCATACATCTTCTCAATCATCTTGCGGGGCGCCTTACCGCGGCGAAAACCCTGAATGCTGATACTCTTCTTATTCTTATTGTAAGATTTCACCATCGCTGTTTCAAATTCCTCTGCACTTACAGTAATCGTGATCTTTGCCATACTTTTCTCTAAATTTTCTACTGTGTAACTCATATTATCCTCCTTATTCTGCAGCGTGTCCTTTATCCTTCAGCACCTGAACGATACGATCCACATTTTTCCTACATAACTCATCGCTTTCTGCCTCTACCATCACCCGGATCAGCGGCTCAGTGCCACTCTCCCTCAGAAGCAGGCGTCCGGCGTCTCCAAGAGCTTCCATAACCTCTCTCTCCGCCCTTTTCACGTCTTCATCCTCTCTTGCTGCCAGTTTATCCTTCACCTTTACATTTACCAGAAGCTGTGGATAGATGACCAGATCTTTTGTCAGCATGGACAAAGGTTTCCCGTAACTCAGATAGGCTTCCATGATCATCAGGGCGGTCAGGATACCGTCCCCGGTCACTGCATGTTCTTTAAAAATAATGTGCCCTGACTGCTCACCGCCAATGGAATAATCATTCTGCATCATATTTTCACAGACATATTTATCCCCGACAGCCGTCTGTTCATAGCGGATCCCCAGCTTATCAAAGGCTTTATATAATCCCATATTGGACATGACTGTGGTGACAACCGTGTCCTTATGGAGTTTTCCCTGTTCTTTCAGATATCTGCCGCAGAGGTACAGAATGTGGTCACCGTCCACCACTTTGCCGTCTTCATCTACGGCAAGACACCGGTCGGCATCCCCGTCAAAGGCAAATCCCACATCCGCTCCCGTATCATATACCAGCCCCTGTAATGTCTCAATATGAGTAGAACCGCATTCCCTGTTGATATTTGTCCCGTTGGGCTGGTCAAACCGGACTATAACCTGGGCTCCCAGATCTTCAAATATATCTTTTGCCAGAGCGGAGGCGGAGCCGTTGGCCAGATCCAGCGCAATGGTCTTTCCATCAAATCGCTGCTGCACAACGCTCTTAAGATAGGAAATATATTTCTCCCTTCCCCTGACATAATCAATGCAGCGGCCGATTTTCTCCCTTTTGGCCAGCGGGAGTTCCTCTGTCTCTCCATCAATGTATCTCTCAATCTGTTCTTCTACTTCCGGCGCAAGCTTGTGTCCCTCACCGTTGATCACCTTGATCCCATTATCAAAATAGGGATTGTGGCTGGCACTGATCATGATCCCGCAGTCAAACTTCTCTTCCCTGATGAGATATGACACACTGGGGGTCGTGGTCACATGCAGCTCATAGACATCCGCCCCGCTGGCTGTCAGCCCCGATGCAAGCGCTGTCTCGAACATATAACCAGACAGTCTCGTATCCTTCCCGATGACGATCCTGACATTATGATCCTCTTTCTGAAAATACCATCCCAGAAAACGTCCCACTTTGTAAGCATGTTCCACCGTCAGCGATACATTCGCCTCACCGCGGAATCCATCCGTCCCAAAGTATTTCATAATATTCTCCATTCCGCCGGAGGAACCGGCAAACAATCTCCCATGGGCAGACACGCCCAAAACTCCATATGTACTACATTATACACAAGAGCATGAGAAAAGGCAACTTTTTTTTACAGTTTGTCGTTATGTGCCGTTATACGGTCTGCCGCTATACTTCCTCCTCCGTCCATTCCCTCATAACGGCCCGGACCTTCGACAGAGGATATCCCTTACGGACCAGATACGCCGTGATCTTCTCCCGCGCCGGGTAATCCAGGCCGGAAAGATGCCTTCCTTTCAAACGCTTCCCCAATACCTTTCTCAGCGCATCCCGTTCCTCCTCTTCTTCGTATCCCAGAAATGCCTCAGAGATAATCTCCTGCGGCACGCCCCGTTCCAGCAGCTTATAGCGCAGCTCCTTCTGGCTGCGGTGCCCTTTATGGCAGGAAATGTAATTCTGTGCATAGCGCAGATCATCCACATAGCCGAAATGCATTACATATTGAAGCGCATATTCCGATGCCCTCTCCGAAAATCCCCCGCGGTACAGCCGGTCCATGAGATTTTTCTTCGTTCTGTCCTGCTGCAGAAGAAGGCTCATGGCCTTAGCGGCCGCCTTCCTGCATTCCTCATCCCCATGCCCCTCTATAAAACCGGCGGAATCCTCCTCCAGATTCCGCCATGCCAGTATATGTCCTTCATCACTCATTTTATTCGCCTTTGGCCGCCTTCTTCGCCGTCGTCTTTTTCTCCTTTGTCTCTGCTGCCGTCCCGGCTTTTTTCCCGGCATCGGCCTTTCCTGTCTCCTCTGGCTGCTCCTCGTCTCCCGTCATCAGCCTGGCCCGGACGGCGAGATCCACTTCATCAAATATGGCGGGATGCTCTGACAGATACTTCTTGGCGTTCTCACGCCCCTGTCCGATCCGCTCTCCATTATAGGAATACCATGCCCCGCTCTTCATTATAATATCATTCTTGGCCGCAAGATCCAGTACGTCCCCCTCACGGGAGATCCCCCTGCCGAACATAATATCAAACTCCGCCTCCTGGAACGGCGGCGCCACCTTGTTTTTCACAACCTTGACCCGGACGTGGTTCCCCACCTTCTCCCCGGCCTGCGACAATGTCTCTACTTTCCTTACATCCAGACGGACCGAAGCATAGAACTTCAGGGCACGGCCGCCGGTGGTAGTCTCTGGATTTCCAAACATAACCCCGATCTTCTCCCGAAGCTGGTTAATAAAGATCACAGTACAATTTGACTTATTGATCACCGAAGTGAGTTTCCTCAGCGCCTGGCTCATAAGACGTGCCTGCAGTCCCACATGGGAGTCCCCCATATCCCCGTCAATCTCTGCCTTCGGCACCAGGGCTGCCACCGAATCCACGATAACGATATCCACCGCTCCAGAACGCACCATAGTCTCCGTGATCTCCATGGCCTGCTCCCCGCTGTCCGGCTGAGAGATGTACAATTCATCGATATCCACGCCGATATTTCTGGCATAGACCGGATCCAGTGCGTGCTCGGCATCAATAAAGCCTGCGATTCCGCCCTTCTTCTGTACCTCCGCTACCATGTGCAGTGCCACCGTGGTCTTACCGCTGGACTCCGGCCCATAAATCTCCACAATACGTCCCTTGGGGATCCCTCCCACTCCCAGGGCTATATCAAGGCTCAGGGAACCTGTCGGCACCGCTTCCACCTTCATACGTGTCGTATCCCCCAGTTTCATAATAGATCCCTGCCCATATGCCTTCTCAATCTGTGTAATGGCAGACTCCAGTGCTTTCAATTTATTCTGATCCTTTTCCATTCTTATCTCCTCCTGTTCGAACTAATGTTCTGCATGTATCTATAGTATACTATATTATTTCTCTTGTCAACAATTATTTGTGAACGGGGGTGCAGATGCCAGGAATGAGTTTTCAGACACGCCCTAATTATATATAAGAAAAATCCGTCTGTCCATTGTTGTTCAGACGGATTTTACAGCGTGCCGCGACACTGGGCTCAGGAACCCTTATATGCCAGCCGGTATGTATTTCTGACCTGGTAGCTGTCGGAGACGGTTACCGTCTCCCCGCTCCAGGGATCAATGCCAATGAAATTCGCCGCAGTCAGGACTCCCGTTGTGACATTCCGATAACCAATCAGGGTCACCCAATGCTGGTTTCCTGTCTTCCCTGTCACATGAAGAATGCAGGGTCTGTTTGCCAGAAGCTGTCCATAGGCCGCCTGCAGCACTTCCTGCTCCGAGTGGTACGAACCTGTAGTATAACCGCCCCTGCTCCACACACAGTCTACATTTGTAGTACTGCTCCAGTACGTATGCGGACTCACGGCAGTACCGGTCAGTATGGCATTGCAGTACGCCAGGGCATAAGAGGCACACGCCTTCTTTTCCAGATCATTTCCCCCAGACTGATGCCCCACTGCTGCCACGGCATCACTGTTGTATATCAGCGTTCTGGCCACGGCACCTCCCGGCACATAGACAACAAATGCCCGGTTCACAGCCACGGCGGATCTCCCTGTGACATCCTGAATCACTACCTGATAGAGATAGCTGCCGGCTGCCAGCCTGCCAAATGTCATAGCGGCATCCGCCTCCGCCAGATCGTACCGGCATGCCCACGGAGCTGCCGTCTTCTGAAGGCAGACCCTCCCCTGACCATCCACCACCCGAAGGGTCAGGCTCTTTATCGTATAAAAAGAGGTTACGGATCCCTTCAGCGAAAAAGCCTTTCCGCAGACAAGAGAAACCGGGTATGTCTCTCCTTCCACGGCAAACCGGGACTGGGGCCGGCCTGTCTCTGACAGCCGGAATTTCCACGCTCTGCCGCTGTGCCGCGGATCCCTGCTAAGGCTGCCGCCGGACACGTTCAGATATTCCCCTGTCAGCACATTCCGTATATAATAATAAGCACCGCCAGCCGAATAGCATCGGTACAGCTGCCCTCTGTTGGATGGATTCCCTTTGTTTTGTGTCACCAGCCTCTTTTTCTTTGATTCCCGGCAGGTGAGGTACAGGCCGCTGTTGCAATTTTTCAGCCGGAACGCGGTGCCGCCCGCAGGCTCCAGAAGCCATACTCCCGCAGCCGACTGCCCTTTGGGCTGGAGCGCGGTGCCACAGCCTCCCAAAAGGGAAGCCCCCCTGGTTCCCAGGGCCTGGGTCCTGCTGCTCTTTGGCACCAGAAGATAATGACCAGCCTTCTGTTTCACCGGCGTATTGACCGATACCGGATATGTCTTCTTTTTTAACCGCAGGGTAAAAACCCTGTACTTACCGGAAGCTTTCATAACCCGGAAGGTATACCAGCCCTTCTTTCTGATCTTCAGCCGGGAGGCAGTGACAGAAAGCTTCTTTGCCCCCCGCCAGTAACGCCCCTGTGCTGAGGAGCTCTTTCCTGCCCGGTACCAAATCCTCTTAGTAGAGGAGGAGACCATGGCTTTCTCCAGCTGCTCCAAAGGAGCTTTTGCCTTTGCCGCTGTTTCGGCGGCAGATGGTGTCTCTGCCCGCAGAAGGAATGCTCCCGCCAGCAGACAGATCCGCACCGCCCATACCAATCCCCTGCCGCACTTTAACCTTCGTATATTATCACTCATGCGCTCATACCTTCTTATCCGATCCTACCCGAATATCTTTTCCAGAAATACAACGTACCCCTTCTTCACCTCATACACATCCGCCTTGCTTGTGATCTCCCAGGGCGCATGCATATTCAGCACCGCCACGCCGCAGTCAATGACGTCCATGCCATAGAGTGCCATAATATAAGCGATGGTACCGCCGCCGCCGATGTCTACCTTACCCAGCTCTGCGGTCTGGTACGCCACGCCGGCATGTTCCAGAATGCCGCGGATCTGTGCCATAAATTCAGCGTTTGCATCATTGCTGCCGGATTTCCCCCGGGATCCGGTAAATTTATTAAAAACCATGCCCCGGCCAAAATAGGCCGCATTTTTCTTCTCATACGCGGCAGCATACGTGGGATCATAGGCCGCACTCACATCGGAAGAAAGCATCTTAGAATTCATCAGACAGCGGCGCAGCGCCAGTTCAGAATACTGTCCCAGACACTCTAACAGCTCGGCCACCATATTCTCAAAGAAATTCGACTGCATCCCCGTGGCTCCCACACTGCCGATCTCCTCTTTGTCCACCAGCAGGCAGCATGTGGTATACTCCGTATCTTCCACTTCCAGCATCGCCGCCAGGGACGTATAGGCACAGACTCTGTCGTCCTGCCCGTAGGCCATGATCATACTGGCATCGATGCCCGATTCCCTGGCCCTTCCCGCCGGCACAACCTCCAGCTCCGCAGATAGGAAATCCTCTTCCTCCACCTCATACCGGTCCTTCAGGATCTGCAGCACATTTGCCATAACGGCATCCTTTTCTGCCCCCTTCAGGGGCTGGCTGCCAAAAAGGATATCTAGCTCCTCGCCCTCGATAACCTTATCGGCCTTTTTCTCCATCCTCTCATGAGCCAGATGGATCAGAAGGTCCGTTACACAGAATACGGGGTCTTTCTCATCCTCACCGATACATACCTCTGTCACCTCTCCGTTTTTTTTGACAAATACCCCATGGATCGCCAGCGGCAGCGTAACCCACTGGTATTTCTTAATGCCGCCATAGTAATGGGTATCGAGATAGGCAAGCTCGGTATCCTCGTACAGCGGGTTCTGCTTGATGTCCATCCGGGGCGAATCTATGTGAGCGCCCAATATCGCCATACCCTTCTCCAAAGGCTGTCTCCCAATCTGAAAAAGAACAACGGATTTCTTCATATTTACCGCATATACTTTATCTCCCGCCTGCAGGCTGCCGCCGGAGGAGATGATCTCCTTCAGGTTCCGGTATCCTGCCTTCTCCGCCATCTTCACTGACTCCAGGGCACATTCCCGCTCGGTCTTTCCGGCATCCAGAAACCCCCGGTAGTCCTTATTCAGCCTCTCCAGTTCCTTCAATTCCTTTTTCGTGTACTCTTTCCATACATTTTTACGTTCCATACCTGGTTTCCTTTCCTATTTCTTCTTTTCATCTATTCATCGAATTCCACAACGACATAATATCCCTTTTCGTTGTGCTTGATCTCCCGGACAATGCCATGATCCGAACGCAGTCTCTCCCGGAACACATAATTTCCCGACATCGCCACCGCCGGATTGATCGTATAATAGTAGGCGCTGGGCAGAACCCCTTCGGTTACCGTTACCTCGTCCCCCTCTCTCACAAGGTTCTCCCGCTCCATTTTAAATTCCATCTGACGCATCGTCATCCCCCTCTGTATCCTGCCACAGGCCGGCTTTCCCGGCGGCGCTAGTCATACCGGACCGAAAGAAGTGTCAGCCCCCGGGCCGGCGCTGTCTCCCCCGCCAGCCCACGGCTGCCTTCCTCAAGAATCTCCCGGATACTCCCTGGTTCCCTGGCTCCGGTGCCAATCTCTACCAGTGTCCCGGTAAGAATGCGGACCATATTATAGAGAAAGCCGTTTCCCTCAAACCGCAGATATATGCTGTCCTCCGTCTCCCGGATCTCCACTCTGTCAATCCGGCGGATAGTGGATTTCTTCTTAGAGGCCCGGGAACAGAATCCTCTGAAATCATGCTGTCCCACCAGCTCCTCCGCCGCTGACCGCATTCGCTCCACATCAAGGTCCTCTGTCATCTGCCAGCTGTACTTTCTGGCAAACACATTGCAGCAGCCCTTTTTTATCAAATGGTATTCATACACCTTCCCAGTGGCGTTCAGACGGCTGTGAAACCGCCCTCCCGCCTCTGCTACTTCCAGTATCCGTATGTCCTCGGGTAAATATTCATTTAGCTTATCTCTCAGCTCTTCCGGACTCCATGCCTTTTCCAGATGTACGTTCGCCACCTGGCATCCTGCATGGACACCGGCATCTGTCCGGCCGGCGCCGTCTATAGCAGTGGTGGCATTATTCAGACGCGACAGTACGGCTTCCAGCTTTCCCTGGATCGTATCCTCCCGGCCGGTCTGCCGCTGCCACCCACGATACCGCGTTCCGTCATACTGTATCTTCATCCGGTAATTTTTCAAAGTCTCTCTCCCCTGTCGCTCTCATACCGGCTGCGTATCCTCAGCTCTGACATAATAAAGCCAAAGCCGTCCACACCGTCCTCGATGGACAGATCCAGACTTACGGCAATATTATTCAGCATAAATTCATCCAGATCCTCCTTCATCTCCTCCATCAGCCGAATCTTCTCTTTATATGTATCCGCATCAAAAAAGGCAAGCAGCTTCCGTATCCTTGGATCCGATTCCTCCTGTGATGTCTCCTCTCTCTCCTCCTGACTGCGGATCTCCCCCTTGGATATCAGAGGGCGCTTATCCGGCAGGTCATCCCGTTTCCCGATCTGCCTGCGTCCCACCAGCGGCAGTTCCTCAAAATTCTTTACAAACTCCGAGAAAAACTGCGTCTTCTCCATAACAAAATGGTCATAGGGCATCGTGAGCTCCTGATAGCAGATCACCTCCTGAAAAGTAGGTTTTGTCTGTGCCCGTGCAATGATCTGTACCGGCTCGCCTGTTCTTTTGTGATAAAATATTGCAGCTTTCATTACAAACACTTCCTTTTCTATAGATTGTTTCCATTCTATCACAATCTGGGCAAAAAGAAAAGGTCACCGCCAAAAAAGCGATGACCTCATCCTTTATTCTGTTAGTGTTTTGTCCACGCCGCAGCCATCAGATTCCAAGGCTGTCACCAGAAACAATCTTACTCGTATATGTTTTCTTTCCTACTTTGATAAGATATTCAACCCGTATAAAATACTTTTTCTTCTTGCTCAGCTTTTTCTTATTATACTTGGTAATAGTAAGGGACGACTTCTTCTTGCTGAGAGTCTTAACCTTTTTATATTTTCCGTTACTCTTTGTGGAGATGGATACCTTATATCCTGTTGCTCCTTTTACCTTTGTCCATTTCACAGTAATTTTCTTTTTGTTCGCAGAACGCTTTACGGTACATTTTTTTGTAGAAGCGTTATAGAGGTAATTGGACCATGGACCATAAAGCTTCTTGTTGTTCACTGTGATATAGGCCCGCGCACGTGCCTTGGTGAACACTCCCTTCGGGAAAGGTTTCACGTCGCAGGAAGAGGATGTACCTGTGTCCTTTTTGATCAGCACCTTATTGCTGCTATTGCGAAGTTCAAATTCATATCCGGAAATATTGCTCATGGATCCCCAGCCGTAAACAGCCTCTCCCAGATACTGCCAGTAATTCGTAATGGCAAGAAGCGTTACCTTTGCCGGAACGGTTTTCATGGCAATACGCGTATACTCACTACTCTGTCCCATGATCCCGGTTTCCGCAACCGTCTGTTTTGCGACCACGAAATAGTACACTGACATATTGGGATTAAGACCACCGACAGTATGTGATGTCGTTGTGAGATTCTGCCCAACAATCGTGTAATCATTGTAGTTGTTATAGCGGTATACATCATAGCTGGTTGCCCCGCTGACCGGATCCCATGTCATGGTTACCGAATTCGCCGTTGCCGATGTCTGCTTCAGACCAGTAACGGGATTTACCACCGGTACTGTACCAATCTTAACTGCTTCACCCCATGCCAGCGCTTCTGCTTCATCTCCGTAGCCGATCACGGGAACGATAGCGGCATAATATACAGCGCCTGGTGCCAGACCAGTAATCGTAGCATTCGTACGACTGGAGTTCACATAGTTGAAAAATCTCATATTTTCCGTATCATTTCCCAGATAGATGTAATAGTAATCTGCTGTTTCCTCACCCAAATATGTGTTCCACTGCAGATCCACGCTCTGCGTCTTCTGTCCGGTTGCTTTCAAGCCGGAATTCCATGTTGCCTGCCCTGACGCTGCCTTACTTGTGGTCCCTGACACAAGAAGTACGCCAAATGCCACGGCAAATACCATCAGTAACATTTTCATACTCTTTTTCATTCTTCTTTACTCCTTCTTAATCAAACTAAAAAAACAATAAATCGTTAGTTCCACTTTTATTATAATTTTTTTCTCAGTTCCTGTCAACAATTTTTCTCTTTGATGAGCCGCACCAGCTTATGGCGGAAGGCCTTCTCATACACATTCCCCTGATCGAATGCGTATTTGTTAAAATCAAAACGGCTGTCGGCGATCATATCCCTGGTATAAAACTTATCCTCTCCCCCCTGAAAGGTCACCCAGACGGCTCCCATCAGTTCTTCCTTGGAGTAGTCGGAGATCTCCATCAGGATCGGAATGGCCTTTTTGTCCAAAAGGAATACATGGGCATATGTGCCGATGGTCTCCGCCAGACGGCTGACATTGATCTGGCGTTCCGGATCTTCCTCCTCCACCGCCAGAATCACTGGGAGATTCCTGCTGTGGTCGGCAGTGAAGGCACTGATTTCTTCCAGCTCCCGCATCGTCTTGATCTTCCGCGGCTTCAGGGACATGGGGAGCACATCCTCATACCCGATCTTCCGAAAGATCTCATCCACGAACCGGGGCTTCGAAAAGCTGTCCCTCACAAGACGGTCCGGCGTATGGCAGTAATCACAGGACACATTCATCCGGATCCGTTCACTGAGCTCCAGACTGACATTCGTCCGCCAGACTACCCCTTTCCGTGTGGTGTCCACATAATCCATGGACATTTTATAGAAACCAAGAGAAAGATTGCCCAATATCTTAATATTAAATCCCGGCACATGGAGTTCATAATCCACAGGAGTAGTCGGGATATCCTCCGCAATATTGCGGAACCGCCCCTGAGCCCAGGAGCCGATGAGATGAACCGCCGACATAAATTCCTGGTGCACATCCTTCACCGGACTGTGCGTCAGCGTCACATTCAGCTGGAAGGACGGCGTGATATCCAGCGGCCTCAGATCCAGCCGTTCCAGCTTCTGGGAACGCTCCCTGCCGATCACCTCATGACAAAGCTTGGTCAGACGCCTCTGGGTCTTCGCCTCATAAGAGGCTGCCGATTCATTCGCCGCTTTCACTACCAGATCATACGTAATATTCTCATGGCGTTCCTGCATCAGGGCAAATATCACCCTGGCCCGGTCACAACGGTAAAGGCAGTATGCCACAGCCGGATTGTCGTCTAAAAACGCCACCAGCTCCGGAGACAGCGGCTGCGCCTCGAAACGCAGGCGGAACTTTCCTTTCATCATCATCTCCCAGTTGCCCTCTTCGTAGTGATAGTAAGACAATTTATCAAACACGCTCAGGGTGGACCAGTCGCAGAGCTCCAGATTTGCCAGCACACAGTTCAGCGTCCGGGAGAGATCTTCATTATTCCGCCAGAATTCGTCCCCGTGAGGAGATTTATACCGCATATCATGTTCAATCTCATGCCAGCCCTCAAAGGATACCGTCCGAAGTTGAACCTCAAAGGTTCTGTCAATGGGAAGCCGGCTGAAATTCCCGCTGTAGATCCGCTGGTACTCATCCGGAATGCGGAATACCCCGTTCAGTTTGGACGCCTTAAATTCCTCATTGGTGCTCTCCGTCTCCGACCATGCCCCCACCCGGCGGAAGGTCCGCTCCAGAATGGTCCGGATGATATTCATATCGTCCTGATAATAGACCACCACTCTCAATCCGATCAGATCCTGCAGCTTCTTTTCCTCCTCGCCAAAACCATATCCCTCCTTGCTCAGCTTCTGCGCAATAGAAAATGGCGTCTTGGCCCGGTTAAAGATGCGGAAATACATTCCCGTCCGGTTCAGGATCCCGGCAATATCTTCCTCAAGGCGCTCCCCAATGGCCTCGAGCTGTCTGGTGTAGATTATTTCCTGTATCTCTTCTTCTCTATACTTCATATCCTTCTTCCCCATTAAAAAAACTGTTCCCCTCCCTGTTTCTCATCTGTATCAGGGAAAAAACTATCATCCTCATCTTCGTCCTCGTCGTCAAAGAAGTCATCCTCACCATCACTGTCAAAATCGTAGTCATAGAACCTGTCGTCCTGATATTCTTCTATCTGCTCCCTCCACTGCTGCATCCGCGGCTCCGCCTTTCTGCGCGCAGCGCCATTCAATATGATCAGAAGCAGCAGAGAGATCAGGCCGATCAATGCCACCGCCCCTACGATAACCCATGTTACCATTTTCCGTGAAGAAGAGGGTCTCTGTTCCCCCTGGGAAAAAGAATCCGGCTCCTTCTGAAAGGCGGCTCCCTGGTCGGCCGCCGACTGATCCTGCCAGCCAGTCCGGCTCTCTCCCGCCGTCTGCCCTGGCTGATCCTGTCCCTCTCTGGTATCCCCGATCAGCACGCCGCAGTTCTTACAAAAACGATCTCCCTCTCCCACTTCTTTTCCACAATTCTGACAAAACATATTCCTTCCCCTTCTTTCTTTTTCAACCAAGGTTTCTGTTCCTGCATAAAAAGTACTAAAATTAAGTATATCATTTTCTTGTAAAATTGTCTATAGAGTGCTATCCTTTGATAGTAATGAGCACCAGCAGGAATCCTATCAGGAGGTACAGCATGAATAATAAGATACGGGATTACGCCTATGCCGGGGATCGGGAGATCACGGAATTCCATATACCGGAAGGCACGGAATGTATTGGAAGGCATGCCTTCTATAATTGCCGCTCCCTCCACACAGTCTATCTTCCCCATGGCGGGATTGAGATTGAGGACGGCGCATTTAAAAACTGCCCGAAGCTCTCCCATATCATAATGGCAGACGGGGACGGCGACTGCACCTGCCTGCGGGATATTCTCTATGATATGTATCAGGAGATCACAGTCTCCATATCCTATCCTAATAACAGACGTTCCCTGCTTCTCTTTCCCGGTTATGAATATGAATACATCGCCAACGAACCGGCAAGAATCTTCCAGGAGGTTGGCTACGGCGCGGGCTATCTGTACCAGCAGTGTTTCTACAATGCCCAGGTGGATTACCAGCGCTATGACGGACTCTGGAGCCGTGCCCGGGTAAGCGAAGAGATTCCAGTTCTGGCCCGGATCCTCTCGTTCCGCCTGCGTTTCCCCTATATGCTCTCTATGGAAGCCGGGACGGCATACAGGGATTTCTGGAAGGCGCGCTCAGGCGAACTTCTTACCTATTTTATCCGGGAGCGGGATATGGATTCCCTCCGTTATTTTCTTGAAACGGAACCGCTGGACGGAACAGTTATGAAACTGGCGCTGAGTACCGCCCAGTCCCTGGAAATCCCATCCGTCATCGGTTATCTCCTTGATCTGGAGCAACGGGACGGAAAAGAATCCTTCGGCATAAATAAATTTGATCTGTAAGGAGGCAGCCACATGGACACCCCATCCCATACCGCCCTTGGCAGGGAAATCCTTTCTACCGTCCGCAGCGACCTTTATCTCTCGCTGCGCTTCCTTGACGCCGCCCTCTCGGGACTTACCTTTGAGATGAGTCCGCTTATCCCTTCCTCGGCAACGGACGGCGAAAGGTTATACTTTCAACCCCACTATCTCTTCCGCTCATACGATGAAAACCCAGTTCTTGTAAACAGAGCCTTTCTCCATAATCTGCTGCACTGTCTCTTCTCCCACTTATACCTGGAACCAGCCCGGAACCGGGAACTGTGGGATCTGTGCTGCGACATCTGCACAGAATCCATCCTGGATTCCCTGGACGTCCCATGCCTCCGGAAAATCCCCTCCAGCCTGCGTGAAGAGACATACCGGTTTATACAGGATAACCAGATCACTCTGCTGACACCGGGAAGGCTCTGCCGCCTGCTGGAGGGCAGCGTATTCTACCAGCGGAATATGCTTCTGCTGGAACAGGAATTCTGTATCGACAGCCACGTATTCTGGCCCAGGAGCAGGGAGGACGGCCCGCAGAAACAGGAGCAGCAGAAACGGGTTCAGGAAAAATGGCAGGAGCTTGGGGACAAGACACGCACCAGCATGGAAACCTTTGAGCGGCGTGCCGGAACGGAGGCCGGCAGCCTGCTCCGAACGCTGAAGCTGTCCCGTGGAAATCCAATGAAGTACGATGGTTTCCTGCGGCGCTTCGCGGCCTGGCAGGACTGCCTGCGGATCAATGATGAGGAATTCGACACAGCCTATTATACGCTGGGCATGGATCTCTATGGCAGCATACCGCTGATCGAGCCGCTGGAATATAAGGAAGAAAAGAAAATCCGCAGCCTGGTTATCGCCATTGATACCTCCGGCTCTGTCAGAGGGACACCGGTCCGGCGGTTTCTCTCAGAGACCATGGCAATCCTGGGAAATTCCAAAAGATTTTTTACTCATATGAAGATCCGTCTTCTACAATTTGACACAGTGATCCAGGAAGAGCTACTGATCACTTCCTTTGACGAGTTTGCCGCGCAGGCGGATGCCTTTGCCATCAGGGGAGGCGGCGGTACCGATTACCGGTGCGTTTTCCGTTATCTTGACAGCCTTCGGGAATCCAAGGTACAGGAGGCAGTTCAGGGGATAATGATCCTGACGGACGGCTACGGTACCTTCCCCGCCGCACCTCCCGCCTGCCCCGCCGCATTTCTCCTGGCGGATTTCCTGAAAGAAGACTGTGGGTCTGCCCGGGAACCCGCCTTTGATTCTGTGCCGGACTGGGCCATCCGCCTGCGGATCGACGAGCCCGAATCGATTATTGGAAAGGAGCTGTCTATAACATGAGTCAGTATCAGATGTCAATCAAAGAGGCCAAACAGGAGGTCATTCACACACTGCGTATCTACCTTACCCGCAATGAATGGGGACAATATGAGATACCTGCCGAAAAGCAGCGTCCGGTCCTTCTTATGGGCCCCCCTGGCATCGGCAAGACCGCCATTATGGAGCAGGTGGCCGAAGAAGAGGGAGTAGCCCTTGTCTCCTATACCATCACACACCACACCAGACAGAGCGCCATCGGACTTCCCATCATACGGGAGCGGGAATATAACGGAACGAATTTTTCTGTCACGGAGTACACCATGAGCGAGATTATCTCCTCGGTCTACGATAAGATGGAACAGACCGGACGGAAGGAGGGGATCCTCTTTCTGGATGAGATCAACTGTGTCTCTGAGACACTTGCCCCTACCATGCTGCAGTTCCTTCAGTACAAAACCTTTGGCACACACCGCGTACCGGAGGGCTGGATCATCATTGCCGCAGGCAATCCCCCGGAATATAACCGGTCTGTCCGCGCCTTTGATATCACCACCCTGGATCGTCTCAAACGCATCGATATCGTAGAAGATTATCCGTCCTGGCGGGAATATGCCTATGCCCGCCATGTCCATCCCGCCATACTCTCCTATCTGGATATCCGAAAGGATCACTTCTATCAGGTAGAGACTGCCATTGGCGGAGAGGAATTTGTCACGGCCCGGGGCTGGGAGGATCTGTCCCGCTATCTCCTGGCCGCCGAAAAAAAGGAGCTGACAGCAGGCACCGCAGCGATCCACCAGTATATACAGCACGAAGACATCGCCGGAGATTTTGGCAATTACTATGAACTGTTCCGCCGCTACCGGCAGCAGTACAATATCCCTGCCATCCTTTCCGGCGCCGCACTGGACGAGACATGCCCGGAGGGCCGGGAAGCCACTGCCACACTGGATCGCCTCCGGGAAGCACCCTTCGATGAAGCGGTGAGTGTCCTGGGCCTTCTTCTGGGGGGACTGAACGAACGCTTCTGCGATCTCTTCCAGACGGATGGGGCGCTGACCCAGGTTCACAAATCCCTTCAGAGACTCCGGGGCCAGCTGGCCACATCCCGGAAGGCACCGGAGGAGCTGCTCCAGGAAGAATACGAACGGACCCGGCAGATGCTGCATACAGAAAAGACCGCCGGCCGGCTTACCGAGGGCAGAGAGCGCCAACTCCTGCTGTCCCTGTCTCACCTCTCCCAGATCCGCAGCCGTCTCCTGGAGGGGGCACCGGTGTCTTCCCTGCCGTCCTTTGACCGGATCAAAGAGCTTTTCGGCAGCGCTGTGGAACAGTACAGCCGTTCCGCCGATGAGACAGGACAGACTCTGACCAACTGCTTTCTATTCCTTGAAAAAGCATTTGCCGGCAGACAGGAAATGGTCCTCTTTGTCACGGAGCTGACACTAAACCCCAACGCGGCCTGGTTTGTGTCGGAACACGGCTGCGATAAATTTTTTGAATACAACAGGGAATTGCTGATCGATGACAAAAAAGCCGAATTAAAGCGAAAGATCCGCGAATTTTCCCTTTAATTGTATATATATGTTGAAATTTGTCAAAACAGGAAGAAAGTGCCGTAAAACTTAACAATTTGTTCACAAAAACAGGCATTTTGAACACATTCTTTTCACATTTAACCACTATACTATGGTCATAGGTTGAGGGACAGAGAGAATTCCAAAACCTAATGAAACAAGCCAATTCCTAATTTTTGATATTTTTTCATAAAACTCCTCTTTCAAAAGGACGACTGGTCTGCCAGTCGTCCTTTCCCTTTTCCTTATTTATTTTACCTGCTATGCCTGATCCGCCTTTGCCTGGAATTTTTCCTCCGATACAATAAAACGCTCATGCCTTCCCCTGCCGATCACATGAGTTCCGTCCTCCGCCGTCACATCAAACACAAGACGGCGTCCGTCGATCTCTATCAGCTCACTTTCACAGGTAACGGTTTTTCCCAACGGCGTTGGTGCCTCATGGGATATATCAAGATGTGTCCCCACAGTCCCCTGTCCCTCTTCGAGATAAGGCGCCACACTGGTCCACGCCGTCTTCTCCATCAGGGCAGTCATCGCCGGTGTGGCAAATACATTCAGCGTTCCGCTGCCCATTGTCTTGGCTGAATTCTTTTCCCCCACCTCTACGGACTGACTGCCCCGGATCCCTGTCTTCAGCATAATTCCCTTCCTTTCTCCCCGATGGGGTGCAGATTTTTCAGTGATATATCCATAATGGGCGCCGAGTGCGTCAGCGCGCCGCTGGAAATATAATTCACTCCAATGTCAACCAGTTCTGCCACATTTTCTTTCGTCACATTACCGGAGCACTCTGTGGCGGCCCGCCCGTCGATCAGTGCAACGGCCTCCCGCATAACCTCCAGAGGCATATTATCCAGCATGATAATGTCGGCACCGGCCTCTGCCGCCTCTCTCACCATATCCAGGTTTTCCGTCTCCACCTCGATCTTCTGAACAAAGGGAGCATAATCCCTTGCCATCTGTACCGCCCGTGTGACGCTTCCCGCCGCCCCAATATGATTGTCCTTCAGAAGGACACCGTCCGACAGATTGTAACGGTGATTATTCCCGCCGCCCACTTTGACAGCATATTTCTCGAAGATGCGCATATTTGGTGTCGTTTTCCGGGTATCCAGGAGCTTCGTCCCCGTGCCCTCCAGCAGTCCTGCAATGGAGTGGGTATAGGTGGCGATCCCGCTCATTCTCTGGAGATAATTCAGTGCCGTGCGCTCCCCGCTCAGAAGAACGCGGATGTCCCCCCGGACTGTCGCCATATGCTGTCCATTTTTTACTGCATCGCCGTCCTGACAGTAAAATTCTACCGACACCTCTGGATCCAGAAGGACAAAGACCCGCTCAAAAACCCGCAGGCCGGCTATGATGCCATCCTGTTTGCAGATGAGCTGTACTTCACCCTGCACCGCCTCCCGCATAACGGCATTGGTCGTAATATCCTCACTCGTTATATCCTCTTCCAGTGCCTGACGGATCAGACGATCCGCATTTAACCGCATTGTAATCTCATTCATGTTCCCTCCGTCTCCTTTCTCTCTCTATGGCATCCCGTACCATCCGGTGGTATTGTTCTTCCAATTCTGCACCCGCCCTGTATGGCTCCAGATCCGGCAGGGCGCTTATATCCCCCAGCGGCGTATACTCCCGCCGGATCCGCTCCGCCGAACGCTGTGCAAACACTAGGCTCTCCAGAAGCGAATTGCTGGCCAGCCGGTTGCTCCCATGGACTCCGTTGCAGCTTGTCTCCCCCACGGCAAAGAGATGTTCCATGGAGGTACGGCTGTCCCGGTCCACCCAAATCCCTCCCATAAAGTAATGCTGTGCCGGTACTACCGGGATACATTCCTTCGTACAGTCATACCCCTCTTCCAGACAGCGCCTGTATATATTGGGGAAATGGCCGATAATAGTCTCCCTGGGAATGGCTGCCATGGAGAGCCAGACATACGGCATCCCGTCCTCTTCCATCTGCCTGTGCACTTCCTTCGTGAGAAGATCTCTTGGAAGAAGCTCATCCACGAAACGCTCTTTCTTCTGATTCAGCAGTACGGCCCCCTCTCCACGGACAGATTCCGAGATCAGAAACCGCCGCCCCGGCTCCTTGGAATACAGGGTTGTGGGATGTATCTGTATGTAATCAATGTTCTCCAGCCGGATACCATGCTTTAGGGCCACCGCCAACGCGTCCCCGGTAATATGCCGGAAATTCGTGGAGTGTTCATACAGCCCCCCCAGACCTCCACAGGCCAGCACCGTATAATCCGCCGTCACAGTCCCCGGCTCCCCATCTGGAAACCTCACCACCAGACCATGACAGATCCCATCCTCCTCCAGTATATCAACCATGGTACAGTGCTCCAGGATCCGGATGTTTTTCCGCTCCCCTACCCGCTCCAGAAGTCTGCTGGTGATCTCCTTCCCCGTGGCGTCCTCATGAAACAGGATCCGGGAATCCGAATGTCCCCCCTCCCTCGTATAGCGCAGGGAACCGCCTTCCCGCTCGAACTCGACGCCAAGGTCTGTAAGTTCCTCAATAATGCCTGTGGAAGAGCGTATCATGATCTCTACCGATTCTTTCCGGTTCTCATAGTGTCCGGCCTTCATCGTATCTTCAAAATAGCTGTCATAGTCCGATTCATCTTTCAGAACACAGATCCCCCCCTGTGCCAGGAAGGAATCACTCCGGTCCGCTTCTTCTTTTGTTATCACCGTGATCTGCCTGTCTGCCGGCAGCTTCAGGGCGCAGAACAATCCCGCTGCCCCGCTTCCCACAATGGCAATGTCGGTATGTATGCTCATATTGCTCTCCATTCTGAACAGTAGCAAGTTATTATTTGCCGGCGGCAAGTGCCAGCATACGGTTCAGAGGGGCATTTGCCCTGTCTATCGTCTCCTCCGGAACCTCTACCGCTCCCTCTCCCGTCTCCAAAACATGAATGATCTTCTCCAGAGTTATCTTCTTCATATTGGGACAGCAGAGGGCTGAACCCGGTGCGAAAAATGTCTTGTGGGGATTTTTCTCCTTCAGTTCATATAGGACGCCCATTTCCGTTCCGATAATAAATTCCGACGACCCACTGGCTGAAGCATGATTAATGATCTCGGATGTGCTGCCGATATAGTCAGCCAGCTCCAGCACCTCCGGCCTGCACTCTGGATGAACAAGAAATTCGGCCGCCGGGTGAGCTGCCTTCGCCGCTCTTACCTGCTCCGGCGAAACCGCCGCATGTACATGGCAGCAGCCATCATTGAAGATAAAATTCTTCTCCGGCACCTGTTCCGCCACATAGCGGCCCAGATTTTCATCTGGTATAAAAAATATATTGTGATTGGGAAGATTTTTTACGATCTTCAGTGCATTGGATGAGGTGACACATACATCGGAGCAGCATTTCAGCTCCGCCGTAGAATTGATGTAGCATACGACGGCGAGATCCTGATATTCCTCCCGCAGCCGCCGGATCCGGTCGATATCCGCCATATGCGCCATGGGACAGTCCGCCGTTTCATCCGGCATCAGAACCGTCTTTTCCGGACTGAGGATCTTCGCGCTTTCTCCCATAAAAGACACACCACAGAACACAATGGTGTCTGCCTCTGTCGTGGCAGCCAGCCTGCTCAGATAAAACGAGTCCCCGATATAGTCCGCTGCCTGCTGAACTTCGTCATGCACATAATAATGTGCCAGTATAACCGCATTTTTCTCCTTCTTTAGCTGTTGAATGCGGTTTTGTAAATCATTCATGATCTTTATCCTTTCTCTGCCCACATTTAGTGTTGCACTTTGGCATAACTATACCATAAAAGTCCATCCCTGACAAGGCGGTTATGCCCCATGATGCGGGGCTCCTGTCCACTCCCCGCTTTATTTGAAAAAATAGACAGAGCATATACCCTGTCTATCTTTCTTTTTCTCTATATCATCATCGGCGTGACGGGATTCGAACCCACGGCCTCTTCGTCCCGAACGAAGCGCTCTACCAAGCTGAGCCACACGCCGAAAAACAAATTTATTTTACATCAAAAAAAGACATTTGTAAACAACTTTTTTCAAAATATTGAAAAAAATCAATTCCCGCCAAATAATTTCGCGAACCGGATATAGCACCAGAACAGGATGGGCAGCAGGATAGACGCCCCAAGACTCATCTTAAACAGCTCCGGTGCCGCCGGCGATGTAGTGATGGCGGCAGCCAGTGTCACCACATAAAGGGCGGCCAGGACAACCACTACGATCAGGGCGCAGATCCGCTGTCCTTTTGTATACGAACTCTTCGGTTTTTTCTTTTCTTCCATCTCTTCCTCCATTCAAACACGCTTTTTCCTCAGCCTTTGTCAATTCCCATTTTCTCAAAATGTTCTCGGATCATTTTCTCATATCCGCTGTCAGACAGCCGGTAAAACCGCTCCCCCTTCACTTCATCCGGCAGATACTGCTGATCCACATAATGATGCTCAAAGTCATGGGCGTACAGATATCCGGCGCCGTGCCCGAGCTTTGCCGCCCCCTTATAATGAGAATCCATGAGATGGACCGGGATGCGGTAATCGGGATGGGTTCTTATGAATCGGTCCGCCTCGTCAATGGCTGTGATGGCAGAATTGCTTTTTGGCGCGCATGCCACATAAGCCGCCGCCTGGGCCAGCACGATCCTTGCCTCGGGCATGCCAAGGCGTTCCACTGCCTGGGCGGCACTCACTGCTACCACCAGCGCCTGGGGATCCGCATTGGACACATCCTCCGCCGCACAGATCATGATCCGCCTTGCTATAAATGTGATATCCTCTCCGGCATAGAGCATACGGGCCAGATAATATACCGCCGCATCCGGATCGGAACCGCGCATGCTTTTGATAAAAGCGGATATGGTGTCATAGTGGCTGTCACCGTTCTTATCATACCGCAGCGTCCGTCTCTGTATGCACTCCTGCGCCACCTCCATGGTGATGCGTATACGTCCGTCCTCCCCACGCCCTGTGGTAAGAACGCCCAGTTCAACGGCATTGAGGGCAGTCCTGGCATCTCCTCCGCTGACGTCTGCCAGAAATTCCAGGGCATCGTCATCGATTCCGGCACGATAGCTTCCCAGTCCCCGGTCAGCGTCTTCCAGCGCCCGGCAGATCAGCGTCTTGATATCTTCCATCCCCAGCGGTTTCAGTTCAAAGATTATCGACCGGGAGATCAGAGCGCCGTTTACCTCAAAATACGGATTCTCTGTAGTGGCACCGATGAGCACCACCGTCCCGTCCTCCACGAAGGGCAGGAGATAGTCCTGCTGCCCTTTATTGAACCGATGGATCTCATCAATAAAAAGTATCGTCTTCTTCCCATAGGCCCCCAGATTTTCCTTTGCCTTTACCACCACCTCTTCCATATCCTTCTTTCCGGCAGAGGTGGCATTGAGCTGGAGGAAGGAGGCGCTGGTGGTACCAGCGATCACCTTGGCCAGGGTAGTCTTTCCGGTTCCCGGCGGTCCGTAGAACAGAATGGAGCTGAGCTTGTCCGCCTTTATGGCTCGGTACAGCATCTTATCCTTCCCTATGATGTGCTGCTGTCCCACCACCTCCTCCAGCCTCACAGGCCGGAGACGGGAGGCAAGGGGCGCCTCCTTCTCTTTCTTCTGCTCTCCCATATAATCCAGTAAGTTCAATGTCTTCCTCCTAATTCTGCAATAAGATTACTTCGCCGCCGGCCATGCCGAAACGCAGCTCCTCCTGCCGGTGGAGAACCGCTCTGCCCGCCGTTTTTTCAGTGATCTCATCCTCCACCCTGTCGATTCGATCAGAGGGTACAAGAAGAACCTCTTCTACCTCCACGCCGTATATGGTATCCAGCTCCGTCAGTTCCATTGTGCGGAACAGATGCTGCAGCCGCCCCACATCATTGTAATCCATCCTGACACGAAGCCGGAATCCCCTGCACTGCTCCAAAAGCACACAGTGTTCCAGGGCATCCTTTACCGCCGCCGTATACGACCGCACCAGACCACCGGTGCCCAGCAGCGTGCCGCCAAAATACCGGGTCACCACCGCCGCCGCATTATGGATGCCGTTCCCCGTCAGTACATCCAGGATCGGCCGGCCGGCTGTTCCGGAGGGTTCCCCGTCATCACTGCACCGCTCCGTCTCATTGTTGTCCCCGATGACATAGGCAAAACAGTTGTGTCTGGCATCGTAGTGTTCTTTCCGGATCCTGGCAATATTTTCCAGGGCCTCTTCCTCACTCTGCACAGGAAAAATACTGGCGATAAATCGCGATTTTTTCTCTGTATATTCACCCTGTCCGCCCTGATATAATATGATCATGGATGATTCCATCACTGCCTCCCATCGTCCTTCTGTCCAGTTACTGTCATCATATTATACCAATTCTCCTTTCCCTTTTCAATAATTTTTGTTATACTGTGGTCAGCAGCACTTGCGCACCGGCGTGTTCAAATTGCGCCGTTGGCACCTTATAAGGAGGTTTTCTATGAATTTCAGCCGTGAAGCAGTGGAACAGCGGACTCATAAAATATCTTCGCCGAATACGAAGCGGCGTTTTAAATTACAGCTTATCACCATCCGGATCCTGCTGGTACTTTCCCTTTTTGCCGCGTGCCTGATGATCAGCATCGTATACGGGGCATTCCGCAGCATTATTGACTCGGCTCCCGCCATCGACGAGATCCAGGTCTCCCCACAGGGCTATGCCACCACCATTACGGATTCCCAGGGGAAAACCCTGCAGTATCTTGTGGGCAGGGACGCCAACCGGGAATATGCCGTACTGGATCAGATTCCTTCCAATCTTCAGAATGCATTTATCGCCATTGAGGATGAGCGGTTCTGGTCACACAGCGGAGTGGACTTTCACGGAATCCTGCGGGCCTTTGCCACCGGCATTATGAACGGCGGGGATTTCAACCAGGGAGCCAGCACCCTGACACAGCAGCTCCTGAAAAATCAGGTGTTCGGCGGCGGGGAGGAGAGAACCCTCTTCGCCCGGCTGGAGCGGAAACTACAGGAGCAGTACCTGGCTGTCCAGCTGGAAAAAAAGTACGACAAAAAACAGATTCTGGAATTCTATCTAAATACCATTAACCTCGGTCAGAATACACTGGGCGTCCAGGCGGCCTCCAAGCGGTATTTTAATAAAGACGTATCGCAGCTCACATTGTCCGAGTGTGCCGTGATCGCCGGCATCACCCAGAACCCCTCTGCCTACAATCCCATTACCCATCCCGGGAAGAACAAGCAGAAGCGGAGCACTGTGCTGACCTATATGAGAGAACAGGGACTGGTGACGACGAAAGAATACAATGAGGCGATGGCGGATAATGTATATGAACGGATACAGTCCGTCAATCAGGAGATCCGTCAGGTCTCCCACGTTACGTCGTATTTTTCCGACGCCCTGATCGATCAGGTGGTGGAAGATCTGAAGGAAAGACTTGGCTATACGGAGACCCAGGCATTCAATGCCATCTACACCAGGGGCCTCACCATAATCAGCACACAGGACCAGTCGGTGCAGAAGGTGTGCGATGCGGTGGTGAATGATAAAAAATACTATCCAGAGGATTCGGAATATGAACTGACCTACCGGCTGACCGTTCGTCATGCCGACAATACCGAGTCAAATTATGACCTGGATACGATGAAGCGGTGGTATGCTGCCAAGAAGCATAAAAAAATCAGTTCCTTTTTTAAGAAGAAAAAAGACGCGGAGAAGCTGATCCGGCCCTACCGCAAAGCAGTGGTAAAGAAGGGGGATACCGTAGTGGCTGAGACAAAGGAGCTCGTGATCCAGCCCCAGGCGTCCTTTGTCCTGATGGACCAGCACACCGGCGAGGTTCTCGCCCTCTGCGGCGGCAGGGGGGCCAAAACCGGAAGCCGCACCCTGAACCGGGCCGTCAGCTCCGCAAGACAGCCCGGCTCCACCTTCAAGGTACTATCCACCTATCTCCCGGCGCTGGACACCTCAGGGATGACACTGGCCACTGTTCAGGACGATGCCAAGTATTATTATCCCGGCACGAAAAAGGTCGTTAAGAACTGGTATGGTTCCTCCTACCGGGGACTAACCTCCATGCGGACGGCCATCGCCGATTCCATGAACGTCATCGCGGTGAAAACACTGGAGCAGGTAACGCCAAAAACCGGTTACGACTATCTTCAAAACCTTGGTTTTACCACACTGGTAGACAGTTACACAGACAGCTCCGGCAAAACGTATACGGACATCACCCTGCCTATGGCTCTGGGCGGGCTGACAAAGGGAGTCACAAATCTGGAACTCACCAGCGGTTTTGCCGCCGTGGCCAGCGGCGGCACCTGGCACCGTCCAGTCTTTTATTCAAAAGTAATGGATCATGACGGAAATGTTCTCTTAGATAACACGGAAGAAAAAGGTGTCCGAGTAATGAAGGATTCTACCGCCTGGCTGCTCACCAGCGCCATGCAGGATGTGATCTACAATGGCACGGGAAAACAGTTGAAATTCAAAAAGCTGCAGATGCCCCAGGCAGGAAAGACAGGAACGACCACCGGCAGCAGGGATCTCTGGTTCGTGGGCTACACCCCCTATTATACGGCGGGGATCTGGGGGGGCTATGACAACAGCAGCAAGCAGAAAAACACTTCCTATCACAAAGAGATCTGGCAGACTATTATGGAGAAGATAAACCACCGGAAGGCAAGGACTACGTTTAAGAAACCGAAATCCGTAACCTCCACCCGGATCTGCACGAAATGCGGCAAACTGGCTATAAAGGATCTCTGCGACCAGGCCGTTGGCGGTTCCTGTTCAAAGCTTGAATACTTCTCCCGGGAAAGCCTGCCCACTGAGAAATGCGACTGCCATGTGCGCCGCCGCATCTGCCGGAGCTCCCAGCGGCCCGCCGGTGATAACTGTCCCCCCGGCGGAGTGTATTCCATTGTATATCTGCAGAAAAAGGAAACGAATTCGGATCATCGGCAGAACACGGCCGATAACTCCCTGATCATACCGGACCACCTGACAAACTCCCTCTGCCAGATCCACTAAAGAGCCCAGCGGAACCGATACACTATTTTTTCTTCTTACCACGAATCCTTCTGGGAGGGATCAGGCAGCGCCTGTCAAATCCTATCAGATCCGTCCGCCCTGCCCGGTGCAGGGCTTCTTTCACCAGTTCGTAATTCTTCGGATCGCGGTACTGGATCAGGGCGCGCTGCATGGCCTTTTCGTGAGGCTGCCGGGGCACATAGACCGGTTTCATATTTCTTGGATCCAGTCCTGTATAGTACATACAGGTGGATATCGTGCCAGGAGTCGGATAGAAATCCTGTACCTGCTCCGGCATATAGCCCAGATCCCGAATATACTCAGCGAGTTCCACCGCCTCTTTCAGGGTGGAGCCGGGGTGGGAGGACATCAGATAGGGAACCGCATATTGCTTCTTCCCTGTCAGCTTATTCACCCGCTCATACCGTTCCAGAAACTGCCGGTACACCTTGTGGGGCGGCTTGCCCATGGCTTTTAGCACCTTGTCCGACACATGTTCTGGCGCCACCCGGAGCTGCCCGCTTATATGATCCCGGCACAATTCCCTTAGAAAGGTATCGTCCCGGTCTGCCATGACATAGTCAAACCGGATGCCGGAGCGGACAAAGACCTTCTTGACTCCAGGCAGCTTCTTCAGCCTGCGGAGCAGCTTCACATAATCGGTGTGATCCACCTGCAGATTCTGACAGGGCTTCGGAAACAGGCACTGCTTTTTCAGGCACACACCCTTTTCGGTCTGTTTCTCACAGGATGGCCGTCGAAAGTTCCCCGTGGGGCCTCCCACATCGTGGATATATCCCTTAAACTCCGGATCCTTTGTAATCCTCTCTGCCTCCTGCAGGATGGATTCGTGGCTCCTCACCTGCACCATGCGTCCCTGGTGAAAGGTGAGGGCGCAGAAGCTGCAGCCGCCGAAACAGCCCCGGCAGCTGGTCAGGCTGAAGCGGATCTCCTGGATGGCCGGCACGCCGCCGCTCTTGTCATAATCCGGATGATAGGTTCCGGCATATGGGTAGGCATAGATATCATCCATCTCCTGGGTCGTAAGGGGCGCCGCCGGCGGATTCTGTACTACCAGCACCTTATTGGGGTAGGGCTCCGCCAGCGGCCTTGCCGTATAGGGATCGGTATTTTCATACTGGGTCATAAAGCTCTTCGCATACCTTCCCCTGTCGGCGCAAATCTCGTCAAAGGAGGGCAGGATCACCGGATCGTAGGCGCTCAGCTCCCCCTCTTTTGTGCGGTACACCGTCCCCGGGATAAAGGTGATGTCCCGCACCGCCAGACCGCTGTCCAGCGCCTCTGCGATCTCCAGTACGCTGCGCTCTCCCATGCCATAGGAGATCAGGTCTGCTCCCGAATCCAGCAGTACAGACCGTTTCACCTGATCCGACCAGTAATCGTAATGCGCCATACGCCGGAGGCTTGCCTCGATCCCTCCGATCACCACCGGCACCTTCTTATAGGTGCGCCGGATCAGATTTGCGTATACCGTCACCGCATAATCCGGCCGTTTTCCCATAACGCCGCCGGGCGTATAGGCATCTGTGCGGCGGCGTTTCTTTGACACAGTAAAATGATTTACCATAGAATCCATATTGCCGCCGCTGACCAGAAAGGCCAGCCTCGGCTCCCCCAGCGCCGTGATGCTTTTGTCATCCCGCCAATCCGGCTGTGAAAGAATCCCCACCCGGTAGCCATGGGCCTCCAGATGACGGCTGATAATGGCGGGGCCAAAGGAGGAATGATCCACATAGGCATCCCCGATGACATAGACGAAATCACACTGATTCCAGCCCCGACGCTCCATATCGTCCCTGCAGACCGGCAGGAAATCTTCTCTCCTACTCATCCTTCCCCTCTTCCTTTCCAAAAAAACGCAGCACTTCAGCCGCCGACCTCTCATTCATTCCCGGCACCTCCTTAAGTTCCTCCAGACTGGCATTCTTAATCTGTTCCAGGGAGGAAAAATGCCGCATCAGTGCCTTTCTCCTGGCAGCTCCGATCGTGGGGATATCGTCCAGTATGGAATGAACCTGCCCCTTGCCCCGGATCAGCTTATGGTATTCAATGGCGAACCGGTGCGTCTCATCCTGAATCCTTGTGATCAGCCGGAATCCCTGCCCATGGGTATCCATGGGGATCTCCTGGTTCTGAAAGTAAAGCCCCCGCGTGCGGTGATGGTCATCCTTTACCATACCACACACCGGCACCCGGATCCCCAAAGTATCCAGTACCCGTTCCGCTATATTGATCTGGCCCCTGCCCCCATCCATAAATATAATATCTGGCAGATGTTTAAAGGAATCCTCCTCCGACAGATTGTCCCTCTGACTGTGTTCAAACCTTCGGGTGAGCATTTCTTCCATGGAAGCGTAATCGTCCGGGCCGCTGACGGAGCGGATCCGAAACTTCCGGTAATCATTTTTCTTTGCCCTGCCGTTCTCAAATACTACCATGGAACCCACGGTCTCGAATCCATTGATATTGGAAATATCGAAGGATTCCACCCGCACCAGTCCCTCCATGCCCAGGAGGGACTGAATCTCTTCCATGGCGCCGATAGTGCGGGCACGCTCTGCTTTCAGTTTTTCCGCGTCCTTCGTCAGCACCATAAAAGCATTTCTTCGGGCAAGCTCCAGCATCCGTTCCTTCTGTCCTCTCTTGGGATGGCGGAAATACACCTTATGCCCTCTCTTTGCCGACAGCCAGTCCAGAATGGCCCCGGCATCCTCCACTTCCTTCTCTGTCCAGATCTCTTTCGGGATATAGGGGGTCCCGGAGTACATCTGCTTGATAAAGGCGGACAGCACTGCCGTGTCCGGCTCCTCCTCCACACCGGTGAGATAATAGTGTTCCCGTCCCAGCATCCTTCCGCCACGGATAAAGAACACCTGCACAACCGCCTCGTCGCCGCCTCTGGCCAGTGCGATAATATCCCTGTCCTCGTTGTCGTCGGAGGTGATCTTCTGCTTCTCCGTCACCTGCTGGATGCTGTTGATCTGGTCACGGCAGGCGGCCGCATCCTCAAACCTCATCTCTTCGGAGGCCCGGGTCATCTTCTCCGTCAGTTCTGCCAGAATCCCCTTTGTGTCTCCCTGGAGGAACCGCAGCGCCTTCTGGAAATTCTTCTGGTACTCCTCCTGAGTCACCCCGCCCTGACAGGGCGCCAGGCACTGGCCGATCTGATGATAGAGGCAGGGGCGCTCCTTTCCGGTATCCTTCGGAAGATTTCTGCGGCAGTTCCTGAGATGATACAGCTGGTTCACCAGTTCGATTGTATCCCGTATCGCCTTGCCGCTGGTGAACGGGCCGAAATAACGACTGCCGTCCCGCTTCATCTGACGCGCAAAAAGAAGCCTTGGAAAGGCTTCCTGTACACTTGCTTTCAGATAAGGGTATGACTTGCCATCCTTGAGCATCGTATTATAGCGCGGGCTGTGTTCTTTGATCAGATTGCACTCCAGAACAAGGGCCTCCAGCTCGCTGTCCGTCACGATATATTCAAACCATGCGATCCGCCCGATCATCCGCTCGATCTTCGGAGTCACACTGCGGCTCTTCTGAAAATACTGCCTCACCCGGTTTTTCAGGCTGACCGCCTTTCCCACATAGATGATCTCATCCGCACTGTCATGCATCAGATATACCCCCGGCTTCGCCGGCAGCTTCTTTAGTTCCTCTTCTAAGATAAATCCCTCTTTCACCGTTTACCAGTCCTTTACAAATCGTTCGATCACGTCCACCAGGCCATCCTCGTCACAGGATGGCGCCACATAGTCTGCCTTGGCCCTGACCAGCTCCGGGGCGTTCGCCATGGCCACACCCAGCCCTGCGTATTCGATCATGGGCAGATCGTTAAATCCGTCGCCGCAGCACAGCATCTGTCCCCGGGAATATCCCAGCCGCTGCAACAGGCGTGACACACCGTATGCCTTATCTACCCCCAGCGGCATCATCTCCAGATAAAATCCCTCCGAGCGGTAGACGGACAATTTCCCCTGGAAATCCGTCGCCGCCTTCTCTTCCAGCACGGCCAGCTTCTCCGGCTCCCCGGTGAGGATACACTTATTTACATTGAAATGTACGTCCCGGTGAAAATCCTCCGGCACCCAAACCGGCATATCACAGCCCTTGGCATCTATGCAAATATAGGGATCCGTATCACTGTGGGCAACGATCTTCCCATTATAATATGTCAGGATTCCCGTTCCCTCCTGCACAGAGTAATCATACAGTTCATGGATCATCCCCTCCGGCAGCGGAATATCATATACAACCTCGCCGGTGCGGCAGTTGGTTATGCGCCCGCCGTTATAGGAGACAATATACCCGCCGTACTCTTCCAGCCGGATGTCATGCGCCTGATTCCGTATCCCCTCTGTGCAGCGGCCGGAGGCGATGGCCACCCGGATCCCGTTCTCCTGGCAGTCAATCAGCGCGTCCCGTGTCCGGGCCGTGATTTCTTTGTTTGTATTTACCAGTGTGCCGTCCACATCCAGCACCAGCAGTTCATAAGCCATTATTCTGTCTCCTCATTTGCTTCCGTTAATTCGTTTTTCTTTTTCAGCTTGATCCCCGTCGTCTCCTCGTAGATCTTCACAAATTCTTTTCCCGTGATGGTCTCCTTCTCGATCAGATGGGACGCCAGCTTCTTCATCACTTCCACATTCGCCTCTATAATCTCCCGGGCTCTGGCATAACACTCATCCAGAATCTTCATGACTTCCTTGTCGATCTGGCTCTCGGTCTTTTCACCGCAGGTCATCACCGGCCTGCCGTCCAGATAACGGCTCTGGACAGTTTCCAACCCCATCATGCCGAATTTTTCGCTCATACCATACTGCGTCACCATGGTGCGGGCAATATCGGTAGCTCTCTCTATATCGTTGGAGGCTCCGGTGGTCACGTCGTCAAACATTACCTCTTCTGCCGCCCGGCCGCCCAAAAACGTGGTGATCTCCGACAGAAGCTCTCCTTTCTTCATAAGGTATTTTTCTTCCTCCGGCACCTGCATTACATACCCCAGGGATCCCTTGGTCCGGGGGATAATGGTAATCTTTTGTACCGGCTCGGTATTTTTCAATACTGTAGTCACCAGAGCATGCCCCGTCTCGTGGTAAGCCACGATCTCCTTCTCCTCCCTGCCCAGGATCCGGTCTTTCTTCTCCTTGCCGGCAAGGACAACCTCCACTGCCTCAAAAAGATCTTTCTGGCTCACGACCTTCCTTCCATCCTTTACCGCCATGATGGCAGCCTCATTGACCATATTGGCAAGATCGGCTCCCACGGCGCCGGAAGTAGCCAGGGCAATCTCCTCCAGGTCCACCGTATCGTCCATCAGGACGTCATGGGAATGCACCTTCAGTACATCAATACGCCCTTTCAGATCCGGTTTCTCCACAATGATCCGGCGGTCAAAACGCCCCGGACGGAGCAGCGCCTTATCCAGTACCTCCGGACGGTTCGTGGCACCGAGAATAATAATGCCCTTGTAGGAGTCAAATCCGTCCATCTCCGAGAGGAGCTGGTTCAATGTCTGCTCCCTCTCATCGTTGCCGCCGCCATAGGAACTGTCGCGGCTCTTACCAATGGCATCGATCTCATCGATAAATATAATGCAGGGCGCCATGGACGTGGCCTGCTTAAACAGATCCCTGACACGGGAGGCCCCGACGCCGACAAACATCTCCACAAAATCCGACCCGGAGAGGGAGAAAAACGGCACCCCCGCCTCACCTGCCAGCGCCTTCGCCAGAAGGGTTTTTCCGGTTCCGGGAGGCCCCACCAGAAGGGCTCCCTTGGGGAGCTTGGCCCCAATCTTCTTATATTTTTCCGGATTCCGCAGGAAATCCACCAGCTCTGTCAGAGACTCCTTCGCCTCCTCTTCCCCTGCCACATCCGCAAAGGTCACTCCGGTCTTCTTTTCCACATACATCTTGGCATTGGATTTGCCAACGCCCCCCATCATACCCCCGCCCTTCGTCATGGAGCGAAGGAAGAACCATATTAGAAGCCACAGGCCGCCGATGGGAAGGACATAGGTCAGGAGAAAATCCAGTATGCCGGATCCCCGGTTGTCGATCTCGGCGGTAAACTCCACTCCATATTTATTCAGCATGTCCTGAACCAGACTGGTATCATTGAGATATCCCGTATAGTAGGTCACGGCAAACATGGAAACCTTCTCGTCCGTCTTCGGCTCGATATAGATCATATTTGATTTGAAGGTGACCTTCTTCACTTCATCCTTTTTCAGCATCTCAATAAATTTACTGTATGAGATCTCTTTTCTCGTGTTGCTCTGGAGCGCCGAATTCAGAAAGAGGATCAGTCCCATGGCGAACATTGCCGCCAGGATACAGATGATAATATTGGTACGGAACTTTTTGTTCCGGTTTGGATCATTATTGTTCTGACGTTTATTGTCATTAAAATCCATGTTCTTGGGTTCCTTTCGAAATATATTTTGAAAATAGTTTTCACGGGAATTCGTTTTCCAGAAAAAATGTTCTGCAAAATTTTTCCACATGAATATAAGTATAAAAGATTTTACCATATAAATCAATGGTTAGTATGTGAAAGATTCGTGAATTTACTCTTGAAACAACTCCCTAAAAAGGGTATACTTAATTATATTTTTTGTAATCAGAATGGAGGAAGCTATGGCTGTAAAGTACGTTTTTGTGACAGGTGGTGTTGTTTCCGGTCTGGGAAAGGGAATTACCGCCGCCTCTTTGGGAAGACTTTTGAAAATGCGTGGCTACAAGGTGACCATGCAGAAATTTGACCCATATATCAATATCGACCCGGGTACCATGAACCCCATCCAGCACGGAGAAGTATTTGTGACGGATGACGGAGCGGAGACGGATCTGGATCTGGGACATTACGAGCGTTTCATCGACGAGAGCCTGAACAAGCAGAGTAATGTCACTACCGGCAAGGTTTACTGGTCGGTACTCTCCAAGGAGCGCCGGGGAGACTACGGCGGCGGCACCGTGCAGGTGATCCCCCACATCACCAATGAGCTGAAGAGCCGTTTCTACCGGAATGACGGATGCAGGGAAACACAGATCGCCATTATCGAGGTTGGCGGCACCGTCGGCGACATTGAGAGCCAGCCTTTCCTGGAAGCCATCCGGCAGTTCCAGCTGGATGTGGGACATGAAAATGCCATTCTCATCCATGTCACTCTGGTCCCATACCTGAAAGCATCCCAGGAGCTGAAATCCAAGCCCACCCAGGCCAGTGTCAAGGAACTGCAGGGCATGGGGATCCAGCCGAATATCGTTGTATGCCGCACGGAAATTCCCTTGGACAAGGCCATCCGGGACAAGATTTCCCTGTTCTGTAATGTTCCCAACAGCCAGGTGATCCAGAATCTGGATGTGGAAACACTGTACGAGGTACCTCTTGCCATGGAGAAGGAACATCTCGCCCAGACCGTGTGCAAATGCCTTCATCTGGAATGTCCCGAGCCGGACATCAAGGGCTGGGAGGATATGGTAGACGCCATTAAGCATCCTAAGAAGGAAGTGACCGTTGCGCTGGTAGGCAAATATACGGCGCTTCACGACGCCTACATAAGCGTTGTGGAGTCATTGAAGCACGGGGGCTTCAATCTCGGCGCACAGGTCAATATCAAATGGGTGAATTCCGAAGAGGTAACACAGGAAAATGCCGCCGAAACATTTCAGGATGTCAGCGGTATCCTCGTTCCCGGAGGATTCGGCGACCGGGGCATCGACGGCAAAATCTTTGCCATCCGCTATGCCCGCGAGAACAATATCCCATTCCTTGGTCTCTGCCTTGGCATGCAGCTTGCCATCGTGGAATTTGCCCGGGATGTGATCGGGTGGAACGACGCCCACAGTGCGGAGCTGGATCCCTCCACCACCCATCCGGTGATCCATCTGATGCCGGATCAGGACGGTGTGGAGGATATCGGCGGCACCCTGAGACTCGGTTCCTATCCCTGTGTCCTGGATCAGGAGAGCAGAGCTTATTCCCTGTACGGCACTGAGACGATCCATGAGAGACACCGCCACCGCTATGAGGTCAATAACTACTACCGCGACGATCTCGAGAAACACGGCATGAGCCTCTGCGGCCTTTCTCCTGACGGCAGGATCGTAGAAATGTTAGAGCTGCCCTCACATCCGTGGTTTGTGGCAACGCAGGCACACCCTGAATTCAAATCCAGGCCAAACCACCCCCACCCCCTGTTTAAGGGATTTGTGGCAGCAGCTATGAAATACGGCAAGTGTGAATAAAACCGCGGGAGCCGCCGCCGGATATTTGATCCGAAAAGCTATTACCATTATGATAGAGAAAAAACTGGCACATCCATGTATACATCGGTGTGCCAGTTCTTTTATTCCTTCCTAGCTCAATGGCATGAATTGGCACCATTGAGCTAGGCTGCTATTTTTTCTTTCCTCTTTTCTTTCTCCGCCATAGGATCATCACCACTGCCGCGACCACAACCAGGCAGGCGCCAGCTGACACCGGTACGATCCACTTCACCGAAACCGCCGCCGCTTTCCCCTCCGCGGTGCCGCCGGCTCCCTTTAAGACCAGATAATCAATGGATGCTGCCGCCACGCAATACCGGTCTTCCTCCTTCTTTACCTCCAGCTTTTTCAGGGATCCGCTCCCGTCATAGGAATATATCTCCTGAATACCCGCAAACTCCTTGGAATCGGCAGGAAAATACAGCGTATAGTCCCCGGATGCCCGGGCGGTATCCATAAGTGTATAGACTTTCAGATCTGCCGCCCCGCCGCCGGCCTGTTTCATGATCTTCTGGTACATAAGTTCTCCACTCTCCATCTCCCGCAGCCGCAGGGACGGTGAATTGTCCGATCGGGAGGACTCATAATCCGCCACAGAATACACTCCGGTATCCTCATCAATGGCTGCTATCCTGCCCCGGAAGGAATTCATTCCCTGCACGGCATTCCCCAGTGTTTCCAGATTGCATCCATATCCACTGACGACGGCTTCCATCCCGTCCACCTGGAGCGCCACCCCCAGGGCCCGGAGCGCAATGATCCTCTTCAGATTTGGGAGAGCTGCCCTGGCGTCCCGGGGCTGTTCCGTGTTGTTCAGATAGTAGACATTCTCCGCCAGTTTCTGATCCGCCGCCCGGAGCAGTGAATCTTCCATCTCTGTGATACTTGAGACAAAGCGGCACGGCTCATACGTCTTCCCATCGGTAGTCCTGCCGCCCAGGGCGGCAATCTTGGAACAATCCTTCATATACTGATGATATTTCTCCATCAAAGCCTCATTTTGATAGATTACCTGAAAAAAGGGAAATCTTGTGTAATCCAGTGTTTCTTTTGTTCTGGGCTGGTCACTAAACGCGATCCAGTCCGCCCTGTACATCAGGTCAATATGCATATTCGCCGTTGTCTCTGCCATGCTTGGATAATAGCATCCAAAGCTCAGGTCATAATCCCACGGAAGCATCATGCTCCTTCCGTTCCGGTCAATGTACAACCCCATGTTGCGCATCACGACAAACATATCATCCAGCTGCACAAGCCAGCTGTGGGCGGCAAAATACCGCACAGTCTCATCCACATCCATAATCTCTTCCAACAGTTTCAGATACTCATCGCTGTTGACATCAATTTTATTTCCCTGAAAATCTTTTCCGTGGCTCAAAAGGGTGAGCTTTCTCTGCCAGCCTAGCACAGTGGGCATCATCTCCGCCACATCCTGCAGCGTCTCCTCGTCATCCTCCCAAAGATAGGACTGTTTCTTTAATGCGCCAGATGCCTTGAAAATACCGCTGCCATCCTGCTTTAATACGCTGCTAAGATCAAAGGTCCCATCCTTTTTCATAAAACGGTCCATGGCGGTATCATATTCCAGTGTGGATTCTTCCGGTTTGGTGAGATATGGACTGATCTCTTTATCCTCCACCCCCTTGTGCTGTTCCAGAATGCTGCTGTCCAACGCCTCCACCATAAAGTATACGCCGTAATATTTCTGATTGATATACAACTTTGCCAGACCATACTGCGGTGTGGGAAGCCCCATCTCCGACATCAGCTTCATGGCAATGTATTCCTTCATCATGGATTTATCAAAATAGAAATTATTGAAACTGATCTTATGGCAGCCAAAGAAATTCTGCCGCTTGCTGAAACCATTGCTCTTCTTAATAAATTTGCCAAAGTTGATGGTAAAGGAGAACCTGTCGCTGCCGGGGTTATCGGTTACGGCGTGCTGCAGCGTATAGTTTCCCTTTGTCTTCAGTCCGGTATAGCCAAGTGTTTTGTCGCCAATGGTGACGCTCTTTGTCATGACGGTGGGCTTATCTGCCGCATTCTGCAGGAGATAATTCAGATTATTTTCATCCACCTCGATGGAGACCGTCTGCACGTCATCCTTGAGAAAATAGTCGTTATAGACGCCGTCTTTGGCATCCCCCTGTATCGATTTATCTATCTCATAATCAGAGGGCGGGGTATTCGCCAGCATGCTTTCCGTGATCCGTTTATCTGTCGTGCCATGCTCCAGAGTCAACGCCATGGCCGGTCTCCCGGGCAGCAGCAGGGCCACCGTCAGCACCCCTGTCAGAAGCACCCTTGCCACAATCCTTCCCATCCCTCTTCTTTTCCCTCTCCAATCCATATTTTCTCCTCCTCTGCCTGGCTCCCGGCGCCCACAGCTGCTCAGCCAATTTGTAAGGTGTTTTCCCTATTGTACAATAAAGATGTATAAAAGTTATGTACTAATTACTTTCCTTATTCAGACACTATTTTATTGTAAAAGAACAAATCAGGAAAGTCAAGCGTGGAAAAAGGGTCCGGAAAACCGGTTTCCCGGTTTCCGGACCCCTCCTGCAGTGCCGAATTAACAATTCTATTATTTCACTGTTACCTTAAAGGATTTCACGCCCTTGCCGCTCTTAATCTTCAGGGTAAGTTTTCCCTTCTTTTTGCCTTTGATCGTAAGCCTGCCCTTCTTAAACGTTACCTTTGCAGTTTTCTTATTCTTTGCAGAAAGCTTTGCCAGGCTCATTCCTGACTTTGCCGGTGAGACTGTCACAGTAAGCTTTACCGATTTCTTTCTCTTTACTGTCACCTTACTCACTGCCTTTTTGCCCTTCTTTACCTTGATAGAAGGATTCTTCACAGTTACCTTTACCGTGGCGGACACGCCGTTGACTGTAGCAGTGATCACAGCGGTTCCCTTCTTCACTGCTTTGATGGTGCCTCCGGTTACGGTTGCTATTTTCTTATTTGACGAAGTCCAGCTCACAGCCGCTGTGGTGCCCTGTACCGTCGGTTTTACAACGGCACTGTTCCCTGCTTTTCCTGTATACAGCGTTACATTTGCCTTGCTCAGGGAAATGGATGCCTGCTGGCCGCCGTTTGTACCAGGACCCGGATCTGGTTTTTTATCACCATCCGGATTTTTGTTATCGGAATCTCCGGTGGATGCTGTAGTGACCGTGATCACGCAATCCGCACTGATGGTCTTATCCGATCTGGATATTGCATGGACCTTCGTTTTCCCTGCTTTCACTGCTGTCACCTTACCCGTGCTGTCTACTGTGGCGATGGCAGTTTCCTCCGATACCCATTCCACCTCTTTGTCTGTGGCATCAGCCGGTGCAACAGCTGCTGTGAGTTGTCCTGTTTCACCTGCTTTCAGCTCCATGGCGGTTTTGTCCAGTGTGATGCCGGTAACTTTGATGATTTCTCCGGCCGCTTCCTTTATGGTAACCGCACATTCTGCCTTGATCTCCGGATTGTCGGCGGATGCCGCTGTGATCGTAACGATACCCGCTTTCAGCGCAGTCACTTTTCCATTCCCTACTTTGGCCAGAGTTTCATCCGAAGAGGTCCATAAAACCGTTTTGTTTGCTGCGGTATCCGGGGTGATGGATGCCTTAAGATCCGCTGTGCCGCCCACCTCTAAATCCAGTTTGGTTTTGTCCAGTGCGATACCGGTCACCGGAATGGAGGCTGCATTTGACACCGTAATTTTGCATTCTGCCATTTTTTTTGCGTCATCATCCGTGGTAGCAGTAATCGTAACGGTGCCTTCCTTTATTCCTGTCACAAGTCCCTTAGCATTAACCGTTGCAATTTCCATATTTGAGGACTCCCATGTACAAGTATCACTGGTTACGTTCTCTGGCAGGATCGCCGCCTCCAACTGAACGGTTTCCCCTGCCTTTAAAGTGTATTCTGCAGGAGTAATCGTGATGGATTCTGCAAGCACAATGCTGTCAACCAATTCCGTAGTAACCGTGACTTTGCAAACAGCCGTCTTACCACCTGCTGCTGCAGTTATATCCGCCGTCCCTTCTTCTGCAACCGCTGTAATCTTGCCACTCTCTTCTACTTCTACCACCTGCGGATTTGAAGAAGTATATGTAACCGTCTTATCATCCGTAGTATCCTCCGGATTAAAAACTATATCACTTAACAGATCCGAAGCAAATTGTATTTTATTAGTATCCTTTACTTTCTTATTCGTAAGCGAAACACTGTCTGTTTTAAACGAAATAGATTCCAATGGAACTTTAACAGATACGGATACGGTTTCCTGCTTTCGATTAGAACCGGTCACCGTGATCCTGGCAGTTCCACCCGCAACACCAGTTACAACAGCTTTTCCATCCGTTACCTGCACTGTGGCAATCTCTTCATCTGAGGATACTGCCCTGGAAATTACTGCATCTGTAGGCAAAGTCCCATCTGCCGTGGTAATCTCTGCCGTGGATCCCTTACTGATTTCCAGCTCCTTTTTATTTAATACAAGTCTGGATATATCAGAAACATTAATATCTGTCAGTGTACAAACGTTTCCAAATAATTCTAGATACACTGGTTTCGATACATCTACAACAACAGAAGGAAAAGTGGAAACCGACCCAAATGTATTATCTCCTACTGTAATGATCAGTTTTTCCCCTTCAATTTTAGCAGTTACAAAACATCCTGTCCCCTGCTTGTTCCTTGCCAGCCATGTTGTCCACTCGCCGCCAAAACTTGACACCCTGTATGCCTCTCCATTTACATCGTCATAACAGTCGGAACGAATTTTGGCAATGGGATCTGCTTTATCCCCATTATAGACATTTACCATGGGCGTGAGCCAGTTATCCGCAGCTCCTGCATCTGTCTGTGACATATATGACAAAACTGTAGTTCCATCTTTTAACACTTCCACCCTGTCCGATCTGGCACCACTGGCAACATTTGCAAGTTTTGTATTCGAGTGAGTCCCTTCCGAATATTGAATATTTGTAATATCACAAAAATTAGCAATTAATGCAAGATAGTTTTTTTTGTTTGCATCTAATGCCACCCGGCTCACCGACTGAAAACTTTCATTACCCATACTGATTACTGCACTTCCATCAAGCAGATAAGCATCCAGAGTAAACTGACTGGTCACTTCAGCCCCGCCATCTCTGTTAAACACACCTGTAAAAACATAAGAATTCCCATTCGCAAGCGGTTTGCCGCCTGTCTCCCAGCGATTTCCTGTAGCATCAATCGCATAATTATCACTCCGTGCCCGAAAATACGTTGCCGCGCCTTCTGCAATCTCGGGATTTAACTGTGCTTCTGATTTCGCTATATCATCTTCTGCAGCATATACGGCAAATTGTGGTGAATCCCAGGCAACAGCCGTTGTCATTTTTGCAGAAAAAGTAATGGAAAAACCCTCCTCTGTTAATTCAATACCTTTACTTGGTTGTGCAGCAGCAGAATTTGTAACCATGTCTGGCATTGTCACAGCGGATGCCCTTACTGGTATATGCGCGCCCATTATCGGTGAAGATCCGACAACCATCACCCCTGTCATTAATGCCGCAAAAATTCTTTTTAATTTCATTGTCGTTTCCTGCCTCCTTCTCATTCACTTTGTTTTTGAATAAACACCTGACTTTATCTATTAACCTGCCTGATATTCTCGCATGTCCCTCCTTTCAATCACCGGATGTTTAATACAAATCCAGATTTCATATCAAAAGCAAAAAATAGTACAAAAAAATTTATTGATTCACTGTTTTTTCTACATTTTGTCCTCTGTGAATAATTATATATTGAATATACAAGAAGGTCAATGAAATTTTTACAATTATAGAAATGAAATGCGATTTTTTTTGTTGCTTTTACACAAGAACTGTATAACAACAACTGATCAGCATCAAATATTATAAAAAACACCTGATCCTTGCCTATTACAAAGATCAGGTGTCGTTTTTCACCTTCAAGGGCTGTTGTTATTTAATTGTCACCTTTACGGATTTCACCGCCTTGCCGCTCTTGATCTTCAGGGTAAGTTTTCCTTTCTTCTTCCCTTTGATCGTCAGTCTGCCGCTCTTCCATGTTACTTTCGCAATCTTTTTATTCTTTGCGGACAGCTTCGCAAGACTCATTCCTGATTTAGCTGGCGAGACAGTCACCTTCAGTTTTACTGACTTTTTCCTCTTAACTGTCACCCTGCTGACTGACTTTTTCCCTTTCTTCACTTTAATCGAAGGATTCTTTACCGTTACCTTCACCGTGGCAGATACTCCGTTGGCGGATGCCGTGATAACGGCAGTTCCCTTCTTCACTGCCTTAATGGTGCCGTCTGTCACCGTTGCCACCTTTTTGTTGGATGACGTCCAGGTAACATTTGAGGATGTTCCTGTCACAGCGGCTTTTAATACTGCACTCTTAGAAACCTTACCTGTATACAGGGTGATCTTATCCTTATTCAGACTTATGGTGGGATTCTGTCCCCCTGTACCGTTATTACCGCCGTTGTTGTCTCCTCCTGTATTGCCGCCGGCAGCAGCGGTAACCTTCACCGGCACTTCCACTTCAACCGGTTCATAATTTCCCGAAGAGTGGGTGAATACTGCGGTATAAGCTGTCTTATCCTTTGCCAGCGTCTGGGCCGGATTTTTCCACTGCCACTGTTCTGGCAGGGAGAGGGCCTTTAATGATGTCCCTTCTATACCGCTCAGTCCCTCCGGCAGGGCATAGCTTGGATCCTTTGCTTTGTTTACGGTTACAGAAACCTCTGCCTCCCGATCCGTTTTCGTAAATACAGCTGTGTATTTCCTGATTCCGGCGTTCAGCTTCGTCTCCGGCTGTTTCCATTCCCATCCCTCGGGCAGCGGGATCATATCCAGCGTCAGATTAAACCGGTATGTCACCGCATCCACCGAAGGAATTACCAGCTCCTCTTTTGCGGGATCCTTTACCAGATCCTCTATTGCCTTTTTCAGGGCAGCTATATGTTTCTCTACAACGCTCTGTTCGGTTGTGGTCAATACTTCTGCCCGGGCCGACATAATGGCCTTCTGCAGAGCAAGCAGTGATTCGTCTGTATAAATTGTTTCTGCCGCCTTTTCTTCCGCCTCTTCCAAGATTTTATTAAATTCTGTCAGATCAACGGCCTTTGCAAAGACAGCGCTTATTGTCATATTGTCTGTTACAACAGCAGAATATGTCATATTTCTGCCGGCCATCTCAGATCCAATCTTCCAGCCGCTGAATACATAACCGGCTGCCGGCTGTGCTGTCAGATACAGGCAGTCCCCTGCATTGTACTGTCCGTCCTTCTCCAGTCCCTTTACCGAACCATTTTCTGACGGTTCAACCTGTATCGTGCAGATCTTGCGTTTCAGGCCGTTGATGGCTGACATAAGAGCATCTGTCTGGGCATCCACTACATCCTGCTGGGATGCTGCCATACCCTCTGTCACGGTCTTCTGTGCTGTATCGACAGCACCTGTTAATGCCTGATAAGATTCGGTGGTAAAACAAGGCGTTTTATCCTGCAGAGCCATAAACTGCTTCGCACGATCCAGTACATTTTTATAGCTGGTCAGGTCCGCATAGCTGCCTCCCTGCTCTTTCAGGGCAATATTATCAATCTGGTAGAACGCCTGATAACGCCCGGCAAGAAGGTACAGACCCTTGATGTTTCCGCCGTCCGTGGCTGTCACGTCGCCGTCATATAATTTTACCCCGCTCTCATTCGTGATGGTCAGATGAGCGTCTGTCTGTCCTTTCGTGCCTGTCAGTGTCACATGCACCCATGTCGATCTTGGAATTGTAACCGTCTTTGGCTCCTTCACAGCATTTGCCACCGTCCATGTCTCAGAACCAGGCTGCGACGTCAGCTTAAATATATATCCGCCGGACAATCCATTATTTTCATTACCAGAAGCGTAGGCGCACTGGTCTGTCACTACGCCAACTTCACCAGACTGGTTATTTCCTGCCTTTAATGCCATATCATATTCCATCTGGTACTTCTCCGGCATCTGGAACCCATCGGTGTCGCCAAAGTAGGAATGGGCTCCCCTGCTATTTGTTTTGGTGTCTCCGGTAAAATCATAGTCTACATACTTTCCATGAAGGGCATCCGATTTGATGGAAAGGTTCCCCTGCGCATTGGCAGATGCCCATACCTGACTGACATCCGTTACATTTTCGTAGTCCTGGGTATACACGCCATTCAGGGAAGAAGATCCGCCATTCACCGCAATGGCAGGCTGGATATAGGAACATACCACATTGCTGATCTTTCCCTTAAAGATAAGATCCGGCCAGAAATTTCCCGAGCCAAAATTCAGCTCTGGTGCTGATTTAATCCAGGACAGAACGGTAGTTTCGGGATTATTGCCGCTATAGCTGCCTTCCGTCGTACCTGCTTTCAGCGTTGCTGTGGAATAAATCTCTTTGCCATCCTTGGACACCACAACACCCTTTGCGGTAATTTCCATCTGGATGGTAACCTTCTTATTCGTCTCCAGATAATCTGTTCCAGCATTAAAACCGGACTTCAGATTGGCATCGAAAAAGTGATCGTTGAAATCATTATAACCCAGATAGCTTCCTCCGGTAAAATACAATTTACCCAGCTTATTATTAAAGGAAATAATATTACTCAGACGGTCCGAAGCCGCTGTTCTTGTTACGTCAAAACGGATGACCACCCCTCTTGAGATGTCCTCTGCCGTATCATGGTATGGATTGGCAAAGCTCGGACACTGCCCCTGTTTCAGCGTTGACAGATCCAGCTCCTTATCCTTGTAGAAAGTCTTCAGCGGAATCTCTGTCTGCTGGGAAAGTGTACCGCTCCCCACTACGGTAAATTTATAATTCCTGGAATACTCATATCCACCGCAGGAAACCGTAGCCGTCAGACCAGCGGCAGCATCTTCATTCAGATGGAATACCTTGCCGTCGTCCGAAATCGCCACGCTGTTGCTCTTCCATGTGATCTTGCTGCCGCCCACACCATATGCTGGCAGCGTAAGATTTTTCACAACGGTATCCGGAAGCTGGATCTGTTTATCCAGCGTCAGCCGGATCGCCTGGGTAGGATCCTTTACCTTATACCCCCACAGGCATTCCTGATTGTTGTCACCCAATGCGGTAAATGTCATGGCGCTGACATTTGTTTCATCTATGGTGCCTTCACAGAATACGCCCTTATATGTTGTCGCGCCGATCTTCAGGGAAACATATGGCGTCCCTGCCTTCGACGTCCAGGTCCCTTCGTACCCCCCTGTTATATTTCCTGTGTACCCGGTTACCCTGCCCGTGTCATCCTTCACCTCTGTTCCTGATTCCAGCCGGATGCTCTGCTCTTCTTCACATGCCAGTTTTGCAGCATCAACGTTTTGTCTCTGGAACATAATACCATAATCCCCGGTAAAGAGCTCCTGGGAGTATCCTTTTTCCGACAGGGTCTCCCCTGCATATTCAAAGGGCGCTGCCAGGATCCAGCCGTCCTCATTCACCAGCAGCTGATGGTTCCTCACCTCATGCGCCGCCGTGCCATCATTGAATTTGTTGTGATAGATAACAAACGCTTTTCCGCTGTCCGGATCCACAATGGCGGAGTTATGTCCCTGAGCCGTATATCCGTAAGGCGCGAAGTTCCACTTATAAAAGCTCACCAGACGCATCCCTGTGGTGCCCGTAGTATCGCCTGCCTTGCTGTTCACTACCGTTCTTGCATCTTTTCCCAGGGCATCCAGATACGGCCCCTTGATATCCTTGGATCGGAACAGTCTCATATTATAACCGCCTTTTGGGTCATAGCCGCCATAGGACAGGAAGAGGAAATAGTAATCCCCGATCTTCTGGATGTAGGAGCCCTCCCCGCTGACTGCGGTGCCTCCTGCGATCTTATATCCGGTGTAGGGATCGGAAATCATTCCATCCGCATCCACCTTATTTCCGGTGTCCTTATAGGAAGTGCTATAGTCCCTGAGACCAGTCTTCGGATCCAGCTTGATCATGGAGATACCGCCTGACCAGGAACCGTATGACATCCACAGGTCGCCCTTGTCGTCATAAACGACGCAGGGGTCAATGGCATGGGCCTCCAGCGTAGGATTTCCGCCTCTGCTGACATTATCTGTATAACGCGCCGGAACAGTCGTTTCACCGGTGACCTTTGTAAGATCGAAAGTAAGGCCGTATCCCTTCGTCATCCCTGACTGGATCACAGGACCCACATATGTCCAACTGCCGTCCAGACGATCCGCTGTCAGGAGCGATATGGTTGAATTCCAGTCCGGACCGTTAATGCTCATGTACATACACCATTTCTTCATGGGCTCGCTCCACACGATATCCGGGGCCCACAGATTCCCTGCCACGGAATACGACGAATCTGCCTTTCGGCACCATGCGATCTCATCTTTGAAAATAGTTACCGCCGATGCCTCAGTTACATTATTTGTAAAAGACGTCCAGTTCTTAAGATCGTCTGAATATGCCCATGCACAGTGAGACCCAAACAGATAATACCTTTTTGTCTCTGGGTCCTGTATAATGGATGGATCGTGTACCCCCACCCGCTTATATGCCAGTTTATCATTATATTCCCCCAACTGGCTCTCATCTGTCAGCACGGCATCACTTCTGCCTGCCGCAGACGCCGGATCCGCTTTTCCCGGATATGACATACTGCCCAATGCCAGCACCGCCGCCATAGCGACGGCAAGTGCCCGTCTCTTCAAGTTCCTCATGCTATAATGCCCTCCTTAAATGAATAATAATATAGCAGAATTTTATCACAAACAAAGCACAATAGCAATCAGGAACTTTTTCTTCTTTTTGGGTCAGGCCCTCCTCTCCTTTATCTCGCCGCTGCGGTATCCCCGGAGAAGAAGCTCAAGGTCGGATATGTGTTCATAGATCTCCCGGCCGATATCGGTATCTTTTACCATAACACGAGCCTTCTCTGTCTCGATCAGCTGGGATTCCGATTCAATATCCAGATTGTCTTTCATCGCCTTCTGGATAGTCTCAAAGGGCTGGTGCGCCATGATCCGCAGACCATGGGAGTTATAGATCAGCGTATAACCGGCGATCCCGGTTTTCTTGTGATAATCCGAACAGAATCCGCCGTCGATCACCAACAGCTTCCCTCCGGCACGGATGGGAAGCTCTCCCTCTCCTGTGAGGACCGGCGTATGACCGTTTACAATATGGGACAGGCCGGAATACAGCCCGAACTCACGCAGGATCATATTACAGGTCTTTTCCTGCTCATAGAACTTATAGTATGGATTCTTCGGTTCCTCCCAGGTGCCCTCATCCAGCAGATATGTCCTCTCGAAGGTCTTCAAGAGCCGCCCGCACAGAGGTGACAGCCGCCCGCACCAGAGATACCACATAAAGTCCAGATCCCATGACGTCCTTTTCTCCGAAAATGCCCGGCGCGCCACCCTGTCCGCAAAGTCAAGATACGCCTTGCCCTGATAGGTGATGCCATCCATCGTGACACCCTGAAAATTCCCCTCCTCATCCATTGGCACACAGCCGTGATAGAGAAGATTTTCATTATAGATCCGGTACATGCTCCCCTTTTCATACAGGAACCGCACATGCCGCTGAAGACGGATGCTGTTGAGGAAATCTGTTTTCAGTTCTTTCATGATCTCCCATTCCTCTTCCGTCAGCCGGTATGGATCTTCCGGGTCCACAGTGGGAAACTCGGCATCCTTCATCCCATATTCCCTGCCTTCCAGTACCAGTACCTTTCTCTCCTGATCCACCTTATCCAAAAGCAGGCGGTTTTCCATCTGATACTCTGGATGCTCCCGGATCACGTTTCCCTCCAGTTTAAACATTATTACGGATATCGCCTTCCATGCCTTCCGTATGGGGTTTTCCCCGGTGTAATGCCGGATGGCGAATAGAGTCAGGTGACGCAGACTGATGCCATATCCGTTTTCCAGTATTTCCGTATTCTGATAGCGGAGGTTATTGCGTATCACATTGGCGATGCACGCCTTGCTCCCCGCCGCCGCCCCCATCCACAGTATGTCGTGGTTTCCCCACTCGATATCCAGGGAATGGTGGCTCATAAGAAGGTCCAGTATCTTATCCGCACTGGCACCCCGGTCAAACATATCGCCGACGATATGCAGATGATCCACCGCCAGCCGCTTAATAAGCCCCGCCAGCGCCACGATAAACTCATCCGCATTTTCTATACTCAGGATCGTATCTATGATTTTCTTATGATAGACCACCTGATTGTCGTCTTCATCCTTCTGGACGTGAAGAAGTTCATCTATAATATAGGAAAAATCCTCCGGCATGGCCTTCCTCACCTTGGACCTTGTATATTTGGATGAGAGCAGCTTAGCCACCTCCACCAGATCATTTAGCAGCATCCGGTACCAGTCCGGTGCAAGGTCCCTCTCCCTGCGGAGCATCCTCAGCTTCTCCCTGGGATAATAGATCAGGGTACAGATCTCCTGCCGCTCGGCAGGGCTCATAATATCTCCGAACAGAAGATCTACCTTTTCCCGAATCACCCCCGAACAGTTATTTAAGATATGATAGAATGCCTCGTACTCTCCATGCAGGTCACTCATAAAATGTTCTGTGCCCTTGGGAAGATTAAGTATGGCATTGCGGTTAATGATTTCCCGGCACACAGACTGCCGGGTGGGATATTTCTCCGCCAGCAGCCTGAGATATTTTCTTTCCTCTTTCTGCATCCTTCCTCCGCTCCTTTCCTTTGAACCGTTATAGCCCTCGCTCCCGCAGAGCGCTGACCAGCTGAACATAAAATTCCCTCACATCAAAGCCTGCGAAATTCTCACGATTCAGATCGATCATGTCGCCGTGTGAGATCCCTCTCTTCCCCTCCGCCTGCACGAACTGGTAATCCTCTCCCCAGGCAAAGGACGCCGCCCCCACCAGTCCGTCATTGCTCTCATCAAAATTCTTGACAAAACGGCAGGAAAAATTCAACGGAAATCGTCCGCCGGAAGGATATCTGAGTTTAGATCCCACGCTCTGTCCGTACACCTCCGGCATATCCTTTAGGACCTCATTCCGCCTCAGGCACGCCTCTTCCGTGAGATCCCTTACTGCCGCCATAAAATCTGCCGAGGGTTCCCCCAGTCTCCGAAGCGTCCCATTGTATGCCGCGGCAATAGCCTGCTGCTGATTCCCAGGTATCTTCGTCAAAAGATAGTCCGCAAACCGGCACCCCCGGTGAGGTGTATTAATCGTAGTAAGGCTCGCCACGAAAGGATGGGTTCCCAGCTCTGAGAGGGCGTATCGGCAGTCGAGCCCCCCCTTGGAGTGGGCAATGATATTCACCTTTCCGCAGTCGGTTTCCCGTACGATCTGCCGGATCCGGGCATCCAGTTCCCGGGCGCTGTCCGCTACCGATGCCGCGGATCCATGATTTCCATAATAAAGTGTGGCGCCGTTTGCCTCCAGCTCAGCCGGAATGCGTCCCCAGTAATTAAAGTTTCCTGAATCCCGGAAAAACACACCATGTACCAGCAGCAACGGATATTTTGTCCGGCAGATCCTCCGGGCCGCCCGCCCCTGATCCAATATGAGCTTATCATTTTCCACCCGGATTTCCTCTCTCACGATCCCGATCATAATCCCCAGTACGATCAGGTGTACCACGGGTATCATGCCGCACAGTGCCCCGATGATCCGCCACTTCATTCCCAGCTGTACCGAGGTGATGTAGATTCGGATCATGCCGTTCCAGAAGACCACCGCCTCTACCATCATACAGCAAATCGCACTGCCCACACACGCCGTCCACACCCAGGGACTTTCTGCCGGAAGGACAAGAAACCACCAGTAGACGTTGATCACAATGGAGATCCCGGCGGAGATCAGAAAAATCTCCAGCAGCTCGCAGCCATCCGCATTATTTCTCAGACGCGGACTCTTCAGTTTCCAACTGGCATAACAAGGCACGATATTCACCACGACAAACAGGGTCATCAATAACAGTACCATACTGAGCCATATGATCCGGGAAACGGGTATGATATTACCTATCAAAAATATATTGGCAAATATGGCGATAAGAACCGCCTCTGCTATTCTCACAATGTATTTCATAGAATCATTCCTTTATGTTCCTGACAGCTTCTACGAAACTCCGGATCTTTTCTGGATCCTTTCCCGCCCCGCCCGCTCTCTCCACCCCGGAGCTTGTGTCCACACCGTCCACCTTAGTCGCTGCCAGCGCTTCTCTTACATTGTCTGCATCCAGCCCCCCTGCCAGAAATGTCAGTTTCTTTGTCTGGGGCAGCTCTTTCAGGAGTGTCCAGTCAAACACCCTGCCGCTGCCCGGCTTCTGTGCGTCAAATACATATCCAGCCACATGTTCCATCTCCTCAAACCGGGAAAATTCAGACAGGTCGCTGACATTGAACGCCCGTAACACCGGAATCTTTGTTTGGGACAGCACCTCTTCCAATATCCTGCCGTGAATCTGTACGAGGTCAAAGCCCGCCTCTGCGATCTCCAGAAGCTGTTCTTCCGACGGTTCCACCACCACAGCCACGGTCTGGATCTGAGGGTCCAGATATCCCATGATCTCCTTCGCTTTCTCAATCTCTGTATTTCTCCTGCTCTTTGGGCAGAACAGGACAAAGCCGGCGTAATCCACACCGGCTTCATTCAGACATTCCGTCTCCCCAATATCTGTGATCCCACATATCTTTATCTTCTTCATGCCGACGGCCTCCATGCTTATCTCTCATATTATTTTGCGATATTCTGCATGGTATGTCAAGGACGGATTCCATTTTGCCATGTATTCCGTAATTTTAAGCAACCGTCCTCTGATGCCGCCCGTCTAATGGCATTTCCGGCAGTTTCCACAGTCGCCGCCGCAGTGCCCTTTTCCCTTCCTCCGGTCCGCGATCATTTTAGCCACGATAAGTCCCACCGCGGCAAGCAGTATACATCCCACCATTATCGTTCCCACTATAGATTCCATAACCGTCCTCCATTCTTCTTTTTTATGATTCACCCGCCATACCAGTTCTCCCGTTCCATTTCAGCCTGCCGCTCTCCCTGTATGGACGGAAGATCAGATACAGCAGGAAGACGGCCAGCAGCAGGGCGGCCACGGTCCAGACGCTGAACACCCCGGACAGCAGCATACCCGTCTGATAGATGATCAGGGCGGTGCCATAGGCAAAGACACACTGGTAGGCGATGGCAAATGCGGTCCATCTGCCATTGTTCATCTCCCGGCGGATGGCTCCCATCGCAGCAAAGCATGGCGCGCACAGCAGGTTGAAGGCCAGGAAGGAATACCCGGCCAGCCGGCTCATTCCCTCAAAATCCAGGACGCCAAAGACACCGACTACTTCCTCCTTGGCAACCAGCCCCATCATGGTGGCGGTCACCGCCTTTATATTGCCAAAACCAAGTGGCACAAAGAGCCACTGAATGCCTCTCCCTATATATCCCAGCACACTGTTCTCCAGCTCGATATCCGGATGAAAACCGAAGGAACCGTCTGTCACGCCAAAGACAGAGCCGGCCCATATGATAATGGCCGAGACAAGGATCACCGTACCTGCCCTCTTGATAAAGGACCAGCCGCGCTCCCACATACTCCTCAGGACGGAGCCTGCCGACGGCAGATGATAGGCTGGAAGTTCCAGAATAAAGGGAGCCGGATCTCCTGCAAACATTCTTGTCTTCTTCAATATAATGCCGGATAGAACGATAGCCGCAATGCCCAGAAAATAAGCACTGGGGGCTACCCACCACGCCCCGCCGAACAGGGCGCTGGCCAGAAGGGCGATAATGGGCAGCTTGGCACCGCAGGGTATAAAGGTAGTGGTCATGATAGTCATTCTCCGATCTCTCTCATTCTCAATGGTCCTGGACGCCATGATCCCCGTCACCCCGCATCCCGTTCCGATCAGCATCGGGATAAAAGATTTTCCCGAAAGGCCAAAACGGCGGAAAATACGATCCATAATAAAGGCGGCCCGGGCCATATACCCGCATCCCTCCAGGAAGGCCAGGAAGATGAACAGCACAAGCATCTGGGGGACAAATCCCAGCACGGAGCCTACGCCGCCGATGATGCCGTCAACGATCAAGCCCTGGAGCCAGCTGGCACATCCCACTGCCTCCAGTCCGTCTCCCACAAGGACAGGAATGCCGGGAACCCAGATTCCATAATCAGCCGGATCCGGCTGGCCGTCCCATTCCCCTTCCTCATCCAGCGGCAGAAGGGCATCCAGATCATAGCCCTTTTCCGCCAGATCGTCTCCAAAGGAGCCGCGGGCCTCGTCAAAAGCACCAAAATCCTTCTCTGCATAGGCATCCCGAAGCTGATCCGCCCCGATTACCTGGTCATCACCAGCAGCAGCGTCGATAACTGCCTGAATCTTTTCGTCATTGAATATTTCCTGCTCCGCCCACTTGTCCGTGGCAGCCTCCAAATCACCTCTTCCGATGCCCGCCAGATACCACCCGTCACCGAACAGGCCATCATTGGTCCAGTCTGTCACAAGCGTCCCAACGGATGTCACAGAGATATAGTACACAATAAACATAACCGCCGCAAAAACCGGCAGTGCCAGAAAACGGTTTGTAACAATCTTATCAATCCTGTCCGACACTGTCAATTTTTCTCTGTCTCCCTTTGTACAGCACGCATCCACCACAGATGACAGAAAGGTATATCTCGCATTTGTGAAGATGCTCTCCGTATCATCGTCAAAGGCTTCCTCCAGGGCGGCGATCTCAGCAGTTACATCCGGTACGCTTTGCAGCTGCTCTGCAATGATATCATCACGCTCCAGCAGCTTAACCGCAAAAAATCTTCTCTGCTCGGATTCCACCTCACTGCCAAGGCGCTCTTCCACGCTATGTACCGCCTCCTCTACTCTTTCAGAAAATCCGTGTACTGCCGCGGGCTCCGCCTTCTTCGCCGCTACCACAGCCTTGGCAGCCGCCCGGTCAATGCCGTGTCCTTTCAGTGCGGAAATCTCCACTACCTCACAGCCCAGCATCCGGCTCAGCATATCCGCATAGATCCGGCCGCCGTTCTTTTCTACCACATCCATCATATTCACTGCCATTACCACCGGGATCCCCAGTTCCATCAGCTGCGTGGACAGATACAGATTCCGTTCGATATTTGTGCCGTCCACAATATTCAGTATGACATCCGGTCTCTCGTTGATGAGATAATTGCGGGCCACCACTTCCTCCAATGTATATGGAGACAGGGAATAAATCCCCGGCAGATCCGTCACTGTCACATCCGGTTCATTTCCGGCATAGATCCCCTTCAGCTTTCCCTCCTTCTTCTCCACCGTAACACCCGGCCAGTTACCGACATACTGACTGGCACCGGTCAGCGCATTGAACAGTGTAGTCTTGCCGCTGTTTGGATTTCCCGCAAGTGCTATTGTAATCGACATAACTTGTTCCTCCCTGAAGTTTTATATTACTATTTTATATTCGTCACAACTTTCTGTGATTAGTTTTGCCTAACTACCGGCCAAAAAAATTTCTATCCCACCTGGATCAGCGCTGCATCCTCCTTCCGAAGAGATAATTCATACCCCCGGACTGTTACCTCCACCGGGTCTCCCAGAGGCGCCACCTTTCTCACATAAATATCAATTCCCCGGGTGATCCCCATATCCATAATGCGCCTTCTCACCGGACCGTTTCCTGTCAGTCCCTGCACTCTCACCGTCTGCCCCACGGCAGCCTCTCTCAATGTCATTCCTGCTCTCCTCCTTTTCTCAGATCAACAATGCCAATTTCTAAGCTACACGATAATCTTCCTTGCCATATCCTTCCCCAGCGCTATACGGGAATCCCTGACATTCAGAATCAGATTCCCGCTGATCTCAGATACTACCGTCACCACTCCACCGGTTATAAATCCCAGATTCTCCAGGAAATTTCTGGTGTCCTGTCTCCCGCCCACCCTTTTTATCCTTACCGGTACGCCGGCCTGTGCCATCGTCAAGGGCATCACACATCATCCTTCCCAAAAGTAATTATTCGCTTCTTACATTTGTTAGTATATACTAACTATTATTAGCTGTCAAGAACTTTTTAATATTTGATGTTTCCCTGGCGAGATGCTATAATAAACCGTGTATACCGAATTAAGGCGCTGTGGATAAACCATTCACATGGGAGGTAAAAATGAAGACCAATGAATCAGCAGAAAATTATCTGGAAACAATTCTTATATTAAGTAAAAGGTTACCGGTGGTCCGCTCCGTTGACATTGCCACTGAGCTTGGATTCAAAAAGTCCAGTGTCAGCGTGGCGATGAAACATCTTCGTGAGAAAAATCATATCACTGTGACAGATGCCGGATTTATCTACCTGACAGAGGAGGGAAAGAAAATTGCCGATATGATCTATGAACGGCACGATATCCTCACCCGCTGCCTGTCATCCCTGGGCGTGCCGGCAGATATTGCTGAAGAGGATGCCTGCCGGATCGAGCACGTCATCAGTACGGAAAGTTTCCGCGCCATTAAAAAGTATGCAGAAGAAAGGAAAGCACTGGAATAACGCGCTTTCATACCACCCTCCCAACCCATCCCGAACCATCCATTCCCTTCCTGCGCCAGCCCGGCGATCCCCGTTCCCATTCCCAGACAGTGAAGAAACGCATACAGCTTTCTGCGCCAAACGCTTATGCGGCAGAAAGTGACAAATCTCTTATCTAAAAGTCACAATAACATAACCTGAATGCGGTATGATAGCTCTCAGGGAGGGAGCACAGTGAAAATAAAGTTATGGGTAAGGAAATTTATGTTGAAGCTTTTGTTAGGAATCGGCGGTATGATCTTTGGCGCGCTGTTTATGGTGATCTGGCTTCTGATATTCACAATAGAAGTCGTATTTCAGGGAATGGAAATAATATTCGCTAATCTGAACTAGCGCAAGAGCGCTATGCTGTTTCAGGAAGAAAGGAGTCTGAACTCTATGAAATCTATATTGCGGAGCATTGGGAAAGCTGCTCTTCGTATACTCGCCATACTGTTGGTGATCGCCGTGCTCATCGCCGCATACTTTAGCTATAAGGGTTATCGGATGTATCAGGATGCCGTACGGGAAGCCCCAGTCTCAGAGCTTGGCAGAACCATTCGTGATAACGGACATTACGTCCGGTACAGAGAGCTTCCCGACATCTATATCGATGCGGTTATCTCTGCCGAGGACAAACGTTTTTTTACCCACCCCGGCATTGATCCCATCGCCATCGGCAGGGCTGTGTGGAAGGACATCATCTCCCTCTCCTTTGTGGAGGGCGGAAGCACCATTACGCAACAGATCGCCAAAAATCAGCTTTTCACCCAGGAGAAGAAGGTGGAGCGCAAATTTGCAGAAATCTTTGCCGCCCTGGCACTGGAACGGGAATACAGTAAAGAACAATTATTTGAAATCTATGTCAATACCATTTATTTTGGCAGCGGGTACTATGGCATCTATGAGGCGGCACAGGGGTATTACGGCAAAAATCCCTCTGAGCTGACAGACTACGAGGCAATTATGCTGGCTGGTATTCCCAACGCCCCGTCAAACTATTCCCCGGATGCCAGCATGGAGCTGGCCAGAAAGAGAATGTCCCTTGTTCTGGAAAAAATGGTTAACTGCAGGAAGATCACAGAGACCAGAGCCAATGAAATTTTAGGAAATGCAAATAAATAAGCCTCTGAAAACGTAACATTTTCAAAGGCTTGTCATAAGCACGTGCGTGAGAGGATTCGAACCCCCGACACCTTGGTCCGTAGCCAAGTGCTCTATCCAGCTGAGCTACACGCACAACGCAAATATTATGATACTCAATCCACCAAAAAAAGTCAAGCACTTTTTTGTTTTATTAAAAAAAATCAATAAAAATGATTAAATTTAATCATTTCCAAAATAGATTTTATGTGATAAGATATAGAAAAAGCTTTGAAGGGGACTAGTAACTGCTGGTACACCGGACTCCCGCCGTTACCCGGGTCAGGCATGTTAGTGCCGATGAGAGCATATCTATGGGAGCCCCCAATGGATATGAAGTAGAGTGGTACCGCGAAGGCCGATACACCTTCGTCTCTACAACCGCCTGGTTGTGGAGGCGGAGGTTTTTCCATGTATTTATCAGTAATGAATAAATTGGAGGTATTGAGAAATGAAACATGTTGACAAGTATGAAAAAGCTTATTTTATGCCGCCGGAATGCACCTATGACTGGGTGAAAAAAGACGCCATCGACAAGCCGCCGGTGTGGTGTTCCGTAGACCTGCGGGATGGCAACCAGGCTCTGATCGAACCCATGAGCCTGGATGAAAAGCTGCAGTTCTTCCAGATGCTGGTAGACATCGGCTTTAAGCAGATCGAGGTGGGATTTCCCGCCGCTTCTGAGACGGAATATGAATTTATGCGGGCACTCATCGAGAAAAACATGATCCCGGATGATGTGACCGTTCAGGTACTGACCCAGGCCAGAGAACATATTATCAAGAAAACCTTCGAGGCCGTAAAGGGCGCTCCCCACGCCGTTGTACATCTGTACAATTCCACTTCCGTGGCACAGCGCGAACAGGTATTTAAGAAGAGCAGGGAAGAGATCAAACAGATCGCCATAGACGGCGCCATCCTTCTGAAACAGCTGGCAGATGAGACAGACGGCAGCTTTTCCTTTGAATACAGCCCCGAGAGCTTCACTGGCACAGAGGTAGAGTATGCGGTGGAGGTATGCAATGCCGTTCTTGATATATGGAAGCCCTCCGCGGACAACAAGGCCATCATTAACATACCCGCCACAGTGGAGCATTCCATGCCCCATGTATTTGCCACGCAGATCGAGTATGTGCACAGGCATCTGAAATACCGCGATGCTGTGGTTCTCTCCCTGCACCCCCACAATGACCGCGGCTGCGGCGTCAGTGATGCCGAGCTGGGGATCCTTGCCGGGGCGGACCGCATTGAGGGAACCTTATTCGGCAACGGGGAGCGCACCGGCAATGTGGACATCGTAACCCTGGCCATGAATATGTTTACCCACGGGGTGGATCCGCTGCTTGACTTTTCCCGGATGCCGGAAATCCGTGAAAAATACGAGACCTGTACCCGGATGCATGTGGATCCCCGCCAGCCATATGCCGGAGACCTGGTGTTCACGGCCTTCTCTGGTTCCCACCAGGATGCCATCGCCAAGGGAATGCAGTGGCGTGAGGACGAAAATCTCAGGATCTGGAGCGTTCCCTATCTCCCTGTGGATCCGCAGGATGTGGGAAGGACGTACGATTCCGATGTGATCCGCATAAACAGCCAGTCCGGCAAGGGCGGCGTCAATTATATTCTGAAACAGAATTTCGGCATATCGCTTCCGGATGCCATGCGGGAAGAGGTGGGCTACACGATGAAACACGTATCCGACGAGGAGCACAAGGAGCTCTCCCCGCAGTGGGTATACGAAATTTTCGAAGAAAATTATATCACGCCAACTCCTTATTTCCAGATTACAGACTGCCACTTTCGACAGGTGGATGGCATTATGGCGGAGACCGAGATCACCTGCGGGGACAAAAAAACCATTGTGGACGCCAACGGCAACGGACGCCTGGATGCCGTGAGCAATACGATCAAACAATATTTCGGCATCAGTTACCAGCTGTCCTCTTACGAGGAACACGCCCTCACCCAGGGCTCTTCCTCCCGGGCCATTGCCTATGTGGGCATCACCTGCCAGGGTGAATCCTACTGGGGCGCCGGCATTGACGAGGATATTATCAAAGCGTCCATACACGCCCTCTGTGTCTGCGTAAATAAACTGCCGGATATCAAGAAAACGGAACCCATTAAGGACGAACGGCTGATTCAGATGATGAACTTTATCCATGCCAATTACCAGACCGTGACACTGGACGACATGGCGGAGCATTTTCATCTGAGCGAACCCTATATCAGTAAATACATTCACGAGAAATCTGGCAGGACTTTTGTGGAACAGGTAACAAATATACGGATGAAGAAGGCCAGGACCTTACTGAAAAACGGAAATATGACGGTGGAAAACATCGCTTTTTCCATAGGATACCAGAATGTAGAACACTTTAACCGGACATTTAAGAAACTTTATCATATGACTCCGGTAGAATTTCGGAATAAGGGCAAATGATGCGCGCATATATTTAACTGTTATATTCGCTGCAGAAAGCCGTGTGTCCCACACCAGACAGGCAGGGACACACGGCTTTTTAAATTGGTGCTCTTGCGCTTTGGAATTGATTGGAGGGCAGCTTCGCTATGGGCAGTAAGATCATAATAAGAAACCGGAAAAAATCCCACCCTTTGTCAGCCTTTTTCACAAGAAAGATCATCACCACAGTACTCGCGGCCAGCCTTGTACTGGCTGCCGGCACCATTGGGACGAAGGAATTCCTTTTTCATGATTCCAAGACCACCCGGATCGGTTTTGAAGATATCGGGGAGCTGTCGACACAGGCCGCCTGCTGCACGGAGGTAAACGTCACAGAAGCCCGCCAGGAGCTGTTCGGCCTGACCATCCCCTTTACCCAGAGCAAATATGTCTACAGCTACGATGTGGAGATCAAAGCCGGCATCGATTTCGGAGAGATCGAATGGTCCATACATAATAGTACCATCGAAGTAAAGCTGCCGGAAGTGGAGATATTCAGCCGGGAGATCCAGACGGATTCCTTCAAAGTTTACCATGAAAAGGAAAGTATCTTCAAGCACATCACACTGGCCGAAAATAACGACGCCATGAACCGTTTAAAACAGACGGCAGAAGAAAATGCCATCGCCAACGGATTGCTGGAAAATGCGCGGAATAATGCCGAGGCCATCCTGACCGGTTTCTTTGGCAGCGTATACGATCCCGGGAAATATAAGATAAATTTTGTAGATAAATAATAGACATTTTTCGACCAAAAAGGTATAATTACTATAACTGACAATTTATTACAAAATATACGGAACATTTTTTAGGGAGGATTCATATGGGATTGATCAAAGCAATTTCAGGGGCGATCCGCGGGGTTGCCGCAGACCAGTGGAAGGAATATTTTCATTGCGATGCATTGGAATCGGATGTATTAGTAGTCAAGGGCCGCAGAAGGGCCAGCGGTAAATTTGGGTCCAGCAATAAAGGAAATGACAACATTATCAGCAACGGATCTGTCATAGCTGTCAATGAGGGCCAATGCATGATCATCGTCGATCAGGGAAAGGTGGTAGAATACTGTGCGGAGGCAGGGGAATTTTTATACGATACCTCCTCGGAGCCAAGCCTTCTCAGCGGTAACCTGGGCGAAAATATCGGAAAAACCTTCGCTTCCATCGGCAAACGTTTCACCTTTGGCGGCGATACAGGAAAGGAACAGCGGGTATATTTCTTTAACACAAAAGAGATTATGGGCAACCGGTACGGCACGGCCAACCCAGTTCCTTTCCGCGTAGTGGATGCGAATATCGGCTTGGACGCTGATATCTCCGTCCGCTGCAACGGAGAATATTCCTACCAGATCTTCGACCCGATCCTCTTCTACACCCATGTGTGCGGCAATGTTTCAGAAGAATTTACCCGGGACAAGATTGAGAGCCAGTTAAAATCCGAGCTGATGACCGCTCTCCAGCCAGCGTTTGCACAGATTTCTGCCATGGGGATCCGCTACAGCGCCGTTCCAGCCCACACAATGGAGGTTGCCGATGCCCTCAATAAAGTATTATCGGAGAAATGGAGTGAACTGCGGGGTATCCGGATCGTCTCATTCGGTGTAAATACCATTAAGGCATCCGAAGAAGATGAGCAGATGATCAAGGATCTCCAGAAAACGGCAGTTCTTCGGAATCCAAATATGGCGGCTGCCACCCTGGTGGGCGCCCAGGCAGAGGCGATGAAATCCGCCGCCGCCAATACATCCACCGGACCCATGATGGCATTTGCCGGCATGAATATGGCCAATCAGGCAGGCGGCATGGACGCCGGATCCCTGTTCGCCATGGGGCAGCAGCAGGGCGGCACCCCTCCGGTGAATCCGTCTCCCGCTGCTCCCGGACAGCCCGCCGCCGCTGAAACCGCCGCCGCTTCCTGGACCTGTTCCTGCGGAGCCCGGAACACAGGTAAATTCTGTGTCGAATGCGGCAGTCCCAAACCGGCACCACAGGCCGGCTGGACCTGCTCCTGCGGGGCTGTAAATCAGGGCAAATTCTGTCAGGAGTGCGGGACAAAGAAACCCGCCGACGCGCCGCTTTACCGGTGCGACAAATGTGGCTGGCAGCCGGAGGATCCTCATCATCCGCCGAAATTCTGCCCAGAGTGCGGCGATATTTTTGATGAGAATGATATACAGTAGGGGCAGATCAAGGCAGGCCGGATGCAGGGTTACGCTTTCACAGTTCCGAAGCGCCCCCATCCCGGCGCCGCCCGGTCAGAAGGAGGAAAAACCAAATGGATGATTATAAAGATATCAATATAGTTGACACAAAAGAAGAAACCGACCGGAAATGCCCCCAGTGCGGCGGCGTCATGGATTTTGACCCTGCCACCGGCAGCCTGAAGTGTCCGTACTGCGATTATGAGGAGGCCATCCAAATACAAAAGGATGCTCCCCAAAAAGCGGAAGAACTGGATTTTTTTGCCGCTGAGCACACCGCCAGCGAGGACTGGGGCGCCGAGACAAAAACCGTTCTCTGCAAGGCATGCGGCGCAGAGTCCATCTACGATGCCCTGCAGACCTCTGCTGTATGTCCTTTCTGCGGCTCCAATCAGGTTATGGAGGCAAACGACCAGGATACGATGGCACCGGGCGGTGTCGTCCCCTTTTGCATCAGCGATGAACAGGCCTCGACTCTGTTTAAGAAATGGATCAAACGGAAATGGTTCTGCCCAAAGCTGGCCAGAGACAGTGCAAAACCGAAGCGCTTTAAAGGTATTTATCTGCCGTACTGGACCTTTGACTCCGACACCTGTTCCTCCTATCATGGACAATACGGCATCCGTCACCTGATAGAGGACGAGAGTGGGGAAACCCGCACGGAGACAAACTGGTACAATACATCGGGAACATACAACGAGTTTATCAATGACGAACTGGTGCTGGCCTCCAGAAATCACGATATGTCGATCCTTCAGAAGCTGGAGCCCTTTGACACGGAAAATAATAAGACCTATAAACCAGAGTACATCGCGGGTTTCGTTGCCGAACGGTATTCCATCGGACTGAAGGATGCCTGGAGCTACGCCATGGCCTCTATCAAGGAAAAACTGGCCCGCAATATTTCTGACTACATACGGCATGAGAACGCAGCCGATTCCGTCCGGAGCCTTTCCGTGAGAACCGATTACAGCAATATCACGTACAAGTATCTGCTGCTGCCTATCTGGATCTCAAACTTTAAATATAAAGACAAGGTGTACCAGTTTATGGTAAATGGACAGACTGGTAAGGTGGCTGGAAGAACCCCTCTCTCCATTCCGAAGATCATTCTCACTACATTGATCATCCTGATCGCCCTTGGACTGTTCTGCTACATTAAGGTAATGCAGTAAGGGAACAATTTTTGTTAACATGAAGGAGTCAGCATGAAATATTTACCTATCATTATTATTTTAGTACTGATCCTGGCAGTGGTTCTTGCCGTCTATCTCGGTGTAACCTATCTGCGGAACAAAACCCGGGAATTTTCCCAGGCCCTCTTCGGCACATCCGACATCAGCCGGGCGGCGGAACAGATGAAACAGGAGTACTCCGCCACACCGAAGTCCGTCTCCGCCATGACCAGCCTGCTCCTGCCAAAAATCATTATGGACTTCCCTGATTTCCAATACGATGAAATGAAGGAACGGGCGGAAAATATTCTCACCAGCTTTTTGCGTGCAGTGACAGAACGCCGCCCCTCTCTTTTGCAGGACGGCAGCAAAGAGCTAAGAGACCAGCTGGAAAATCATATTCAAATGCTCTCTGCCCAGGAGCTGCAGGAACACTTCCACCAGATCAGGATCCACCGGACTGAGATCAGCCAGTACAAAAAGACAGAGGGAAGGTGCAGGATCACCTTCCAGTCTGCCCTGGAATGCTATCATTACAAAACAAAAGACGGCGATCCCTCTAATACGGTACAGGAAGGTTCACGGGAATACAAATATCAGACTAAATACAACATTGACCTTATCTATATCCAGGACCGGAACCTGGTAGAAAACGAAACCGACAATGCCATCGGGCTGAACTGCCCCAACTGCGGCGCACCAATCTCAGCCCTGGGGGCCAAAATCTGCGATTACTGCGGCACACCGGTAATTGAGATCAATATCCATGCCTGGGCCTTCAGTAATATAGATGAGGTCTCCTGAAAATACCGCCGCCATTTCCAGCCCGGCGGTCACTCCACATAAAAAAGACCCGCGTAGAGGAGCCACATGGCCCGGAACAGCCGCATGATCTGCCAGACACCAATCCCTTTCAGATCATATTCATTCAAAAGATTATACTTCGCCTGCAGGCTGCGGACGTCCTCGAACCAGACCTCATGTTCTCTGCCTTCACTGACATATCGGAAAAAGGGTGACTGCGCCGTTTCATCAAAAAGGATCGGCACATCCCTCCCGATGGCAATCTGTACGGCTTCCACATTGCCGATGGTGACCGCACGGCTCTCACCCCTGACATAGGGGAGCGTCCAGTCGTAGCCATAGTTTGGTATCCCGAGATTGATCTTCTCCGACGGGATCTCCGTCAGGGCATATTCGATCACCTGTCTTACTTTATTCAGAGGCGCCACAGCCATGGCAGGACCGTAAGTGTAGCCCCACTCATACGCCATCAGAAGTACTTCATTGGCCGCCGCCCCCAGCCCCCCGTAATCTTTTCCTTCATAGAGAAGTCCCGGCTGATCCGCTGACGTCTTGGGCGCCAGAGCCACACTCACCACATAACCAGCCGCATTCATTCTCTTTCGGAGCTCCGCCACGAAGGAAGTAAAGCGATCCCGGTCCTCTGCCAGTATATATTCAAAATCCACATCCACGCCCTGGAATCCCTTTTCTTCCATTGTCTGCAGAAGATTGGATATAAGGGTTTCCATGGCAGTCTCACTTATCAAAACCTCATGGATCAGATTATTGTTAAAGCGCCCGTCCGCCCCAAGGGGCGTCAGCACAAGAATGGGGGAGACGGAAAAATCCAGAGCCTCGGCGATCATCCAGTCCTCCGATACATCCGGGGGGATCAGCTGCCCCTCTGTTGTAAATCCATAAGAAAAGACAAACAGGCTGGTCAGGTAGGGCAGGGTCTGCTCCAGCACCCAGGGACTGATAAACGGATAGGCATAACCATTTGCTGAGACGATCCGCCGGTCCACATCCCCCTCCCCGATGGGAACCAGAAGCGCCTGGCCTACCGCCAGCTGATAGGGATAGGGAATCTGGTTGGCATAGGACAGCTCTGCTATCGTCGTTCCATATAAGCCCGCGATCCGGTCCAGGCTGTCTCCGGGCTGCACAACATAAATCTGCATAAATGGTATTCTCCCATTGATTCTCTCCCTATATTGTATTCCCGCCCCCCTCTTTTCAGACCTGGGGACAACGGCGGGCTCTTCCTCTCTGTCCCGTCTCACGAACCGCTGGATTTATAATGACTCACGCCGTATTTCCAAAAAAGCCAGGCGGGAACAAGGAACAGGCATGCCGCAAGGGGCAGAAATGCATAGAAAAGGGAATCCGTCCTGCCGAGGATGTAAAGAAGGGGATAATACTGAAACAGCCCATAGGGGATCACAAATGTGCAAAAGAGCAGGATCTTCTTCCCATAAATACCTACGGGATATTTCCCGTATTCCCTTGCCCCATCGGTAAAAACATTCATAAACTCCAGCCCCTCCAATGTGAAAAAGCAGAGGGCGGCATAGATCATAAAAAGTGCGGTATACACTGCCGTGCCGCCCACCAGCATAAAGAATACCGTTACCACCCGGGACAGCTTCCACTGAATCCCGGAGGCAGACACCCCATAGAGAAACATCACGACGGCCTGGAGGATCCTGCCGATCCTGGTCAGCTCAAACCGGCCTCCCAGCACCTGAATTATCTCGCTCTGGGGACGAACCAGAATCCGGTCAAATTCCCCGGTCCTCACAATACCGGAAAAAGCATCAAAGCCCCGGGCAAAGAGCTCTGCCAGGGAAAACCCCAGAAGATTGACCGCAAAGCAGAGCAGCACCTCACTGTAGGTATACCCCTCCACTGCCGGGAATCTCTGGAACATAACAAGGATCCCCAGAAAGACAGTAAAGGAGACCAGAAACTGCCCCGCCGCCGCCAGAAAAAACGATACCTTGTACTGCATCATGGAACGGACATTAAGGGACACGTAGTGCATATACAGATGAATCTTTTTTTTCATAGTCTCCTCCTTCCAGCTCATTGGTGCGAATTTGTACCCGCCCGTTGGGCTATTCATGCGGACACCGCCGCCAGGTCAGCCGCCCTGTACTGTGATACGCCGTTCCGCTCTGGCACAGAGCCGCTTTCCCAGCCACACAAGAACTGCCAGCCAGAACAGCTGTAACAGCACCGCTTTCCGCATCTGCGGAACGGTCATGCTCCCGCTGTAGATACGCAGGGCCACATTCTGCATGGACGCGAAGGGAAGCAGCTCAATCGCCGTCCGGATCTTATCTGGAAAGAAGGGGAGCGGTATGATCCCTCCGGAGAAAAACTCCACCGAGGAAACGAATACAATGCGCACCCCTTCCGCCGAGATAGTAAAAAAAGAGATCACATAGACCAGCATACAGAAGGAAACTGTAACCGCCAGTCCCAGCATCAGTGTCACGAGAAAAAGCAGAAAGTGCACCGGCCCCGCCGGCGGTTCTATCCCGTAGGGAGAGGGGAGAAATCCGGCTGCTATCAGTATCGGAAAACACCGGAGCACCGCTCTTGACAATCGGGTAGCGATACTTCTTGAAAACCACATATTATATATGCTCACAGGACGGCACAGCTCATAGGCCACATCCCCGCTGACAATGGAGGCGGTAATTTCATTCTCCATCATCCATGCCGCAAAGAAGGCCAGGAACGCCTGCTGCAGCCATAGGTAGGACACCGTGGCCGGGAAACTCATGGGAAACGCCGCCGCATCCGCTCTGTAAAATGCCTGAAATATCATGATTTCCATAAAACCCCAGAAAAATTGTGTAACTACGCCGGCCAGTGCCGCGGCGCGGTACTGGAGCCCCATAGTAAATCTCAGGCGGAAAAAAGATAAATATTTTTTCATCCCGCGCTCCTCTCCGGCTATATATGATAGGAACGGTACAGCTCCGCCACTGTCTCGTCAATATCCGCATTGCCTTTTCTAATATCCTCCAGTGTGCCGTCCAATAAGATCCGGCCTCTCCCGATCAGTATGATGCGGCTGGCAAGAGCTTCAATATCCTGCATATCGTGGGTAGTAAGGATAACCGTAGTGCCGCGGGAAGCATTTCTCTTCCGGATGAAGTCCCGTACCGCCAGCTTTGATACGGCGTCCAGCCCGATGGTGGGCTCATCTAGAAAAAGGATCCGGGGACTGTGCAGCAGAGACGCTGCAATCTCACACCGCATTCTCTGTCCCAGGGAAAGCTGTCTGGCCGGCGAGCGGAGGAGTTCTTTCAGATCCAGAAGCTCTGTCAGTTCATCCAGATTGTGTTTGTATTCGGAGTCAGGGATAGAATAAATATCCTTCAACAGCATAAAGGAGTCGTTGACAGGAACATCCCACCACAGCTGGGAGCGCTGACCAAAAACAACACCGATCTGCCGTACATGTTCGATCCTGTTCTTATACGGCACCCTGCCGTCCACAAGAACCTTCCCGGCGTCCGGTGTCAATATCCCGCTTAGAATCTTGATGGTAGAGCTCTTCCCTGCCCCATTCGGGCCTATGTATCCCACCATCTCTCCATCGTCGATGGTGAAACTCACATGGTCCAGCGCCTGGATCACTTCATGTTCCCTGCGAAAGAGCGCTCTGCAGGCCGCGGTAAAGCCTGCATTTCTCTTTGCTATCCGATAGGATTTGCATACCTGTTCCATCTTGATCATAATGGCTCCCTCCTGGATTAAAAAAGTGCCGCACTTTCACGACACTTTACAATATGCTGGTGGCCGGGCTCGAACCGGCACGGGTGTCACCACCCACAGGATTTTAAGTCCTGGGCGTCTGCCAATTCCGCCACACCAGCAAATGATAAACCGTACACCCGATCAGGCATACAAAACGACCCAGATGGGACTCGAACCCACGACCTCCGCCGTGACAGGGCGGCGCTCTAACCAACTGAGCCACTAGGCCAAAATGGACCCTCGGGGACTCGAACCCCGGACCGTCCGGTTATGAGCCGGATGCTCTAACCAACTGAGCTAAAGGTCCTTATACCTTGTATAAGGCAGAAAACTTACCTTTAAGAAAAAAGATTCCAAAGGGATAAAGCGAAACAAGTTCGCTTTGTTCAAATCCCCTGACTCCTCTTAAAGTCTTAGTGACTCCAAGGGGATAAAGCGAAACAGGTTCGCTTAGAAGTTTGCCTTTGGCAAACTTCCGGGGGTTCAAATCCCCCCTGACTCCTCTTAAAGTTCCAGTGACTCCAAGGGGATTTGAACCCCTGTTACCGCCGTGAAAGGGCGGTGTCTTAACCGCTTGACCATGGAGCCATAAGTAAAACGTCAGCATGAAATATCATACCATAAATGTAAAGAAAAAACAAGGGTTATTTTGTTTTTTATTGATTTTATCATGGAAATCCTATTGACTTTCTGAACATTGTTCACTATAATATATGTGAACAATGTTCAGAGGAGAAATACTATGGGCAATCACGAAAAGAGCAAGCTTACTATAATCGAAGTTACTACGGAATTACTGAAAGAATACAATGGTGACACAAAGAGGATTACATCCCGTTTGATCGCTAAGCGGGCTGGGATTGGATTAGGCTCCATCAATTATTTTTTCGGGAGCAAGGAAAATCTTATTACCGAGTGCATACAACGAATCATCCATAACATACTGACAAGTTTCACGCCGGAAATTACAGATCCTGCAAAAGAAGACGGATTGTCCGATCAGGATCGTTTGCTATCATGGGCAAGCCAAACCTTTGATTTCCTTTTTGAAAATCAGGCGATTGCCAAGATATCTATTTTGAATGATATGCAAAGTTATTCCACGGGCAGCAATTCCGTTTATACCCAAAAGGGGTTCGCATTGGCCATCAAGAGCAGTCAAAGTGAAGCGGCAAAAAAATTACTTGTATTTATCCTTGTCTCTTCCCTGCAGACAGCTTTTCTTGCAAAAGATGCTGCGAAAGAACTTCTGGGATATGATCTATACCACAAAACGGAACGGGATTTATTTATACGTGACACTGTTACACTGCTTTTCCGCGGCATGGATCGTAGGGAGGATTACACCGATGAAATATAACCAAAAAAGCTGGCTTCTTTTACCAATGCGCTGTCTCCTGTTTTTAGGTTCCTTTTTCTTCTGCAGCATAGTTACCCAGAGGAAATTAACAGAAATCACTCATTGGTGGACCCTGCTTGCATCCGCCGCCAATATTGTCACCATCATCATTCTGTGGATGATTTGTAAACGTCGAGGCATATCCTATCGTGAGCTGATACATTATGAAAGAAAACAGGGAAACCTCTTCCGGGGATTTCTGTTTATTGTCATAATGTTGTTGATGGGGATGGCGGGAATGTATGCGGCAGGGGGGCTCTGTTATGGCAAGTTCCCGTATCTTGCACCGATGATGACAGCGCCAGTCCCACTCTATCCCGCCCTATTAAATATTTTGGTACTCCCAATCACAACGACAATAGCTGAGGACGGATTATATTTGGGATATGGGGTAAACAGTTTTTCATCCAAATGGGCAGCTGTCTTAGTCCCCGCATTTTTCTATGCCCTGCAGCATAGTTTTATTCCTACGATATTGGATACGAGATTTATCCTCTACCGTTTTCTATCCTTTTTCCCCTTGACGATATGGATCTGTTATCAATATTATAAGAAAAAGCCGGTTTCTTATATTATGGCGGGGCACTGGATATTAAATCTGGCAACAACAATACAGATCGCAATAATGTCCCTACTGTTGTAATAATACATAGACATAGGAAAACGTATTTGTATCTTCTCGTGCCGTTCTATGCAGCGGCGGTTATTCAGTTTTTAGCTGGCTGCTATTCTCAACATGGGAATTAGATGTTAGCTAATTATATTTTCAATCTTGATCTTATCGCCCCATCATCCTCATCTTGTCCAACAACTTCAAATCCACTGCCCAGGCATAGCCGCTCCGATGCTTTATTTTCTGGATGCCAGGACGCATATATATACTCAGCCTTTCCATAGGGAAATGTCTTTATGTATTCAATGATTCTATTTATTGTTTCTTTTCCAATACCTTTTCCCTGATAATCCTTTGCAATCATTAATCTGTAAATCTCATATCCGGGAGTATCATCAAAATCACATTCTTTTTCATATGTTATAAGAGTAAATCCTACCATTTTGTCATGACAATATATTACAAATGGGATGCATCTGTAATATTTTTCTGCATCCTCTTTATTTGCATCTGAATGCGCATATGCCTCTGCCAAACTAAAAATGTTTGGATTTACAAATTGTTTTTGCCAATCATGTACATCAAGTTCAATACACTCCATCCAATTATCGTGATTTATTTTTTTCAAATTAACCATAGTTATAATCCACCTTTCTGCGAAAGGCACCAATGCGTCATGAAACATGTTGGCTGACTTTCGCTTTCTATATCAAAAGAAGTTTTTCATAGAAATGTATACCTCAAATAATCCACTTTTCCAAATAGGCGGCTACGCCATCCTCCTCATTTGAAAGTGCAATATCATCAGCAATATCTTTGACCTCTTGTACTGCATTTCCCATCGCTACACCAATACCACATATCTTTAACATACCTATATCTGCATAATCATCGCCAAAAGCAACGGTTTCTGATACAGCTGCATGGCATGCTTCACATACTGCTATCCGGTTTCATTTCTCTTAAAAAGCCCAGACAATTTTGTTCACCCCTTGATGTTGAAATACCAATTAAATACCCGCATTCTTTACATTTAGATAATATTTTCAGAGTATATTCAGATAAGGTTTTATCATTTCTTAATAAGGTGCCATCTAAATCAAAAAGTAATATTTTAGGTTTTCTCATGATATGTTTCCCCTAAAATTAAATTCATCTTTCATAAGTGGATAGAAGTCCTTTGCTTCTTCCACCTATGGATGTTGTGTATGTTTTTTTCAATCATTTGTTTCTCTCCATAAATTGTACTTATGTATTTTATAACCGCCATATATTTGTATTATAATATTGCAGATGATATAATTCAATACAGAAAATAAAAAAGGGCGGTGCTACTGTATGAATACATTTGAATTTGATGGAAAAAAGTACAAAATGGCTTCTATACATCAAAAGGAGTGGGGGAAGACACTGATTTCCGAACTTAAGCTTAAAGGAGATGAAAGGATATTGGATTTAGGTTGCGGAGGTGAACAGGGATAGGCATTTTTCTAACGCAGAGGAAATGATAAAATGGATAGACCAGCCCTGTATTGTTCCATTTATTATGAAACCAGTCTGCAGCCCGATCCGCAATCGTTTCATTTTCTCTTATTCACAATAATTCAATCCTCCTCAGATTGTCCCTCATCTGTCTCTCTCTCCTCCTCCGCCTCTTTTTCCTTCTCCCTCAGAGCCTCCTGCAGGCCTGCCAGAGCATCGAAGGGCATAAACTGTTTCGCCCGCTCTGACCTCTCCATCTTCCCCTTCCTAGTCTCCACTTCTATGCCCTCCGATCTGCTCATTCCGGCGCATGGCAGTGCCCGCCTCCAGAAGATCCCTTCCACGGATCAGTGCATTTTTCCCATAACGGGATTTCACCTCCATCACCGCTCTCTGAAGCCGCCGCTCCTTATCTATGGAAGAGAGCTCCTGGAATAGGCTCAGCTGTTCATACCCCTCTTCCCTGACACGGTTACAGGTAATACTGATTTTTCGTATTGGAAGCGTTTTCTTTACCATGTTCTCATACAACCCCGCCAGGGGAGGGAGAATCATCCGGTAAAGATTTGTGGCAGAGGGAAGGGAAACCGTTCCGCGGTCTGCCCTCTGCTGTGTTACATAAGAATATCCCACCACCAGAGTTACCGAGCGGGTCACCACTCCGCGCTCCAGCATCTCCAGGCAGAGTGCATCCGTCATCTGGCGCAGGATCAGCGCCCCCTCCTCAAAAGAATAATCCCGCAGCAATACCTGGCTGCTGGAAATGGAGCTGCTTTTTGGCCGATAATTTTTAATATCCGCCATGGTGACACTTTCCTGCCCCCATGCATGGTCGATCAGGATCTCTGCGTCCACGCCAAACATCCGGTAAAGTGCTGCCTCGTCTGCCTGGGCGATATCCTTCATCGTATACAGCCCCATGCTCTGCAGTCTCTTTTCCATCCCCGTACCAATCCGCCAGAAATCGGTGAGAGGCCGGTGATCCCATAAAATCCTGCGAAAGCGTTCCTCGTCCAGATAACTGAAGTGGTCCGTCTTATGCTTCGCCAGTATATCCAGTGCCGCTTTCGCCAGAAACAGATTGGTGCCGGCGCCAGCTGACGCCGTGATTCCGGTCTCCTCCTTTACAGCGCGCATCAACATAAGGGCCAGCTCCTCCGCCCCCATCCGGTACATAGACAGATAAGGGGCTGCGTCAAAAAACGCCTCGTCCACCGAATACACATGTATGTCTTCCTTGGCCATATACCGCAGATAAATCCCGTAAATCTCCGCCGCGTACCGGATATACAGCTTCATCCGGGGCGGCGCCATAATATATGGTATCGTCTCCGGGATCTCATATACCCGGCAGCGGTTCTTCACGCCCAGCTCCCTCATGGCAGGAGTTACCGCCAGACAGATCGTCCCCTTATCCCGCTCCGGATCCGCCACCACCAGATTCGCCTTCATGGGATCCAGTCCCCGTTCCACACACTCCACCGATGCATAAAATGATTTCAGATCGATACACAGATACACTCTGTCCCCATCCACAGCACATACCTCTCATTTCCTCTTTTCTGATAGTATGGCTGTAATAGGAAATTCTACACTACGCTTTTATAAAAACGAATGGCAAACCGGGCGCCGAATATCCTTCCTCTCTCTCTGATATTTTCAGCCGTGATATTCCCGTGCTGCACCTCTATGATCATACGCGCCAGGGCCAGACCGATCCCCACGCTTTTGTCCGAAGAATTTTTTCCCTTATAAAAGCGTTCAAACAGATGGGGCAGATCCTCCATATCAATACCCGGTCCGTTGTCCTCCACAAGGATCTCCGTATAGATGGGATTCTCCACCGCACAGATCCGGATCCTCCCGCCTTCCGGCGTGTGCTCCATGCAGTTTTTCACAATATTCATCAGCGCCTCCTTCATCCACTTCATATCTCCGATAAAGGACACCGAGGCATCACACTCTACTTCCAGCTGCTGCTGGCGCAGTTCAATGGGTATCTCCAGCGTTTCCGTGGATTTGCGGATCAGTTCCGGCACGGCTACCCTTCTCTCCTGCATCTGGATCGTCCCGGCATCCAGCTTGGATATTGTCAGCAGCGACTGTATCAGCCAGTCAATATGCACCAGCATCCCTTCCATTTCCATCAGCAGATACTTCCGTTTCTCCTCCGCCAGTTCCCGGGAGGACAGCCGGGAAACGATGAGGTTGATAGTCGTCAGCGGCGTTCGGATCTGATGGGAGATATCGGCGATGGAATCCGCCAGATAAATCTTATCCTTCCTTAAAAGCTCCGCCTGGTTGCGCAGACGCAGCACCATCTTCCCGATCTCACTCTCCAGGATGGCCAGCTCCCCCTCCCGTTGTTCCTGGATATAGAGATCCATATAGCCATGGAGATATCGGCCCACCTTGTCCGCCAGCGCGGCTATGCGCTGGTATCTCCGCCAGGACGAAACAAAATGAAAGAGGCCAAAGGCGCCTCCCATCATCAGGCAGGATACGGCCCCCGGCACCCCTGCCGCCCCATGGGCCATCAGCGCCGACACAATAACGAGCAGGCAGAAAAACAATAGCTCCCGCCATATCTCTCCATTTCTCAAAAATTTGATCATATGCAGTCATCCTCCATCAGCACACGCGGTAGCCCATCCCCCGGACAGTCTGGATGATCCGGGGTTTCGCAGGATCCTCCTCTATCTTTTCCCTGAGCCGTTTTATATACACGGTCAGGGTGTTGTCATTGACAAATTCTCCCGCCACGTCCCAGATCTCCTCCAGCAGACGGTCCCTGCTCAGAAGCACTCCCTTATTATTGAAAAACACCAGGAGCAGACGGTATTCCAATGCGGACAAAAAAATCTCCTCCCCGTCCCTCCTGACCACACCTCTTGTGGTATCAATGGAAATGCCGCCGGCCTCCAGGACAGCCTGTACCTTACCGGTCCGGCGCAGTACCCGGTTGATGCGGGATACCAGTTCACGGGGCCGGAAGGGCTTGCTGATATAATCATCCGCTCCCATATCGAGACCCGATACCACACTGTATTCATCCCCGGAGGCAGTGAGAAAGATCACCGGAATATCCGTATTCTGTTTCATGTAGGCACAGACGGCAAAGCCGTTTCCCTCCTCCAGCGAGATATCCAGGAGCGCCAGGTCGAAGGCCTCCTCCTCCAGCAGTCCCACTGCCTGTGACTGACCGGAGACGGCTTTCACCTGAAATCCCTCCGCCGCAAGAAATTCCGTTAAATTTTCTATGATGGCCTTATCGTCCTCCACCAGTAAAATTGATGCCATATTAAAAATCTCCTCTCTCCCTGAAGGTTTCACAAATCGTTCCGGCCAGTGCCTCACAGGAGGCATGCTTCGCCTGGATCACAGACTCCCACCCAAGTCTCTGTATCTGCGCCGTACAGACCGGGCCTATGCTGAACAACCGGCTGCCCCCCAGAATCTGCCCCGCATCAGACAGCCTGCGCACAGAAGAGGCACAGGTAAAAGCAATGGCGTCGTAGGATGACCGGCGGGGTTTCCCTTTCACAGGGCGGTTGGCATAGACCTCCTGGCAGATAAGGCGGCAGCATTTAGAGAGACCGCTCTCTACCGTTCCGGCCGTCCTCTCTGCTTTCAGATACCACACCACATCTTCGGGCCCGATATATCTTCTCAGCAGGGAACAGAGAGCCTCGCCGTCTGCCACCTCGGGTTTCAGATCCGGCCTCACCCCATGCCGCTTCAGTTCCTCTTCCGTCCGTTCCCCGATCACCGCGATCTTCGTCCCGGCAAAGAGACGGATGTCCATACCGGCACTGACGATGCCGCGGAAGAAGCCCTCCACACCGTGACGGCTCGTAAATACAAACCAGGCCGGCGGCTTTTCTCCTTCCATCTCCTGGTGCCAGCTCTTGTAGACGATCTCACCCACCTGAAGCTCCTCTGCATCGATACCACGTTCCCTCAGCAGAGACGCCAAGGCGGATGTCTGATCTCCAATCTTCGGAACCAGGCAGGAGACCGCCGGTCTTTTTCTCCCAAGAGCGCCCAGGCGGTCCCGCAGCTTCACCACAGGACCCGCCAGAATCAGCGCCGGAGGAGCAAGACCCTCTCTCTCCACTCGTGCGGCGATATCCGCCACCGTGCCCTGACACACCTTCTGTCCCGGACAGGCGGCCTGGGAAACCACGCACACCGGGGTCTCCGCCGGCATTCCCCCCTCCATCAGACGGCGGGCAATCTCCGGCAGCCTGCCAAGCCCCATAAGGAACACCGCCGTGTCTCCACTCTCCGCTATGGCGGAAAAGTCAATATCCGCCAGTTCTCCCCTCCGGTCCTGGGCTGCCACCACATGAAATCCCCCGGAGACACCCCGGTGGGTAACCGGTATGCCCGCGCAGGCCGCCCCTGCCACCGCAGAAGTCACCCCCGGTACAACCTCCACCGGAATACCGTGCTCCAGCAGAGCAAGAGCCTCTTCCCCGCCGCGCCCGAACACAAAGGGATCTCCCCCCTTCAGCCTTACAACGCGGCGGTGCTCTGCCGCCTTTCGGAGAAGCAGGGCATTGATCTCCTCCTGGCACATCACATGATGATGATTTTCCTTCCCCACATACACAAGCTCGCACCCGTTTTTCGTCCTGTCCAGCAGCCCCGGCGGGATCAACCGGTCATACACCACGCAGTCGGCCTCCTGCAGAAGCTCCCGGCCCCGCACGGTGATCAGGCCCGGATCTCCTGGTCCAGCGCCTACCAGGTATACCGTTCCCCCCTCTCCAAACGCATCGGTACCTGCAGACAAAGCTGCGGCGCACCGGCGGGCCGCCTGTCCCGCCAGCTCCATGGCATCTGTCCCCTCTTCCACAGCAAAGGCGGCTCTCTCGCCGTCCTCTGTTCCTCTCATGGCACGCAGACGATACGCTCCCTCCTCCAGTCTCTCGCAGAGAGCGGCCGCCGGTATATGGCAGTCGCCACCGCACAGCTTCAGGAACTCCCGCTCCGCCGCCACCGCACAGGCGCTTTCCTCATGGGCAGACCGGTCCAGAAGCTCCCGCAGTTCCTGGTCATCCTCCCGTATCTCCAGCGCCAGGGCTCCCTGGGCCGGAGCGGGGATCATCTGCTCACTGGAAAGATACTGGGTGATCCGCTCCCGCATGCCCAGACGGTGAAGACCCGCAGCTGCCAGCACAATGCCATCCAGTTTCTGTTCCTCCATCCTGCGAAGCCTTGTATCGACGTTGCCGCGGATGCCGGTGAAACACAGATCCGGCCGGAGCCGGCGCAGCAGCATCTGTCTCCGCAGGCTCCCGGTACCGATCACCGCCCCCTGGGGCAGATCCCACAGAGATGCCTTTTCCCTCAGGATCAGCACATCTCTTGGATCCTCCCGCTGCCAGGTCCGGGTAAAGGCCAGTCCCTCTGCCGGGATCACAGGCATGTCCTTCATGCTGTGCACCGCCAGCCGTATTTCACCTGCCAGAAGCTGTTCCTCAATCTCACGGACGAAGAGCCCCTTCCCACCCAGATCGGCCAGGGGCCTGTCTGTGATCCGGTCCCCCTTTGTGGTGATCACCTTTATCTCAAAGGAATGCTGTGGGTATCTCTCCCGCAGCCTGTCCCTGATGTATCCTGCCTGTGCCAGAGCCAGCTTCGACCCTCTTGTCCCTATCCATATCTTCATGCGTCCCCATCCCTCCCTGTGGCAAACAGCCGCTGTATCATTTCTCTGTACCACTCCTGCTCCTCTTCGCTGTCCAGCTGCTTCAGCTCCTGGATAGGATCCCGCAGAAGGCGCTGCAGAGAAGCGTTCAGTACTTTTTTCACGATCCTCTGTTCCCTGCCGCCGAGATCCAGCTTCCGGTCCAGATAGGCGCAGCTGTCCTCCACAATATCGCGGCACCGTTTCTGGAGAGATTCGATCGTTCCATCCATCCGGCTGATATGAAACCATTCCTCCGTCTCCGCCACCGCATCCCGGATCAGGGTGTTGCTCTCCTCCGCCAACCGCTCCCTCTCTCTTCGGTTCTGCTCCGTGATCTCCTGCAGCGAATCCAGATCGATCATGGTCACCTCTGGCAGTTCTCCCAGCCGCCGGTCAATATCCCTGGGCGCAGCAAGATCCAGAAAATAGCGGGTATTTCCCTTTTCGGTCCTGACCTGCCTCTCATATTCTTCCCGGACTACAACCAGATGGGGCGAAGCGGTGGCCGACAGGATCACATCGCATTCCGACAGAAACTGATACCGGTCCTCATAGGGAATCACCACCAGCTCAGGAAAATGTTCCCGAAGCTTCCCTGCCCGGCGCATCGTTCGGCTGCAGACATAGATCCGCTCCGGCCCGTATTCCCTCAGATAGACCAGCGCAAGCTCTGCCGTCCTTCCGCTGCCGATCACCAGCACCCGCCGGCCGGCAAAGCTCCGGCCCGCCTCCATTACCTCAGCGAGACGGCGCACCCCCACATAACTGACAGAAAGAGGCTGTTCACTGATCCGATACTCCTCCTTGATCCTCTTTGCACAGTGGATTGCATCCCGGGCCACCTTATTTAGTTCCTTCCCCGCCATCCCCATAATCTGGGAAAATTCCAGCGACTCCGCCACCTGTCCCAGGATCTGATCCTCTCCCAGCACAAGAGATTCCAGCCCCGCCGCTATCCGAAAAAGATAGGCAAGGGCGTCCCGGCCCTGTCTCTCCTGCAGATAGGAACGGATGCCGGCCCGGGGAAAGCACCCCGCATAGCATCCATATACCAGATCCATGGAAATTTCCCCATTATAAAAAAAGAAAATCTCGCTCCTGTTGCATGTGGACAAGACCATGCACTGTTTCACGCCGATTCTCTGCATTTTATCAAACAATTCTGTTTTCTTTGTATCGGTGAAGGAGACCAGCTCCCTCACCGCAAGAGGCGTCTCTTTGTAACGGACACCCATATAACCAAATTCCATCATAGTCACTCTTCCGCCAGAATTTCTTCTTTGCGCTGCAGCAGTTCATCCGAAAGGATCAGCCTGTCTGCCTCCTCAAAGCCGATGCGGGCAATGGTATCGGCAAAGCGCTCCCCTGCCTGTCCTTTATCACGGAACAAAAGGATCGCCTTCTCCACAGCTGCCAGCACTTCCTCCTCCGACAAAAAGATTTTTGACAGTGCCTGTCCTTGTGCCGTCCTCTTTCCCCAGCGTCCACCGATATATACCTTGAAGCCCGGCAGGGCGCCGTCATTTACATGGAAGGGGCAGAATTTCATGCAGCGGCCGCAGTTGTTGCAGATGCTCCCGTCAATGGTGATCCTGCCATCCACTACCTTCGCCGCCTTCATGGGACAATTTATCTCGATCTGGCATTTCCCACAGCCCTTACACAACTCCTTATCATGGGCGCGCACCATCTGTCCCACAATTCCCACATCGTTCAGATCCGGCTTGACGCAGTTATTCGGGCAGCCGCCTGCGGCAATCTTAAATTTGTGGGGCAGCTTCACCCCGCCATACCCTATGTAAAAACGCTCGTGGATCTTCCGGGACAGCTCATAAGTGTCGTACAGGCCATACTGGCATGTCGTCCCCTTGCAGGATACTACCGGACGGACCTTCGTTCCCGTTCCGCCCGTCTCCAGTCCCGCCCTGGCAATGTATTCCCGGAAGGGTTCAATGTTGTCGTAATGTATCCCCCGTACCTCCACGGTCAGACGCGTGGTAAATACCAGTTCCCCATTTCCGTATTTCTCCGCCGCCTCCGTAATGACACGGGCCTCTTCTGTCGTAATCTTGCCGTTTACCGTGATGACACGTACATTAAAGAGATCGGTTCCTTTGTTGTGCAGACAGCCGAGAGCCTTCACCCTCTTGATATCGTCTGCATTGATCGTACATGACATAATCGTCCTCCATTCACAATCGGTCTGTTTTCTAATGGATATTGTAGCATCTTTTATATTGTTTGTAAATAGCTCTGCATGACTTCACATGTCTTTAATATATCTTCCTCCGTGTGGGCATCCGAGACAAACATCGCCTCAAACTGGGACGGCGCCAGATAGATCCCATGATCCAGCATATATCCAAAATAATCGGCATATGCCTTCGTATCGGAGCCTGCGGCCTGTTCATAATCATTCACACCTCCGCTCCGAAAGAAAATGCTCATAAGGGAGCCCAGCCGGTTTACGGAGATGCTGTCGCCGCCGGCCTCAACGGCCGCCTCGGCAAGCATCTTCGCCCTGTACTCCAGTCTCGTATAGATCTCCGGATCCTCTTTCAATATGCGCAGCGTCTCCAGACCCGCCGTCACCGCAATGGGATTGCCGGATAACGTCCCCGCCTGGTATACCGGCCCTGCCGGCGACACCATATTCATGATCTCCCGCCTGCCGCCATAGGCTCCCAGAGGCATTCCGCCCCCGACGATCTTCCCCAGCGTAGTGAGGTCCGGCCGGATCTTATAATATTCCTGAGCTCCCCCCAGTCCGAGGCGGAAGCCGGTAATCACCTCATCAAAGATCAGCAGAGTGCCATTGCGGTTTGTAATATCCCGAAGAAATGTGAGAAACGGCCATTTGGGAAGAACAACTCCCATATTGGCCGGTACGGGTTCCACAATTACCGCCGCGATCTTCCCGGAATTTGCCAGGAAAAGCTCGGCTACGGATACCTCGTCATTGAAATCCGCGATCAGTGTATTTTCGGCCACGCTGTCCGGCACCCCCGCACTGTCCGGCACGGAGGTGGTGAGTGCGGCAGAACCCGCCTTTACAAGGAGCCCGTCGGCATGGCCGTGATAGCAGCCCCTGAATTTAATGATCTTATCCCTTCCCGTATATCCCCTGGCCGCGCGGATGGCACTCATCACCGCCTCCGTCCCAGAATTCACCAGACGGCTCACCTCCATAGAGGGGACCAGTTCTGAGATCATCTCTGCCAGCTCTACCTCCTTCTCTGTGGGAGCACCAAAAGTCAGTCCGTCCCCGCATGCCTTCTGGACGGCACGGATGACTCTGGGATGAGCCGATCCAAGGATTCCCGGCCCCCAGGAACACACATAATCAATCATTTCATTTCCGTCTTCATCCGTGATCCGGGCGCCCTTTGCCGACCGGATAAAACGCGGGGTGCGTCCCACCGCGCCATAAGCGCGGACCGGGCTGTTCACCCCTCCGGGAATGTGTCTTTTCCCTCTCTCAAATAACTCTGCCGATCTTTTCTCCATCGCCTTACCTCCGTTCTTCCTGCAGCCACCCGGCTGCCTCCAGTGCATGATAGGTAATGATCATCCCGGCACCGGCGCGCTTGAATCCAAGCAGGTTTTCCATTACGATCCTTCTCTCATCGATCCATCCGTTGGCGGCAGCTGCTTTCACCATCGCATATTCCCCGCTGACATTGTACGCCACCACGGGAACGTTATAATGATACACGATCTCCCTTATTACATCCATATAGGCCAGCGCCGGTTTGGCGATGATCATATCCGCCCCCTCGGCCAGATCCTGTTCCACCTCCCGAAGAGCCTCTCTGCCATTGGCAGGATCCATCTGGTATGTCCTTCTATCGCCAAATCCCGGTGCCGACTGGGCAGCATCCCGGAAGGGGCCATAGTACCCGGAGGCAAATTTCGCCGCGTAGGACAGAATCGGGATATGCACAAAGCCCGCCCGGTCAAGAGCTGTCCGTATCGCCGCAACCCGCCTGTCCATCATGTCGCTGGGGGCAATAATATCAGCCCCCGCCCTGGCATACGCCACCGACGCCGCTGCCAACAGGGGAAGGGTCTCGTCATTCAGGATCTCACCCTCCCTCACCAGCCCGCAGTGGCCGTGGGAGGTATACTCACACAGACAGACATCTGCTATGACCAGCAGATCTTCATAGCGCTCACGGATCAGCCGTACCGCCTGGGGGATAATGCCGTCCTCATCATAGGCGCCGCTTCCCTTCGGATCCTTGTGCGCCGGAATACCAAATAGGAGAACAGCCCTCACCCCGGCATCCACCGTGCGGTCCAATTCCTCCGGCAGACGGTCCAGGGAATACTGACAGATTCCCGGCATGGATTTCACCGGGCGGCAGATGTTCTCCCCCTCTGCCACAAATACAGGATAGATCAGTTCATCCACTCTCACATGATTTTCCCTCACCATATCGCGTAATATCCCATTCATCCTTAACCGCCTCATACGATCCATCCTTCTCCATCTCCTTTATTATATTCTGGATGGCGGTCTGTTCTGGAACCCGTCCGGCCGCCAGCCCCATCTGCAGGATCCTCTCATAGACAGCCTTTCTTTCCTGCTGCGGGATCCGCTCCCGGACAAGCTGTCTCAGTGAACCAAGGCACTCCGCCAGCTGCCCGACCAGGTCTGTCACCACATCGTGATTCTGACGCTTCAGATACTGTGCCACAGCCGGGCTCTGACCGCCGCTGCAAAAGGCCGCCGCCACCTCCCCTTTCCGTATGTAAGCCGGAAAAATAAAGTCGCAGTCCTCCGGCTGATCCACTGCGTTCACCAGAATGCCCCCGGCGCGGCATGCCTCACTGATCTCATGATTCAGGGCGGCATTGTCCGTCGCCGCCACCACCAGCCGTCTGCCCATGAGATCCTCCCTCTGATATTCCCTGTCAATGCACTTCACCCCGCTGATCTGCCTTATGGAAGCCTGGATCTCCGGGGCGATCACCGTCACCAGGGCGCCGAAATCCCGCAGGACCATAACCTTGCGCCGGGCAATGCCGCCGCCCCCCAGAACCAGGCAGGGGGCGTTCTGTAGTTCGATAAACATCGGAAAATAAGCCAAACAAACCTCCAAAATCCCAAAAACCGCCGTATTATGTACCCGGTACACAACACGGCGGCATTCATTATTCATGCATGACTACACAAAATATCTGTATTATTTTGCATAATCTACAACCCGACTCTCCCGAATCACATTTACCTTGATCTGACCAGGGTATTGCAATTCAGCCTCGATCTGTTTAGACACATCACGGGCAAGAAGTACCATCTCATCGTCATTTACCTGATCCGGTACAACCATCACTCGAATCTCTCTACCTGCCTGAATAGCAAAAGACTTATCGACTCCCTTAAAACTGTTGGAAATATCTTCTAATTGTTTCAAACGATTTGTGTAGGTTTCCAGCGTTTCACGACGTGCACCCGGACGCGCCGCAGAAATAGCATCCGCAGCTTGTACAAGGCAGGCAATGATGCTCTCTGCCTCCACATCACCGTGATGAGCTTCCACCGCGTTGATCACCAACGCTGACTCTTTAAATTTGCGGCACAAATCCACACCTAATTGAATATGCGAGCCTTCCATATCATGATCCACTGCCTTTCCAATGTCATGCAGCAGTCCGGCACGCTTTGCCATACGAACATCCGCACCCACTTCGCCGGCCAGCAGACCGGACAGGTGAGCCACTTCAATGGAATGCTTCAACGCATTCTGTCCATAACTGGTTCGGAATTTCATCTTCCCCAGCAGACGAATCAGTTCCGGATGAATCCCATGTACACCGACCTCAAGAGTCGCTGCCTCCCCTTCCTCACGGATCATCGTCTCGACTTCCTTCTTCGCTTTCTCAACCATCTCCTCGATTCGGGCAGGATGGATCCTGCCGTCCACGATCAATTTTTCCAACGCAATTCTGGCAACTTCTCTGCGGATCGGATCAAAACCGGACAAGATAACGGCTTCCGGCGTATCGTCAATGATCAGGTCAATGCCGGTAAGGTTCTCCAGGGTACGGATATTGCGTCCCTCCCGTCCGATGATCCTTCCTTTCATCTCATCGTTTGGCAGGGAAACAACCGAGATCGTCGTCTCTGACACATGGTCAGCCGCACATTTCTGGATGGCTGTGACCACACAATCCCTTGCTTTCTTATCTGCCTCATCCTTTGCCTGGCGTTCCAGTTCCTTTACCAAAACTGCGGTTTCATGTTTTACATCTTCTTCTACAGTCTTTAACAAGTACTCTTTTGCCTGTTCGGAGGTGAGTCCGGAAATCTTTTCCAATTCACGCAGATGGCTGTCGCGAAGTTCCTCTACCTTTTCCTTCTCCTTCGCAAAAGCGGCCTCCCGTGAAGCCAGTTTCGATTCCCTTTTCTCGAGTGCTTCCGTTTTCTTGTCTAAAGTTTCTTCTTTTCCTAACACACGTCTTTCATAACGCTGCACTTCCGCTCTGCGCTCTTTAATTTCTTTATCCAGGTCATTCTTGGTCTTCAGGTTTTCTTCCTTCGCCTCAAGCAATGCCTCGCGCTTTTTTGTCTCCGCGGTCTTTAGTGCGTCATCAATAATCTCTCTGGCTTTCTCCTCTGCACTTCCCACCTTCGCTTCACTTACCTTCACATGGTACGAGATTGCCGTCTTCCATGCGATAAAAGCAGCTGCTGCCAGAAGGACTACCACAATGACTATCGTTACGATCACCTGTGCAACCGATAACTCTAGCACTAAGGAGCACCTCCATTTAGATAGTTCGTCATTCCGTATCTGACTTTTCAATACGCGAACATACGACAGTTAATATTTTACACGTTTTTGACACAATTGTCAAGCTGTCTGATCTTCTTCCGGTATTCGGAGGGCGAAAGCCCCCTCTGCTTTTTAAACATGCGGCTGAAATACAGCGGGTTCTCATATCCCACGATACTGCTGATCTCCGTGACATTGTAATCCGTCATCTCCAGCAGGCTCTCGGCATTTGACATCCGCAGCGACAGCACGTACTGCATCGGGGTGACCCCCATATATTTCTTAAAATTCCGGATAAACCAGCTGGTGCTCATATGCCGGGAACCCGCATATTCTTCGATATTCAGATCCTTGTTGTAGTGCTCATTGAAATAAATCACGGCGTCGTCGATCTCCCGGGCCAGGGTATGGTTATCCCGGGGTGGCTCCCCCCTCTCCCCCAGCTTCCTCTGAATCAGGATAAAAATCTGACGGAGCAGGATTACCAGCATTTCCTCGTGGTTCTCCCTGCACATCTGCAGTTCGTGTATCATATGGCGGAACAGCTTCTGATATTCCAGGGAATACCCACAATAAAACACCTTTCTGTCCCGGGGTATCCCATAATGGCGCAGGATATTGGTAACATTGCTCCCGGTGAAATGCACCCAGTACACCTCTGTCTGGTCCGTTCCGTAATATTCATATTTCTGAACCTCTCTTGGACGGAACAGCACCATATGCCCCGCCGTGACGATCTCCTCTCTTCCATCCAGATGGAAATGGGCACGCCCTCCGGCGATATAGAGCAGCTGAAAGTCCAGCCTGCCCCGGGGCCGGTAGGTGGGGAGCTTCGGTCTCGTATACAAACGGTACGTCCCGCAGCTGTTTATGATCAATGGCCTGCTCCTGTCCTTGAATTCTCCTCTTCTGCAATCGCTGCGGTATGCTGAATTTGTATACATGTTCTCTCCTTTTTGTGTCAAAGCCTCATTCGAACTGTATTAATAATATCATTTTGTGCATGTTTTGTCCAACTTATACTATGGATTTTCGCGTCCTTAATTCCTATAATATTGCTTAGTTCAACGGCGGGTGCAAATCGGTGCCGTTGAGCCAGGACAGGGTGTCAAATAGTCGTTATCAGGCATTTCAAAAAAAATTGTGCCGCTGCCTCTTTCGGAAACATCTCCAGGCCCGCATCATAGAGCCGGCAGATGCAGCGGTGCAGAAGGATGGCGCCTGAGCTGCCTGGTACTTGCAGGACTTCCGGCACCCTGTTTTTTTAAGACTACTGGGAACCGCGGCCCACTGAAATGCTTTCAATCTCCAATAAAACAACTGAAAAGGGGTGAACGCCATGTTATTTCCAAACCACTACGAAAACCTGGGGGTCCTGCATGAAAATACTATGCCGGAGCGCGCCTACTATATCCCGGCCTCCACCGTCTCCGAACCCACTTTATGCCGAAATGCCCCGGACCGATTCCAGCTCTTAAACGGCAGCTGGCTCTTCCGTTTCTATGACAGCATATATGATCTGGATGAACACTTCCTGGACCCGGATCATGACAGAGCCTCCCTGCAGACGGTTCCTGTTCCGGGTGTCTGGCAGAATTACGGATACGATACCCACCAGTACACGAATATCCGGTATCCGTTTCCCTTCGAACCGCCCCTGGTCCCACCGGACAATCCCTGCGGCATCTATCATACGGCATTTGATTTTCAGGAGGACAGCAGCGCACCCTGTACCTTTCTGAATTTCGAGGGAGTGGATTCCTGCTTCTATGTATGGCTGAATGGTGCTTACGTGGGATACAGCCAGGTCTCCCACTCCACCAGTGAATTTGATGTTACAAAATATCTGAAAACGGGAACCAACAACCTCTCTGTTCTCGTTCTGAAATGGTGCGACGGAAGCTATCTGGAGGATCAGGACAAATTTCGGATGAGCGGCATCTTCCGGGATGTCTATCTGCTCCGGCGGCCGTCAGATGGCGTATTCGACTATTTTGTCACCACCATGACTGCGGATCCCGCCGCAGATGGTAATGCCTCCGTCACCATACGGCTGAATTATTTTCGAGACGTGATCCCCACCGAGCTGACCCTCTGCGACGCGGAGGGGGCCTTTGCAGCAGGCGCCTTTGTGACCTCAAGGACAGGTCCTGCAGACAGCGGGTATGCCGTCTGCATCACTCTGCCCGTGCCCCACGCCGTGTACTGGAATCCCGAATGTCCCTATCTCTACACGCTGAAGCTCCAGACAGAGGGCGAGGTCATCACAGACCGGGTGGGCATCCGGGAGGTGAAGATAATAGACCGTGTCGTGTGCGTCAATGGCACGGCAGTGAAATTCCGCGGAGTAAACCGCCATGATTCCGACCCGGTAACTGGTCCCGCTGTGGATCCAGAGCATATGAAAAGAGACCTTATGCTGATGAAACAGCACAATATCAATGCGGTCCGGACAAGCCATTACCCCAACTTACCTATTTTCTATCAGCTCTGTGATGAATACGGCTTCTTTGTGATGGACGAGGCAGATATCGAAGCGCATGGGCCCGCTGAGCTCTTCTACCAGGAGGACAGCTGGGATGTCAAGAGCAGGCACTGGAATGAGACCATCGCAGACAATCCTGCCTTCGCCCCCGCCATCCTCCACCGGGTAAAGAAATGCGTGCACCGTGACAAAAACCGCGCCTCCGTCATTATCTGGTCCATGGGAAATGAGAGCGCCTATGGCTGCTGCTTTGAACAGGCTCTCCGATGGACGAAGAAATTCGACCCCAGCCGCCTGACCCATTATGAGAGCGCGCAGTACCGGAACCCGGACAAATCCTATGATTTCTCGGATATCGATCTCTACAGCCAGATGTATGCCTCCCTGGATGAGATCCTCGAATATCTGGCGCGGGATCCGGACAAGCCATATCTTCTCTGTGAATACTCCCATGCCATGGGGAACGGCCCGGGGGATCTGGAGGAGTATTTCCAGCTGTTCCAGAAGCATGAACTCCTGTGCGGCGGATTTGTCTGGGAGTGGTGCGACCACGCCATTGACAAAGGCAGGGCAGAGAACGGCAAAACCATGTATTTCTACGGCGGAGATCACGGGGAAACCATCCATGACGGCAATTTCTGCATGGACGGTCTGGTGTATCCCGACCGCACTCCCCATTCCGGGCTGCTGGAATACAAAAATGTCAACCGGCCGCTCCGGGTCGTATCTTTTCATCAGGAAACGGGCAGACTGACCTTTCATAACTATATGGATTTCACCGATCCGGAAGGCCATATCACCATATCCTGGCAGATTAGCTGCGATGGTATCCTGACAGACACCGGCCATATCAGCACACCGTCCATACCGCCCCAGAAGGAATGCACTGTCCACATTACTCCGGCCATTCCAGAGAAGGGAAGGGTCTATCTCACCGTTATCTACCAAACCGCCAAGGATTCTTTTCTGATTCCCGGCGGCTCCCTGCTTGGTTTTGATGAAATCCTTCTGACAAACCGGGACGGCACAAATCAGATCCGCCATTCCCTGCTGACATCTATGGAGATATACGCCCGCCAGATCGAGACAGAGGAAAAAGGGCCGCGTATCATCCTGAAGGGGGAAAGCTTCACCTATATCTTTGACAGAAGAACCGGGATGCTGGAGAACATGTCCTTTGGCGGCATAGAACTGCTGACCCGCCGGAGCGGCCTCAATATCTGGCGCGCCCCTGTGGACAATGACCGGAACATCCGGCAGGAATGGCAGCGCGCCCACTATAACCAGGCATCGGAACGCTCCCGGAGCATGACGTATAAGATCTCCGAAGACAAAGCGAAGCTGTCTGCCAAAATCTCCCTCTGCGCCCCCGCGATCCAGCGCATCATGGATATCGACGCCCTGTGGACGGTTAAGAATTCCGGCGGGCTGACCCTCTCCCTGTCCTGCCGTCTCGGAGAAGAATTCCCAGACCTTCCCCGTTTCGGACTGCGGCTTTTTCTCCAGCCGTCTCTCCACCGGATCACCTACTACGGCCTCGGTCCCGGTGAGAGCTACCGGGATAAGCATCGGGCGGGAAGACATGGGCTCTACACGGCCTCGGCGGCAGCCCTCCATGAGGATTATCTCCGTCCGCAGGAAAACGGAAGCCATTTTGACTGCGATTTTGTGATCGCGGGAACAAACCGCTATGGACTAGCCGCCACTGCCAGCCGCCCCTTTTCCTTTAATGCCTCCCCCTATACCCAGGAGGAGCTCACTGAAAAAAGGCACAATTATGAACTGGTTCCCTGCGGCGGCACAGTCCTCTGCCTGGACTACGCCCAGAACGGCATGGGCTCGGCCAGCTGCGGACCGGAGCTGCTGCCCCAGTACCGGTTTCATGAAAAAACATTTACCTTTGAAATACACCTGATCCCTTTTATTAATTATTCAAGTACCGGAAGGAGTGATTGGAATGAATGAAAGAAAATATTTGAAATGGTATAATAAAGTAGGTTATGGTTCTGGTGACGTGGCCGGCAACGTCGTATATGCCTTTCTCTCATCCTTCGTCATGATCTACCTGACCGATACCATCGGTCTCAATGCCGGCATCGTCGGCACACTGATGATGGTTTCCAAACTGTTTGACGGCTTCACGGATATCTTTTTTGGCTCTCTGATCGACAAGACAAAGACGAAGATGGGCAAGGCGCGTCCCTGGATGCTCTGGGCCTTCTTCGGATGCTTCGCCACACTGATCGCCATTTTCGCCATCCCCGTCTCCCTGGGTGAGACCGCCAAATATGCCTGGTTTTTCATTGCCTATACGCTGCTGAACGCCGTTTTCTTTACCGCCAACAACATCGCCTACTCCGCCCTGACTTCCCTGATCACAAGAAACAGCGGGGAACGCGTTCAGATGGGATCCATCCGATTTATGTTTGCCTTCGGCACAAGTATGCTGATCCAGTACATCACCGTCAACGCCGTGCAGGCATTCGGCGGCGGGGCCTCCGGCTGGCGCACCGTGGCCATTCTCTATGCCATCATCGGTGTCATCGTCAATACGATCTCAGTTATGTCCGTGAAAGAGCTCCCGGAAGAAGAAAATAATGCCAACGGGGAAATGATCTCCCTGGAAAAAGGTGCGAAGGAATCTGAAAAATACCGGCTGAAAGACGCCATCTGTCTGCTGGCCGCCAATAAATTTTACCTGATCATCTGCTGTATTTATATCCTCACCCAGATTTTTACCGCCACTCTGAATATGGGAGTCTACTTTATGACCTACATTCTTGGGGACGCCACCCTGCTGGGTGTCTTCTCCCTGGCCATCAATATCCCCCTCATCGCGGGCCTTATCTTTACACCGATACTGGTAAAAAAGCTGAACGGCATGTACTGGCTCAATCTCGGGGGATATATAGTAGCTGCCGCCGCCCGTGGAATGGTGATCGTGGCGGGATATATGGGAAGCCTGCCTCTCATGCTCCTCTTCTCGGGTATCGCCTCCATCGGCATGAGCCCTCTGCAGGGAGACCTGAACGCACTGATCGCCTCCTGCTCGGAATACACTTTCCTCACAAAGCACAAACGGATCGACGGCACTATGTTTTCCTGTACCTCTCTGGGGGTAAAGATCGGCGGCGGCATCGGCACCGCGCTGGCGGGCTGGCTGCTGGCCGCCAGCGGCTACATCGCCAAAGCCCCCGAACAGGCCCAGTCCTGTATCAATATGCTGTATTTTATGTACCTGTGGGTTCCCATGATCATTAACGTTATCATACTGATCCTTCTCTTCCTCCTAAAGGTAGAACAGGCGAATGCCCAGCTGCAGGAACGGTAAGCCTCAGTCCACACCAGACGGCTGAGATTTTGTATCTTCCGGCATCCCGGTCTCATGTATTTGAGTCAGGGTGCCGGAATTGTTCTGCGAAGGGATTCTGGAGAATAGGCCTCCTCAAAGAGGAATTCATCCGCCAGAAATTCCAGATTTTCCTCTGAATGCTCTACCTCTCTGGCATAGATCCTGGCGATGTCGACCCGGTCCTCTCTCTCATAACTCCCCCTGACCAGAAGCCGCAGGGCATCCAGATCCCGTATCATAAGATAGCTCACCACAGCCAGCTTCGCCTTTCCGATAAAGTCAAAATCATCCACACAACGCGCCTGGCAGGTAAATACATGGTACACCATCAGATGCTCGTACTCATATTCCCTCTTCTCTGCTGCCAGCTCCTGGCGCAGCCGCCTATGCGCCCTGGCATACAGGGAGGCCCCGTTCTCCGGCTCCACAAATTTTTCCTGCAGCTGCCGCAGCAGGGATTCCCACTCCTCACTCACACTATCCAGCCGGGTATAAGTGACCATACGCTGGAGAAACATCTGGTACTGCCCCTCCTCCCGCGCGCTCCTGCCCTGGACTTCCTCTGCCTTTTCCGGACAGGAAAGGTATGGTTCCCAAGAGATTCCGCTGATCCGCTCCGGCTCATTTGCATTCAGACAGTCCTGTACCTCCTCCGAAAAGGAAAGATACTGCTGGATCCTCTTTTCGATGGGGACCTGTCTGTTCTGCAGGATCCGTATTGCCCTGTCCCTGGCCCACCGGATCTGGTGGGCCAGGCGCTTTTCTTCCTCACCTTCCTCCCAGTCCAGCTCCTCCATGGTCTCTTCCTCCACAAAGGTAATTCTTTCTGCCTCCGTATAGATCAGTCTGCCCGCCTCGGCACAGGCGGCACTGATGGAGATCTCCCTGGCCCCGCCGTACTCCAGAAAATTCCTTGGCGTATCGGTACAGACATCGCAGAGAGCCTCCTCCCCCAGCTCCCTGTACAGATCGCAGAGCCCCTCTCCGTCCAGAAACGGGCAGCGCCTGTCCTCTCCCAGTATAAAGCCATGGGACTCATATACATCCTGATCCTCCGGCCGGTATTCCCGGATGCTCCTGCGCAGCCGCTCCCCAAATTCTCCCTCCACACTCATATAATACTGATAGCTCCTGTCGTCGATGTCGATCTCCCATCCCGCGCAGCAGGTGTCCTCACACCTCTGGGCGATACAGGAAAACCGTTTATAGTAAGACGGATATCGTAAAATCATAGCTTCCTCCATTCACATTCCTCGGCCAGCCGTCGCCGGCTCTGTCCCTTGGCCGCTTCGCTGTCCCTCAATCCGCTATTATAGATTATTTCAGAGAAAAAAACTAGTCTGAATCCATTTCCTGCGTTATAATAGAAACAGGACGGAGGTGGTATTATGGCATCGGAAAAAGAACTTTTCGTAACAAAACAATATGTTCCCATGGGAGAACCGATCTCGCAGAACGACCACACCCTGATCTATAAGGTCAGGTGCATTGCGGAACCGGGCCATCCCGAAGGGATTCTAAAAATCTACCGGAAACAGAATATTAAGAAGCTGTACACACAGCTCAAGCTTCTGGATTACAGCCATTGGCCACACATTTACAGTGTGAAATATTTTGACGACAGCACCCTGGTGGTGGAGGAATTCCTGAAGGGGAACACTCTCGCTGAGCTTCTGGCCAGGAACAAGAGCCGCCGGACTACCTTTAGCGAGGACGAAGCCTATCATATTATGGAACAGGTCTGCCGCTATATCGAGGAATTGATGAGCCTGCAGCCCCAGATCATCCACCACAACCTAAAGCCCAGCAATATTTTTGTGACCTCCACCGGAAGGGTGAAATTTCTTGATTTTGTGCCGGATTACAAAAAGAAGAGAACCTCTCTCGCCAGCATACTCAATACGCTGGGATCTCTGTTTCATGAGATGCTTACCGGAAAGAAACCGGAAAAACAAAAATACACCTGCGGAAAACGGTATGAATCCGTAATCCGCAGGTGCCTGGAAAAAAATCCCGAAAAACAGTATCAGAATATGCAGGAGGTACAGACCGATCTGGACTTTGCCAAAAATCAGGTGATCGAAGAGGAAGAACGAGAGAGTGTCAATATCCCTTACACCCTCACCTTCCCCTTCCAGGGAATCATACTCTCCTTTGAATGGCTGCTCCTCGTATTCTTTTACAAGACGGATAACCTTCCCTCTGTTATCATGTTTGCCCTGATATTTATTATCCACTGCGGCTGCTTCGCCCTCCGGCGGCACTCCTATTTCCACAGGAAAGGGGTTACCCCCGGTGCCGCCCAGACTCTGCTGCCGGTTCTGGCGCTGGGAGCCGTATTTGTATGTCTCTATTTTGCTATGATATTGGTTTTCCTTCCAGCTATGAGTTAGCAATCCATACCTTCGGCCTAGCCCAGCAGCTTATTCGTCTTCAGGGCGATCACCCGGTCTACTGGATATTTACAGCTGCTGCACTGGCAGGATGAGAACAGGGTGTAGGTGTAGGTTCCGTAAATCGCCATTCCCTCAACCTTGGGCGGCATTTTTGTTTTTGCAAGAGCCGTATTTTTCAAGATCTTGCCGGTGGCGCTGACCTTTCCATACGACGGCATATAGGTCCGGAGCTGTGAAATGTATCCGCTCTGGGTCAGCTTGGTCCGGTAGCTTCTGGACACGATCATTGTCCCGTCCTTGTCAAATGTGATCCCCTGGCATCTGGAGGGCATCGCCATGCTGTAACGCTGTGTCAGTGTCGGTATCTTTTCTTTTTCATTCACTGTATAACCATACATTCTCGTGCTTCCTGCACTGTATGGCCCCACCCACAGAGTGCCGTCATAATATCCCATATAGGAGGACGATGTCTTAACCTTGCATACGCTGGTATAGGCAGTCAGCGTCTTGTATGCACTTCCGCTGTTTACGGCATCGTTTATAAAGGAATAAGGAAAACAGCCTACCGAGGTTCCCTTGGAGATCCAGATATTTTTTCCGTCATACGCCATTCCCCCTACCTTTGCCTTGCTGGGCAGAACAATGGTTGTAATATAGGATTTGGCTGCCTTGCTCACCACATAGATGACAGAATAATCAATCCCCTTCGTGTCGTATGCCGAGATCAGCAGATAATTCCCAGCGTAGCACATAGCCTGCGGCATCATGGTGGTACAGGCAAAGCCGCCCACATTGGTATTCTTCATACCCGGAATAGAAAAACCTTTACTGTAATTCATGCGGTTCTTCATAGCCGTATATTTTTTATACGCCGGTGATTTGGTAAACTTCGCCTTGGTATTATATTTCTTCGCCGCCTTGGAGGTGGCAGAAACGGCAGCCGTCTTTGCCGAGACAGCTGCAGACAAAGTACTTTCCACCTCTGTATTGTACACGGTGCGGTACGCGGATACCTGAAAATAATACGTGGTATTCTGCAGCAGAGATATCTTGTCATAGGTAGTCACGGTCCCATCTTTAATGGTGGCCGCTTTGGTATAGGCTGCCGTGCCGGATGGACGGGCATAAATATAATACCCCTCTGCGCCGACAACGCTTTTCCATGTGATCCTCACCCGCTTGGAGCCGCCGCGGGCAGCCACGGACTCCGGTGCCGCCGGCCTGTACTGAGACAGATCTACCGCAACGCCCCCTCCAGATGCCGTAGTCGACGGGGACGGAGCAGGACTCACCGTGGAATCCGGAGAAGCTCCGGGCGAAGGAGAAGGACTCTCCGTCGGCTGCGTTGTGCCTGATGTATCCGCTGCTTTTGACTCCCGCACCAGACCATTCAGCCCCGGCGCATTCCCCATGATCAATGCCAGTGTCAGGCAGAGCGCCATCCCCCTGGCAAAATTCTTTTTCTTACCATTCATACAATCTTCCTTTCTATGATTTACTAACACGCACAGCTCTGGTTCCTTTGCTGTTCTGTCTGGGTATCATAATAGCATCGTACCGTGTCAGTAAAATGAAAAAAGATTGTCATAAATTGGTCATTCTCCTTCCGTGGGACTGCAGTAGCGGTCCCACATGGCGATGGAATGTTCGAAGGTAAAACAGAGCCAGAATGTATCCGTCTCCTCTTCATCCTGCTCCTGGGGCACATCGATGCCAAACTCACAGGCATACCCGCTATCCACATCGTCCTCCACTACCGTGAATATCTTCCCGCTGGACAGCCGGCTGATCACTGCCGGCTGGGCCGGTGCCGGCACGTCCTCATCCGGTATCTCCCGGATCAGGTTCCCATCCGCATCATAATACTTCATTCCCTCTTTCATCAGGCGGGCGATCCCCGCATTCTCCAGCTGCAGGATCAGTTCTCCGCTGTACATATCCTGAAATCTTGCGTTCTGGGAATTACCAGCCCGAACAACCGCGCCTTCCAGTGTAAATTCTGCCTGTCCGCCGGTAATCTTCAGTTCCCTGATTCCAGAATCATCAAAGGAGAACTGCCCCAGCTCATCAACTGCCTGAAACTTCATATTGTCCAAAAACCTCCCTGTAATATACCTGATATTCTTCTACCATCCCGTACTCCCTGCTGCCTTGAAAATAATCGGCAAAAACCCTCCCCATCTCACCGTAATACCATCCGTGCATGGATTTATCTTTCTGATTGAATTTTTCCCAGAGGCACTCCCCGCTGTCCCGATACTCATACGCCATGGAATACAGATTGGCCAGTTTGTCCCCCAGGGCGATATGCATGGCCGCCCGATCCCCTTCGTTCCCAAGCCGTTCCCGCAGCCGGTCGATGGTCTCCTGCTTGCGGATCATCCAGGTCTCTCCTGCGGGACTTCCCTTCCGCTTGCACTCACTCTCTCCCGCCACCAGCGCAGCGATCCTGCTGCCAAAGGCCCGGCACAGCTGGTCAAATGTCACCGGCGTATCCTCCAGGACATCATGGAGCAGAGCTGCTGCCTGCTCCTCCGGGTCCCCGGTCATACGCCGCACATAGTCCCATGTCCGGATCAGGTGAATCAGATAGGGAATATCGGTTCCCTTCCTGGTCTGTGTCCCATGGGCCTCGGCGGCAAATTTCAGAGCCCTGTCCAGACAGGGAAGCTCTGCCAGCCTGCGTCTGAGCTCCGGGCAGATGGAACAGATTTCCTCATCTCCTCCCGCTCTCTCTGCCTGCAGCATCCGGCAGAAATAATTTTCAGACGGCCTCACCACAGCCGGGCATTCCGGTGACATCTTCATGCGCATTCTCCTTTTTGGCGCCGGGACGTAACTCAACGGCCGGCTAACGTTTCTGTATGTATCCCTTTTTTATGCCAAATACAAAAAGCAGGCTCTCTGACGCCAGAAGTCCTTCCAACAGCGTCTGGATAAAGTAATAACTGTTCAGAGCATAATAACCCGTCCCGATGAGATACCGCACGGCCTCCTCCAGCTCCAGTGCCGCGGACGCCACGAGCAGGATGGCGGCAAAAAGCGTGATCCCCCTGTTTCCAATCCCCTGATAATGCAGAAAGCAGATAACAAAGCACACCAGCTTGATCCCGCTGAGGATCACAAAGCTTATGGAATCCCCCTCCCGGTGGATGGAAACATATACCATCTTATCAATATTTACCATGATCATCATGGCAAAGCCCAGTACCAGCGCCAGATCCCCATTTCCCGCCTGAGCCATCCGGTGCACACTGTAGGCCCACATCAACGCCGCCAAAAAGGCAAACGGAGTCGCCAGAAGGTAGATGACCACAACCAATATGGACAGATCCGGTATTTCCAGATCCTGTATCAGCAGCAGAACACTCTGCACCAGTGCGTACGCTCCGGCAAACAGGGTGATCAGCGTAAGCACGCGCAGTATCGTCTGCCACCTTCTTCCCTCGATTGTATATAAACGATCCATAACGAAACGCCCCCTTAAGGTCTGATAACAATATTTTAACACACTTTTTTTTGAATTCAAATAGAAAACAGTATATATTTCCGGAATTAGGAAATAATGAGAAAAACAATAAAAAAGGAGAATGATGTTATGCAGCTGACTGAAGCAGAAACAAATGTGATTAAAGATTTACAGACCCAGGAGAAAACCTGTGTGGAAAAATACCGTTTTTATGAGGCGTCCGCCCATGACCGCCAGCTCAAAGATCTCTTTCACCGCATCGGCGACGAGGAGCAGGAACATTTCGAATCTCTGGGAGAGGTATTGAAAGGCAGCGTACCGGATGTAAAAGCAGCGCAGACTGGAATGGAAGGCTACAATCCCACTGTGACTTACTCCGCTGGAGACAACTCAGAGGAGAAAAAACACGACCAGTTTCTGTGTACGGATTCCATCGCAACGGAGAAACTGATCTCTTCCACTTACAACAATGACCTCTTCCGTTTCGCCGCTACCAATGTCAGAAAACTTCTGAACCATATCCAGACAGAAGAGCAGAATCACGCTGAGATGATTTATAAATATAAGACAGCAAACGGGATGGCCTGAACGATGCCACTCCGGGATCCGGCGGCGGACTGATCACCAGCCCCTCCGGATCTTTTTTTCTATTCCCTGTCATATATTCCGCCCCTGCCGCATATACTATGCGTATGGAGGATCACTATGAAAAAATACATAAAACCTATACCAATCTTTCTCATCGTATCTGCCGTGGCCGCCCTCTATGTATCACTCAGATATGATATCCCCCGCTCGTCCACCATGACGGGCGCCACGGACAGCACCATTGCCGCGGTCTCTGCCGGAGAGCTGGACAGGCCTCCCGGTGAAATTCCCCTCCCAGATCAGGACGGCATCCGGGAGCTTTTCTACAATCCCGCCAAAAATGCTATCTGTCTGATCCGGCAGTCAGGAAAACGCCTTCAGCTGTCTGTACTGGGAGTTGACGATGCATGGGTCTCTTCCACGGAGTGGACGATTCCGGCTAAAGCCGGGCTGTCACATTTCGTCTATGGCTCTGACGGGAAGCTGTATGCCTGTCTGACCGATGCCGGGAAAAAGAAGACCGGGCAGAAGCTGGTACGGCTGAGAAAAAACGGAACCATTTCCGAAATCCCTCTCACCGATCTGGAAAAGGCGCCGGAAACAACCCGGGATGCCGCCATAAAGAAAAAAGGAACCAGCACCCCACAGACTATCACAGATATCAAATTCAGCGGCACCGCACTGGCCATAACCTATCAAAACAGCGCCGTAAAATTTTATAACGTGGAAGAGGGACAAGCCCTGGGGGCATCCACTCTAAGGGGAGAACCGCATCAGAGTATCTTTTATAAATACCACTACCTCACTTCCTATGCCAAAAAGTCCACTGCCCTGCGGCTCCGGGACTATGATATCCGGACGGGAATACTGGAACACACCATTATCCCCGCCGCACCGGACTGCACCGACAGGGATTTTTATCTGAGCAGCTATAAGGAAAACATCTGTCTGTTGTCGGCGGACGGACTCTATACGGGAAGTTTTACGGATCCCTGTTTCCGCAGGATCCTTTCTCTGGAAGAAACCGGGCTTCCCGAAATGAAGTCCCTGCAGCTGTTTCAGGCGGCCCGGGATCATGTAATCTATATCTCCTATGCTGGGGACGACGGCACCCTGCATCTAATCCGCACGGACACCTCCGGGGACATCCCCTCACCCCACGCCGGAAATCAGACAGCCGTAAAAAATGAACTGGATTTCTCACCCTCTGTGTGATACAATAATTTTATCAAAAGACAGCGCAGCGGCGCCGGTTTGAACCAGAGTTCAAATTGGCGCCGCTGCGTAAATCAAAAGGAGACACGGGATGAAAAAATTTTTACAGGAATTTAAGAACTTTGCCCTTCGCGGCAATGTCATGGATCTGGCCATTGGTGTCATTATCGGAGCTGCCTTCCAGGCCATTATCAACTCCTTGGTGAAGGATATCATCTCACCCCTCATCGGCCTCATCGCCAATACGGATCTGAGCGCCCTGCAGTTCACGATTCTGGACGTACCGATACGCTATGGTTCCTTTCTCACAGCCGTGATCAATTTCATCATTATGGCATTCGCCATCTTCCTACTGATCAAGACGATGAATATCATCGCCTCCCTGGGCAGGAAGGGTAATGAAGAGGAACCGGAGGTCACCATTAAAATCTGTCCCTACTGCCAGAGTGAGATCCATATCAACGCATCAAGATGTCCGCACTGCACATCCGAATTTATTGAAACCGAAGGGGCTGATTAAAAATCAGCCCCTTTTTATCTGGCCAGCATCTTTTCTGTCGTCAGCATATCAATCCCGTAGTCACGGAACATTTCATATGCCTCCTGCAGCTGGTTCACCGTCCATGCATTCACAAGCCTTCCACCCCTATGCATATAGGCCACGGCAGATTTGGTCAGCAGGTTATATCTGGCGTCCAGATCGATCTGGTTTTTGATACACCAGTCCAATACCCCGGTATCCACCTCCACCACTTTATTTCTCTCCTCCGCCCCATAGACATACTGCAGCTGTCCCTCCTTCAGGACGCCGAGACTTTTGAGAAATAAAAGATTGTCCTGATGGACGCTGATAAACACCACTCTGTCCAGCAGACCGTAATCATCTGTCATATCTACAATCTTCTGGAGCTCCTTCAGCGTATACGCCTCCTTTAACTCGATTACCGGATGTACGGAGGCGCTCTGCGCCATTACCGACAGGTAATCCTCCAGCGAAGGGACCTTCAGTCCCGGATAAGAACTCACTCTATCCCCGGAAATAATCTGGAACTCCTGAATTTCCTTCAAGGTCAGCATGGATACATCCGTATCAAAGCCGCACATGCGCTTGAGAGAGGCATCATGCATAATGACAAAATGTCCGTCCCAGGTCTTCCGCACATCGCACTCCACCCCCCAGAACCCGCTCTCTACAGCAAGACGGAATGCAGGGATGGTATTTTCCGGCGCTTTTGTACTATACCCCCGATGGGCGATCATCTTCTTCCCCTTCACTTCCAATTCATATACCTCAATCTTCACACTGGCAGAAGATCTGCCGTCCGCTACTTTGGCCTGCAGCACAGTGGTCCCTGCCCGAATCCCGGTGACAGTTCCTGACTGAGAGACTCTGGCAACCCCGGGATTACTGCTTATATACGTCACCTCCCGGTTGCTGGCATTCAACGGCCTTACATGGGCATCGATCTCTACCGTCCCCCCAACCGACACGCGCAGCGGTGAAATTTCGGTTTCCAATGCCACAGATTGGCTTGGAATCTGCACCTTCACCTTACATACGGCCTTCTTCTTTGTCCCGTCCGTGCTGGCCGCCGTGATGACTGCTTCCCCTTCTGCACGGGCCTTTACCACTCCCTCCTTCGTTACCGCTGCCACTTTCTTGTTGGAGGAGGTAAAGCGCACCCCCGGCGAGGTGGCATTGGCCGGCTGGATAGAAACGACCAGTGTACTCTGTGTCTTAGCGTCCATAGTCAGGCGGGCCGCCGCCAGCTTTACCTTTTCTACTTTCCGTCCCACCTGAACCCGGATCTTCGCTTTCTTCCCCGAATTTTTCTTCGCCTTTACGGAAATATATGCCCTGCCGTATTTCTTTCCCCGGATCACGCCCTTCTGATCCACGGAGACCACGGATTTGTTGGAAGATTTCCATTTCAATTCCCTGGATGAAATCTTTGAAGGTTTCGACTGGAGCTTCAGCTTTCTCTTTTCTTTCTTATTGATCAACAGCCCCTGTGAGGCATCTTTTATTTTTAATGTTTTGATCTTGACCGTTTTTTTCGCCTGGGCCGCATTCGGCCTCATGCATAAGGCAGCGGCAATAATAACTGCCAGAAGGGCCGCCAGCCCTAAAACGGCCTTTCTTTTTATCGTTCCCATGTTCCCACTCTCCCTGTAAGATATAGATATCTATTAACATTCTGCCACTTTACAGAATAAATGTCAATATGGGAGTTCCTTAGGCAGAATCTTTACATCGGTAAGATTCTGTGTTATAATCTTTCCAGTGATAATATCGAAGGAAAGTGAAATGAAAGAAAAAACATATCATTATGGTCATTTACGGCTTAGATCGGGACGGCAATAGAATTCATGAAACAACAGGAGGCAGAAAAATGAAGCTTTTAATACACGATTTAAACAATACACAGCTTCAGTGTATATCTCCCGAAGCATTAAAGGATGCGTATATCATTTCAGATACTGGGACGATACAACATTGTATCGGCTGTTTTGGTTGTTGGATAAAAACTCCCGGCAAATGCGTATTGAAAGATGGATATGACAACATGGGAGAATTACTTTCCAAGAGCGCAGGGGTAACGATTATCAGCAGATGTTTTTATGGCTGCTACAGTCCCTTTGTGAAAAATGTTTTAGACCGAAGCATTCCCTGGCTGCTCCCTTTCTTCAAAACAATAAATAGAGAAACTCATCATAAAAGACGTTATCAGAATAGTTTCCAGCTCACAGTACATTTTTATGGTGAAAAAATCACAAAGGAGGAAAGGGAAACGGCTCAGAATCTGGTAAAAGCAAATTGTACTAATTTTTATGTGAAGAAATATGAAATCTCATTTTCTAATTCCCTAGAGGAATTATGCAGGAAGGTGGTCACCATATGAAAATCTGCCTCATAAATGGAAGTCCGAAAACAAGCAAAGGATTGATTAGATAGGAGAAAATATATGAGATATATGGAAAATGTGTTGTGCTATGAGGATTATTCTAAGTTGAGGGAAAGTGTTGGGTGGATGCTTTTTTCAAAGGAGCAGACACAAATGGCGCTTATGAATAGCTTGTATACGGTCATTGCTGTTAAGGATAGTCAAACCGTTGGAATGGGTAGATTGACCGGTGACGGAATGTATTATATGATAGTTGATATTGTGGTTCAGCCGAACTATCAGAAACAGGGGATCGGCACTAAAATTGTCAATATGATAATAGAATTTGTTGATAAGGAAACACCAAGCGGTGGACGTTCCAGTATCCAGCTGATCGCAGAAAAAGGGAAGGAAACATTTTATGAGAAAATAGGCTTTAAGATAATCCCTCATGAATTTTGTGGTTCTGGTATGAGGAAGGTTATTCGTAAGTAAGAGAAGATGTGACGTTTTTGTTATCCTCTATACAAATCGAGAAATTGACTACTGATATATTCCTAATTGCAATTTAACTACCTCTTAATTTTTCATTGCCAAACTCCTTACTTACATTCTCTATAAACAGGAAGTTATAGTAAATAACCTATAGCAATAAAAAAATAGCTATACAAGCATTTCCTGTTTAATCTTAAATACATTACACCGCTAAGAACAGAAAATATCATAGTAGAAATTCCATTCCATATTTCAAGTCCTACTCCTCTTGATACGAAATGCATCGCTCCCCATGTCATAGCCAATATAATACCGCCAAAAGGAATTGGACTTTCTTTTTTCAACAAGGTTTCAACCGCTTTTTGCCCATATATTATAATTAGAATAACAAGCATGACCTCAAATATATAGTATAAATACTGCGCACAAAATTGGAATACGGTTTTACCCTGTGCTTCTCCGACAATCTTTAATGCATGCCAATCAATGAAAGTCATAATTTTGCAGCCTATGAAACAAGCAAGCGTTACAATCCAACTTTTCGAGGAAATCTTATCCCTTTTGCTTCCCCTTACTGGAAAATGATAATGTTTCCTTGAAAAAGGCAGGAGAACACCAATGAAAAACGCCCACATAAAAACCATTATGATACAATGAATACTTCTTTGCTGCATTGTATAATTCTGTATATCTACATGCAGAAATATAACTTCAATTGCAAATATTGACAGAAGTTCAAGCATAAATGCTCCAAATGAGAGCAAGCTCAGCCATAAATATTTTGTCCATTTTACTTCTTTAACCAGTATTTATTTTCTCCTTATGAAATTGTGATTTAATGATTTTTAAGGGAAACATTAGCTGTTATGCTTGATTCCACATAATCTTGGATTCTGAATATCAAGTCCCGTTTCCTCTTTCATTTCCCGAATGACAGCATCTAATCAGGCATTAAACCGTTAATTCTACATTTTCTGTTCTCTGCACACGCTATCCCTCCATGTACCGCTCTATTTCATTCCAGGTCTTTACTGTCAGGATATTTGTATCTTCTGTGTAAGGCAGATCAATCGCCCCTATGTACCATATCGGCAGCAGACCGGCATTCAAGGCACCTTTTACATCGCATTCATACTGGTCTCCGATATACCAGACTTCTTCCGTCTCTAATCCAGCTTTTTCCAAAGCCAAATCAAATATTCTTTTGTTTGGCTTGCGGAAAATATAATTGCTTGAGGTAATGATAAATTCAAAAGCATTTTCCGGAAGCAGTCTGTTGATACGTTCAGCAACCACAGAAGAAGCATAAGAGATATTGCTGATCACGCCTGTGCGGATACCTTTGTTTTTCAAATATTCCAAAAAATCTTTTATACCCTCTGTAGGCCTTCCCGGAGCAGCGGCATTCCAGAATATGGTATCAATTTCAGAGTTGCTTAATGCAATCTCTATTCCCTGCGATTCATAAAGGTAAGGTGTAAACATAGCATTGGGTATCTCTATCTGAAATAAGTGTCTTTTTTCAGGATCAAATCTCCCTATGGAATGCATTTCTTCCATATATTCCCGCTTGATTTCATTTGCTTTAGCTTGCACCTGCTCTGCCGACAGATGATACTTATTTCTCGTAGCATACTGTAAGACAGCCTCTGTTCCCTTTACGCCGTCAAATTTCTGTTCTGCAATCAGTGTCTGACCATAATCAAACAATATCATTTTGGGTATTTTCATGTAATTTACCTCCACATTCAAAATATCCCTCTTGTATCAGTAATTCCAATACAAGTGCCTCTCGTTCCAACATTATCTGAGTGAAATCATCCAGTATCGTTTCCCTGTTTACATCTATCGCAAGCTGTGGCTTCAGGAATTCAAGCGTAAAGCCTTCGTCTGCTTCATACTTGTCCAAATTTTGTTGTTCTATATCCTTTTTCACGCTACACAGGAAATAATAATTATCCTGTATCTTCTACTTTCATAAGTTTATCCTTCTTGATTGTATCCACTCTGTAAAAAACAACTTGGCTTATTCGTTATTCATAAAAAAATCATATATACTATTTAATCCCATAAGTGTGTTTTTGTCATTTATTGCAGGTCTTGTATTAGTGTTATGGCTATATACAACTTCATGAATGTTACTGCAGTTCATATGATGCAAAAGCGTACATGCTGTACTATATGCTTTGTCTATATGACCGTCACCGCCTCCAACTAATATAACTGCCCCTTTCTTAGATTTTACAATAGGCTCTTCATTCCTAAAAAATCTAGCGCAAAAATATGTTTGAAGTCTGCTCCCAACATCTAATAATTTTCCAGTCAACTCCGAAAAATAGAGCGGTGAAGCAATTAAAATGTTATCGCATTCCTGTATGTATTTATATATTTCCTGCATTTCATCATTTATTGAGCAGCCATTATTTTTCCAACAGTTCCGACAATCAAGGCAAGCCGAAATATTACATCTATATGCATCAACAATTTTATATTCATCTATCTTTTTTTCGGTAAATTTCTTAATAAGTCTGCTCGTATCACCATTTATTCTTGGAGAACCATTCAATATCAAAGTTTTCATAACAACCCCGTTTCGGATCTTGTAAATAATCAGTTACAACTCTATCATATCATATTTTGGGGTGTTCATCATCAAAAAGTTATTATTTTTAACAAAGACCAAAGGACTATCTCGCCCCTCGGTCTTTTCCCTTAAGAGTCCCTTGTTGTTGGTAAAGAAACTGAACGGGGTTGAGGGCTTTCACTTCCACCAGCTTCGGCATACTGAAGGGTATCTACCAGATTACAGGAAAATCTGGAGATGGACTTCGTGAGAATGACATCAACCATGCCTGCCATGCAGTCATTAATCATTTTCAGAAACAGATTTATTACTGGTTTTCCATCTTACTTTTGCTTTGCCCGACACCCCTTTTAATTTCATTTGGTAAGTATTCCCTATTGTTACCGTCTTATTCTTTGCCTCTAGCTTTGTCTTTGCCTCTGCCACCATACTGGGCAAAACAGCATAAGTGCCCGTGCAAAGAAAACCTTTCTTATATATTTTCTCTCCATAACCTCTGCCTCCTTGTCTACTTCTTTCAAAAAATCTATTGCCCCTACATTGTCACACCTATTACCACAAAAAAGACAGGATAACCTCATTTCGAAGTTCCTGTCTTTTCCATTTAATTTACCTGCTAATAATTTCACTCAAGCTGGTTGCAAAACCTTAACTGCCTTTACTTCTTCTACTGTCAATCCTGAACATTGTGCAATCTCTTCCAATGTGAATTTACCATTGTTTAAGAGATTTTTTGTAAACTCTATCCGCTCTTCTTTCATTTCTTTTGCCACAATATCTTCCACAATCTTACACATAGATCTTTGTCCCTCCTTGTCTGTCTTGAAATATCTGGCACGTTCTGCCAATTCTTTATAATTCATATCTTCCGGATTCGTACAACTGAAATCATGCATCAGTTTTCCTAGTGGCGTGTTATCTTTAATTTGTCCATTCACATATATAATATGTGCATCATCTCCAAAAAGCTCCCCTGTCTCTTCGATCCTACTATCTATATGGTATATCGGCAAATTCCTTTGCAAAACATCAGTTTCCGTAATAAAAATCACATAAGTTTCCGGCAAATATTCTGTATCATCTCCCGGAAGAATAGCATTAGCATCCATAATACTGCTATTTGGAGTCCACATTTTAATCAAACACTTGTCACATAATCCAAAACCCCTATTGTATGTTCTCAATTCACTGTATGAGGCTTGAAAAGCTTTGAAAAGAAGGAATATTCAAGAAATTCATCTGCAAATCCCGATTGGTTTTTCACAAAATCTAAGGGATTTAATAACTGTTATATTTTGTTGTCAAAAATTACTCTAACCCTTGAAAACACTAAATTTGTACGAGGTAAGCTTTCCCTTAGACTTTCCCTTATGTTATTTCCTCTCCCCAGCTGTTATTTGCCCTAATAAGGGAAAAATTAAGGGAAAGGAAAACTTACAACACATTATAACACAAAACAATTACGGCGTGGGAACTGATTTGATTTGCTTTTAAAAATCATGAAAGGACAGATAAAAATGAATTTACTATACGCAAATCAATAGCAATAAAAGGAAATACAGGATTTATCAGCCACTGTGTTCTTGAAATTGAGTAAAAATTAAGTAATCTTTTGTTGAGCATACGACACCTCATTTACGTTAGATTTTGAGTGGTCTTTTTCTTTGCAAAAAATCATAACTGAGATCGTATATTATTTCAATGTTTATACGGCTTTAATTTGATTTTTTTCATTCCACAAATTCTAATGATGAGCCAAAATATTATCATATATATTTTTGGGGGGCAATATTATCAGAACATGTGTTTTCTACTGAATTAACTGACCATCTGTTGCATTTATCAACACCTTGTCATCCATCGACACCTTTTCGTTTGACTTACTCTTCTTTCGTTTCATTTCATAATGAACCGAAAAAGAATATGCCGGAGTTGCTCTATAAGCACCATCTTTTTCTTCTATTAAAACATAAAATATTCCTTCGTTTGTGCAGGTGATTTCCCCCTCAACCTGCAAAGATTTGTATTGTTCCTGTATTTTCTGCTCCACAACATCAGACGAAATCACAGTATCCTTCCCTGTTTCTTCCCCCTCTGCAACAGCCCCCTGAATATCCAGCCATAGCACTTTCCCATTCTTTACCAGTGCCTGCAAATAACTTCCCATATAATTTCGATTCCCTACATCGTACTCCCGAAAATACAATGTTCCATCCCCTATGCCAATATTTGATTTTACCAAAACTGCGCTATCCTTTTCCTCATATCTCCTCTTAAAGGCTTCTTCCCCATCAGCCAAGGCTTCCTCATACTCTTGATCCGTCATAAATAATTGACTTAATTGATTCAATGCCGCTTTATCCAAATAAAATGTTTCTGTGTTTGCTAATGAAATGTGCAGTCTTTCTGCAATATTCTCAATGAGCCGCTGGGCAGCTGTCTGGGCAGTTTCCTTCTTTTCCTTGCAAATAGAAGAATAGTCCTCCTGATTCAGCAGGTGCGAATAGGAATTATCATACTCTTTGGTTGTATAATAAACAGAACCCACTTCCGGAAAGGTCATAACATTTCCCATATTATCTTCCCATGATTTCCTCTTATCCTTGGCATCTGTATTAATTTCATGAAATTGTTCCGAAACCCCTAAAATTTCACTGGGACTATCGTTATTATAATCCCGCAGGTCTGTACTATAATTTTTCCATACAGGTTCTGGAGATTCCATGGCAGAGTGCTCTTTTTGCATCGTAATTTTATTCTCTTCCTTCCTTTCACCCACATTCTCCTCCGTTAAACTGCATCCGCAGAGAAAAATTCCCATGCATAGCCAGATTACCATTTTCAAACTCTTCATAACTCCTCCATTTCTGCATTGCTGTATGCACTATAGCAAGCAATGCGCAAGCCCGTTATATAAAATCCTTTTATGTTTCCTCGTATGCAATAATTTCCCCATGATCCATACGAATGACCGTATCACATAAATCATCAATATCTTCGCTATTATGGCTGGCCAATACTATTGTAGTGCCGCTCCTTGCTAATTCTTTCAGCATATCGCGAACCAAAGTTACAGAATGGTTGTCTAAGCCATTCATCGGCTCATCTAATATCAAAATTTTGGGGGTTTCCATAATTGCCTGGACAATTCCCAATTTTTGTCTCATTCCCAAAGAATACTTGCCGACGGGCTTCCTATCTTTGGGATCTAAGCCTATTTTTTCCATATACCCTTTTATTTCATTCACCCCAATTTTCTTTTTGACTGATGCCAATAAGCGCAAATTTTTTAAGCCGGAATACATGGGGATGAATCCCGGCGTTTCAATGATTATGCCTAAATCCTCCGGGATTTCTATCTCTTTTCCCACTTCCTTCCCGTTTACCAGCACTTTGCCCGCACTTGCCCTGACAAACCCGCAAATACATTTCATCAGCATGGTTTTCCCGCTCCCATTCCTGCCAACGATCCCATGTATCTTCCCCCCTTCAAAATCCACACTGACATGGTCTAACACAATCGCTTTCCCATACTGTTTTGTTACTTCTTTTAACTGTATGATTTTTTCTGCCATCACATTGCCCCCTATTCTTTGACTGATATTGCCACATCATTTAACTTTGATGCATAATAAATGCCTAAACACAATAAAATGTTCATAACAAACAACACTACTACCGCATACACGGCAGACGGCACAGAATGATCCAAGCCATATGCCATTTGGTCCATGCGGATCCATGATATGGGGGAAATCCATAGGAATGGCGTAAAATCTACCAAATATATCATCCAGTCTAAAATGATAAAGCCAAACAAGATACCAACTCCCAATGCCCCCATTCTTAACAGGTTTGCAAGATACAAAAACAGTCCGATAAAACAGACTAGCAGAAAAAGAATGGCCATATAATATCCCAACGCCTGCAAGGGAGTATAGTTTGTCACTATGCGATCCGCTATAGGATGGAGTATTTCATCTTCTTTGAGTATAGAATATATTACCCGTCCCCAATTTTTTTGAAAGACAATCTCATCCGCATGAAATAATAATGGAGAAACAAAAAACAAAACATCCAGTAATAAGGCACTTATCATGATATATATGACTTGAGAAAAGTACCATATGCCTTTACCGGCACGATACATCATGGATAACTGGAGTTCTGTCACAAACGGAGCATCAGCCATCAAAAAAATAATGCAGCAAAACAACAAAATCCGCATATACGGATGTGTAAACGAGTGTGCAACCAGGCAAAAATTAACCCGACAGCCAATAGAATCCGCATACTGAAAAAGGGATGCAAAATTATCATGAACAAACCATATGACAGCAAATACTGCGAGGTAAATTTGGGGTTTATATATCCAGCCAACGATATCGCTCTTTATCACCGCTAAGCCCCTACTGACTTTTCCCATCATAATACCTCCATTTCACCATGAAATATATCACATTTCCAATAATGAGCAATCCGAAAACCACTTTTAAAAGTAATAAAACTATGGTCATGGGTATGCTTTCAGAATAACGTGTCACCCCCGCCATTAAGCGATTAAAATGCTCTCCTCTAAATAAACCTGTCACTGTGATAATGTTGTCCCAAAATACATAGGCAATAAAGGCGGCGATATAGGAAATATATCGATTCATGACAACCACTGTAATCAATATGCCCAACAGAACCGTCAGCATTCCCGAGACAGCCATTAACACATTCCTTTGCATGAAATATGACAATATACTCTTTTCAAAGAGATCTGCATAGGCATCTGTATCTGATACCATGCCAATTTCCCCATTTGCCACAAAGGCACATCCGAAAAGCAGAATTTCATACAGGCTGATGGAAAGAAACATCATGCTGCCTGCATATAAAGTGCCATTTACTATTTTTGCTACTATATATGATTTCAGATTTCCCCGTGAAACCAAAAGACAACTCCAATTTTCACGCAAATCTATATAAAAAGCATAGGTGACAAATGCAGAAACGGGAATGATCACTAGTTCTGCCATAAATGCCCCATTAAATATCTCCGTATACAGGGAACATAACCGAAAACCCTGATATGAGAAAACTTTCCACCAATTTAATGAAGCAACGACTAAAATCATTTCAGAAAATACCAGAGTCAGTATAATATTTTTCAAATCAAAAACCCGAAAAAATTCCTCTCGAAGCAAGCCAGAAATTCTTCTCATGTGGAAACCACCCCTCCCTTACTTCATTTGAGCAGGCTGCACCAAAAAAAAATACAGCCTCCCCAAAAAAATATTCTATCGTTTGTTTTTTACTCTCATATATAATAACCAACAAAAAGGAACTTTTTAGACAAAATTTTTAAATTTTTTTCAAAGCGCCTTAATTCCCAGATACTGCAACACTTTTTGCCATCTTCAGCACCTCCTCCTCTGTAATATCCCCAACACCTGTCAGCACGAAAGCATATTCATCCGTTGCCCATATGATTGTCTTTTTATCCTTCTTATAATTCATTTGTCCTTTCCAGCCATTGATATCTACCTTTTTCCGTTTCGCTCCCTCTGAATCAATGGATGTAGTCCCTCCCAAAGTAGTCTGGCCATACATTATAAATTGCTCCTCTGTCTTGATGTAATATATATCGTATGCCCATTCATCCTTAATACCCTTGTCTTTCTGCTCTGAATATCCATCTGGAATATACGATGGGGCATAATACATCTCAATTTTATCTGGCGGCATTACCGCCACGGACTCTGCCATGCGTAGCATCTCATCCCAACTTACCGCAGCCTTTGTCCATAACTGGAATACATACTGGTCTGTTGCAAACCTTAAAACCCGATCATCTCCACGGTTTCCTACCTGCCCATCATAACCATTCACAGTGATGTTTTTCTGGTCACTGAGTTCGGGGGCAGACATGGTTTTCTCCGTCTTTGTCATCTGTTCAAAGCGTAACCACTCTTTTTTCTTCTTGTATACAACCCGGTAGGACTGCTCCTGCCAGTCCTCCCCATGCTCCTGAAATCCTTCTGCAATATAAGTTGGGTGATATCTCCGCTGAATCCGCCCTGGGATTTCTGTCCCATCCTCCGGCACCTCCGTCTCTGTAGGATTAACTACCTCGAAATGAAAATCATCCTCATTTCCACCTAATTTCGTGTCCCATTTCACTATAGCCTGGTGAATCTTCCCTATCGCATAAGCTGTTGTGGTACCCACAAGTACCACGGCAAGAATGACCGCCGCCACTCTCGGCAGCCTCATCCCCCAGAGCCGCTTTTCCTGTTTCTGCGTCATTCGATGTATTTTTTCTAAATTTACCCTTTTCTTAGAATCCTCTATCTCCTGCTCCAGCCCTTTATCCTCACTGACCTTCAAAATGGCATCTAGTTCCTCATCTCTGACTTCAGCCAATGCTTGTCTCAATTCATCGTTTCTAATCTTCATAAGCCACTCCTATCTCTGCTAATCTTTCCCGCAACATCTTTTTGCCCCGGCTCAGCCTTTTATATATGCTCTGCTCCTTCATCCCCAATATTTCAGCAATCTCGCCTGGTGTGTACTCGTCAAGCAGATTCAGATACAGGCACTCCCTGTACCTGTCCGGCAAATCACGTATAGCGGATTTTACCATCTCCCGCACCATTTTTCCCTCACTGACCTTCTCTGGTGACGCATCAATTCGCTCATCTTCCTGTGTGGCCAAAAGTTCCCCCGCTTCGTTTCCTTTCCCTTTTCCCAGCATATTTAAGGCGAGCCTCTTAGTAATAATAACCACAAAATTTCTTGTTTTTGGACAAAATGGATCGGAAATTTTAGAAATATTCTTTTCAATACGTATAAAAGACTCCTGCAATACATCCTCAGTATCTTCTGTATTCTGCAAAATGCCGTATGCAACTTGGTACATAAGCCTGTAATACTGCTCATAAATTCGATCAAATATATCATCCAATGCCATAAAAAACCTTCTTTCTGCATTTTTTGACTAATTATATCAAAAACACTCGGTTTCTTCAATAAATTACTCCGGTTCTGGCAACTTTCCGTTCCTGAACGAGATTTTTCAAGGTAAATGCAACACTCTGTTGCAGTAACTCTGAAAAATGCCTGTGTTGCATTTACTCTGACAGATATTTCTGGTAAAACATACACTGTCCCT
>CAJSYQ010000003.1 GCA_910574015.1 Eubacteriaceae bacterium | reverse complement strand
AAAAACCGGCTACTGGGCGGTTTAAAAGTTATACCCAAAAGTCAAAACAAAATTTCTTTCTATTTTTTCAAAAAAACACTTGACTTTTTATTAGCAGGCTTTTCATTTCTATACCCATAAGGAACTGCACCACCTGCCCAACCTCCCTTCTTAAACTTATGCAGCTGTCCGGCACGAAACTGTGCAGTAATATTCTCCTTTTCCATTTCTGCCACTGCCGACAATATAGATAGCATCAGCCTTCCTCCCGAAGTCGAGCTGTCTATCCCATCATTGACACTGACAAGATCTACTTCATAATCCTGCAATAATTGTACTGATTTCAGCACATCCGCAGCATTTCTACCAAACCTCGACAGTTTAAAGACCAAAACATAAGATACTGAATCCTTTTCATCTATCACATCATCCATCATTCGCTGAAAATCATGTCTTCCACGAATACTGCCACCCGATATTCCGGCATCACAGTATTCTCCAACGACTTCAAGGTCATTATAACCGGCATATCTGTGAAGCTCACCTTTTTGTGCCTCTAAACTATAACCTTCAACCTGAACAGCAGTCGAAACTCTGGTATAAATATAGCATTTTTTCTTCAAGCGACCACCTCTTTTTTGTTTGTTGACCTGCTTTTTATCGTTTATTTATTATAGTACAACTATACCATAGATCCTGAATAATTGCAAGGGGAAAAAGACCGGCAAGAGAAAACTCCTACCGGTCCAAATCTATCTACTTCGAGATTCTTCTTTCTTCTCTCCTGATTCTTTTGACTGCTCCTTTTCTTCCTTCTCAATATCCTCCAGAATCTGATCTCCATACTTATTTATCATTTCACAAAGAAAATTTCCGAAAGCGATCATATTATGAAAAGCTACCGTGTCGCCACCGCACTGTTCAAGCATTTTTTTCTCAATATCCGTCATGATGGAACACCTGCCTTTTTATTTTCCCAATCGGATTCCAAAGGAACAATAAGTCCAAGATGCTTATAAAGCATCTCATCCACCTTTGCCATGAATTCAGGTTTTACATAACCATATTGGGATATGATACTTCTCTTATCCAAAACAGTAATCTGTTCCACCATAATCTCGGAGTCCTTGGGAAAATATCCTTGCACATTTTCCTTGTTTATAGAAATATGCATCGGATTTCTTCTGAGCCTTGTTGTTATGGGACAAACCGTCATGACCGGAGACACAATATTGTTGCGGTTACTACTAACCACAAGACATGGTCTGTCTCCGGACTGCTTGCTTGAACCCGGATAGTTGCCCAATGAAGCGTACACTATATCACCACGCTTGAATACACTATTACTCTTTGCCATAATCTACGCCTCCTTTCTAAGTGATAGTCTGCCTTCATCAACACTAATGAAAACACCACCGGCTTCTACTATCAGCCCCACCTTATAATAGGCATCTGACACAGAAGCAGATACTGCTGCCGTATTTGCGACAATCACACCGTCAATATCAATATCCGTCTCCACAGTCCTTGCCAGTTTTCTAAAATGCTTAATCACATCCATGTTGCTTGCTATATCTCTATGAACAACCTTTGAAATGTGTATATTATGAGCTTTGGCATACTCCTCGATATAGCGATACTGCTTTTTCTCTTTTACCGGTGCAGAGTACATATTGCCGTCCGTAGACAGATAGGCAATAACATTGATTCGCTTTTCTTTTTTTCGTGCCATATCAATCCACCTCCTCGAATGCCCGAAGTACAGCATCTATCGCCTTCTTCGCTTTATGCTTGTCCTTTACCGTCAGATTGTTCAGTCTATCCTCATAAGAACTATTTCCTTCCGTCAAAGAAGTTTCTTCACTTTGAACGCCAAAAATATCATTCGGTTTGCAGCCATAATAAGCCATCAGATCCATCATACAGTCAAAGCTTGGTCTTCTCTTGTCTCTCTCCAACTGAGCAATGTGCGACTCACTGTATCCCGTTTCAACGCTGACATCCAATATCTCCAATCCGAGGTTCTCACGGATTTTTCTGAAATTCTGTCCAATATTCATATCCATGATCACACCTCCCCGTCAGTACCGATTGCAAGTTGTACTGCAATCGCAAGAGATACTTTTAACATCTGAGTCCCACTGAGAGTCCCGATTCTCTCAATTAGATCAGTTACGTTAATCGCCTGCACCTGTTCACATGCCGCAACACTATGGCTATGCAACCCTCTGGTATGAAAACCATTAAGGAATACATGCGTAGGAAGATACAGCCTTCTTCTCACTTTGGTGGTGACTGGAACTACATGTATCACCGGACTATATTTATTTGCCCTGTTGTTCGATACGATGACCACAGGACGAACGCCTCTCTTTATATGGTCATCATATCCGTGAATCACTCCTAAATCTGCCAACCACAGCTGGCCTCTCCGTAAATTGTACATATAAATCATCCTTTCTGATTAAAGAAAGGATTGGTGCTTGCGCATTACACCATTTGCCGACAAATACAGCTATGTGCCGTAATCCTTAGTTAAATGTAATTGAGGAATATGTTTTTGTTTCCTCAATCGACATCTCTGATATCTTAGAGATGTCGATTCAGAAAACAAATCAAAATTCTAACAAAAATCATAGCATGCTTATCATCAATTAATCATACATCTATGCTCCCGAAATCTTAAATGCTCATATGGTGGAGAAAATAACTGAGAGCACTTGACAGTATAACCACCTGTATTTTATAAGTCCAAACTTACAACATATCATCTATTAAAATATTAACAATGATTTAACAATATAGTTAGAGTCAAAAAGTCGGTATTCCACGGCTTTTAGTCGGGATTTTCCTCTTAAACAAAAAAATATGCTTAACTTTTCGTTAAGCATACCAAAAAATATATACAATTATAATTCCACATACTTCTCTATTTTTGATTTTTACATTATCAGCTTGTATTCTAATAAATAAAATTTCTTATCTTTTAGCGATGTATGTACATAAATTCTTCCTAATGAAACATATCCATCATCATCAACCATCTCTATTTCATGATATTTCGTAACATCTCCATTCTTTTCTGTTTTATTTAATGAGTTTATAAACATTCCCTGAATTTCATTTAGCACATCCTCATTTTCATAATACATTCTAAACATATACAAAACAGACTCTTTGTTGACCATCACACATTCAAACCCTGTCTTTTTTTTTAACATCAAAATAAATTCTTTCGCCTTATCAACCACTGCTTCTTCAAAAAACAACTCCCTTCTCATCTTCCGATATAGCATTCCATGTACATACAATACCTCATCCATCCCATGTTGGGAAAAAACAATCGACATATATTCATCAATGTTTGTCTCGATCTTGCGAATTAAGTGTATCTCATCCTGAAAGCCTCTTAAATTCTGATAAATATTAAAAATCTTTTGTACAATGTATATTTTTGCTTTATCGTGTGCCTGATTTCCATAGCTAATCTCTGTATTTACAGTAAGATTTTTTTTATATCCATAATATCTATTATCCACAATTTCCTTTTTATCCATAAAAATAAGATAGCAAAAAACTAGAAGCAGCAGTCCATAATTAAGATACTCTTTTGATACATCAGTTTTTTCAGTAATGTATCCAATAATATCATTTACCTTATCTACCGAATCTTTAAGTTTCCTTCTTTCGTTACTTGTAAGTTTAATATTTTGATATATATCTGCTCCAATTTCTTCATATAAATTTTCCATAATAAATAATTCGTAATCTGAAATTAATTTATAAAATTTACTTGCATCAATATTCTTAAAAATACCTCCTATTCTCTCATCAAGCATGCCGTCTGCTTTATTGACGGATATTGTATCTCTTTCAAGCCCGATATATTCAAATTTGGATAGTTCAAAATACATTCGTTCAAACAAATTATATTTTTCCTGTTCTATATCGCATATCAAATTTTCTTTCTTATATGCATCGTGCTCCAAATGAGTAGCGTTAAAAATTCTTTCTAAATTTCTCACACTATTTTCATGATTGTATATGTTCAAATGTTGATTAAGCATGATAAACAGGTTTTTCCAATCACTTACAACTCTTAGTAAAGTAGCATTAATATTTTCTCTGACTGTATCCATAACCTCCTTTGTAAACTCGTCTTTTATTTTACCTATAAGCTCCCCATTTCTACTCACTCTACCCATAAATCGCTTATCTATATTTTCCAGCGTAGGATTTTTAAATAACACTTTAAGCTCTATGTTCATATCTTTTTGCATTGTATAGAACAAATATAGCACTTTATATTTCTCTTTAGTAGAATATGTTTCATTAAATATATTCACACCAAAAATATTTTCTATCCAAACAGATATTCCCTCTTTCTTATCATCTCGTATTAAACTGCGTCGAACTTCATCAGGATCCTCTCGATTATCATAACTCCGCAATATTTCGCAAAAATATTCAAAATCCTCCTCTTCCTCAGTCAAATCTCTCATTATACCAAAGCGATAAACACATCCATATAATTTTTCAAGTCTATTATTATCAATCAAATATTTTTCAATATACCATTTTAATGTTATTGATGTCCTTTCTGCTCCCATTATAAATTCTTTATCATATTCATTGTACACTGGGTTATAGATAAAATCATCATTACATAAATCAATATGATCGTCTTCCAATCTCTTTAATATATATTTTTCAAAAATTTCATTCATAACTCAATCAATCCTCCCTATGCTGGCACATAACAGCAATCACTGCTTTGATTTCACAAATTTTATCCTTTGACAAATTTTCAGGCAGTCTAATTATTCTATCTTCATCACTTTCCCCCTTAACAATATAATCATAACTTACATTGAAACAATCGGCAATAATAGATATATTCTGAAGCGTAAAACTCTTCACTCCTCTCTCTATATCACCAATCGTATCTTCTCCTAAATTGCATTTTTCAGCAAGTTCGGCTTGTGTAAGCCCCCTTGCTTTCCTTAATAACTTTACTCTCATTCCAATGTTTTTCTGATTTATATTCATATGTTCTCCACCTTTCTGGATATATCCATCTCTTGCTTTAGACGTTTTAAATTCCGTAAGAACCTCTCATTTTTAGTAAAATGAAAGAAATATTCATGGATATATAAGGTGGATACCTTATTCTATAAATTAAAAATTGCTTCCGCATATTCGATTCCTTTCCAGAACCGTCAAAACGGAAGCAATTCACAATAGTATTGTTTCAGATATTTTCAGACAGAAAAAAGGCCGGACAAAACTGAATCTACAATTCCACGAAGGTTACAAATCTTTCCATCACACAGAAAATGCATAAAATATGCAAAAGCTGTAGATAGAATCATTTCTACCCTTAGATAAAATCGCTTCCGTTTTGTCCGGTCCATAATGATCCACGCCTGGGTAATGCCTATTTATGTACAGGTCACACCAGATTCCGGCATGTCAAGTCCAACTCATCACAAACTCTTGATACTAATGATAATTTTTATACTCCACTGAAACAACGCCTGCTTATAGCAGGTCGCTTAGATCACCAATGCGATAAATTTATTATTACAAAAGCATCTCAAAATATTTATTTTTCTATTTATAAAACTCTTATAAATGCACTATTTAGTGCATGCAAATCCATATATATAATCATTAACAAACTGCTTCATCTCATGATTATCATCCCAATTTCCCACTTCCAACACAACATATCTATAAGCCCCCCTATTATACATACCACCAATAATATTCTTCGTCTTACACTTAGGGCATTCAATCAAAGCAGTTCCATCCAGATCACTTAATAAAGTGCGTCCACACCTAATACAGTGGGCACTAGATTTGCAATTTTCCATACATTTCTCACTCCTTCTTTTTATTACCTATCATGTGCACATTATAACAGCAATCTTTATGTAAGTATATTATTATATAGAGGCATCTTTATAAAATTTTAATTTGACATCACAAAAGTCTGCTTATATAATATGTTAAAGTAAACTTTTATATAAAGGAGTGTCATGAAAATGCCCTATATTGATAAGCCAGCTAACCCTATGTACAATAAAACACATATAAATTGCATTAAGAAAAAACTTCTTGAGGGAAAATCTAATTTTATGAAAAAACATAATTTAGATACCCTCTCAGATTATGAAATATGTAAAAGACTAAATTCTGATAGTAAATTTGCCTGTACAATTCCAACAATAACAAAACTGTTGACTCCCTCTTTCAATACGGATCTCAATGATGAAGCTTCATCAATTAACATTACACTCGTTGTTAAACTATGTAAACTATTTGAAATTGATTTAAACTATGTATTAGCACTTCCTGAAGATAACACCCAAATTCCAGATCCAATATATTTCGGAATAAAAGCTCAGCAATTAGAAGATGAAGGTTATATGGGAGATTTTCATTGCTATCGTCTTACAGCAACATCTGCATCTGCTGATATATCCTTTTCCGAAGCCAAAGACACCCTACAAACCAACAACCATATTAGCCATTCAACTCTTGAAATCAAACCACACAATAATCATGTAATTGCCAAAATGATTACTCAAAACAAAACTACCTTAGTGGATGGTTCAGAACGGATCCGGTATTCCACACTAACTGGCGAACCAATTCTATATACAAAAACTAATAATATTCTTCTAAATCTCCAATCCGAAGAAGGAGAATTCTACACAATGCTCTTCGACTATCAGCCTTTTGATAGCGGACCGATGTATTATAGAGAAGCAATAATCCTATTATCAACAAAAGGAACCAGATATCTTCCATTACTTTCAAAAGCCATAATAACAAGAAATGAAATACCCGAAAGGTATCACGATTATTTATCGGGACTATTAGCACTAAACACAAATACTATAATCATCTCAAAGGAAAAAGTTGACGAGCTTATAAATAAGGATTCGGATATTGCTACATTTTTTGACGACTTCAATCAATATAAAAACATATGGGCAAGAAATTTCTATGTAATTCCAGAAAACATTGCTCAAAATATTAATCATCACACAAAACTAAGCCAATTAGAATTACAAAAAATTTTTCTAAAATTAAGAAATAATTCATATTCTAAAAGTCAAGTGATTGTAGGCGATGCATACAAAGCAAGTGTCATCGGAAAAGAAATTCAAGGATATGTGTATAATGTAACAGAAAATGTCTTCCCAGACAATTAAATTAATCTTGCTCTGTAATAATCAGATTATGGGGCAATCTTTTTTAATGGATTATTTGATTTAACTTATCTTATTATTCATGTTTATACCACATTATTATGTTATTGACACCATACCTCATTAAAATAAATGGCACATTTGCTCGTTAAAAAAACTGATGTTAAAATCACAGTGTAAATTGTTTCAATCCGCTCAACTGTGCATACTTCCATAGCCGTTTAAGTTGAAGCGAATCGTAATTTTTAAAATCAACATCTACAATCAAGATCTTATTATTACGAATTTTCTCATTTCTCTTAATGATCATCTCCAAAAACATTTCTGTTGGTATCTTGTTATTTTTCTTCTCGTTACACGCCGGGCAAGATAACACAAAATTCCATAACTTATCATCTTTTACGAACGACCATGGAATAAAGTGGTCAACATGTATACCTCTGCCGTCAAATTTTAATTTCTTACCACAATAAAAGCAATTACATTCCTCAAATTCGCAGTACAATACATCTCTGTAAATTGAAAGATCTTCTCTCTTAGGCGTTGAGAGTTCAAGTTTGTCCAACACTCTCACCAATACATCGTCGTCATTAATTTTTTCCATAAATTTCGCCCATGCATAATAATTAATCTTTTCTAACTCTGCTTTATACTTTAACATAAATTCATAAGCCTGTATTGCAACGATGATACCTTCTGCTTTCAAGTCAAAACCATATAATTTTCCTTCCATATCATTATACAAAGCACCCACGACATTTCTTCTACACGAAGCTGAAACCTGCTTAATCAGTTTAATCTTGTCTTTCTTAGAAACTGATTCGTAATCTAGTGTGTTCAATAAGTTATTTTCTTCAGCAGCTGATATTAAGATTGATTCAATCTTTGAAATCTCAGTACGCCCATCTGACCTCATTTGTTTAAGGTGATACTTTAATACAAGATTCCAATAATTAACCGTAAACTTCTCAAATATATCATCATAAGATAACCTATAGATTCCATCCGTCTCATCATAAACGCTGTTAAACAGATTATCCATGATTGATTTTATCAATCCGTATTTATATGTATTACGTTTCATACACGAATCTGAAAACACAAAATTAAACAAGGACCAATACTCATCTTCACTCACTGACATTGTGTTTAATTTACCACTTTTTAGATTCCAGCCCGGCATACCATCTCTCCCATAAATAATTTTATTCAAAATACGAAGTATCCATTTTATAAATATTAAATGTTTGATTAACTTTAACTCCCACTTCATATTTAACCATCAACTCTGCAAGCAATTTACCATCTATTATTTTTATGCTCTTTTGTTGCTGTCTATTTACAAATTTCTTTGCTTCAGAAGTAAAAGAAGATGTAGTAATAAAAACTCCTTTTTGGACATTCTCCATAGCGCCAACAAACGCTTGCAAGTCTTTACTTCCTATTTTCTGAGATTCCTTATATCGTTTCGCTTGTAAATATATTAAATCAAGTCCTAATTTATCTTCGTTTATTATTCCGTCAATACCACCATCGTGCGGACCACCTACAGTTATCCCAGATTTTGAGTCGTATCCATATCCCATTTTTAATAACAAATCAACAATTAATTGTTCAAAAAAACTCGGGTGCTTGTCCATGACAGATTCTAACACAGTAGTATACAATTGTTCTAAATGATCATTATATGCTTTAAGAATCTTCTCTTCTGGTAACATTTCTTTTTCATTATGTATCGCAGAATCAGATATATTATTATCCTGCTCAACTTTTTTTGATTCATCTAACAATGAATACTTTAGACTCTTCCCTTCTTTGTATGCAATACTAAAATACTTTACCGGACTTGAAGTTGGAAAATTAAGTTGTAAACAATGCCTGCGAATCATACCATTAACAATCATCTGAGGATTTTTAGCCGCAAATTCATACAGCTGTCGTTTGCTTATTTCTTCATAAATCTCTTTACTACTCATAGCATCGTTTTCAGATAACACAATTTTTACTGCTTCAATTATGGTCATATTCCCATTTCACTCCTCTACATTGCTGATATTTTTTCAATAAAAAATGTGGCGAGTTCTTTGGATTTACCATCATTTGGATTGTAATACATCACAAAATCATCTTGCACAATAGCATCAAATTTATATTTGCATGGACATACAAACTCTGATACAGTTGTTATACTCTTTTGAATTATTTTTCCACATTTTGGGCATGTGACAACTTTCATATTATCGTTTAAAATTGGCTTATCCAAATCACTCACCTCCTCACTTTGCCATACTAGAATTTTATAATTGACCCATTATTATCTCAGGTAATTCTGTCTCCTGATTTTCACCTGCCGCCTCATTAAGAATCTCTTGTACTTCATTAACTTCTTCATCATTAAACTTATCACCTATCAACATATAAGCAATTAATTTACCTGCCTGCTTCAATGAATTAGTCTTTGTAATCATTTTCTTACTTTTTGTATTGGTGACAAGTATATTAAACCACATAGGATTTTCAAAACTCCAATCAATAGCATTAATCTTATCAATAATTAATGCGTAATCCACACCGTGCTTAATAACTATAAGAATTGCATTTGCCATGGCCATATGTGTTACCGGTTTCATAAGCAAACTCTCTTTTCGGATCTTATCAACCGGTCTATCCTCGCATACACATTTAATATATGTCTTAAACACATCTATTTTTTCAAGACACAATGTCCAATATTTTTTCATGATATCGTAACTTTTATCTATTAATTCGCTTGATACCAACGATTTCTCGTCAACATTATAGTATGATAATATGGTCTGAGTAATTGTATATAGTGCACTCACCGTAGTTAGCTGTTTGCTTCTCTGAGCAATCGTATTTGATTTCCAATTTATGAGCTCCTTACCGTCAATAGCTATCAACGGTCCATCCTGACTATTAAAAAGTTTTCTTGCAACAATAGCAATGATATCGTCCTCTGATGTAATAATATTGTCACTTCTTGATGTTTGCTTCGCATAGCGATTAACTTTGTTGAATATTTTCCTTATCACATTGATATTCTTATTCTCAATAAGAATAACGCTTATATCGGCATCCCCTATTTCAGGATGCGGTATTAGTGATTCTTTAAGATGTTCAGGTAGTCTTTCTACACTTCCAGGTATACCATTCTTCCCTTTTATTGCCATCGCCAGAGCCGCTAATCTGTGTTGTCCATCAAGGGCTATAAGTCTCTTATTATCGGGAAGTGTAAGGAATCCTGCTCCTTTCAATGCATCCTTGTACGCAGCCATATTTATTTCTGTGACTTCCTGAATATCCTGAAAATATATTTCTTCCCAGCCCTTATATACAACTATAATCAAAGAACCAAAAAACCAATCCGGATCTTTTATTATGTATGGTACAAGTTCAGCCGCAACTCGTGTTCCATTAATCTCTCTCTGCATACGTTCATCAATCGTCATATCTTTCCACTGATCCATTTCAGATGCAAGACCTATCGTTGTAATCACTGTATTCGCCTTCATCGTTGTTTGATAATATGTGGTATTTCCCATCTTTCCTTGCTTGGCTAATAAAGTAGTTGACATTTCTATCTCCTTTGTTGTTTTGTAATATCATAATGTTTTGCAAAACATTTTCTTTACTCAATTATAACAGTTTTTTGGATATTGTCAAGTGTTTTTTTATTTTTTTTATGTGTTTTACAAAACACATAAAAATCGTCGCTTATACTTGCGACGATTTTCTACAAACATCCTATTATTAAACAGTAAATATCAATAATACGTTTACCCATATAATCAACTTCCTTTCATAACTAAACAAGCTCCTTTGCCACTCCCAATAATTTTTCAAAATTATCCTTCAATATTTCAACATCTGTATTCCTTCCCCAGCTAAGCCTAATTGACTGATCTACACTTTCCTCTGACATTCCCATAGCCACAAGCACATAACTTGGCGAATAATTACTTGATGTGCATGCCGAACCATTTGATATCCCACAGTACTGCTTACTTGACAACATTAAAGCTTCTGATGACACTCCCTCAATTTGTATATTCAGAGTTGAGGATATAGAATATTCCAAACTACCATTTATTCTATATTTTATTCCAGATTCATTCAGCATTTTAATTAACATATCTTTAATGGCACTATTGTTTGCTTCATCTTCTTTATATTCTGCAACAGCTAACTCGCATGCTTTCCCAAAGCCACCGACCAATGCTACTGGAATCGTCCCCGGACTAATTCCATGTTCCTGCTGCCCTCCATACATGATTGACTTAACTGGAGGCAACTTATAATTTTTTCTGCGCAACACCAATGCTCCTATTCCCTGTGGTCCATACATCTTGTGACTGCTGAAGGAAAGCATATCATATGGAATTTCTCTTATTTCCTCCACCAACTTGCCACAACTTTGAGTTGCATCAATATGAAACAAAACATCCTGATCTGCAAGCCTACTTTCTATTTCTTTTACAGGTTGGATTACTCCAGTCTCATTATTCACATGCATTATAGATACTAATAACGTATCATCATCAATCAATTCGATTATCTCATCCGCCGATACTCGCCCCGTGCGGTCGGGAGACACAAAATCAACTCTATAGCCATGCTCACTCATATGCTTAGCGGTTTCCAATACTGCCTTATGCTCTATGCTGGTAGTAATTATGTGCTTCTTACCTGTTTTCTCAGCATATTCCCTAAGTCCTTGAATCGCAATATTATTACTCTCTGTTGCCCCACTCGTAAAGAACACATCTTCTGGAGGAACGCCCAACAATACCCCCACTTGCTTCCTCGCATTTTCCACTATAACCCTTGCACGATCCCCATAGTCATGTGTCCTGCTGTCAGCATTTCCGATATTATTTTTGTAAATATCCATCATAAAATCCACAACACGGCTATCAATCGGTGCTGAGGCATTATAATCTAAATACACACTCATTATCCCGCTGCTCCTAATCTTAACAAATCATCAAGCTCCCTGATAAAATTGGTTCCCGACAAGTAAGATATTCCTCTTTCAATATGCATTTTAATATACTTAGCCATAGTTTCATTATCAGTAGGAATATCCATCTTTTTACACCATGCAATAATCAATGCCTCATAAAGATCACTATATTCCCCGGCAAATGTGTACCAAGACATTTCTACATTACTGTCCCCATCTATATTTTCAGGTGTCGGAATAGTATTCTCTTTCAAAGAATAACAATATGCCCATCTACAAAGAACATTCCAATTTTTAATTCCTGTCTTTCCTTTCAATCTTGACAATCTTTCTTTCGCATGATTTGATAAACGAATCTGTCTCACTATCATTGCTCTTCCTCCCATCTGTATCCCGTCTGAATTGTAGTACTTTTTGTTTCATCATTATAATCAAGCGTATATTCATTACCTATATTTTTCTTTAGAGCACTGTAATACTTACCATATATTTCTGAATCGGTAGATAATACAATCGTTTGATCACTGGCATTTGGAAAATAGGTTTTAATCAAAGCCATCCTGTGCTTAGAATCAAGTCTCGATAAAGGTGTATCTATAATCACGGGAAGTTTTCTGCTTGAACAAATTGCCAAAGCCCATAACAAAGACACAACCATAAGTTGCTTTTCCCCTGCAGAAAGGCGCTCTTTTGGAATTTCCTCTTCCTTATCATTAAGATACTTTAGATCAAGACTTACAGGATCCATTTCTATACGAACAATCATCCCCTTCTTGTTCGCAAGCTGTTTGTAACATTGAGTCATTGCATCTGCCAATTTGCCAATCTTCTTCTCCTGAAGCTTTACTTTATATTCTGAAAGCACGCTGGTTGCAAGATGAGAATACTTAACGATTCTGTCATAATCATCACTTGTCTCTAATTTTTTTAGCATTCCCTCAACATATCTATTGAATTCCGTAGTTGCCTTTATCTGCGCATTGTTAAGGTGTGGTCTTTCTCTCCTACATTCTTCAAGCTCAACTTCCTTCTTGCTCTTATCATGCTCTAATTTAATAATCTTCTTATAGATTTTCCCAATCTTCTCTTCATCAATTTCAACAGAAAGCAAACTATCCGTGCTTTCTATCTCCTGTTGTGTCTCATCACGTATTTCAAACAAATGATTGGTATCTACTATTTTCTTATCAAGTCTTCCGTCACATAATTGTACTAACTGTAACCATGAAGAATCGGACAGATTATAAATCATATCCTCATCTGACTTGTTAGTTATATCGGTCATATACTGAATGAATTCGGCAAGATCCCCTGAATTATTGTTCGTTTTATAAGAGGTGTAAAACTCCTGAATCTTCCTCAACGCCACACTATTCTCCCTTGACTCTCGTTCCCTTTCTACCGAACTCTTCAAATCTTCAAGAAGACCTCTTACAAGAACAAGTGGCAATTCAGATGCTGCAGCATCAAGAAGCTGTTCTTTTTGCTGCGATTGCTTTGCTGCCAATTCTGATCTTTTTTTATAATACTCTTCCTTCTTTTCAAAAATATCTCCACCCTTAGAAGTGTATTCAATCCTCGCTTGCTCTATCTTCTTGTCTGCTACAATCAGCTCATCTTCCAATCTCTGTATTTTATCATCTAAATCTCTTAATTGCTGTTCAGCATCTTCTTTCACTTTTTTTAATTCAAAGGATACCTCTTCCTTGAATACTTTTTCCTTTTCTTTACCACTTTTTCTCAACAGTTTTGCCAGATTTCTATCCAAGCTTTCCAATACTTCAATTCCCAAAAGGGATTTTATAGAATCCTTCAATTTTTCATCTGTACTATCAGCTGCAAGTTCAGCTATTTTTTCTCCGTCAAAGAAGAAGAAATTTGATAATCCACTCGGCAAAAGATTTTCCATGAACATTACCCAGTTTTCGGTAAGAAACTCATTAGGCTTACCATCCTGCCATACATCAATATTATCATTAATTTTTCTTTTATTGCCCTCCCAGCTTCTTTTAACAGTATACTTACTTCTATCCATTTCAAAATCAAGCGCTACATAAGTCGAACACGTGCTATCAGTTTTATTCACATACGAATCAAGATATCTACTATAAGATTGAAACTTACTTTCGGTATATGCAAAAGAATTTTTTCCATACAGTGCTAATAATACAGCCTCTAATATTGTTGTCTTACCTCGACCATTCATTCCGCCAATTAACACAACATTCTTATTTCCATCAAAGGTAAACTCATTTGTTCCCGCATAAATACCAAAGTTATGTAGCACGAGGTTTCTAATTATCATAGCCAGCCTCCTCTCCTTCATCTATTCCAATGTCAATTTCATCATCCGGATTAACATTATAATTTGCTTCTTCCTTTACCATAGCCGGTTCAAGGAATTTCTCATTATAAGTGCCACCGAATTCCCTTTTTCTTTTAGTCTGTTCAGCATAATAGTTCGTAGCATCCGTTTCATTTGCGTAAAAATTCCTCTTGATCACTTTTGTAAGGTTGTCTATTAAACCTTTTTTTTGATCAAGTCCCGTAGATTGATTCTCTATATCTATCAGACTGTACATCATTTCAAATAAAAGCTCTTCGTCGGCGTATTTAGAATTATTGCATATTTCTTTTAACAATTCCCACTCGTCTTTTCCGAAAAGCTGCGAGCCTATCCAATCAGGATCGTTAAATGGCCTTCCGTAAACTTTCTCATAAATCTTTGGTAACGAATCATCAAACTCATGTTTCTCCAATACCCATATCCTTCTGATTTCCCTCAACTCGCCCTCAGAGATTAACTCTATACTATCAAAATCCGAAGGACAATTATCATTTAAATTCTTCTGAATAGTTAATAGTTTTTCCAGCCATTCATCCCTAATCTCTTTCAAATATGGTCCATGATGAAGCCGCTCATAGCTTCCCTGCAAAGAGCCATTCATCTTTCTAAAACTCCTTCGCTCACGATCCTTACTTTCATCCCCAAACTCATTACGAAACTGTAAAAGAGGATACATCCACGCCTTCTCATCATCATTTGCTATCATTGCTTCCATAGATTTGTCACGTTCTACCATGGTACAAACCCAGCAACCAAATCTGCTCTTACCACAGCTTGGAAGATCCTTTTCTACCATTAGCGGACATTCATTATCTGCTGAAGCTCCCCTATAGATTGTCATGAGCTCCTTATTAGAATATCCCCACGGATTTTTGTATTGCATAAGGTAAATCCATACATCATCATCCGTCCAATCTTCCAACGGAGAGAATACAAGTTCATTTGCCATACTCGGATTCGGACTAAGCAATTCTCTTACTCGCATTTTTTTATATTTTGCCATCGTTTTGGCACGATTGGCACTTTCTGCTTTTCTCGTTCCTATAACAAGTATAATCTCACCGTGCTCTGCAATTTTATCCTTAATAAAATTATTGACAGGCTGAATCTTTAAACGATCTGTACACCATCTCAACTTCTTTCGTGGAAATGGGTATCCTCTTCCCAAAAAATTTACCCAAAAGGTATTGTCTGTCTTAGGTTTCAGAATATGCTTTTCAAAAGGCATGCCTTTCTCATCAGACATTCTCTCTAACTCTTCAAGTGACTTTTTTGCCCATCTTGAAATAACCGGTGATTCGACCAAAGTGTCCGTATTAATAACATGTACCGGTTTCTTTAACTGATCCGGTGATAACTTTTCAAGCGAATACCACACAAGCTGCAATGTGGCTGTACTATCCTTTCCGCCTGAATATCCTATAACCCATGGTATATCATCTGCCAAATATAGGTTACGGACTGTTTCCATCATTCCTTCTATAATTTCTTTGTTTATTGTAGTCTTACCAGCAACAGCCATCAAACAATCCTCCAGTTAATTATTCTTAAAATCATTCTCTATTTGCTTGTCATCTTCATCAAGCGGAATCCCAAGTTGTTCTTTGATACAATTCGCAATCAATCTGACTGCCTTCTCATTTGCAATCATTCTTCCATCAGAGCGAATCGCTCTTTTGAGCCAAATCGAAGCATTTCTTCTCCAATTAATATCCTTAAGTCCTTGCAATATATCGTTTATATCAAGCTCCCTATCATCAAAGAACACCTTGCCAATCTGTCCGAAGGCCTTAATTACAACTCCCTGTGTTACAATATATTTCTCTCTCAAATCTACCTTGGTAATCTGAGAAGCAGATAATTCAGTCCACGGTTTTACATATACTGCAACGCACTTCCAATACATAGTAGCAAACTGCTCCGCTTCATCATCTACCTCTTTTTTTCCAATCATTCTTTTATTTGCATTATAAAATGTATTGAGTGTAAACAGATTAGAAGCATATTTACCCAGATTATCCTTTTCCTTATCTGTGTACCTATCAAAAAATTCTATATTAGATATAACATTTCTGGTCAACACAGCAATCGGATCCCTTGAATCATATAACTCCGATATCGAATTAGAAGTTTTTACAACATGCTTATTTAAATCAGTAAAAATCTGTTGACTTCTTGAGAGCCCCTTATCCTCGTAAAACACTACAGCTATTGTCTCTTCTCCTAATGTATCATCCTCTCTTAAAGCTTCAAGAATTGCTGCCTTTCTATGCTGTCCATCGTTTAAAAGGAAGCGTGCATCCATAGATACCTCCAACACTCCCACTTCATCCGATACATCTCCTGCATTAAACTCAAACTCACCATCAATTGAAGCCGCCAATGCTGAAAACACATAGTTCTTTCTGTTCTTTAATATATACCTGCTAATAACAGGTATCCTGCTCTCATTCAATCGTCTCTGTACCCTATACTCTGGCGGTACATATTCATCCTCTCCCGGAAAAAGTCTGGGAAGCATCTTCATTGGCACCATCGCTATATAGTATACTCTATCTGCTTGAATGCCCTTTACAACAGGAAATCTGTATACAAAATCCATAATATCCTCCAAAAAATGCGATATACTTAAGTAGTCTACTTAAGTATATCGCATAAGAAAACACCTGTCAATCATTAGTTTGAACTATCTGCAAAATCCGGAGTCCAATCATCCAGCAAATCTTCCTCAGATAGAGCATCTATATCAAAGTTTCTCCCTTCCAGTGTGCTAACAAGAAAGTTTTTTATATTCTCCATCGATTCAAGATTTGATGTTCCAATCTTCTCTGCCAACTTAGCAGCACCAAAGTTAGCAAATTCTGTCAAAAAATCCATTTTCTTAAATGTGTCATCATTATCTCCAAAAGCGAGCTGTAGACGTTTATCCTCATCAAAATCTATGGTCTGCGATGTCAGAATTGCTGCCTGAAACATAAAATCAATTCTTCCATCCATATTTTGAGAAGTCAAAACAGTTCTTGGTACATTATGAGGCTCACTCTCATCAGTTTCTTCAAGCTTGTCTATTCGTTGATCATACATAATACCAATCGACATAGCTAATAAATATATACTAAAATTAGTTCGTGTACTGAAGATTTTGCCCAAATCCTTAATTGTATTATCCCATGCAGCCCCCTTTAAAACTACATCTGATCTGAAGTCCATAAAAATCCCTCCTTTACTGAGGCAATGTTCTTCTCTTCATTGCTCTGTATTGTCCAAACTCTCCCTATAATATCAGCATCAAAGCAATCTTGAAGACTATCCTTTGAAAACAAAATAACCTGCGGTGCAAACTTTGGTATGCAATCAATTACATTCTGTCTTTGATCAGCATCCAGTTTTGAAAACGGTCCATCTAAAACAAGTGGATATTCTTTGCCACTAAGGTTCTCAATGCCAGAAACAAGCTTTAGTATTCCGCCAATATACGCAAAAGAAACTACAGCAAACTGACCTTCTGACTTGGATTCGTCCTTATAACTATCAACAACTTTAACAGCAAATTCTGAACTAACCGATACAGTTCTCTTACTTGTAAGCATCATATTAAGAAGAGACTGAATATTGTCTTGAAGAAGCTTGCTATACTTTTCAGATTCATCATCTAAGTATTCTTTAAAATAATCTCGAACAGCATTCATAATATCTATCTTTCTCATTGCTGCCTGATTAATTTTCGTCTGCTCTGTCAAGCTATCAAACTTCTTCATCTCTTTCTTTAAGAACATCTTATATTTACTGAGTTCGCCATTTGCTTTGATTAAATCATTCTCAATCTCAGCAACTCGGTTCTCAGCATTCTTTCTATCAACAATAAGATCTTCGATATCTTTGCTATTCTTTTCATCTTCATCTAAGTCTCTTATTTTGATATCACACGAATTAGCATTCTCTTGATTGTCTATAACTCGTTTAATAAAACTTTCAATTTTTTCCCTGCTATATCCCTTGCCCCATTGTTTAGCCTGAGTAGAAAAATTAATATACATACTGTCATAATTATTTGGCGGCATCATATCAAGAAAACTCTTAATATATTCCTTATGTTCTTCCGTCAACTCTCGTCCGCAAATGCATTTTGATGTAGTTAGGTGTGTAAGATAGTAAATCAATCTTTTATCAAGTCCCTGCGGAAGCTTACTGTCTTCAACTTTTAGATGAATACGTTTCTTTGCGTCCTCCACAGCTTTTGATATTAAAAGCTGTGGAAAATCACTAATAATCATATCTCCAAATTGAGCCATTTCCGAATCAATATTGGAAAGAAATGCGTCACGTTGCTTAATCAATCCCCTTCGCTCTTTCTCATACTCTTCCTTTGATCTCGTGGAACCTATTTGTTCAGAAATATTTGAAATCAATTCTTTTTTAGCATTCTTTTCGGCTTCAGCATCACTAATAATACGCTCATATTCCTCAATTTTATTCTGGGCATTTTCTATATTCGTCTTAGTCGCATTTATATCACTTCCACTTGAAATATTACCTTTCCTCAAATAAAGTTTGCCAAGAACTGTAGTTTTCAAATCAGTATTTCCAATATGACCGAGTGCCGACTCTAAAATATCTAAATCAAAAATAGAATACAATGCCTTGCGAAGATTTTTGGCTGAATCCCTTCCTTTCACTCTGAGGTCTGCTATCATATTCTCACCGTCAAAGAAAAAGTATTCTGACAATCCTGATGGCAGTAACTTTTCTATAGTCTCTTGTGGACGATCAATTCTCTTCCAATTATCATCCAAATCCAAATGATTAAGTTCCAATTCTTGACTAATAATAGATGATGAGTCTAATTCCTTACGGTAAATAATTGTTCGGGTAAGGGAATATTTCTCATTCATATGCTCAAAATCTATGCGCCCCATTACCTGAAAAGTTGAATTATATGCCTGTTCACTTTCAAAACTCAGATTATACAAAGTATCTGAGGTCGTCTTATTAAAGTGGACAGCACCATAAAACACCCACTGGAAAAGCTGGTGGAGTGTTGTTTTACCGTCTCCATTTTTACCGTAAATAATAGTTACTTTTCCATCGGTAGCGCATTTTATTTCTCCATGTCCCTTAAAATTCCTAAAATTCTCAAACTCTATCTTACTAATTCTCATCTGGCACCTCCTTATCCAGCTCAGACAAAATTGAATTAACTATATCCGATTTAGATTTATTGTCGCCATTTGAACCCCTAAGCCTATCATTTACTACATCTCTTTCTTTTTCTTTGATAAATTCTATCATATGCTCCTTGATCTGCTCATCACTCATCAATCTCATCCTCCATTTCTTCGTAATCATAAACATCTACATCTTCTTCCGACAAACCATATTGAACCAAAAGATCATCTAGCTCATCCATTGTTTCATCGCAGTTTATAGACAATTTAGCATATTCTCTATAACGCCTAAGTTCAATCTTAGCCCATTCTGTCAAATCATTAGACGGAAGCACAACAATATCATAGATTACCGCACTCTCTTTATTATCATAAAGTCTGAGAATACGTCCCCTTCTTTGAACAAATTCCCGATAATCATCGTTACTTGAAAGGATTAACGCACTTTTTATTGATGGAATATTAATCCCTTCATCCAAACATCTAATAGCTGCCAAAGCAGAAATCTCACCTTTATTAAAAGCATCAACCAGTTCCATTCTTTCTGTCATATTTTCCTGTGCAGTAAATTGACTTGCTTTAAAATCCAAATCATTTAGCACACGCTTTACCTGTCTGATATGTCTAATTTCTTCGCCGGTATCATCATATAATCTTCCATCGCCACAATATACTACCACATGGTCTTTTTCCTCGATTCGATTAACAAAATCACCAATTCCATCGATCTTTGCTTGTGCCATGGAAATAATTCTTAATCTATTTCGCAGAGCCTTTGCAAGACCTTCTGAATCAATACACTTTCCATTTCTAAAATAAGAAGCAATAATCCTTGACTGCTTTCTAAAACGGTCTTCCTCATCACCGGTAGCATATACAAATATCGGTTTATAATAATAAGGAACAAGAAATTTTCTTTCCAATGCTGTTTCTATCGGAAGATTAAATACCTGTCCGCCAAAATATTTCATTAGTTCCTTCCCAGAAGCAGCACTTCTACCACTATACGGTGTAGCACTCAATCCCAACATATATTTGTAATCAATTTTTAATTCCTCGCTTCTTTTAGTAAATCTATGTGCTTCGTCTACAATCAACAATTTGTCCGAAGAATCTTTACTTATTACATTCGAAAATCTATCCATGTTAAAAGATACAATTGTTGAAATAATTATAATCTGAACATTTTTATTATATCTTTTATTTATAATTGCCTGGCTTATCTTCTGATCCCATGACGGATTCTCAGATGAAACCATAATAAGCACTGCATCTGGAAATGTTTTCCTCACATCTTCTGCCCACTGCTTGACTAAATGCTTATATGGAGCACATATTACTATAGTTGCAGAATGTTCTTCAAGTAATCTTTTAGCAGAATATATCGCAGTCCATGTTTTACCTGTACCGGTAGCCATAACATAAAATCCATGATAGTCGTTATTAACCCATGCTTTGATTGCTTCTTCCTGGTAATCTCTCAATTTAATTCCTGTGTTACCTTGCTTATGCGAATTGCTCCTACGTTCCATGACCTGAAGCAAATGTTTTCTTGCCGACTCTTTATATTCATATACATCAACAAACTTGTTTGTACCATCCCACAATGAATCAAACTCTTCCACTTCATCATCAACACTGTCTTTCTGACCATCTATCCAGCTTTTCACGACACGAATTTTATCATAATTATCCCGATACCCATTTTTACTGGAATTTGCTGATCCATAAAATACAACTTTATTGCCATCAAAATCCTCAAGAATCCCTAATTTGTCATGATAATCTCCAAGAGTATTTGTCACGGCAATTTTAATATCTAATACCCCTCTGGCTATCAATTCAGCCAACAACGCAAGTCTTGAATCATCAAAATTCTCGACCTCTTCCAAAAACCCCCTGCTAAATGCATTCCCAATAATACGCTCTTTCTCTTCATAGCCAAGATTGATTGCCTCAATGTCCTCGTCATTTAACTTAGGACTGGCAATCATCTTAATGTCGCCACCATTTCTAACAAATGTAGGAATTCCATCCATAATAGTATCAAAAACACCCGAAGAAAAATATCCAACACTTCTGCAATAATGATTAGTACATTTCAATGCCGGTACAATCAAAGCATCAGCGATCCCATCTTCTCCACAACTTATATAACTTCTTTTTATGTCCATATCTTTATAATTCATACGCTCATCACCACTCAATCTCAAAATCTTCCATTATGTAATCTTCTACAGCACCAATATCATTCAAGTCAATTGCCTGTACCATTTCTCCAGAATCAGAATCATCATAATCTTCCCGATTAAATTTACCGATCCTGGAAACAACCGGGGATGATAATCTAAATTGATTTGATGTTGTATGAACCTCAAGTTCCTTCCCCCACTTATTTATCACGCTATAAACCAACCACTCATTCCATGGCACACATATTGCCGGCAGGTTATATATACACTTAAGATTTATAATCAATGTGCTATCATCTATCTCCTTAACTATTTGCTGTTCAACTTCATTTGCAATCTCAGATGTAATACCTATATATTCTATCGCCGCCATTTCCTCCTTGTTAATCAGTAAATGTGTATCATTCCAGCCAATTAAAAACTTCAAAATATCGTATATAAGATAATGATATTCCTTTGCTAATCCAAGTAATTCTGCTATCTCAAACATTTCATTTGCTGACACATACTCCTGCAAAAGTTCTATCGGCTTATTTATATTGACCCCTTTTTCTGCTATATATGGTCTTGCAAATTCATATTGTTCCTTATACAAATATTGTAACAAACTAAATAAGCTATATTGATAAAAAATACCCAATCTACTAAGCATATCCTGATTACTATTTTCAATTACAGAAAAAATTTCATCACAATGGTGTGGAATACCATCAGCTATAATCGAACCAACCACATTATCAATATATATCTTATCCTCTGCATAAAGGTTCAGATTATCGCTATGTATATAGGAGCCAAAATAATTGATTATATCCTCGTCATTCAAAGCAATACTGATCATAATCTCGGTAATCCCCGGATACGCAGCACGTATTTGTTCTTTTGTTACCGGATATTCTGACTTCTTAATAAATAGTTGAATATCCCTATACATTGAAAGATTTTCACTGTCCTTAGAAACATAATCTTTTCTAAAGAAAAGATCATTCTCATATTCTTCACGCAGGATTCCCTGAAGAAAGAATCTATTATCTATGCCTTCTTGACGAAGTTCATTTTCAAACTCAAGGAAGATTTCATTCATAAAAAACATTCTTCTATCACTTTTCATTATGAATTTCCAAATCCTTTTTAGAAGTTTATGAGGAATCATATCATTTTCTTTTACCCGGTATTTTCCTCTCCCACACAATATACAAGTTCTTCCTATTGCAGCAGATATTGCCCTATTTTTTTCAGGAAGCGAAACATCACCAAATTCATTGATTAACAATGATCTAAAACGTGTAAGTTCCTCGTCATCATATACATTCATTCCAGCCGGATAATATCGTTTCATAACAATATGGTACATCTTCTCCAGTGAAAGTTTATTTCTATGATAAACCGTGCCTGAAATCTTATATTGCCTGTCAATCTCCCTTTCAAAAATATCTATAGGAATACTATACTCATCTGTCGCTTCATTTTCGTATTCTTCAATGGTATCCACACCTAATTCATCTGGCATTCTTTCTACATATTCTCTAGCACGATCAGTAATATCATCATCAACTATTATTACTGTATCTGTGTTGCGATCATACGAAAAAAACTCATCGTCAGCACATTGCAATAAATACAGAAGAACCTCTGTCATTTCCCCAAAATACTCCTGCAAATCGGTTGCATTTAATATTGTTTTTCCATTAAATTCAGCTGATAGTCTTGGAAGAAATCTTTTTGTTCTCTGCCATTGACAAAAAGGTTGCACAACTTTTTTCTCAATCTGCCGTACTCTTTCCCTGGTAATCCCAAGTTCGTCTCCAATCACTTGTAAAGTGTTCTTTTTTGCTCTAAGCACAAGCACTTTTTGCGTATTGACAGAGCGTGCATAATATTTTTCCAAGAAAAAATCCAATTCTTTTTTCAAATCAAAAGATGCCCATTTAACAAACCTAATTTTTTCCTCTATTGGAACGCTTGTCGATAACACCTTATCAAATAAAGTGCCAAATAAGACATTCTCATTTTTACAAAAGCTCTTAAATTCCTCACTTACCCCTTCTTGTAACGAATAAACCTCATAATATGGCTTAAGGCGATTTTTTACCTTTAAAAATACAGAATCATATAGCTTGTCCAATACCGCAAATCTTTCCATTTGCAAAGCAAAACGCTTCAACATTTTAACAATATCATATGCATCTACAGGATTCTCTCTACATAGAATTATCAAACCATTATCTAACAAGTCATATCCAATTTTAAATTCTTCCACAATCTCCAACTCTTGCTCATTAAGTCCCTCATACAATTCTTCTGTAAACCTTCCTGCAAAAATCATACCTCTTCGTTCTTTAATTTTTGATGAAAGACAATTATCAAACTTGTTCATCCTTTCAACAGCCATTCCATCAAGTGACTTTATATATTCTTCAATATCACTCAAGCTCAACATTCCAAGATTTTTGATTCCAGAAAGTTTACTATATGTAGCAGAAAGCAAAACATCAATATTGTAAATCCCCGCTCCTCTAAGGCAATTTACTGTGCGTATCTTAAGAAGATCAAAGTCTATTGGCATACCTTTGTATAGTTCAATATCTATATTATATTTTTTATACAGCTCTTCATTGTCAATAGTCATAAATCACACCTCTTGTCTATATAAGTGAATGTTCGGTCGCACGATAATCTAAAATAATATTTTATCATGTTTTTCTCCAGCAAACAATTCATTTTCGTATCTTTCATACCGCAGATGTTCCCCAATGCTCACATATACTGAGCTCTTGAAGATTGCAATGGAACCCCGGCTCCAACCAGTTACTGTAACTATTCACAAAACTTTGCAACTTTCTTCTCAAATCATTCGCATCGTTCATATCCATGTATTTATTAATAATCAGCTTATTAAATCCCTTATACTCCCACGACCATGTTTCCGCCTTATTTATTCCCATAATATTATAAATATATTCCACGGTATACCCCTTTGTAATAGAACCAAGTACAAGAATAATACTGCTTGCACAAGTTTCTACATTTGTATGCGAACTCAGTGAAATTTCCTGACATTCCAGCCCATACTTTCTTGCATATAACTGTCCCTTTGAGCCAGCTGCACAGCAAACAATAGGATGTGTAGATTGTCCAAATATATCACTGCTTATTATTTTAATATTGGAATGCATAATTATCTTTTTTAAACTCGCTGTATCAAAAGCATACTTATCTATTGAATACAAGTTATCCGGCAGTTCCACCTCTTTCAATTTTGTATCTGAAAATGCTGAATATCCAATATGCAAGACATTCTGCGGAATATTTATTTCCTCTATTGATGTTCTAAACAGCATCCCGGCACTTATATATTTCAATTGATCCGGAAGCAGGATATGTTTTAAACTCCGACTGGAAAACGCATAGGAGCCAATTACCTTAACATTAGGAGGCACGGCAAGTTCTTCTATTGCACAGCCACTAAAAGCACTATCTCCAATTTCCAACAAACTCTTAGGCAATCTGACCTTTTTTAAGTTTGTACAATTTGCAAATGCATTCTTCCCTATGTATTGGCAGCCTTCCTCAAATACCACTTCTTCTATGTCTGCACATTTTTCAAAAACTCTATTCCATATACCAATTACCCTTTTCCCATCAATATTTGATGGAATCACTACTTTTTTATTCGAGAAACCATTATACTGATTTATTAGTACATATTCTCCATCTTTTTCTACTTGAAAAACATTAGCATTCTCTTTTTTAACTTCCGCTTTTTGAGTTTTATTAATCTTTTTTCCACATTTTGGACAGAATATAAAGCCGACCTGAAGCGTAGCATAACAAAAATCGCACTCCAGCCCTGTATCACCATATTTTCCAAAATATTTTTCGTGTTCTTCTTGTAATTTTGCAATTTCTTTCTTCAAATCAGAGTTATCATTTTGATACACTATACATTTTGATTGTAAATGCTCGATTTTTGATTGTTGGTTCTTAATTAATTTATTCATATCGCTTTTATCACTAAAAATACTCATATTCTACCTCTCTGTCAATAGACTAATCTATTCCTGCATATAAACCAATAAATTGTAATTGCTCCCTATTCGTCAATTTCCTCTTCCCAATCATCATAAGCTTCTTCATATCCATATTCATACACTTCTTCACTTTCAGTATCTCCAAATTCATCCTCTGCATAATCCTCCGCATAATCTTCTGCATAATCTTCTGCATTATCATAATTATACATATCTGAATTATAGCTTTTACTGCTAGAAGAGCTTGATGATGAATAATCACGATTTTTATTACTGAAACTATTGTACGAATTAGCAACACCGGACTTGTTACCGTCAGTGCTGTGCGAATAATAGACATCAGTCTCGTTATCATCGTTAATATGTGAACTTTGGGATGAATTATTTTTACCATGTTTATAACAAGCACCCATATTACCAATCGCCTCATTATTGCATCCCGGATATAAACATTCTCGTTTTTCTGCACAACCAGTTAAACCAAACACAAGAGTTACAACTGTTACAAATACAAAAGACTTTTTCAATAATCGTTTCATGGCAAATTCTCCTCAATATCTTACTTTACTTCTTAAATCAGATGTTCTTTGTAATACCATTACATCAGCCTTGAAATCCAGCCAAATACCTCGCAGCAGGCGACAAATGCGAGCAAGCTCGCGCTTGGCTCGTTGCTTCGCGAAAAAAACACATACCATCACTCCATGTCTCCATATCTAGTCAAAATCATAATCATCTGGATCTAATCCTGCATCTTCCAATGCCTCCCTACACTCATCCTCATCCATAAATTCCAAATCTTCTGCATCAAGTCCTGCCAGTTCCAAATCCAGTTGCTGCATATCATCCAGTCCAGAATCATATGAGCCGGAAGAACTTACACCATAAGATGAATCACTTGCTTTACTGTTATCATCCATAATATGAGCTACCGTAGCCCATTTAGCTCCATTCTCAATCGCCCCAAGCTTTCCATCATGATTAAAATCAAACATTTTATCAAAAAAATTAAGTCCGGCCATGTTCAAATCCTCCCCTCTGCTGCTTCACTTTTTTTCATTACAATCAATATAACACAGAATGGTGTCCAAAAGTCTGTACTCATCTTATTTTTTAGATATTGTTTAAACATCCTGTTTATAGGATGTTTATAGGACATACCAGAATCTTCTTCTATCAAGGCAGGATAATTGCATACTGTATATTTTCCAATATCAAAAATCCGCACCAGAATACCATGATTCCGATGCGATATCTCATCCTTCCAGATACATCTCATTCAGCCTGCTTATTTCCGCTTTCATCTCTTCCACTACAGATTCCGGACCAACAACCTTCACTCCGTCGCCCAAAGCCATAATCCAACCGAGAAACTGAACGCTCACTGCCACAGATACGATTGCAACAAAATGATTTTCATCCTGTTTCAAAAAAGGTGTGGACTTTCCAAATCGGTCTATAATAACACCTGCCATATCATTCTCGCACAACAGCTTCACCTCTGTCTCTTCACCATCGAACATTCCAAAACGCTTCTTTGAGTAAGCAGCCATATCCAAAGAGTCGAACCTATCCCTGCCTTCCCGCTTATCCTCAGTAAGGAGTATCTTCTTCATCTTGTCTACCCGGTAGTAGCGTATGCTTTCGTACGCATCATCATAACCGATCATGTAATAATTTTCGTCATCCCATGTGAGTCCCCAGGGTGACACGCTGTAATACGCTCCTTCCCGCCTGTAAACCTGTTTCTTGTTTTCATCCCACATAAAATACCGGAATCTGACCTTAACATCCTCGGAGATAGCCGTATGTATCAGATCTACATTGTAATAAATGCTCTCATTCATTGTCTTTACACGTCCGGCCACGAAAACCTGATGGTTCAGGGTAGCAGCATGGTATTTGCTCGTCTGATCCTCCAGCTTTTTGATAAGTTCAGACGATTTCTTTCTTGTGATAAACTTCGATGACTGCACCGCATCCATCAAAAGCTTCAACTCTGCGATCTCAAATTTTCTATTTCCAATGCGATAGGTATAACCCTGACCGGCTTTTTCCCCGATAATATCTGCTCCGTAGTGCCGAAGCTCCTCTATATCCGTATAAAGAGACTTTCTCTCTGCATTTACCCCATACGCTGCCAGTTTTACTATAATCTCTGCCATGGAAAGTGCATGCTCATCATCCGTATAGGTATTTAGTATATCCAACAGATAAAACAGCTTAAGCCTTTGGTTTTCGCCCTTCGCCATATATAATTCCCCGCTTTCATGTTTATGTGCAAATATATCAATTCTTCTTTTTTTCATATACCGTAACAAATTGGTTATAGATATTATCACGCATTTCTTCTGTCAGTCCGGCGTATTTTGTATCCAATACCTTTTTTACAGCTTCGTACTTCGTGCTTTTATCTTCTACACTCGGACCACGGTCATAATAAAACCGCACCTCATAAAAAATGTGTTTCATATCATTACTTAAAGCCTGTAACACACGAAAAGATTTCATGGAAAATTTTCCTTCCTTTATTCCATCCTCCACACAGGGCTGCCTAGCCCAATCCAGCATAAACCACTGTGCCTCCGGCATATTTACGCCATATTCCGAATCCAGCAAAAAATCATTGATCTCATTCCAATTTACAGATAACGGCAAATCGCTGTCTTTTGCATATAAATAGTCATGTCTCTGTGATTCCTGTTTTTTTCGTTTTCTTGTATTTTCCGCATAAACAATCCAGTATATTACCATTTCCGCAACAATACACACGCTAAGCACCTTTGTAATCATGGCATTTTGCGCATAAATAATCAGGTATGTTGCAATTACTACGGCAATACATATACTGAGCACCTTCGTAATCAAACTTTTCAATGTATTCCTCCCTGTGATTAAAATTGGAAATTAACAAGTAATCAAACACCGGTTGGAGTTTTGTTGTATCACTCTCCGACAGGAATTAAACGATCTAATCCTTCCACAAACTTTTCTATTTTCTGATTCACTACTACAGGATTATCCACATTTGAATTATGACCCGCATTTTCTACGATAATTAAATCATATCCTGTCTGTTTCGACCACATTTTATTATATAATTTTACTTTACCAGTTCTATCTTTTTCGCCTAACAATAACAACACAGGACAACTTATATCCAAATTACAATTATCATCTAAAAATCCCGCATATCCTATTCCCATTAAGTAGCACAGTTCTTTTTTATCATACACAGACAGCATACTAAGCATATTATTATATGTATTTGAAGTTTCACTGACCTGCTTTGCCACTGCCTTTTTCAGCCATCCTAGCGGACAAAGATAAGCCATCCATTCAATTTGTTTCAACCAAAAAACATCAGACTTTGAATAATAACTATTTCCATATGGTGTGCTATCAATTGCAACAAATGCTTTCACGATTGCTGGAAATCGTTTTATTACAGCTTGTGTGATAAACCCACCCATAGACTGCCCGACAAAAACAGCCTGTGTAATATTGCTTTTCTCAAATATTTGTTTGATGATGTTTGCGGCTTTCTCATAGGTAAAACCCTCAAATGGCCTGGACTTTCCATGAGCCGGAGCATCCCATAAAACGAGATTATATTTATCAAAAAAATATCCCATCTGCTCTTGAAACATAGAATGATCACCTGTCATTCCATGTAAAAAGAACAGAGTTGGCTTATCATGGTCAAAGCAATCTGATAACCAATAATAAACACTTCCAGAATCAGTTGTTATTATCTCCTCTTTCATTATCTACCTCACCATAAATTCAGAATTTTCTCTCATTAAATCGTCTGATGAATCCCTATTTATCTCCTAATCCCGTCATCTGTAAAATTTCTTTTTAACGCTCTTTCGGTTGGAAATATTGAAGCTATCAAAATAATAACTTGCACTGTTGCTAAAATCCCACCTACCACTCCAATCGTATTATCATCTGTTTTATAAAACGGAATATGAACAATTATAGATGGTATCAAAATAATCCAACCAATTTTCCACCATAACTTTCCACAATGTTCATGTGCAAATTTCCACGTATCCATGTTTTTCATAGAACGAGAGGTACGATATCCCATTAAACCATTTATATTTTTAGGACAGTGTTTCCACATCATCCGCCCGCATGCAATCATAGTAACAGGAATTAATATATCACAACAAAACATAAACCACCAAAACCACATACTCTACCTCCGTTTGTTTTAAATATTCAAATTCCGATTGCTGTTCTCTTCTAAAATAACATTGTACCACAGCTTCGTGCATTTTCCTAACGTTTTAATGCCAATCTCAATCCAATGCCAATAATTTTTTTGCCCTCTCTTCCGGTTTCATTGTTTCATCATTCAAGATAAAGACAATCTTATCAATCGCATCTTCCCCCAAAAACCGGATTTTAGAACTGGATGCCTCTCTAATGATATTAAAAATCTCTTCAAAAACATGAAACAATCCGTTTTCTTCCCCTTGTTCATCCGCATCTCCAAGCAAAAGCTGTTTCAGCTGACTGACTGCATCATAAACAGAAATAAGTCTTGTCATATCTTCAACAGTCAGAAAGGATTTTCTCTCGTCAAACTTCTGTTCCATTCCAATCTGAATCCCATCTGAAAAGCCCAATCTGTATGCAGCTTCTCCATAGGCTACACTGTAATTCAAAAAAATACTCTCTACATTGTCAAACGCAAGCCACTGTTTTTTTGTCATTGGCACCAATGCATCAAATTCATTAACAGCAGCACGCCATTCTTTCTGTGCCTGCACAAAATTAGCATCTTCCTTTAACTGTTCCTCTAATACTTCTCCCATCCGTACTTTACGCAAATTTTCTATCTCTTCCGTCGTCATGGTCTTTCCCCTTTCTCTGCTAATCTGTTCAATATCCTACACATTGCCGCCTAACAAAATTTCTGCACGCTCAACTGCCGTCTTTTGCTTGTCATATAATATTTCCATAAATTTCAGGTCTGCCTCTTCCGAACCTATGTATACAGAGTGAGCATTGCGCTGAATCACATCATAAACATTATCTAATTTTATAAAATCACCATTGGCATGTCCCTGTCCCGTAAGCTGTTCAAAAACTTTGTCCATCTGGTGTATCTCATCCTCTGTTTCAATCAACAGTTTCATATCCTCTACACTTAACATATATCGCCCTCCAGTATACTTCGTATAACTTCTTACCTACAACATATTATAACTGATTTTTCAGATAAGCAAAGTATATAATAAACTCAAAAGACTTAAGGAGGTATACCATGTCGGACAGAGGCACTATTGTCATCCATCTGGATGAACTACTAAAGAAAACCGGTTTGAGCAAAAACAAATTTTGCCAACGGGCAGAATTACAACGCTCGCAATTAAACGGATATCTGAACAACACAATAACCAGACTTGATACCGATGTATTGGTTCGTATATGTGACACATTAAATTGTAGCATCTCTGACTTATTAGAATACCAGCCAAAATCCTAAGAAAACATCTGCTTTACATTATGTTCTCCTTTTATCTGTCCGCTTAGCTTCAAAATAAATTCTTCAGGTTCCGGTATATGTCCTGCCCCAAATAAATCAATCCACAAAGCTTGTTTCCCGGCATTCATATACCCTATGGCTATTGCCTCCTTCATCTCGTCTCTTATTATTTTTTCAATTTTTCCTTCTCTTTTCGCAATATCCTTGATTATCTTTTTTGCCTCTTTTCTGTTCATCTCTTCTCCTTGCGTATGTTTCATTGTTAATAATTTGTTATGTATAACTTCTTACATCTAACAAATATAATTTAACTAGTGTATATCACAAAAGTCAAGGCTTTTTCTTAATTATATTGCGACATCATTCGACAAAAGGAATATTTTTTCTCTTGATCTGCCATCAGAATTTCCCGTCTCTAGTCGAAGTACGACAAGTCTATCCTGCTCTCTTTCGCTATATTCTGAAGGTTTTCATCTGACGGTTGCAGAATCATGTACCGCCTGGGTCTCGGCTCGTTAAATCCCGTCACAACGATGTACATCTTACCGTCTGCCTGAACCAGCGTATTCCCGTGATAGTTTTCACCTATGCAAGAAAGCGCTTTCATCCCAACGGATTCGCATAAATATTTGACAAAGTATCTGCTTGAAAAACAATCTCCTCCGCCACTGATAACCATATACCGCCAATCAGACTGATAAGGCACATAATCATATTCCTGCTCCACATATTTTGCTATGGTCTCCATCTTCTCAAACTGTGTCATGTCTGAGCTTATATAATTTTTCTTAAAATCCTCGATAACCTGCTTTACTGCGATGCCTCGCTCTGAATATCCGTAGAGATTGGCTTTCAACTTTGTTCCATTCTCCAGTTTCGCTATTACCGTAGCATTACCCGCCTCGTCTAAAATCGCCGGATCCATGACCAAGCTGACATTTCCGTTATCCGTAACATGAAAGCAATTTGCACTTTTGCCCGGCTCAATGCTCCATTTTATAATCTCATCCTTTGGAACTCCTGAGACTGTAAATTGAAAGCTGCCTGTATGACCGTATGGCTGTGTGATGAACTGCTTATCTTCGTCCGCAAGGTAATATAATTTTGCTTCGCCTGCATTCAGCTTCGCCTTGCCAGACTGAGAACAATCCGTTTCTTCTTCCTGCTTTTCTGAAAGTTCATCATTTCCGATAACCTTTATCTTACATCTATATTTCTTACCCTTATAAACACCTGTAACCTTTACCGTGCCGGCTTTCCTCGCCTTGATGGTAACTCCATATTTCTTCTTTCCCTTAAATACAACCACGCTCTTATCTGATATTTCCCACGATACTTTTCTTTTGCTTTTTTTCTCTTTCTTAGACAAACCCTTGATTTTCAGATTATACTCCTGCCCAACAGATAAAGTCTTCTTTTTTGCAGTAAGCCTTTTAGCCGCTTTGACTTCCACCGGTACAGACAGAAACAGCATGACTAATAATACCGCTGTAAGCATCTTCCAAATCGGTTTCTTTGTAATAGTTGTCCTCATATCAATCGCCTTCCTTTCTTTGAACCATATAGACTGATTCACATTAGATGGCAACTCACATTCGGACTATCAGCAGATCCTGCTGTTTCGTCAGAATCACCAGCGGCCGGCGACCACACCGCCACAGGCTTTCTCCATGTACTCCAGATCATTTTCCCCTGCGAGTGCTATATTTATATTTCATAATTCCTGCACATGATTTTTGTGCATCCTCAAGTTGCGAAGCAACTTGCAATATAAGTCCGTCAGGACTTATTATTTCATGACTCCAAAATTCCACTGTATATATCCTCTTATCATCCCTCGCTTTCTGTGGATTCTGAAGTCTTAGGTCTCCGTTTATCATAATCCCACTCTGCTTTCAGCTTATAAGGAAGAAGCCGCACCACATAGTCAGGCGGTTTTCTAAGTCCTGCTTCCCAATCCTGAAGTGTCCTAAATGGGATTCCAAAGAAGTCGCTAAACATCTTTTTTGTCATTCCGGCTTCTTCACGCATTTTCTTGATCTCTTTCATCGCATCAATAGCTATATCAATCTCCTCCATCCTTTTATCATCATAACTACTTTAATTTCTTACTTACATAATACACGCATTGCGTGTATTTGTCAAGACTTGATTGCAAAACTTCCTCCTTTCCCCGGGGCATAAAGCCCCGGTTCATCAAAAACATATTCATTCATCAACGAAAGGGGAGCGTATCCTTATCCCCGACTTCAAGAAAACCGTCATCATGTGAATTTTCTGCCTCTTTCTTCGGAGCAGCTTCTCTTGGTCTGTCTTTCTCCTGTTTGCAAGCAGCAAGAATGGATTCAAAGAGCTTTCCCCTGAAATCCTTAGTGATAGGAAATGCGATATCCTGATAATCTCCCCGGCTGTTCTTATAAGCCGGCATAGAAACAAACAGGCCCCTCTTTCCTTCGACAATACTGATATTCTGCACGACAAAAGAATCCTCGATATACATTCTCGCAAGCCCTTTTGTTTGGCTTCCCTCTCTGTCAATCGTTGTCACCGATACATTGAACACAGGCTCCGTACTGTCATTGCCAATCTTTAGACCATCCTTTCCAAGCTCCGCACGCTGCTCATAAGCCTTTAGGATATTATCCGTAAGCTCCTGATAAAACTCTTTTGTGGTTGGGTTTGCGATATCCTTGTAAACAGGATTGCCATTGATATCCACTTCATTACTGCGATATGACGGCATATCCACAAAAAGACCCTCTCCGTCCTTTCTCGCCACGATAGCGATATTCCTTACCACAAATGACTCTCCAAATGCTACATTAGCATATGCTTTTACATTGTTGTCGCTGTTTTTTACTTCAAATACATTGATACGATAATTCATAATAGCCTCACTTTCTGCGTAAAAATCACGCTGTATAAATTGATAGTTATGACAGGCAGACAGAATCACTCCTGTTCTGCCTGCCCATTCTCCTGTGGAGATTCAGTCGGTTCCGGCACCGGATTAATGAGCCTGCATCTCACCACGAACCTCCTTGACCCTGAATACGCACAGGTAAAAAGTGTCAGGCATTCCTCTTCCGATGCTGCATACACCGTCTCGTCATATGGTCCATACACTCCGGTCTCATACACCTCATAGGTATGCGTGACCTTTTTCTTATTTGTTACCCTGACCTTTGCACCAATACGGATACCGCTTAGATTTGTGAAGAATACCCCTCTCCTGCTTCCATTGTGTCCGGCGAGTACGGCATTCCCTTTTTCACATAAGGGTGCTGTGTTTTCCATATGACCAATCCCCATATTTAACTGTGTACTGTCCGCTCCCTCAAAAATGGGATAGCAGATATCGAGACTTTTGATCTCAATAATGCCGACGGCACCGTCTGGTATCTCCTTGGAAGATTTCTTTTTACCACCGGAGGCTTTGCCCTGATTCTTCTCCCCTTCATCTGTCTCATCATCATTCACCTCAAATTCCCTGATATGCTTATCAGAATTGTTCCTGTCTATTGCCCTGAAAACAAAAGGGATCGCCACAAAAGCAATCCCAATCATAACAACGAATATAAACTTACGCCTGCTCATATTTTCCTCTTTTCTGCGCTGTCCTTTGCGCATTAACGCAATGTTTGTGTCGCAGCGCTGACACAAACTTGCCGGGTGAAAAAATATTTTCCACCCATTTCCTCCCCTATCTGATATCACCACTTCTTGCATTAGCATCTGCAATACCGTAGCTTTCTTCCTGCTCGTCCCTGTCTTTGTCCTGTTCATGAACATCCGCTTTATCCTTGTCATCAGACCTGCTGGCATCAAAATTTTCCTCCTTTGCACCCTCTGACTTATCAATATCAAGCTCTGTATTGATTTCAAACTGGCGTTTCAATTTCTGCTGAAGCTCTTCCTCGTGCTCGAACGGTTTTTCAAAGTCAGCTTTGGCTCTCTCCATATCCCTGTGATAAGTTTCAAGCTTCTGCTCAAGAAAAATAATCTTCTCCTGAATTTTTGAAAACTCATTTTCCATCCGGACCATCATGCCTACCGGTGAGCTTGAAACCTCAATGGAATAATCTGTCTTGCCGGTCAGGAACAGATAATTGATACCCATGAAATTCTTTTCCACGGATAAGGTAAAACCTTTATATCTGCCTATTTCTGTGCGGATACCTGTCTTTGCTCTTGATATTGCTGCAAGCAGAGCCATACCACCGTCTGCCCTCTCCTTATAAATGGCTCCTGTGTCAGTACGGATGACCGTTCCTTCTACAGGCTTATCCCCGTCAAGAGACATCTGTGAAGCTGCCTTCTCCTCTTTCCGCTTTTTGTCACTGAGCATGATCGAGCCAAATACCTCTATCTCAAAATCGGGGGATTTTTCAGCCATCTCATCACGGAAAGACACATCTTTCCTTACATTGCTTAATTTTTCCGTTGCCGCACTAATGAGCTTTGGCAGTTTCACCATGAAATTATCCTGATGCTGATAGTGCTGGCTGTTGTATGAAGCCTTCAAAAGTTTCAGCCTCTGCACATCATTGTCAATCTGCATCTTCTCCTTTATAAGAGAGTTTCCTGTTGCAACCGCCTTGATTTCAGCATACTGGAAAGTGACCTCGTCGATATCCTCGCAGCTTCTGCCGATGGACTTTGAAGTCATGATCTGAGAGATGAACCGCTGCTTGTTCTCGACCACGCTCCACAAATACGCATCAAAAGTGCCTTTCGTGACATAGCGATAGACTGCCACGGACTCATTTTCATTGCCCTGCCGCAATCCCCGCCCCTCTCTCTGCTCGATACTTGATGGTTTCCATGGGCAGTCACAATGGTGCATTGCCACAAGATGCGTCTGCACATTGACACCGGTGCCGCATTTCTCGGTAGAACCGATCAAAATCTTCTTATTGCCAAGCCGCATATCCTTAAAAAGCGTCTCCCTGGCAGCATCCGTTTTCGCATCATGTACAAAAGCAATCTCTTCTGCCGGTATGCCACGCCTCACAAGCTCGGTCTTGATGAAGTTGTACACATCAAAATCATGTCCGTTCTTATAGTAATCCGGCTCAAGCATCTCCTCGTTCCAGCCGGACTTCGGTGTTCCAATATCCGAAAAAACAAGCTGGGTACCTATGATTCCAAGGTCCTCAGCTCTCTTGTATTCCTCATATACATTGTCTGCTACCTGATTTAACTTACCTCCGGGATTTTCGGGTGCTTCCGGGTAAAGAAGCCTTGCATCCGTACCGAGAAGCCTTGCATCATTTGTAATCTTTAAGAAATTGTCCTCGCTCGGATCTACGCCTCCACTGTGGATACGCTCTGCCCTTTGTACAAATTCTTCCATGACCTGCTTCGTATACCAGTCAGGTTCAGATGAAACAATCTTATAATTCCCATCCCGAAGCCCCGGTACTTTCAAATCAAGAGTATCACGGGTACGGATATCCGCCACTTCCTTAAAAAGGTTCATTAACTCCGGCAGGTTCACGAACCTATTGAAACGGTTCCGGAAACGGAAACCATTGCCCTCTACGGACAATTCCAAAGATGTTGTAACCTCACCGAAATTTGCCGCCCAGCTGTCAAAATGATAGATGCCAAGCTGCTCTAAGGCATCTTTCTGAAGAAAGCTTTGCATAACATACATCTCACAGATTGTATTGGAAACAGGCGTTCCTGTGGCAAATACAATGCCCCTGCCACCGTTAATTTCATTGATGTACTGACATTTTAAGTACATATCCATCGCCCTCTTGCTGCCTGCCCCCGTTATCCCTGCCACATTGGTCATTTTAGAAAAAATGCTCAGCCGCTTAAAGGCATGTGCCTCATCTACCATAATCGAATCTATCCCTAATTCCTCAAAGGTAATGACATCATCTCTGTCCACAGTTTCAACAAGCTCCTTCATCTGCTCCTCCAGCCGTTTCTTCTGTGCCTCCATCTGCTTCACAGACCAGTTTTCGCCATTCTCCGCTTTGATATCCGCTATCGCTATGTTCAGCTCATCAATCTGGCGGTTCATAAGCTCCTGCTGACGCTCCCTTGATATTGGGATTTTCTCAAACTGCGAGTGCGACATGATAATGCAGTCATAATCCCCTGTTGCAATACGGGCGATAAACTGCTGTCTGCGTTTTTTGGAAAAATCATTCTCCGATGCCACAAGAATATTAGCCGACGGATAAAGACGAAGAAATTCGCTTGCCGTCTGCCCGATCAGCGATTTGGGAACCACCATCACCGTCTTATTTGCAAGCCCAAGACGCTTCTGTTCCATACAAGATGCCATCATCTCAAAACTTTTGCCGGCACCAACGCAATGAGCAAGAAGTGTATTCCCGCCCATGAGCACATGAGCAATCGCATTGACCTGATGCTCTTCTAAATGGATATCCGGATTCATCCCCGGAAATTCCAGATGGCTTCCATCATACTCACGCAGACGGATGTTATTGAATGTCTGATTATAGTAATCCACATACTTCTGCCTGCGGTCCGGTTCTTTCCATATCCAGTTCCGAAACTCCTCTTTGATTTGGTTCTGCTTCTCCCTTGCAAGCATAGTGGCTTCCTTGTTAACTTCATAATGGTATTTGCCGCCACCGTCCTCGATACGGTCCCTGACCGTCACAACACGCATATTGAGGGTAGATTCAAAAATGGAATACGCATCAATCCTGCCTGTACCATAAGTCTTGGTAGCCGCCACGGAATGATTGTCCCTTGACTTATTCTCGATAAACCACTCCATTGAAAAACGGTTCAGATTCACTTTGATACTGTTTCTCCGATACAGACTCCCATCATCCCTTGCCCAATATGGAGTATCCAGAAGCTCATAGATGAATGCCTGATAATCCTCCGGCTCAATCCATGTCGTACCGATACGCACATCTATCTCTGATGCATCAAGGTCTTTTGGCTGCACCTCTTTAAGTGCTTCCACATTTGTGCCAAAAATCTCAGGATTCAGCTTGGCATTTGCCTCGGCAATCACTAACTTATCCCTGACATTGCCCGATAAGTATTCATCTGCCGTCTCCCAGCCACGGTTGCGGTCATTCTCGTTGTAACTTTCCGGATTACAGAAAATTACACCTTTCAGTTCATCAATCAGCTTTTCCCGCATCAGCTCAAAGCGGAGATGGTCAGAAAGCCTAACCTCTTCTGCTTCTGTATGAATATTGTCGGATTTGCCTGTCCCTCCGGCAGAAAATGCCATAGGTTCTGCAACGGCATTTATTTCCTGCGGTTTATCCGCATCCGGCTGTTTCTCTCTAATCTTATCCATATACCCGCTAATATCCGGCTCATATACAGAGAGCATATAGGGAAGATTGACCCCGTTAAACTCATTAATGGAAAGATTTAATGCTTCTACTGCCGTTTCCACATGAGTAATCTCCTGCTTTGCTTTGATGGTCTGCTTTGTGAACATCTCCGCTTTCTCCACATTCCCATCCTCGTCCACAATCTCTAAGGAACATAGAAGCGGATAGTCTGCATCCTCACGGAATGCCATGGAATTACCCCTGTTTGTGATATAACCATAACTTTTTACAAAACGGTCATAAGTATCTGACAATTCTTTTTGGGCAGCCTTTAATTCTGCTTCGCTTGCACCCTTGGTTTGAATATCAATAACTTTCCTTGTCAATTCCCTGATTTTCATCAGCCCTTTGATGCGCTTTACTGTCTTATCACCTGCCTCCCACTCATACATCCTGCTGTCTTTTCTGAAGTAAATTTTCCCATCCTGTTCCGTAAAGGTAAAATTCTTCACATCAGGATCAGCGGGGATATCTGCCGTGATACTCTCCTCCTTATCGGAAATCAGTTCAAAATCCTTATATTCTGCATGAATGTTTGCAATAGCATTATTTAATGCCTCGTAAAGATTAAAGTCCGCATCATCATTCACACATACCGTATAACTGCTGTTCTCACCAAATCTCCCCTTGTCATACTTCATCGTACCCAGCATCATCTCCGGATGCTCTGCAAAATAACTGTTAATTGGAATTCCATTCTCCGAAAAGCCAAGATGAATCCAGTCCGGTTCTGCCGTAATCTTTCTCTCCCTCTTCTGAAAGAACAGGATATCACTTGTGACCTCTGTACCAGCATTACCCGAAAAAGTAGAAACCGGTAATCTGACTGCACCTAACAGCTCTGCCCTTTCTGCAATATACTTCCGGATGGAATTATTCTTCTTGTCAAGCGTCCCCTTTGTCGTAATGACCGCCACAACACCGCCCGGTCGCACCTGATCAATGCTCTTTGCAAGAAAATAATCATGTATCTTGAAATTCAACTTGTTATACTTTGGATCAAATACCTTATAATCACCAAACGGCACATTGCCGATGACTGCATCAAAAAAATTATCGGGATAAGCGGTCTCTTCAAATCCTTTGATTTCAATTTTCGCCGACGGATAAAGAAGCTTTGCAATCTCAGCCGATACCGGATCTATCTCCACGCCAAAGAGTTTTGCCTGCGACATTGAGCCCGGCAGGCAGCCAAAAAAGTTTCCCACCCCCAGCGAAGGCTCAAGGATATTTCCCTCTTTAAAGCCAAACTGTACAAGAGCATTTCCTATGGCACTTGCTACAATGGATGGAGTATAAAAGGCATTGTTTACCGTAGCCTTAGCTGCCTTATACTCCTCCGGTGTAAGAAGTGCCTTTAACTCTCCATATTCTTTTGCCCATTTCTCATTATTAGCATCAAACGCCTGTGAAAGCCCTCCCCAGCCTACATATTTTGATAAAACCTCCTGTTCTTTATGCGTGGCTGCACGGTTTTCCGTCTGAATCTGTTTCAATGTGCGGAGTGCCTTGATATTCCAGTCATATCTTGTCATCATGCCCGCTGACTGTGTGGCGAACGGAGACATATGGAAGTCGGAAGCGAACCCTTCTGAACTATTCTGCAGCAGCTCATCTTCATCTGCTGATACTGTGGATTTATCACTTTTACCAGACATTTCCCTGATTTTTTCATGGTAAGACTCCTCGTCCGTGAACTCCCTGCCATACTCGGAAAAAGTCACAGTTTCGTCTTCTCCCGCAAGTTCTTCCGGTGCCATTCCATACCATGCGTCCTCATTGTGTTCGTCTAAAGCACGTTTATTATCAGGGATGCCCATATCACCGACTTCATCAGGAATCGCAAATTCATCCAGCTCTTCAACAGTATCTGCAAATTCATTCTCCGGCGTGTAATACTCTCCCGTCAGAACAAGTGCTGAAATCACTTCCTCTATCGTATTCCAATCTACATATCCCTCTTTCTCGCCCTCTTCATCCCGCCACTGAAAACGAATTCCATTCGCTTTAAATGTGTCATATCCGTGCAGACCATAGCCCTCTATGGGCCAGCCTGCACCGCCTGTTCCGTACTCAGCCCTAATCTTTTTGATACGTTCTGACTTTACAGGCTCAGACTGCATAATCTCATAAACACGCTTTTCCCCGCCTGCAAAGCCTGTGCCACGAAGCACCACTGTTTTAATGTACTCCTCCGGCACAGGCTCTTTTTTCGGATTCAGGTAGGTATGCCTGCCTGCCTTTAAATCCTCTTTTTCCTGCTCTGAAAGAACGGACTCCACATGTGAAAAAAGAGAAGCTGTATCAGCTCCTCTTTCTTCTCCGAAACTCTCTAATTCTTTCAGTTCCCTGTCAAATTCATTGTCAGGCGGTGCCATCATATCCATAAAAGAGATTTGATGATACTCTCCTTTCGCACCGTCATTGGGCGCATGCGGGGTTTCGTCCGCTTTTACAGTTTCGCTTTCTAATGGTACTTGTTGATCAGATCGTGAACGATGATCTCCTGTATCTGCCTCAGTCCCCGCTCTCTGATTTTCCACATCTCCATCGTGTCTGCCGGGTTCTTCGCCGGATGGGACCGCAGATACTGCCCCATCATCTGTTCCTCCATCCGATACGCTTCCTCGTTCACCGGAGCCAAAATCTCCGTTAATCTCCCAAATCTCGCCAGAGACAGATACCTCTCGTAATGGTTTTCCTTTAGATAATCCATCGCCATCAGACCGTATTTCCCGATTTGGGACAGATTTTCCTTCTCCATTATGATGTTCGGATACAGCATCCCGTCTGCTCCCTCTTTGTACTGTAGTGCCACGCTCATATGACATCCTCCTTTCACGCTCGATTTCCTTTATGCTGCGGCTGATATTCCTTAATACCTCACAGGACACATCGCTGACCAGACTGCCAAGTTCAAAAATCATATCTTCCTTAACAATCTGCGTTATCGTACCTAACTCGTTTTCTCCCTTAGGCTGGTCAAACCCACACCTTCCAGCGACTACATAGAAAATGCTCCTCTCAATAATCTGCAATCCGTCATCCCTGACATCCTGCCTGCTGCTGACGATCTGATCACCCAATTTACCTGCTAATACAGATACACGCATTGCGTGTTTTTCTCTTAATATACCACGGACCTCGGACTTTGTAAAGTCCCAGATTTTATTTTTCAGATCCACGGGGGATTCATTACCGGTCAGAGTAATGCTTCCTTCCCAAGCAAGCCTTTTTGCATAGTCCGTCAGATAGTCCCCCTCAAGAATCCATGTTAGTTTTACATTCCTGCCGCCCGTATCAGAAATATCAAAGACGTACCTGCAGTATGGAGAAAGTGCCCTCGATGGATAAATGGCAATTCCCTTACTGCCACGCTTTACATAACGGTCAACCTTTTTCCATGTGTCAAAGTCCGCAATGAGAGTGGACTTCGGTCTTTGTGCATAGACCATGAGAACATTGTCAAACTCATAACGGTATATCCTGCCACAAAGGGAAAGAACACTTTTCCATGCTTCCTCTGTCTTCGTGACATCGTGGATCACATCATTATAGATTTGCCTGCATTTATAATCAACGCTCATTGAGCACCCCTCCTTATCTGCTTCTGTTTTTAGGAACAAAGTCCACACCTGCAAAAGATTCTGCATCCAGCACAATTTCGCTCCTGTCATATCTGTCTTTCACATCATCAAGTGCCTCATCGTACGAATCAGCCTTTACGCTCTCTGTGTGCGACAGCGTTTCATTGATTTCAATTTCATATTCTCCCCGCTCGTTTGGTTCAGGCGGTCCACTGTACTCCTCATGAAGCTGCTTAAAATCTATGGCAGATATATCATTCCCCAGATAAACTCCGCTTCCCCACTCGATACCTGTCTGAATATTTTCTGCTGTCGGGATTTCATCTTTCGGATACCTTTTATATGCCTCCACACCCTCTCCAACCACAAACATTCCTGTATTCATCTGCATCAGCAGAAGATTTCCTCTGCCATAATTCTCCATCACACGGTAATCCGTACCGTTAAAGTTATGAAGCAGCTCACCGGCTTTGAAGTCGGATGGCTGCTTCTCATAGTGGTAAACCACCAGATCATTTACTGTTACACTCATAAAAAACACGCTCCTTTGCATAAAAAATTTGAAAATACATATAATTTCTATTGTCATTCTCTTTATTCTGTGTTAAGATAAAGGGCAGTGATAGGTTGCAGATACTCGAGAGGACTGTGACCGGAGGGAGGATCTGTGGGTCCTCTCTTCTTTTTTTGAAAGGAATACTGTATATGCCTAAACTCAAACCTTTCCTGAATTATCAGGATCAAATCAATAATCTGACCACAAAAAAGGGATTGACCATAAACAATCCTTCTTTTGCTGAGGAAAAGTTAAGGGAAATACGGTATTACGCCCTTATTGACGGTTACAAATCCATCTTTTACGATTACACAACACATACTTATCTGCCCGGCACCACCTTTGAAGACATCGTTAATCTATATGACTTTGATGAGGAACTCCGTCTTTTGGTTTTCAAGTATATTTGCCATATTGAGCAGAGAATACGCTCGCAGATATCCTATTATTTTTGCGAAAAGTATTCATCCAGCCAAAATGACTATCTAAATCCGAACCACTATAACTATTCCAGACGGAACATGGGAGGAATAAACAAGCTGGTTCAGATTCTTGCTTACAATGCCAATAACAGTTCGGCTCATGACTATATCGTTTATCAACGAAAAACATATCAAAATGTGCCTTTATGGGCTGTTGTAAACACATTAACCATAGGTCAGATATCAAAGATGTATTCCTACATGCAAAGTGATATACAATCAAGAATCAGTCATTGTTACGAAGCAGTCAATGAGCGGGAACTGCGGCAGCTTCTCAAAGTGATTACTGATTTCAGAAATGTCTGTGCACATAACGAGCGGCTATTTTTATATCACAGCCATACAGACATCCCTGATACCATGTTACATAAAAAGCTGGGTGTACCTAAAACCGGTTCCAATTATTCCGTTGGAAAGAACGATCTGTTTGCGATTGTCATTGCCATGAGATATCTTCTTCCAAAGGATGACTTTAAGCGGTTCTATAAAAATCTCAGAACTATCATTTCTTCGTATCAGAAGAAATCATCTGAAGATAACACTTCAAAACTTTTAGAGAGCATGGGATTTCACTCTACATGGAATAAGATATTGAGATACAAGCCGTAGCAGAAAACGCTACGGTTCTTTTATCCGTATGGTCTCGCATAAAACACTACATTCCCCGTTCTCAGCGGGTCTAATACCACACCACGGCTTGGATTCGCCGCATGAACCATCTTCCCGTCACCCACATAAATTGCCACATGGGAAATATTACGGAACTGTCCGTTATCTTCATACGAATAAAAGATGAGGTCTCCGGGCTGCAAATCTTTTTTATTGATAATCTGAGCCTTTTGATAGCATTGTTTTCCCTGCGTTGATGCTGTTTCATTTAGGATGATTCCTGCCTCTTTATACAGTCTGTAAACTAATGAACTGCAATCATACCATCCCTCCTGCATACGCTTGTCCTGACTGTATCCACAGCCAACCTTTGTCATAGCCATCTGTGCCACCTGTGTCCCTACCTCACCTGAAGCAGCAAGAATAGAAGCATCTGCACTCATCAGTTCTTCAAGAACTTCCTTTTGGTCATCCGTTAAAGCGTTTTGGCTCATATAGTCCTTATATGTCAGGTTTTGGACAGTTGCGCCTGAAGATGTCACCGAAACCTTATTGGTATTTCCCTCCGCAATGTATGCTTCCACATGCCTTCGTCCCCACTGGCTGGTCTGATTATGTTTCGCATAAAAAATATCAAAATCATTGCCATAGTGATTAAGGTTTCCCGTATCTTCAACGGTATAAACCGTACCTTCAATCACAACTTTTGTCCCCATCGGCACGATGGGATTGTATGCATCCACAGCTATGGTATGCTTTGCCCTTGCAGTCTTTCCCGAAGCCGTGATGCCGTTTGCATAAGGACCGCAGCATTGTGAACAGGGACAGTATGCTGTTACCCATACCTTGCCAAGTGAATCCCCCACATCCATCTCTACCGCACTGCTCGCTGCATCAATACGATTCATCTCATCAAAGACCTTTTTTAGATTCTTCTTTCCGTCTTCATCCATGACATATGCTGCCTTGCCATCACCATATAGAAGCATATAAACCATCAGGGTATCATTAAAATTCGATACCGGGACACCATCCTCCGAGTTTTTGTAAACGACGTTTTCGCCACTCTCCTCTAATTCAAAAATCTTCTCATTAAACTCCTGATAATAACCTACAAGCACTGTCCTCACATCTTCCGTGCCGCTGTCCGGCAGAGGGAAAAATATTGCAAACGGGGAATTGTATATGATTGCAAGTACTGCAACCACAGCCACCCCACATAAAGCAACGACAGAAAAAAGACCAAGAAATCCCGGAAGCACCGTAGCCATAATCTTTTTTATCAGTATGGCAAGCTCTCTTTTTACGGTCTGTTTTGCTGCTGTAGACAGAGATGCCTTTTCCTCCTCATCAGCCCACATATTAGTGATAAAAGCTGTTATCATCCTGCTTTTTGCAGAACCCCTTCCACTTTTATAAGATAAATTTTCGCTTTTATTTCCCCCTGCTTTACCATCTTTCTTTTTCAAATTTGAATTCTTTGTCTTTATGGCGGCTTTCCGCCGCTCGACTTCTTTTGCATTTATCGTATCAGAATCCGAGCGGCTATAAGCTCCTCTTTTTCTATTATCTTTAGACTTGTCTTCCTTTCGCTGTTTATCCTTTTGATGCTTTTTATTCCGAAGCAGCTTTACCCCTTTTGATGCCGCCGACACCAAAGGATAGGAAAATGCCAGTGCCACATCTATGCTGTCAGCAATCTCCTCTCCCCCATCCATCTCCTTTGCTGCTTTTCTCCCCAGCACATGAAGCTGCTGCTTCTTAATCTGAATGGAGGAATTAGAAGTTTTTACCCGCTGTTTTAATCCGGAAAGCGGAGATTTTTTCACTTTGTGAACTTTCATTCTCCCCGTTTTCGTCTTGCCTTTTGCCCTGATACGAAGCTTCGGACCTTCCTTGGTATGAAGCTTCATGGGCTTTTCTTCTACCTTACGAATCTTCATCCGTACACCTGCCTTTCAAACTCCTGCAAACTCTATCTGCATTACCATCGTCCTTAGTAAATCATCCAACTGTTATACGTCTCCACAGGTTGTTCAACCTGAGTCTGTTCAGAATTTTCAGGCACAATATCTTTACTGTTGCTTTTCAGATTCTGATATTCATCCATAAGTCCCTCTTCAATCTTCTCGTGGATATTCGTATTGTAGAGCTTATAAAGTGCCGTATCCTTACCAATGGTATTGTCAAACGGTATCACGATGGAACCACACTTAATCAGTCCCGTTCCACTTGGAGAATTGCTGACAAAACGAAGCTGTGCGTCAGAAACACCGATGACCTCCGCAAGTTTTGCACTGTCGATATTACTCTGTTTCAAAAGAGCAATGAACTCGCTATTGGAAATCAAAGTTGATGCAATATAATTCTGCAAAAGATCTGTGACATTCTGGCTGATACCGGTACAAAGTCCTCCCTGTTTCCTAACCTTTTTCCAAAGCTGCTGAAGATATGTTGCACTATAATCACTATTTAGGAGGACATGGCACTCATCAATATAAAGCCATGTCGCCCTGCCCTTTCGACCGTTTTCAACGATTCTCGACTGGATAGCTTCCATCATCACGAGCATTGCGACCGGGGCGAGCTGGGAACCCAAGTCCTGAATACCATACACCGTAAGCCTGTTGTCCTCATCCACATTTGTATGGTGGTTGAAAATATTAAGCGAACCCTCCACAAAAAGTTCCAGACAGAGGGCAAGTTCCTGTGCCTCGGTCTCTGACTGCGACTTTAAGATATGATAAAAATCGCTCATCAACGGTACTTTATGGTTACGCCACGCTTCAAAGTAAAGATCCTTTACACATCGGTCAATAATGGAATGATGTTTCTGATTCAGGGCTGAGCCTAAAAGCTGGTCACAAAGCCCAAGCATAAACTCCGACTTATCGGCAATCACATCCCGGATTCCCTTCTCATTTACCTGTGACAAATCTGCTTCCAAAGGGTTTACATAATTCTTGGTATAAGCCGAAAGATTGACGATGGCACCGCCGAATGTTCTTGCGATATCAAAATACTCATTCATCGGGTCTATCACGATAACATCATCATTGGTATTTAAGAAAACATTTCCCATCTCCTGCTTTGCAAAAAAGCTCTTGCCGGAACCGGGCACACCGAAAATGAATCCGTTTCCGTTCAAGAGCTTCTTTCTGTTTCCTACATTCACATTTTTGCTGATCTGGTTGATGCCATAATAATTACCGCCTGCATCATTTAACTCCTGCACATTGAAAGGCAAGAGCACCGCCAAAGACTGGGTAAGCATCGTCCTCATAGTCTCCACCTGTCTCACACCGATAGGAAGTGCTGTATTGAGTGCTTCCCTCTGCTTGAGATAATGCGTATCTACCATCACGGAATTTCTCTTTCCAATCGTAACCACAGACTCTGTCATGCTTTCGAGTTCCTCTTTGTTCTCTGCCACAAGCAGGATTGTCACAGCCACATAAAACATGCACTGGTCATTCTCCCGTACATCATCCATGATCTGCTCAATCTCCTTCTTTTCCGTCCTCTTGGCATAAGAAATCTCCGAAGAAAAATCATTGTTCTTGTTTCTGACCCTCTGCTGCTTGATGATGTCCGACTCAATACCCAGATACTTCTTTTGAAGCACCTTCGTCGTCATATCCTTTGATATTGGAACCACATCAATGCTCGTCACGGAATGAACCGGTAAAGAAGTAATCTCATTTAAGAACCTGTCTGAGAGGGAACTCGGATACTTCTTGATAAAAAGTGCCCTTACAAGCTTCCCCTCATCCTCAATATGGTCCGGATAATATTTCAACATCCCGTTACAAAGATCATTGCGAAAATCTGCCCCTACCCTAGCTGCATCCTTGATATCGAAATCAAAGGTGTCTTCCTCTCCCAGATGATAGAAGTTATGAAGGACTTTCAATCTCTCATTCCCATCAAGTGCAATGATGTCCGTGCCAAGTTCTGAAAATGCCTTGTGCACGGTAGCCTCAATGGTTGCAAACTGTGCCTTTGCCTCTTCAAAATTCTTTCTCTCAATCGTGATGGTCAGATATCTCTCCTGTTCAATTCCCTGTCTGCCTTCACGGATTTTTTCTTCGATAATGTCATTATAAATCTTGCGATACTCATTATAGCCATCACTCTGACAGGAAAGCAGAATATCGTCACGCAGCCTCTCCATGTCTTTATTCTTGTTATTGACCGTGATCTTAAATGCACAATCTAAGCTGTTGAGAAACTTACAGTATCTCTCAAAAATATCAATCTGCTCCTCTTCGTTTGTTGTCGTATAGTTGATATCATGGAAACGATAACACTTGGTATAACGGTTTTTGGATACTTCAAAGATACCGTTTACCGCTACTTTTTCAATCTCTATCGTCTCCTGTATGGACTTCGGAGCCTTGTAAAGTGGCACGCTTGCCTTTTTAAGCTCCTTAAATCCGTCAGAAAATAATCCCATAATTATCCGTCCTTTCCGATGCATTATAAGTACATCTTCAAAATAATTGCTTTCTTCTTACCCGTTGTCTCCTCTGCCATCTGTATCTTCTTGATTTCTTCCGCACTCTCCGTTGAAACATAGGTAAGTGCTTTATTGCAGAACGAAAAATGAAGCTTCTTTTTCATCATTTCCATAAATGTCATGCCGTTATAAGAATAGAAACCTGTCAATGCAATCGGAGCAACCACCGGGATGGCAATATATGCACTGGTTGTCAGTCCTACATACGGATATGTAAGAAGAACAATGCCGCCCCCAATCACTACCGAAATGATGCTGTAAACCAGCTGTCTGGCTGTAAGCCCAAGTACAACCGATTCCTTATAACGATCAATATCTTTATTTATCTCAATAACCATAGTCATCCTCCAATCTCATTAAGTGATTACGCCTATATTCCAAGCGCCTTACTCACAAGGCTCTGTGCTCCTTTCACAGTTCCCACCGTAAGGGCAATCGTAAATGTCATCTCACAAAGATAAATCAATGCCTTTGCCCATTCTGCATAATTTCCCGTAAACGATGGCAGCCCTGCATTAATCAAGGCATTACAGATGATAATAGCAAGAGCCATTACTACTGCTTCGAGCACCACTGATAAAAAATATTTACTGTAAGTGACAGCCGTATGTGCCACCATCCTGTTCCCACCTATTGTTGAATAAGCGATAGAGCCTAAAGGAACAATGATAAGCAGTTTCATAAATCTGAAATACACCGTATATATCAGAAAGAAACCGCAGATAATGATGATAATGGAAAGCAATGCCGCCAGTATCAACATGAGCAGCGACTCCCCAAACCCCAAATCCTTTATAATCTCTGCCTGCTCTGCAGCAATCTTTAGTTTTGCCGTATTGCCGGCCGATAAAAGCCCGACCAGATTGCCAACGGAAGTAAAGATTGCTTTCATGATTGTTACATTGTTTGCCACAAACCACTCGGCAAGCCCCAGCCTAATCAGCATACGGAGTATCACCTCGAATCTCATTTCTTCTTTGATATCCACGGACTCCGAACAAAAGCCAATCACAAAGAATAGAACCACCAAAGAAGAACCCACCGCTACAAAGATGGGTTCAATTCCCGATACCGCTCCCCACGGACCACCGTCCTTAAATTCCACAGGAGACTCACCAAGAAGTGCAAATACAAGTGATACCTGGTTATTCCAAAAACCAAACACCATATTTAACAAATCAAGGATAACACCTCCGAGTTTAAAAAAATCCATACTCCCCGTCACCTTCCTTTCCGGGCAGAGAATGTCTCTGCCCTATGCGTAATTTCTGCCATCATCAGAATCCAAGGAAAGAAAGCACGGAAGAAATGCCTGCCATCATCACTCCTGCCACGATACCTTTTAACGCTGAATTCATGGTGGATGAATCCTGCTGCTGGTATGCCTGTGCAAACTCCATCACATTCTTTGCAAGGATAATCACACCGATTGCACCAATCACAGCGATGATTAGTGTCTTTAAGCTGTCAAGCGGCTTTGTTACCGCCTCCGTGCCCGCCGCAAATGCGGTCGCAGTCATAAGATTCATGGCTGTTACGGTACCACAAAATGCCGGTATCATTACCTGTTTCATAAAACTCCGTTTCTTTTTCATCATAGAACCCTCCTTCTGTTCTGCCCTTTTGCTCATTACATTTCTTACTAATCTTTGCATAATAATCTCCTTCATAAAAAACAGGGAGGGATGCATATCAGCTGACATACACCTCTCCCGCTTAATAGTTCATATTATAATTAACTCACAGCCCTTGCTTTGGACTGGTAGTTGTTCACAAACTGACCAAGTTTTATCATGGACACTCCCTCATATGCATACTTAAGTATCTCTTCTTCGGGAATCTTCATCGCCGCTGCCTTATCAAAAAGTCTTATAATTTGTGGCGAAAATGAAATCCGTTTAAGTCTCTGCTCCAAAGTCTCATTTGCTATCAGCTCCTTTTCTTTTTTCCTGCTCTCCATGGCAGCCTTAATAAGATCAGATAACAATTTCGTACTCTGTTCCTCCATCTCGCTGTCGGGAACATTTTTCATCTCCATCTGTCCTTCCAATGACTCCAGATACTGCCGGTTCTCATGCAGTTCTTCCTCCGTCAGCAAATACTCATTCATTCTGTCCTGATCGAGGCTCATGAACTCCTCATAGGTCAGATCCTGGATAAACACATTCTCACCGTTCTCCTTCCTCTTCACAAAATTTTCGACACCCTGTTCATTAAGAAGTTCATATGGCTGCCCGATAAAATGATCCTCTGTCTTTTTTTCATACTCATAAGGCTTTCCATCCCCATCCGCAGTCTGTGAAAATATCGGATGTTTCGGTGTGGAATACTTTTTATCTAACACCGGGTCAAGACCACGGATAAAAATTAAACACTTGGCATTATCCATTTTCCTCACTTCATCCGGTGTCATAATCTCACGACCGAGCACATCATAATTCCGGCTTGAACTTCCCTGTCTTCCCCGTGATTCTCCAGTTGATTTTTTATCAATCGTTGCCTTTCCAAGCAGCTTTGAGATATACTCATGCGTGCTCTGCTCATTGCCACCAAGATATACCAGAGTATCGCAGTTGCCCGGTATCGTTTCCCAAGTATCCTTAAAGAGTGCCTTGATCTGAGCAAGGTTCTGTATAATGATAACACTCGATATCTCACGGCTTCTCATCGTAGAAAGCAAAGAACAGTAATCATCCGGAAGTGCGACATTTGAAAACTCATCAAGCATAAAAGTCACATGGATTGGCAGCCTGCCACCATAATTAAAGTCTGCCTGATAATATAGTTCTTGAAATATCTGCGTATAAAGCATCCCAATAATGAAGTTATAGGACTTGTCGCTATCCGGTATCACACAGAATAGTGCTGTCTTCGTGTGTCCGTCATTGCTGACTCCCGTGCCAAGCTCCGCAAGATTTAAGTCATCTTTTGATAACAGACGAAGAACCTGCTTATTCTCCAGCTTTGCAAGCCTTGAATTTGCCGATATGATAATGGAACGAATGGTATCACCGGCTCCTCTCATGCACTTTTTGTACTGCTTTACCGCAGGATGGTTACTTCCCAGCGGAGAAGTATGCTCCAGAAAGGACATCTGTTTATCCAGTTCTGACGGCTTATCCTTTTCCGTGACTTCTGCCTTACCGATTAGCTCCATGACCGTAGCCATATTTCTCGTGGCAATCGGACATTCAAGCCACACATAATAGAAAAGAGACTGCAAAAACAGCCCCTCTGCCTTGTCCCAGAATGGATCACTTGACGATGCATTCTTAGGTGTTGTATTAGACATGATATTTGTTACCAGCTTTACCACATCCGTTTCTTCCCTCAAATATACAAACGGATTATAGCAATCACTCTTATCCATCTCCAAAAGATTGATAACCTTCACATTATAACCATTCTCCTTTAACATCTCACCTTCCGAACGGAGAATCTCCCCCTTTGGATCCGTAATAATAAAAGACGAATTTCTCTGCATCAGATTTGGCTTTACTTCATAGAAAGTCTTTCCTGCACCGGAGCCTCCAATAATCAGAACATTGTTATTAAGTTTCGTGCGTCTGGTATCAAGGCTCATGCGGACATTCTGGCTGAGTATCCTGTTTTTTGCTTCATCCGTGTCCCGTATAACCTTGTTTACTTCTTTTGGCGTGGCGAGCCTTGCCGTTCCATGCTCCCTGCCCGGCATCATTTTCCTCTGACTGGTATAATACATCAACATTATCATAGCAAATATGCCCTCTGCTATGCAAACAGCTTTTAAAGTGCTCTCATTATAATAATCCCTAAGCGGGTAGCTTAGCACTTGTGTCATGTTATTTACGAAATCACCAAACTCAATGCCCTGATGCCACGCACCATTTACCAGATATCCGGCATAAGCCGCAAATAAGGCACCTATGATAATCAGAGGAATGGATGGCTTCTTTTTAGTCGTTTTCAAACCTCATCACCTCTTTCTGACCTGTGTACCTCTTATCACATTCTGCTTCATCTCTTTTTCAAAGTGCTCACGGATTCCCGAAGCTACCGCATCATAGTGTTCCCGATACAGGTCTATTCCCTTGATAGTCTCTATGACCCTGTTATCTTTGGAATAAATCTTATAATCCTTATTGCGGTCCAGATAAGAAAGAATTGTCTTACCATTATAAATCTCCATAATGTCTGACTTATTAATCCAGATATACCTTGCACCAGTCTTATATGTACCGGGAATCAGCGTCTTTACTGCATGATCATTCTCATCAATCACCATCTTTTTTGCAATCGTGATATCCATAAGATTTGTATTCTTTGACGCTGCTATGGTACGCATACGGTCCGTAAGCTCCCGAAAACGGTTGACCTTTGCATCTATAGAGTCCGAATCCATGATTACCTTATACTGTCCTGCTTCGTCCGGCTTATCGACGACACCGATTTTTAATAATTCTGCCAGTGCCTCCTTTACCATATCCTTATCAATGGACAGATCTTTTTTAATTCCGTCCACACTGATGCTTTGCTTATCTTTAGCATACTGTCCGACTTTTTTTATCAGGCTGTCAAGATTTGCATCAGCGTGGACATCATGGTTTCCCGACTTTTCTTTTTTTAAGAATTTATCAAATACGCCAAGTGCCTTATCATCGGTCTCCTCCAAAAATTTGTCCATGCTTTTTATCGACATCGTATCTGATTTTAACTTACCGATGAGCATATTGACCCTCGGTGTTGCCTCGCTGTGGAAAAGAACTTCAACCTTGCCTTCCCTTCCCATATCAGGCATAACGGAATACAAAATCCCATACTTTTTAGCGAGCTTCTGAACCTTTGACAAATCCTGTTTATTAAACTCTAAAACCTGCAAGTCCCCACCACGCATCAAAAGCTGTTTCATTGAAGTCTTACCCATGCTTTTCTCAAAATTGAGCATTCCGTATATGAACTTCATTGTCCTTTGCATCATACCGATCGAAGCACTTCCAACCTTCATTGCGATCTCCATGCCCTCAAATCCAACACGGATAATCTGTACTGCATCACTAATCTCTGACATTATTCTTCACCGCCCTTCGCTGCGGCAACTACATTGATAATGCCATGCATCTCTTCCGGAGGAAGGTTTGCATCCAACAGCTCCTGTACTTCTGCTTCTTCGAGATGATTCTGATAGGCATACATGACTTCTGAAAGCTGTTCTCCGGAGTACCTGCCCTCAATCATCCTTGTAAGAAGCGTCTTAGCCGGTCCCTTTGGTAAAAACTTAGACATCAGTGCCGAAAGACCGGACTGTGATTTTTTCTCATCACGCTCCACCTGTAACGGAATCTGCTTTCCATTTGGCATCGTAACATTCATGGTATAGTTGGCTGTATGATTTGCTTTGTTTTCTGAAACAACAGATTTTCCTGTCTCACTGACAGAAGATTTGCCGGCAGATTGATTAACTTCTCCATTAGAATTATTTTCTGTCTTCATCCTCTCTATCTCCTCCCGTAATTTTTTTATCTCCTCATCCTTTTGGAACAATTCCTTAATCCGTATATCCACATCCACCTGCAGGGAATGAATCTGTTTTTCTTTCTCGTTTACCACACCCGAAGCAGCTGATAAATCCTTTTTAGAATCCGCAAGCTGGCTCTCAAGATTAGTAATCCTGTCATTAAGAAACTTCTCCGTTTCCTTGTCATGCAATGAATTTCTTAACTCCTCATCCCGCTTATCCATACGTTCAAACTGCATCTGCATAGTATTGGAAAAGGTATCCATCACCATCTTCATGGATTCTATAAAATCTTTACCGCTAATTGCTCCACTGCCGGCAGATGCAGTTTTATCCACAGTATCTGAGGCTTCTGTCGCATTATCATCCATATTCCCTTCAGTAATGTCAGTCTCTGCCGGTTTCTCCTTTGTATCTGCCATCCGTTCCTTAACCTGCTTAAAAGTCTCGGTAATGTCATGCCCGGTACGGAATTCATCCAATACTTCCTTAATCACAGAAATCTCTGTACCAGACTCATACTCGCTGACTACAGCAGCAAACTGGGCCTCCTTATAACGATGATCAACCATGCCCGAAATCATTTCAAAAGGAATTCCAAGACGAAAGCCTTTGGAAATAAGTAATCTCTCCTTTTGTTTCAGTCTTCTGACTTTATAGATTGAAACCTGTTCCACACTAAGTCCGGCTTCAAAATCATCCTTTGCCTGTTTTATGACATCCTCATCATAATTCTTATTTTTGAAAAAACTGATAAGTTCTTCCTGCTTTGCTTTACCTTCCATAATCAACCTCCTCGCAAAAAAACAGCCTATCTCTTAGGCTGTCTGCCGATCAAATCATTTTTAACAACGGAAACCTGCTCCTGCTCATTCTCTTTTATGAGACTTTCAGCAATACGGATTTCTCTGTTTGTTTCCTTTGCCTCCTCACGAAATGACACATTTCTTATTTTGTAGTGCTCTCTTAACTCCGTAAGTTCTTTAATTGTATAACCCTCATCGTTGATCTCATTTTCAATACGCTTATATTCTTCATGCTCGTCACCAAAAAAGCTGTCGCCATTTTGATATGTGACCTCTGCCGCCTGAAGCTGCTCAATCCTCTCCAGTTTTCTAAAAAGCATGTTGAATCTCGCATATTGCTTATAATGCTTGCTGCGGTCTTTGGAACGCTCCGCTTTTTTATCCTGCAATTCCTCATGCACCCGATTGAGATCTTCCATGGAATGGATTTCATACTTACTCAAAAACATATACTGCCTGTGAAGCTTATACATCTTCCGTATCTCATCCCGATACCTATATGCCTGACTATAGGGACGCTGCTTTAATTTCCCAATACGATAAAGCCTTGCAAAATACCGTCTCTGCATACCGGACAGTTTTGCCCGCTTCAGGTGATAAGGAATGACCACTTTAAGAATCCTCATTTCGGAATGATTCTCCTGATAATGCTTCATATCCTCCGTCACGATCCGCCTCTTTAAGCTCTCCTCCGTATAATCTTCTCCGAACCGGTAGCATCTCCTGTATCTTGATAGTCCCGGAGGTCTAACGGCAAAGTATTTATTCTGTTTGACTTCATAGCCCCTGCCTTTTAACAAGGCAACAAACTCATCAAAATCTGATGCCTCTAATACACAAGCATCCAAATCTCTCTTTATCATGTCAGACCACATAAACCTGCCGTCCCTGCTGTCTTTCCACTCCGTATAATTCTCCGATGGCTCAGCCTCCTCTCTATCAATGGAGATAGTGGAAAGTCCATATTCTTCACATAGCCTGTTGGTAATCGGCTGCATGTATTTTGCCCAGTCACCTTTCTCATAACGGAACTTTTTCCCTGTCAGAAAATTAACGCTGTTGAATACGATATGTCCATGAATATGTGCTGTATTATCATGCACAGCATAGACCGCCTGGTATTCGTTCTTCAGATACTCATTCACAAATTTACCTACAAGCTCATAAGCCGTCGGAGCATCAATTTCTCCCTCCTCAAATGAAATGATGATATGATAGCCCTGCCGCTTCTCAGTTTTTCCAAACTGTACCTTGGTTGACTTCATCTGCTCATATGCAAATGGTATCTGACAGTTTACGCTTCCCGTATAAAGCGTTTCCCCGGTCTTTTCCGAAGCAAGGATATAATTCAGGCTATGCTTTAAATGCCTGCCAGGATCACCGTACTGGCTCTCCTTCATATAAAGAATCTTAGTGATCGCCAATATCATTCACCGCCCTGTTCACAACTTCATTCAGTTTCTGCATATAAGCCAAGAGCCTTGTCTTATCGCCGTCTGAATAAAGCATGGAATTATTGTTATGGACGATTTCATTAATATTTACGCCAATCCGGTTCACCTCATTGATAAGGCTGTTTAGCATATGCCTGATTTCCGGGTAATCCTTGGGACGCTGTGTGATAAGCAGCCTGATAAATTCGGATTCCGTCATACCAAGCTCCGATACTTTCGCCTGAAGTTCCTCATTCTGCTCCTCCGTCAGCCGGTACGCCTTACGCAAATTCATAGCCATTTATCTCGCCCCCTTTGCCTCCTCCTTATCATGATCAAAGGATTCCTGCTTTATATCAACTTTATCTGATACAACAATGTGGTCATCTGATATTGCGTCCTCTTTAGCTGCATCTTCCTGCGTCTCATTATGCTGCTCTTCCTTAGGATGCTCCGCCGGTTCTGCTTTTGCTACCGTCCCGTAAGCCGCATCCTCTGAAACAATCTGGTTCTCATACATAGGGATGTTATAAACCGGAACAAGATTAAACTTCTCACAAAGCCCTGTACATATTCGATCCGCAACTACCCCTACCTTTCTTCCATACTTCGTTTGATAGAAGATTTTATCGAGAATCCACTTGTCCTTTTTTAACTCTTCTAACTTCTTCCGGGTTTTACACTTATGGACAAAATCGGACTCTGCCTTTACAGCTTCTTCCGCTTGATAAATCTCCTCATAGTTATACTCACACACCAGATCCACAACATCATCAAATGTTGTCTCTTCTGCCTCCTTACCCTCCATGCACAGATACAACTTTCCATCCTTATCTCCAAAAAGCTGCACCCGGTGCCCTGACAGATTGTTAAGAATAATCTGTGCACCTTTCTTTTGTATCTTCACAGGACTGTCCACCGTCCTTAAGAAGGTTATCAGTCCGTCTGTTGAATCAATAGAATTTGCCGTCTCATTCATAGAAAAAATTCCTCCTTTTTATCCGTAATGAAATTGCTTGGAACCCCTGCCTGCCACAGCAAAGGTATTTTCAATCTGATACTGCCAGATACGCATTTTGTTCGACTATCGTCTCAAAAATGCATCCGGTTAGTGGGCTTTGCCCCCTAAAACCCCCGATTATCATAAAAATATGATTTGGGTCACACTATGCACCCAAAAAACACCATTTTGGGTCACAGCCGGGTGCAGAATCAGCCTGTTTGGGTGCAATATGCACCCAAAATATTTTTTAACAAGCTGTCTGCATTTTAATCTGGGTCATACTATGCACCCAAAAAACACCATTCCGGGTCACAGCCGGGTACAGATTTAGCCTGTTTGGGTGCTGCATGCACCCAAATCACCTTGCCCCTTTTGAATCCACCCGTGCCTTTCCATGTGCATAGTTTCTGATAAAATCGTTATAATCCTTACACCCATCCGGTGGAAAGGATATGTCCGTCCGGTATCCCAGCCTGATATACTTCTCTGCTAATTTATAAGAAGCATTCCTGCCCGCTTCATCATTATCTAAGCGAAAACCTATATTTCGGATTTTCGGATTGTCTCCCAGATACTGCTGTAACGGATTGTCTGCTGTCATCCCAAGTGCAAGCATATGAACCTGCGGCCTGCGATACATCTCAAAGTAACTCATCAGGTCGATTGCCGCCTCAAACACCAGAACGGTATCACTGTCATTCTCCACATGGAACGCATAGCGTTTATCATTGCCTGCGACATCGCATTTAAAAATCTTTCCTTTGCCGTCATTTGTTCCTCTCATGCTTGCAAATCTTGCCTTTCCCGCTTTGTCATAACCAACAAAGATGACATTGTGGTATGGCTCTGATTCATAAATCAGTTTCCTGTCGATAAACCACCGGACTGTCTCCCCGGATAATCCTCGCTCTTCCGTGAGATACCTCATTATCCTCAGATTGTTCGACGAAGATGGTGGAAGTAAAAACGGCTTCTGCTCCTTTTCGACCGGAGCAGAACCCACAGCCTGAACCGTCATATTCCCGCCCTGTCCTGAAAAATCAAGAAGATAATCCACCGCTTCCCCTATGTCCATGCCGCCAAACTCCATCATGAAATCAATCTGGCTTCCTCCGGTAATCCCTGTACTGGACTTTCCGGACCACCTGTACCAATGATTATCCGGATAAATCCGTATCGAATCCATTTCCTTTATCGTATAAAGTTTTCCGACACGCTTTATTGTATATCCCATAGCAGATGCCACAGCCTTTAAGTCAACGCTTTTTGCCATCTCTAACTCGCTCTTCGTGAACATTCCCATAGCCAAGTGTCTCCTTTCTCCAGTCCGCTGCAACAATTCCCTTTGGCACTTCTTCCGCTACTCTTTGGAATTTCAGCGTATCGAGAAGATCTGAATATACCACATGATGATCAAACACAACTGTACCTTTCTCGTGCATACTGTAAAAAACCTTATTATCACCACCGACAATCACATGATCCAGTAAAGGTATTCCCATAAGCGAGAATACCTCTACCAGCCTGTGCGTAAGTGATATATCCGTCTTTGACGGTTCAAGGTTACCGGATGGATGGTTGTGAACGATAATGACATTCGCTGCATTGGAAAGTATGCTTGATTTTAAGAGTTCCCTCGGCTCTGCCAGTGCACCGTTAATTGTGCCCACACTGGCAAAGTTCACATTGATTGGTGTACCGTCAGTCTTTAAATTAACCACCGCCACCACTTCCCTGTCAAAGTCAGACATCACATTGCCGAGGGCCTCTATCGCTGTTTCCGGCGTATTGATTTTTATTTTGGAAAACACAGGTGCATCCTTCACAAGCCGGATGCTGACAACTTCGAGCTTAAATGCCCTCTCTCCTATCATCTGCATCCTCCTCTCCGAGTTCGACCTCAAGCATCACGCCGTCAGGAATATCCGTTATCATTTCAATGAGTGTATTAATATCATCAATCTCAACCACTTCCTCCATCCCGGTACCTCCTATCGCTTCTGCTCTTTGTCATAAACAAGTTCAACCTCCGCCACAGCGTTTATGATGCCCTTATTTGGCGTATCTGTAGCCATCGAGAGCTTTCTTGCATCCCTGTCATAGTGATATACCTGATTAGAAAGCCTTTCTGATACATCAACCACATCCATATTGACCTGCTGTACCATCTCGGCAAGCTCTTCCGGATTCCCCATACTCGCAGGCACTGCAATCACCTCATGAATAGAGGAAGGCAGAATATACAGGTCATCATTCATGCCCCTGGAAAGTTCATGAAGATTCTTTTCAAAGAGCATATTCACGGCACCGGAAACACCCTTATTGTTGGATATAATCCACATCATCTCTTTCTCTCCACGCATACCATCAAGAACCTGCTCCGCAACATCCTTTGGCATGCCTCCGTCTTCCGTAAGCATCCCGAATATCACCTGTGACATCGGCTTTACAACAGGCTGGAACAGCTTCGGTGTATTCTCGGCTGCAAGTTTGAATAACTGCTCCTCGCTCATGCCAATTTCTTCTGCAATTTGATTTGTGATCAGTGCACTTCCGATGCCCTTCTCATCATCGCTCACCATAATACGGTAAATGACCGAGGTATCATTGACCTCCCTGTGAGGTGCATTTTTCAGGATATCTTTATTCGATTCCGTATTGATGATCACCATGTAGATCTTATCCTTAGCACCATCTGTAAGCAGACTACCCGGAATCGGCGGCATCTTCTCTGCCGCCTCGGTATAAATGTCTGCAAACTCCTTTATGGTAGCCTCTAAGCCATCACTTTGCTTGAACCTTTCATACATATCATCCACATAAATCGTTGGAGCACCCTGCTCGCCTTTCTGAAGAATGCTGAGCCCGTCCTTGCTGCCGTTGATTTTATTGACCTTACGTATGGAAAGCGTTCCATTCCTGTACTTCTCCGGCATATAATCCATAAACTTATCATTTACCAATTCCTTAAACATTGTGTAATCCATCATCTTATAATTCCTCCTTGCAATAAACAGCCACCAGCCAAGGCTGACCCCCGGCATGATGGCAAAAAAACAGAGAAGCATAACCTGTCAGCTTCTCATCACATCAGTTACCGATTCATTTTTTGATTTTAGGAAAACGCCTGCGTCTCCTAAAATAATAAATGCCTGCACCAATCAGAATTCCCATGCCGGCTCCGGCAAATAACCACGGATTGAAATTACCACCTGTCTGCGGCAGTCTTGGCTTATCCGGTTTATTTTTGACCTTCAGCGTATACTCGACAAACTCAGGTGCATCATCGTCATACTGCAGCACAATATCATGCTTCGTATCATCTGGCACATATCCATCCAGCGCCTTAGTTTCTACAACATAATAGTGAAGATCCTTATCAAAAGCTCCATCCTCTTTGTAGCTGCCTATAGGGACAGGCTCTGTGACTGCCTTACCATCTTTGCCAGTTTTTAGCTTTGCAAGCACTTTTCCCTTTTCGTCACGAATCTCAAACTCCACACCCTCAAGAGGCCTTTTGGTGGAGCTGTCCGTCTTGACGATACGGATTTTTCCAAGCACCCTCTCATCCGACATTGCCACCTTCTGGATTTCTCCTGTCTCCTCTACCGTAAATGGTACTTCCTCTGCAATCCGATATCCATAAGGAGCAGTCGTCTCCCTCAAAGTATAATCTCCTGCCGGGATTGGGTTTATGGTATATGGCTTTCCATCCGTCGTCCATGCTGCAAAAACCTCACCATTCTCATCGACAATCTCCAGTTTCGCTCCCGGAAGTTCTTTCCCTGTCGTAATATCACTCTTCGAGATTTCAACAATGATCGGTGTTTCCTCCACCGCTATCTCCTTTGTAAGAAGAGCTGTCTTTGGATCCTGATAAGTGAAGTCTACCTCGTACTCACTCTCATCCATCAGATAGCCCGGTGCAGTCTCGATTTCCTTGACATAATACATTCCGATGGGCAGGTCGGCATCAAAGTCTGCCACGCCATTTTCATCGGTCTTTGCTGACTGTATCAGCGAATCCGCTTCCACAAGCACCGTATCATCCCTGCCAAGGATATCCTCCGTGGCATATACACCATAGATTGCACCCTCTACAGGGATCTGATTTACAGAGTTTTTCTTGATAAGCGACAACTGTGTCTTTACTCTCTCGTCAAAAAACTCTGCATTTTCATAAATGACTTCCGTATGGTCATCCTCATAGGTGAGAGCGATTTCCTTCGTTGTTTCATCCAAGACATAGCCATACGGTGCCTCCACTTCAACTAAATGATACTTTCCAAGAGGAAGCCCATCCACACTCGCCTCACCATTCTCATCTGTTGTAAGAACTGCCACAGCAGCTCCACTTACCACAGGAATATCATTATAGACTGCGATCTTCCTGTTTTCTCCATTAGCATCCTTCTGATAATCCGGTGTGAAGATATCCTCATCAGCAATCAACTGATATTTCGCTCCGGCTAACGGCTGCTCCTCATACTGAAAGGTTACACTTCTGTTATCTCCTGTGACCATTGTAAAAATACGGTCTATGATGGTATCATATTCTGCTGAAACTAAGACTTCGCCTGATTTTTGGATGCTGACGCTTCCCTTGACTGGCTTATTCTCAATTTCAACCGTAATGACAGGATCGCCATCTTCGTCCTCAAGGACCTGGACTGCACCCTCTTTCGTAACCGTGAAAGGCTTTGGCTCGTCTGTAATCAGATAACCGTCAGGAGCCTTGATTTCCACAATCTCATAATCACCATATTTTAATTCCAAAGGCGTAGTAACCGTTCCTGTCTCATCCGTGACAAATTCGGATATCTTCTTATCTCCCACTTTCTGTTCGACATAAGATGATTCATCATCCTCCTGTTCTTCATCCTCTCCATCTGTTTCCTGTACGGTATGCCCCTTGCGGATTTTGAAGGTCGCACCGGATAACAGCACAACCTCGCCACTCTCCACATCCTTTTTTACAATACGGATATAAGACTTAAAAGGAGCATCGTTAAGTGTTCTCCATGGCTGCGGTTCCCTCGAATCCTCTGTGACTTTGACCGTAAAATCATCTGTCTTATAAAGATCCTTTGGAACTTTCGTCTCTTTGACCAGATACTCACCAAAGGGAAGTTCCTTTGACCTCGCATACCCCTTTTCATCGGTTATCAGGGTATCATACGTTGCTGCTCCATCCCATCCCTTTTCATTGATTTCCGAAATGAGCTTGACGGTAAATTCCGCTCCCTGCACTTTGTCCGTCTCTCCCGTGTCACCGTCTGTTGACACTTTGATGATCTCAAACGGCTGTTTTATCACATCCTCATACACTTCCTGTTTCAAGGAGATATCCGAATGTATATCCTCTGCCTCCCTGTATTTCAGGTCATACACCGTAGTATCTAAAAGACATCCTACGCTCGACTCAATCTCCTTAATATAATAATTGCCATAATACAGATTGCTGAATGAAAACTCCGTATTGCCATCTGTCTTTACTGTTGCAAGCAAAGCATCCTTTGTTGCAGTCACATCACTGAACTTAAAATCGGTGCCCTTATCAGACCTGATTGGATCAGCGGCATTGTATGTGACCGTACCGGAACCATCCGGATATTTGATATCTTCCGATGCATACAAACCATAAGTTGCACCAACTAAGGTTGCATCACCCATAAGCCCTTCCGTCTTTTGTTTCTTTTTCGCCACAACATCACAGCGAATCGGAGTATTCGTCACATCCTTATAGAACGTCTCTCCATTGTCCGGCTGCACTTCCCAGACCGTGTTAAGCCTGGAATACCCGTCAGGTATTTCGACTTCTTTGACATAATAAGTGTTCTGTGTTTTCTTAAAGCCTGCTGACACAGCTGCTCCCAGATCCTCATCATAATGGAATACCGGCACTAACGTATCATCTTTTCCTGCTTCCACTACCGTCCTCTGCGTACATGCTGCATCACCAAATACCGCAAAACCTGCCGTAGTAATCTCTTTTCCCGTAAAGGAATCCTTCTTGCCAATCATAACTCCGACATATTCAGACTCCTCTTCGTGGATAAAATCCTTACCCTTCCGGATTACCTTTCCGTCAGCGTCATATATGGTAAAGCAGGATATATCTACCTCATGCACCATCTCGTCAAGCTGATAGCCATCAGGATTTTCCATCTCTACCAGATAATACTTATTTTGTGTCAGTGTCTCCACCCCGGAAGCATAATATCCACCACCGGTTCCTTTTAATTCACAAAGGAACTCATTACAGTCTGCATCCTCATACATATAATAGGAAGCACCGTCAACCGGAACTCCTGTATTTTTATCTATCTTCTTGATGGAGATAGAACCAAGCTGAAACTTAGAAGTCACCTTTACCGATGCCTTTGCAGATACCGGGTTAAAATCCTCTAAAAACGTGATCTTCTGCTGCGATACAACCGTAGGAGTCCACTTACGTCCTCCCTTTTCATTAGAATACGCTTGAGCAACGACCTTAATCACGCTGTCAGCGTCATTGATTTTCTTCATCGCTTTTTCGTTGCAGAACAGATAAAAATTAGAAGAAGCCTTGTCAGCATCCGTCTGTGCCACACAAAGATCGTATTTTTTCAGGTCACTGTCATCGTCAATATCACCGGAATCTTTCTTTGATTCTCCTACCGTAAGACCAGACGGAACACCCTTGACCTGATACTTCACATCTGTTATTGTGCCGCTTTTTGTACGCACAAACTTATCCACGGTTCTATAAAGACCGTCACCCATATCCTTCCACTCTGTCCTTGCAGGTTCTATGGTATATGTGACGCTCTTGGTAAGGCCTGTCTCCATGTTGTATTTCGACTTATCAAGGTTATTGGCATCCTTTACCATCTGCTCGATGTTCTTATACACACCGCTTCCGTCATTATAATACGAAAGCTTTACTTCACCGTTTAAGACGTGGATTGCTGCACTCGTGATAAAATAATCTGCTGCCGCTGTGCCTGATGAATACTTAGATGTATGGCACTTGCCACCAAGTGACCTCGCACCGTTGACCAGACAGAACGTGATCTTTGCCTTAATCTTTCCGCCTGCATCTACTGTTCCATTCGTGGTATTTTTCTTCATATCCATGCAGTAAACAAGATGCTTATGATAATCTCCCTCCTCAGAGATATATTTGATACCTGTCCTGTGACCACAGTATCCCGCATAGCCGGAGTAAGATACCTTCATTTTATTTTTATTCTCTGCTGCATGGGCTACCGTAGTGGGAAATACAACATCCACAGCCTTTGAAAGAAGAGAGCCTACTTTACTAAAAAAGCCTGTATCTGCCGATGCACTGTCTCCACCGGAGGCATCCTCTTTAAGAGTTTCCTCCACCGCTCCCATTTCTGGGTCAATTCCTTCTTCAATCAATTCGGCATCCTGATTATCATCAAGGATAATACTGAAGGTAGCCGTGCTGCTCTGGATATTTTCAAGTTCGCCCGCTGAAAGGGGAAGCTCTTCGGGATTACGCTCTTCTCCGACCACAGGGTCAGGTTCATCGTCTTCATTCTCCTCTTCTTCCGTGCTTTCTTCTTTTGGTGCCTCTGGAATATCCGGCTCGTCTACCGTCACAATCCTGTGTATCAGATATGGCTTCTTTCCACTGAAAGGCTCTACCAGATAATAAGTATCATATCTGCCAGCTTTAGACAGTTCAAAATTTCCCATATCTTCCGCATAGGCAACCGAGACTTTGGTATCATCAAAACTGATACCATCCTTAACATCCCTTACATCGTAATCAGAATCAATCAGCACATTGATATCCTCTGCCTTTGCAACCTCATCCTCATCAAGGTCTGTCCTCACATCCTTATCATAAAGGGCAATCTCCTCTTTTCCATCCATGCCCCCTGCTGCTGCAAATGCAGCTATGCCTGTCTGCCCGAATGTACTGACAGAAAACACCATCGCCATAAACAAGGCTAACTTCCGCTTAATTTTGTTCATTTGAACCTCCTTTTTTGTGCCCCAATCTGTTCGACCATAAAAGAAAAAGGTACACCACGCATGGCATACCTTTTACCGTCTATTGTTCAGATTGATTATTTAATTGTTACATCGCCATAAGATAAAACTGATATGTTACCAGTCTTGCAAACTGTCTCATCGCCCTCACCTCCTCTCAGGAATCATCGGAACTCCAGCTCATTATGCTGTCCATAACTCCTGCATACTGTTCAAGATCTTTCTCAAGTGTTGTATCATCTGCCCCATACCCTGATGCATCTTTTTGATTTTCCGGCTCCATGGCAGATGCCGAAATCGGAGTTTTGATATAAGCTGAAATGATTTCCCTGTAAATTTTCTTTTCTATGGAATCGGATAACCCTTCAAACCTTGCATTAAACTCGTCTCTTGTTACATAATCCGTGGCATGTTCCCTGAACTTTCTGTCTTCCAGCTTCTCTAAAGAACCATCCTCAATGCATGCAATATAAAACGAAATCGCAGAAGCCAGAAAAGCCGTCTTAGACTTATATTTGCCCGGATCCATCTCATCAAGGAACTTTATAATCCTCTTATGTTCCGGTATATCCCTGTTCAGCCTGAGCGAAAAATGCATATAATCTGCCATATCACATCACCTACGCTTCCTTTTTCCTCTGTGCATTCAGATACAGCCCCGCCAGTGCCTCATAGCCGATTGCATTTGCCTTTACATCTTCCACATATGATACATTCTTCTGGTCGATTCCGGCATACCTCTTCATAAGAACCGCACCACCGCCGACAAAAGTAATCGGTGTGGTTCTGACATTGATACCTCTCTCAGCAAGATTTCTGAATATCCCTTTCGTATATCTGGTAAATTCCTTTGCCATAATATCCACAAACTCCTGATCCAGCCTGACATCTCCCTTTGTGATAAATTCACGGATCATATACTCATCAATCTTCTCATTTGTCTGAGCAACACATACTTCCTGAATCCTCCTCATACAGGTAATGATACCATTAGGGTCTGTCGCTATGGTCGCCTGATCCGGGACTCTGTCAGTCACTTTCATGATGTCTATCGTCCATGATCCAATGTCTACCACAATCTCCTGCCCTGTCATCATCGGAAGCCTGCCCACAATCGCACCATAGCACTGCGGATAAACAAGTACATCTTCTATGAAGATTACATATTCTTTTTTCTCATAACGAAAGCGTACCATACGGTTCTTCAAAAGATAATTGCGAAATGCTTTTTTCTCCGCACCATATCTTCCAATGGGAAGTCCGGCTGCAAGTATGATATGGTTCTTCCGGACTGCCTCTGTTCCTCTTGCATTAAGTTCCCTGGCTATGGAAGCCAATGTCAGCAGATAGAAATTCTCATTGCAGACTTTGTCATCCTGAACATTAATTCTGTCACCACCAATACGGTAACATTTGCCATTGTAATCTAATATGTTGTCATATACGATAGGGTTATCGTCTACAAGAGCAATCCCCGTTGTAAAACAGGTATGTCTCGTCTTGTGCTGTGAATTACCATTGTCTACTCCAATAATCTGAATATTTGTATCCATTTTATTTTCCTCCATTCCTGAATCCTTTTATTCTGTATTCATTAAGAATGGCTCTGATACAAAATCCAAAGCAGGTTCCTGTTCCATTGCCATAAGGACACCCTTCACATCTTCCTCTTCCCGATTGTATCATACCGTTGATTTCGGGATTATCAACGATTATACATCGTCCGAGAGAAAAACACTCATGGCACCGGTCCTTATGTAAGCAATCCAGACAGCCATAATGTGCTTTGAAACTTTGAATATCATCAAGCCATATTTCCTTAATAAGCTGCCTCTCTTCTTTGCCACCTACACCATTCATCTTTAGGCATTCCTCCTTTTCCTGCAGGAAGCCTGCCCCAACAGATGATATGAATATAAGCTCGGGTACTTAAAACATATGATGCAGATTACAGCATCCTGCATGATTCATAACCTAATCCGGTTATGTAGGTGCACCTCTGACTGTCTCCAGTCCCCCTTACGCCCGTACACATGGGACCCACTACCACAAAATGTTCGACATTTCATGGCGATGACTTTTGCCATCCATTGACACTTTCGTGTTCACGACGCCGTCCAAACGACTATCTCCTCTCATGCCATTTCGAGGATAAGGAATACCTGTTGCATTTATGCAATTGCATAAATGCAATTTTATCCCTCCGTGGGTTATTATCGCTCCGCCATGATAACAACTTGTGCTCACTTACTTTTAAAGTGTCCGTGATTCGCTTGACCTTCATCGCTAGATCCTTCGGTACACCTGGCAAACCTTCGACTGATTATTGTCCGGAAACACATCGGAGCTTTCCAACTTCGTGGGTGATATGAAACCTGACCGCCATATCAAAATATCGCCATCAGATTTATTTGTTGTACACATCATAACATGCACCCAAACTACCGTCTAACACTCTGGTGGTGGCTATATCCACCAAATGATGGTGGTGCCCGCAATCCTAAAAATACGGTTCTCATCTCAAGAAATTCCCCCTTTCCCAGAAAACAAAAAAGACCTGATTACAATACCCATTCGATATCATAATCAGGTCTTTAAAAATCTTATTCTCTTTTCCGATGCCCTAAATATCAGTGTTTTACTTATCTTTTTTGTTATTCTGGTCAGGCTTAACGAAGTGTCTTTTTTCTTCGCCTACGGTCTTGTAGAATTCATCTACATCAACCTCCAAACGCACCGTATAATCGGGCTTTACACCAATGTTGACCAACTGAACTACCGTCTCAATCCCCCTTGTCCAGGGGAACATATCCACACACTCTGCCCTTACCGGCACATATCCGTACTGCAGAAACACCTCCAGATCCCTGGCCAGGGATGTGGGCTTGCAGGAGATATACACGATCCTCTCCACACCATAGTCAAGAATCTTCGTAATCGCCTTGGGATGGATTCCCTCCCGCGGCGGATCCAATACAATAGTATCCGGCTTCTCCTCAATCTGATCCAGCAGCTTCAGCACATCTCCCGCCAGGAATTCACAATTCCCCAGTCCGTTTCTCTCTGCATTTTCCCGCGCTGCCTCCACTGCCTCTTCCACAATCTCAATCCCTGCCACCTTCTTTGCCACTGGCGCCAGGATCTGGGCAATGGTTCCTGTACCGCTGTAGAGGTCATAAACCACCTTTCCCTCCACATCTCCAATGTACTCGCGGACTTTCTCATACAACACCCTGGCACCGGCAGTATTGGTCTGAAAAAAGGAAAAAGGAGAGATTTTAAATTCCAGTCCCAGCACCTTCTCATAAAAAAAGTCTCTGCCAGACAAAACCTCTGTTTTCTCCGATCTGACCACATCTGACAGACTGTCGTTGATCATATGCAGGACTCCCGCATACTCTCCCTCTAAGGATATCTGCTGCAGGATCTCTCTGTACTCTGAAAGTACGTTCCCCGGCACCCACTGGGACGTAGTCACCAGACATACCAGAATCTGCCCTGTGTTCCACGCCTTTCTCACCAAAAGATGACGCAGCACTCCCTTATGGCTCATCTTGTGGTAGAAAGGGATTTGTCTCTCCCGGAAAAATGACAGGGTGGCCGTAAGGATTTTTCGAAGGTCTGCATCGATAATACGGCATTCCGGTACCGGAAGGATGTCATAAAAGCTCCCCCGTTTATGCAGTCCCAGGGTCAGCGGACCGTTCTTCACCTCGTCCCCAAAGGAAAACTCCATTTTATTGCGGTACTCCCATGGTCTCGGACTTGCCAGACAGTCCTGCAGCGGAAAATCCGGATACACTTCTGTCAAAAGCTTCTGCACCTGGGAGAGCTTCAGCTTCTTCTGGTTTTCATAGTCCATCGTCTGATAGGAACATCCTCCGCACTCCGCAAAATGTGGGCAGGGCGGCAGCTGATTCTCCATCTCAGAATGTTTCAGCACCTCCGTCAGTACGCCTTCAGGACGGTTTTTTCTGGCCTTCTTCAGCTGAAACTTTATTTTCTGGCCCGGCAGAGTATTCTTCACAAGTACCGGAAACTCCTCTCCCTCTACCTGCACACGGCCTTTATTGGGAAATTTTAGAGAGACCACGTCTCCCTCATAGAAATCATTTTTCTTCATCTTGTATCGTCCTCACATCTTCTTTCATACAGCTCAACCAATACCGTAGAGCTGATGTCAGAATAAAGAATACCATCTAACGAATTCTCTTGCAAGCAATTTATCATGGATACAGCATTATCTTGACCCTTTTTTTACTTTCTCTTATAATAGAACCAGCTTACAAAAAAGGAGGAGACGGCGATGCAGGTAAATATCCACAGCAGGGAGACACGCATCTATTTGGGATGCCTGTTTCTCCTGCCCCTCTTTGGCGGCCTCGCCCTCCTCTACCGCAGCGGCTCCGGGATTCCTTCACAGTTTCTGCCTCCCTGCGTCTTTCACACGCTTACAGGCTTTTCCTGTCCCGGGTGCGGCTGCACAAGGGCGGTAACTGCCCTTCTCCAGGGGGATCTTCTGTTGAGCCTGCGCCACAATCCTGCAATCCTGTACTGTGCAGCAATTTATCTCCTGTATCTGCTGAGTCATACGGCAGCGTTTCTATCCTCCTGGATCATACGGCTAAAAAAAACACCTTCTGATGGAACCTGTAATACAAAAAAACTTCTCTCTCAGAAACGGGAAAGAAGTCTTTTCTGCTTACCTGGCCGGATCCATGGAATGAAAGCCCGGCCTGTCTATCTCTACCTATTAACCTATATTTTTGTGATTTTTGGTGTCCTGCGGTTTTTCACAGAATTATGGCAGCGCTTGCAGGAATGAAGCACCGGTACAATATTATAGAATCTGCAGGAAAGCTACTAACAGGCGGCCGCAGAGGGCAATTCCCCACAGGCAGATGCCGATAATGGAAGTAATAAAACCTGCTGTTACCATTCCCTGTTTATCGTCTGAAATCTCATCCTTACTGCCTGCCCGCAGCGCCAATGCCACAATACCGCATGGTGCGCAGCATACGATGGACAGGATTCCCAGAACCAGGATAGCTGTGGCGTAACCGTCTTTGTCCTTATCTACTTGTACGGACGGTTCATACTGAACAGGTCCGTTATGATTGTTTTCATCCATTTCCTTCTCCTCCTTTTATGTTGCTCCACCCCGACTCTTTTCCCGGTGACCAGTCTCAGATCACCAGATTTCTACTTTATTCTATCTATTGCCCTATTATTTGTCAAGTATCCAATTTGACTTACATTTCAAAATCCGTTATACTTAGAAAGACGTTTTATATCAATCTTATATATCATATGCGCAGGGCAGCGCAGAAATGAATGGAGGCACTATGGAACATTCAAACGAAGAGAGCATTATGGATATTATCCGCAAATTAAACGAAATTGATTTTATCAGTCCGGAGGATATTCCCAATATCGATCTTTACATGGATCAGGTCACTACATTTATGGACGAGCATCTGGAAGCATGTAAACGCATGGACGACGACAAGATCCTGACCAAGACCATGATCAATAATTATACTAAGAATAATTTTCTACCGCCGCCTGTGAAGAAAAAATACTCTAAAGAGCATATGTTTTTACTTATCTTTCTCTATTATTTTAAAAATGTGCTCTCCATCACCGACATACAGAAAATATTCCGTCCCCTGACAGATATGTTTTACAACAACAGATCCCGGGACGTCTCCCTTGAGGAAATATATCATACCATCTTTAAGATGGAACGGATCCAGACGGATAATCTCACCAAGGATATCCTCCGCCGCTTTAAGCATTCCCAAAATCTGTTTCCCAAAGCGAAGGATCCTGAGGAATCCGACTTCCTGTCCCGATTCGCCTTTATCTGTCTGCTGAGTTTCGATGCTTATATGAAAAAACAGCTGGTGGAACGCATGATCGATGAAACCTTATCGGACATTGAAAAAGATAAAAAAGAAAAATAGAGTGGAGGATATAATGAACGAATTACTTTCAGGATTAAATGATAAACAGCGGGAAGCGGCTCTTCATTTTGAGGGACCGCTGCTTATTTTGGCCGGTGCCGGTTCCGGCAAGACAAGAGTGCTGACACACCGAATCGCCTACCTGATCGAAGAACACCAGATCAATCCCTACAATATCCTGGCTCTGACCTTTACCAACAAAGCGGCAAAGGAAATGCGGGAGCGCGTGGACAGGATTGTCACCTACGGCGCACAAAATGTCTGGGTCAGTACCTTCCACTCCACCTGTGTGCGTATCCTGCGGCGCCATATTGACCGGCTCGGCTATGACCGCAGCTTCACCATCTATGATGCGGACGACCAGAAGATTTTGATGAAAGATATCTGTAAATATCTGAATATCGATACAAAAAAATTCCGTGAAAGAACTTTTCTGAATGCCATCTCCTCTGCCAAGGATGAACTGAAAACACCGGCAGAATATGCAGACCAGATCGCAAAGGAACATAAGGAACGGATCTTCGGCACGGTTTATAAGGAATACCAGAAAAGGCTGAGACAAAATAATGCACTGGATTTTGATGACCTCATCATGCTGACAGTGCAGCTGTTCCGGGAAAATAAAGAGGTGCTCTCCTTCTATCAGGAACGTTTCCAGTTCCTGATGGTAGACGAATATCAGGATACCAATACGGCGCAATTTGTACTACTGAGCCTTCTGGCCTCCAGGTATCAGAATCTTTGCGTCGTGGGGGATGACGACCAGTCTATTTATAAATTCCGGGGCGCAAATATCGAAAACATACTGAATTTTGAAAAAATATTTCCCGCCACCAAGGTAATCCGTCTGGAGCAGAATTACCGCTCCACCAAAAATATACTGTCCGCTGCCAATGAGTTGATCAAAAACAACACTATGAGGAAGGCGAAGAAGCTTTGGACAAAGGCGGCGGAGGGCGAACCTATTTCCTATGGAAGATATGACAACGAACACGAGGAAGCACAGGGAATCGCATCGGACATAAAAAAAAGGATCCGGGAGGACGGGAAAAGTTATTCTGATTTCGCCGTCCTCTACCGGACCAATGCACAGTCCCGCATCTTCGAAGAAAAACTGGTCTATGAGGGCATCCCGTACCGAATCATTGGCGCCATCAATTTCTATGCCAGAAAAGAGATCAAAGATCTCCTTTGCTACTTAAAGACAGTAAATAACAGTGCGGATGACATTTCTATTAAGAGGATCATCAATATACCAAAGCGCGGTATCGGACAGACCACTATCACCAGGATTACCAGCTATGCCATCGAAGAAGAGATTTCCTTCTATGACGCCCTGACACAGATTGACCAGATACCGGACTGCAGCCGGGCTGCCAGCAAGATCACCTCCTTTGTCAGTTTCATCGAACTTCTCCGCAGTAAGCTGCGGGGGGAGGACTATACACTGGAAGATCTGATAGATGAGATTATTGACACAACAGGATATGTGCGGCTTCTTCAGGCAGAGGATACAGTAGAAGCCGAATCCCGCATTGAAAATATCGACTCCCTGTGCAGTAAGATCATACAATATGAAGAGGATTGTGAAGAACCAGCGACACTGAACGGACTTCTTGAGGAAATCGCCCTTGTGGCAGATATCGACACGGTATCGGAAGACACGGAGCAGGTGCTTCTGATGACGCTGCACAGTGCAAAGGGATTGGAGTTCCCCTATGTGTACATCGCCGGCATGGAGGAAAATATCTTCCCGGGAGCCATGGCCGTCTTTGGAGATGATCCCTCGGATATGGAGGAAGAGCGCAGGCTGTGCTATGTGGGGATCACCCGGGCCAGGGAAAAGCTCACCCTGACCAGTGCCGGCTGCCGTATGCGGAACGGTGAGATCAGCTTCAACCCTCCCTCCCGTTTCATCAACGAAATCCCCCGTTATCTTATCAAGCAGACCTACGGGGCCGTGATAAAGGAAGAGAGAAAGCCGGTGATTTCCGGTGAACCGGTTTCCTTTGGTTCCCCATATAATAGCAGAAATACCGGCTACTCCCCCAGCCGCGCTTCCATTTATTCCAAAAACAAAAAGAATCCCTTTGCCGATAATCCCTACATACAGAAAGGCTGCAGCAGCGGAAATACAGAGCAGAAACCACAATATGAAACAGGCGATACGGTGTCCCATTTCAAATTTGGTACAGGAACCGTCACCTCTCTGAAAAAACTGGATCAGGACTATGAGGTCGTCGTAGAATTTGATAAATTTGGCCAGAGAAAGCTGCGTACCTCTTTTGCCAAGCTGCAAAAAGTGAATAAATAATACGATATGCCCCGCAGGCTGCCAGAAAGCAGACGGCGGGGCATATCTGAATTCATTTTACCATCTTGGCATTTGGATATATCTTTTCCATCCTCTCATCCGGAAAATGCTGATCCAGGAATCTGATCCAGGAATCCTGCTGTACTGTCTGTCCTTCTTTCTGCCTCTCATTATATCTTGACAGGGTCAGCCCTGACAACGATGCATTTATAATCATAAATCCAATGCAGATCCAGGTCAGCACCACTCCCGTCTTCTTAGGAATCTTTTCCACAAGCAGGGAGAGTCCTGGGTAAATCCCCTTAAACCAGATTACCGCTGCAATCCCCCAAAACAAACAATAGAGCAGATTGATCCTTCCTCCAAGATTAAAGGGAATATCACTGTAATCCCAGAACACCGTACCAAATACGATCTCTGTAAAGATGCTGCATATATATTCATATGTGCCGCCCAGAATAGTACCTGCCGCAAAAAGATAGCGGTCATTTTTATCCTTATATTTGTAAAGAAGCCCTGTCAAAAGTGCACAGGCAATGCCCCAGACGAAGCTAAAAGGACCATAAACGACGCTGCTCCGGCTCATCCATACACCTGCACTGAGACGGCAGAAGATAGTCTCCACGATATCCCCCAGAAAGGCACCTATCAGAAAGAGCCATACCAGTTTATAGAAACAGCAGCCCTGGGCAAAGACAGCAGATTTGTCCTTCGCCTGCTCCGTATCCTTAATCTTGTCTGCCGCCAGATTGGGGTAAGCCCCCATCATCCGTCTCTGGATGCGCCCTGTCAACGCATTGCCAAAGCCGTCCGCCGCCTTCTGCATATTTTCTGTTATTTGTTCCATGCGTCGCAGCCGGATCTTCAGCTTCAAAACAGCAATGACAGATACGCTGCCGTCTACGGTCATACAGAAAAAGATGCCCAACAGTATAATAAAACGGATCAGTTCTGGAATCCAGGATAATATGCGAAAAAGCAGCGGATTTCCTAACCAGAAGATAAAATATGCAGAAAGGCCAAAGGCAATAAAATGGCCAATGTGGAGATAGCCGTCGAACTGAAACCGTTTCCTGCTGTAGTCCCACCATCTTCGATGAAAGATCCTCTGGAGAACTACCCCGGTCAAAATACACTGCACCGCCCCTATTACGGCGCCGCCAACCAACAAAAACAGCCAGTTTCCCCGAAGCTCTATAAGAAATATGGAATAGAGTACTGCCCCCAGCCCATACGCCGGACAGAAGGTCAGAGACATAAAACCGGTATTCACAAATCTTCTCTTCTGCACTGCATTTACAATAACACCGGCACACCAGCCCAGAAACGAATAAAAAATAAAGATCCAGCACAACTGATTCAATGAATAAACCATATTCTGATCTCCTTTTTCTTTAGCTCAACAGCGGGTTCAGATTGGTACTGTTGACCCGACATGTTTTAAAACTGATTTTATCACTGCCACTTTCAAATTTCAAATACTTTTTTCAAAAAGTAGTAGTATAAAACATCGAAACGTGATACAATAATAATATCTAATATGATTGAGGAAAGGTGGAATTTAGTATGAGTGGAAAATTCGATGAACTGATCAGTAACGTTAAGGTTGCCGAGTTGTTAAATAAAAAGAAAGCAGAAGATGAAAATAAGACCTGTGTCTTGTGGATTCTTGCCATAATTGGTGCTGTTGCTGCCGTTGCCGCCATTGCTTTTGCTGTATACCGTTACATGAATCCGAAAGCATCCGATTTTGACGGCGACTTTGACTATGATGAATTTGAGGACGATTTCGAAGACGATGATATTGACGACAAGGATGTCTATGTAAAACCAGCGGCAAAATCAGAAGACTGATATAAACAACCGTTACACTAACAAAACTGGTGCATGGAACCTGCCTTACCGCAATCCATGCACCTTTCTTATTATGGTAGTTCACTCTGTCTCCTTATAATCCATGGGAGCCATCGTTATCTCTTTTTCCAGTTTGGGAGAACTGAAATTATATTCCACCGGCTCCTCCTCCCTGAGAAAAGAACGAAATACCTCTTTCTGTAGTTTCTCTGACATACTCTTCATTTTCATGGAATATTTTGCATACCGTATCACCTTTGAATCCTTTGGCCCAACGATCCTGCCTGCGGTGACAAAATGTTTGCCCGTATATTCCCTGATATAGGAACAGGCATCCAATTCCGTATCCTTTCCCAGGAAACGAAGAGTGCCAGCTCCTCCCTGGGTGAAATTATCTGCATAGGGCTGACTGGTATAACGCACTTTTCCAGTTGAGGCCGGAAATACCAGTTCTTCCAAAGATTCACAGCCAAGAAAGGAAAATTCCGGAATGTAGATCAGTGACTGGTTTTCCGGAAAACGGATTTCCTTAAGATTTTTACAATATGAAAAAGCCGCCCGGCCTACCATTTCTTTTTTGCATGGGACCGGCCATGTAAAGCTTTGCAATCTGCTGTTCTGAAAACTTAACGTTTCCACCTTACCTCCGAAATTTTCCGGCAGTTCCAGTTCTTTTATTTTGGAATCTGCAAATGCCATCCGGCTTATTTTCATCTCTGGATTTTTTACAGTCACCTTGTACACTTGGGAATGCATAAAACTAAATTTTCCAATCTCATACATACTGGACGGAAGCTGAACTTCATCGGCCCTGACTCCCTGGAAAGCGAAATCTATAATGCGCTTCACCCCCTCCGGAATCACAATCCGCTGGTAAGGTTCCGCCTTGCTTTCCTGCCATGCCAGTGCCATCTCTCCCAATTTATCAGAATGCAAATCAGCAGGAATCTCATCTTCTAGTTGATATCCGCCGATCAGATACACCTGATGAGAGTCAATCTCGGAAGGAAATACCAATTCATCCTCTTTCGATCGAAGACAAATGATGCGAACCTTCCCCAACTCATATGCATATCGAATATAGGAATAGGTCTTTCCCTGTATTGTGACATTTTCTTTCTCAATATAAGATGTATCAGGCTGCTGGGATGGGGAAACAGATTTTGAGATCACCGTACCCGATGATCCCTGTATTGCTGCTCCACTGTTCTTTTCATTTGAATCGACAGAACTCTCCTGCATACTGCATGCGGAGAAAAAAAGGCAAATACAGAAAGCTATCCAAATTTTTACACAATTCATTCTGCTATCCCCCTATTTAGTTGAACAATGAACATTTCTAAAGGGAGTAGCAGCCGATGATCCTGCCACATCATAAATGAAATTTACTATCCCACCCATTTTATATTGTGTTGCTGTTGATAATGGTAAAAAATCTGTATATGTTCCATTTGGATGACTTGAATCCTTATATTTTTCCATAGCACTCCTCACAGCCAGAAATGCATGCTGATACCGTTCTTCTTTATATGTTATTGTATCTGCATATGGATACTTCCTATCATGGGATATTGGATAATTTTTTCCATTTACAGTAATATATGTATTATGTGCAAAGCAGTCTGCCAAACTATGTAATGCCATTCCCCAAACAAAAGCCCTTTTTTCTCCATTTGTTGGATTGCTCTTATTTAATGCATCAGAAGAACTCCATGGAATATATGAAATGTCGCTTTTAATTTCATTTTCAACCATTGATGGCAACGTAGACGGCCTACTTATGTTTTTATAATTAGATATATTATTAGCCAGTTTAGTCAGATAAATATATGATGCAACATAATTCACATCATAGTCTTTCACAAGATTTTGCTTAATCTTTTTCCAATATCCATGCCACCATGGATTATGACGCATTCCCGCATATCTCCACATAGGTTTATTATCAGAAAAATTACCTTCTTTATGTATTTCTTTATCATTAAACCTTGCACCTTTCTTAACATTTTTGTTTTCAGATGGAATAAATTCTCCATGGACACTACTACTCCAACTTCCAGCAACACAACCCGTTTCATCATAGCAAATTATTTTTTCTTGGTTCTCTGGAATTTCATTAGATGAATCTTTATCATAATTATGCTTAAAAAGATTATAATTATTCATCGCAAATTCAACATCTATAAGCCCGTATCCATACTTTTCTTTTATCCCATATCTATTTGCACTTTCTTTTATCAATTCTCGGACAAAATTTGCTGAAACACTTATGTCTTTTTCCCAAATTAAGGAAGCTAATCCTGCTACCTGAGGTGCTGCAAGACTCGTTCCAGAAGCGACTAATTGATCTCCAAGAGCACCCGTGCTTCTCACAAGCTCACCAGGAGCAACAATTTCTATTTCTTTTCCTATAGCACTATCATGTGCAAGCTCACCATTTTTATCCACAGAGCCAACAGCCATAACTTTATTAAACGCTGCTGGAAATTGTACTCCTTTATCCGCTGTATTTCCAGCAGCAGCTATAATTAATATTCCTCTATCACTAGCATCTTGAACGGCTTTTTCCAAAGCCCTTGAATATGAATCTAAACCAAAACTCATATTAATAATATTTACGTTTCTCTCTATTGCTAAGTAAATTCCTTCAATTACACGACTTACTGGTGAACAATTATTATCATCTAATACCCTAATTGAATAGATTTCTGCATTAGGATTTACCCCTGTAATACCATCTTTATTATCGATAGCAGCAATTAAACCGGCAACACTATTACCATGACCTGTTCCATCAATAAATAAAGGTGACATTTCTTCTTCTCCTGGAACAAGTGAAATTGACTCTGCAAGATCAATGTCATTTCCATAATCCACTCCAGAATCTAAGACAGCAATCTTAATTTTATTATGTGTTTTCTTAATTCTTTTTGTATGACGTATCATTTGCATATTCCATTCTATTTTACTATTATTCTTATGGATTTTCTTTTCTCTTTTTTTATGAAAAGAATTTTCAGAGTTACTTGCCTTGACAATCATATCTTCCTCAATATACTGGATGTTTGATTTCATTTCAAGTTCCTCCGCCTCATTTTCAGTAATATGAACTGATACTAAATTTTTTTCTTTTAAATCTTCCTGACTACTTTTATTAAGACTATTGGATAAACCATATTTTTTCTCTATTTTATCTATATGATTTGATGATACTATATAATTTTTTTTGTTCTCACTTTTTGTTTTAGCTGCAGATAATTCAATTGTATCATTAGTAATAAAAAACAAGCTAAATGCAATAATTGTTACTGTTGACTCAATTCTTTTTAAATTTTTCAAAATTCTCTCCCTATATTGTCAAGTGATTTTCCTTAAAAAATCAAGGAATTTTAAAGTTTATATCTCAGGTGAATGAGCCAGGGAGATGGACATTTCTCTGTATCTGGTACGAAAATAGAGGATGTAGGGTATACGAAGCAGAACGTCTTTGTTTTCGTTCTGCATGGCCTTGTGTATGCCCTTCCTTCTATGGCCGCGCACCTCCCGTGTCTACCAGGATCACCGTCTTGCGGGTCCTAACTTCCTTCGTTCCGCCTGTCCATAACCAGGGTGCCAGCTCAGCTCCTTTACAGGGTCATGCCCTATGGAAAATATTCCTGCCGGCTACCGGCTCATTCTTTGTATAAGTCTTACTGACCTGCACGCTTCCCGGACTGGCACCTTGCGGCGGACGTTTCCCCAGCCTGTTCCACATACCTCCCAGCCTTTCCTGTCATGGCTGGTTTCAGCCCCCGGCACCGTCTGCCGGAGACCCAGTCCAACCCTGACAGGGTACTGCCTGTTTTTATTCCCGTCCTTATCACGCCTGTACCTATGGCCTCCTGATATCACCCAGTAGTTTTTCAGGGTCATACTGGATACCTTTGGTAAGGATTGCGTAAAATATCCTCAGCACCTTACATGCCACCGCAACTACCGACTGCATCTTTTTGAGCGGGTTCTCCTTCCGCGTCCGGTAATACTCGTGTATCTGGCGGAACTCCGCATTTTTTCCCACCAGCGATACCGCAGCCTCGTACAGCACATACCTCAGGCGTTTCCTCCCCCGGTAACTGATCCGGCTTTCTCCGTTATGCTTCCCCGAATCATTTGCCACAATGGCATATCCTGCCAGCTTCTGCAGCTGTTTCGGGTTGTCAAAACGCCCTATGTCCCCCACTTCTGCTATAAAGCCGCTGACCGTCACCATCCCGATCCCTTTGATCTCCAACAGATTATCTATATACGGGATCTCCTTCAGCTTTTCTTCTATTTTCTGGAGCAGCTCCTCCATTCTTGATGCATATACATCCATGTCGTTCAGCAGATTTTTCAACTCTATCCGGGCCGCTTCCGGCGCTTCCTTACTTCCGACGCTATGCTCCGCCGCCGATACCAGGGTCTTTGCCCTCTTCATCCCGGCGCCTCTCAGCTTTGCGTCCCTCCACAGCCGGTTCACTCCTTCTGCACCCAGCTTTATGATGTCCTCCGGCAGCGGTGCCGTTTTCAACACCATCCTCCCGCCCACTGCCTTCAAATCCCTGTAAACGTCTTTATATTCAGGAAAGTAGATGGAGAACCATCTCGCCAGACGGTTCTTGATCCTCGTGAGCTCCTCCTGCGTCTGGAAACGCAGGTTCGATAAGCTCCTGATCTCCGCATAAATGCCGACCGGCATGTAAGGGTAAGAGAATCTCCCCTCATTGACAAGCGCGGCGATCGTCTTGGGATCCTTGTGGTCGTTCTTGTTGGGATTGTTGTCATCCAGCTCTTTCGATTTTTTCACATGGTGGGGATTCACATGCACCGGCTTCATGCCGTTGTCCTGCAGGAATTTCCCCAATGCGAACCAGTAATGGCCTGTGGGCTCCATGCCGGGGATTACAGCGGTTTTGCTGTGCTTCTTTGCCATGTCCTCCATCCATGCCCTGAATGTCTGGAAACCTGCTTCGGTGTTGCTAAATTCCAGCGGCTTCTTAGTGTACTCGTAATTTCGCCAGTCAAATGCCCGGGCATAGTGGGTTTCACTTCCCACATCGATTCCGACAATCAAAGTTTTTTCAGTTATGGATGCAATTTTTGTGTTTTGTGTGTTACAATTCATCTTGGGATACCTCTCTGTTTAATAAGATTTTTACTAACCGGCTAAGTCAGTAATCTTATTTTACTCTGAGGTATCTTTTTATCAACCACCCTTCTTGGAATTCCTTATATTTGAATTATACAGGAAACTCCTTTAAACAATGACTACGAATCAAATTTATTTAGAAACTATCTTTCGCAATTTCTCACTTTAACTCTTCCACCCTCTTGGCGATAGCCAGTGCCAGCGCACCGGGTCCGATATGGCAGGACACACTCAATGACAGCGGATCTACCCATACCACATGACCGGGAAACTCTTCTTCTACCTCTTTTTTAAAGATCTGCGCCTCTGTATCATCTGCCGTATATGCGATCTGCATATAGAAGTTCTCTCCCTCAGGATCATGAAAACGATCTTCGAAATCCTTATGGACGGCTTTCAGCATGGTAGTCTTTGCCTGCTTCAGAGTCTTTACCTTGGCAAACGCATCTAATTTCTCACCCTGAATCTGAAGAACCGGTTTAATGCGGAGCACTGTTCCAATGGCAGCCGCGGCAGGTGTTACCCGGCCGCCCCTCTTGAGGTAAGTCAGGGTATCTACCATAATATATATGCTGGATTCAAATTTCTCTCGGAGCAGGATCTCCTGAATCTTTGCCCCGTCATAACCCTTATCCGCCAATTCCAGGGCATCCAGAACGGACTGCCGCTGGGTAACTGAAATGCGCTGGTTATCCACGACGAAAACTTTGTTCTCAAACTCCTCTTCATAAGAGAGCATCAGAGCTGTCCCACAGGAACTGCTGAGACCACTGGACATGGGAATATAGACAATCTCATCGTATTCCTGCAGAGTCTGGTTCCACAGGCTCATCAGAGTATCCGGCGAGGGCTGGGAAGTAGTCACCTCGGCTCCTCCGGCAAGATATTCATAAAACTCCTTCTGCGTCATGCTGATATCTTCATAATAGGTTTCCCCATTGACAAAAAACGGCATAGGTACAACCTGGATCCCAAGTTCCTTCGCCTGTGACTGGGTAATGCCGCTATTACTATCCGTTATGACCGCTACTCTGCTCATAGACTCCTCTTTTCTGTGCTGACAATTGCCGCACTACCGCCGCATACGCCGCACGTTTTAATAAAATCTGTGTTAATGATACTATTTTTCCGCATCTTTGTCAATCAGACAGTACTTTCTGCTGATCCGCTCCAACCGCCGCACTACCGGCCTGTACAGCAGGAAAAGGAAGGCGGCTGTGGATATTCCAAATGCAGTATTAAAGGGCAGGGCGGACAGATACACCCCTGCTGCAGTACCGGCATCCAGACCGCCCGACATCATAAAAACCGTATTGAGATCCACAATACCGCCATAGAGAACTACCACCGAGCAAAAACCATATACTGACACCGCGATGCGGTTCTGTCTCTCTCTAAAGAGTATACCCGCAAAGAAGCCAATCAATCCAAGAGCAAACATCTGAAAGGGTGTCCAGCTCCCCTGTCCAAAATAGAAATTAGAAACAAACGCACTGACAGCTCCCGTCACAAAACCCGCCTCACCGCCATAAACGATGCCGCATATAATAACCACGGCGGCGATGGGCTTTACCTGAGGAAGAAAGAAAAAGGCGATCCGGGATGCCGTGGCAAGACCGCATAACGCAGCTATGACAGCCATCATCTGCACGCTGGGATGGCTTTTTTCAAAAGAAAGGAGAAACCGCAAAATACCAGTCACAATGATAATAAGACTGACCGCATAAAAGTGATTTCCCCTCATAATAACAATCTCATACGCCAGCAGTCCCGCCAGGATCAGGAAAAGACAGGCATCCACTATCCTTTTTCTCCACATACCGTTCCACATCCTCCTGTGTGATAATATAGAGGCAGATCTCCCGGGCAATCCGGTTCAGGCTTGTGGTATAAAACTGATTCTCCACAAAGAACTCCCTTGTATCCGCCACCAGCTGTACCGCTCCCTGAAACATCAAAGCCATAAAATCCGTAAATTCTGCCGCAAACTCCATATCATGAGAGACTGCAAGAATAGTTTTCCCCTGGGACGACATATTACGGAGCAGTCTCCCAAGCAGACGCTTATTCTGAGAATCCAATCCCTTCGTGGGTTCATCCAGAAGATAGAGCTCCGTCTCCTGTCCCAGCACATGACACAAACCAAGTCTCTGTAATTCTCCCCCGCTGAGATCTCCGGGATGACGCTCCTGTAATCCCTCCAGTCCAAAATAGGATAACAGCTCTTTCATCCGCTCCCTCCCAGAGCAGCACTCTTCTACCGTGTCTTTTAGGAAAAGATATCCCGGCTGCTGTGGCAGAAAGATAGGTTGATCTGGTACATTTTTCAGCTTTCCGTGATATGCGCGGTATCGTCCATACAGAATTTCCAAAAGAGTCGTCTTTCCACTGCCATTTCCTCCCGCCAGACAGGTCACCCTTCCTCTGGCGAAGGAGAAGGAACAATCCCGGAGGACATCCGGCAGGGACTTCTCATAGCGGAAGAAGAGATTTTTTCCAATTATCGGATTCCCTGTGATAAGATTTAGAGAATCCGTGTGCTCCCCCGCTCCGGGTCCATCCGGCTCCTTTGCCCGGAAACTGGAACAGAACCATTTTCTCGCCTCCTTTTTAGTAAGAGGTACCTCCGCAGATTTTTCCATCCTGTGGAACAACTGCATATAAGAAGGGAAAAAGGAAAGCAGCCCGCCGGACAGCTGCCGGAATACCTCTTCCGGTCTGCCGGAGGTACAGATTCTGCCATCCTCCATCAGGATCATCTCATCCGCCAAAGGCACTACATCCTCCAGTCTCTGTTCCGTTATGATAATCGTGATACCCAATTCCTCATTCACCTGGCGAAGAAACTCGTAAAAATGCCGGGACGCCACCGGATCCAGCTGACTGGTTGGCTCGTCCAGCAACAACAGATCCGGGTTTTGCGCCACAGCAGCGGCGGCATTCAGCGTCTGCATCTCCCCCCCGCTGAGTGACATCGTATCCCGTCCCGCCATCTCCTCCAAACCAAAGAAGGTCACCACCTCCGCCAGCCTGCGCTGCATCTTTTCCTTTGGCATCCCCCTATTCTCAAGTCCGAATACGATCTCATATTCCGCACGGTCCGTCACAATCTGGGCGGCAGGATCCTGCCACACATAAGCCGGCAGTACGGCGTTGTTGATCAGACTTCCCTGTTCCTTCCCCTGCAGTACCGTGCTGCCAGAAAGCTGTCTCAACAGAGTAGTCTTCCCGCTGCCAGAAGCGCCTGCCACAAGGCAGAATGTCCCCTTGCCAATCTCCAGCCCGCTTATGTCCAGCGCCGGCTTTTCTTCTCCGGGATAGAGGAACCGATAATCCTCCGCCTGGATAAATACCATGACAATTCCTCCTTTCCCCGCCAGAGCAGCGGCAGACTGTAAAAAACAAATAATATAATCCATATCCCCACGGGCAGACAGTCAATACGGACACTGGGGAAAAAACGAACCCGCAGTCCGCCAAGCTCCTGCCACGCCGCCGGCACCACCGCCGCCACTACAAGCAAAAGGCAGAGACAGATCTCCCCGCCCTTCATCCTTCTATAATAATATGAACTTCGGCTGTCACTACCGTAATGACGGCTCTTCATGGAAAGGCTCCTTGCCACGGAATCCTCCAAAACCATTCCCATCAGGGCCGACCACATAGAGGGGGAATTACCATGCAGAGACGACATCATCCGAAAATCCCTGCCCGCCTTTGGCACAGAGCGCAGTATCATGGAAAAGAGAAGGGCAAAGGACGGCATCCTTTTACCCATAAGAGTCATGATCTTCTGTGCTGTCATAAGATGACTAAAGCAGGAAAACAGAAGGAGCGAAGCAAGTAAAAGCATAGCCATATGCATTCCGTATAAGGCTGCTTCCCATGTAATACGCTGCTCCCCCAGCACACAGATGAGAGTCACCCCGCGATGATTCAGAAGAGGATTCAATATAAGGCAGAGGGCCGCAGTCCCCAGACTATACCATACCATACGAACCCCCTTTCGTATTCCCACAAGAGAGAAATAATGAAACAGGGACATGACCCAGATCATCCCATTGACAAGAGGATGTGAAACAACGGTCATAAGTACCACCGCTAACACATAATACAATAAGATCACCATCGGATGTGACCGTCCCAAAGGATTCATCCCTGCACCTCCCTGCCTGTGTTCCAGACATTACAGCCTATGATCATAAAAAAAGACAATGTAATCTCCGTTTCGCGGAAAATAGGAACTGCTCCCCTCTCCCGGCGTTATCCCGTTTACCGAGTACTTCCAGCCGCTCTCATCTCCACAATCAAATTCATAAAGATTCCCGATTCCCCGGATATAGTACGTCCCAAAAACCGGCGTGTACTGGCTGTCCAGTGGGATATCCTTCTCACTGCATACGTTTCTGAGAATATGATACACCGAATCCCCCGGTGAAAATCCACACTCTCCATCATAGAAAATCCCGTCTGGCGGAATAACTTCCTCCAGCCCGTCCTTCCACAGATCCTTAGATCCAAGAATGCTCGTACACTGGATCGTAAGCCTGACCTTTTCCGCCTCTGCCTGTGACAAAGACGGAGAGGGCGAAGGTATTGCCGTGGCTGTGGCAGCCGGCGCCGGACTGGCAGAGGGACTAGGTGATACAGAGGCCCTCTCCTCCCCCTTCTTCCACCCTTTTTTATCCGAATCAGAAGCTTTATTCTCATCTTGCTTTTCGGGCTTCTTATTTCCGGTATCGGGCATCTGCCCTGCCGCGGGGGACGGAGTCCGCCGCCTGGTTATCTTTTTTGTCTCCGCCTGGTTTGGCTCTGCCGATACCGCCGTGTCGGTAACAGATGGTTCCTGCTCTGGCTGCACCCCGGATTCCTGCGCCGCCGGCTGTGTTATCCGGGCGTCTCCCACGGCATTTTTTGTCTCCAGAGCAGGAAACTGCCGAGTCCCCTGCCAGATCAGTACCCCTGCCAGTATAAAAAGTGCTGCAAGGCACAATACGATTGCTTTTCTTTTCTGTTTCATGATCTGCCCCCATCTTTCTTTTTACCACTTTACCAAATATACCGGAAAGATACAAGGATTTTTAGTAGACAAAAATATCTGCCATTGTTATAATGAAACACGGTCCACGGTAAAGTGGATACACATTTGATAAGAAAGAAGGATTCCAATATGACCCAAAAACGCAGATTTATCTCTTGTATTCTGGTTCTCGCCATAACCTTGTCCCTGACAAATGGCCTGACTGCCAGAGCGGCATCCTCAGTGACGATCACTCTCCGAATCGAACAAGATGAAAGCATGATGACCTCACCGGTACAGATCACCCTGACAGATGCCGATACGCAGACTGACTATGGCTTAGGACTTGCCACCGGTCCCGTCAGCAGCACGGCCACTCCGCTGCATGCACTGGCAAAATTTATGCGGCAGAAGGGCGCAGATAACACTACAATGAAACAATATATCGCAGCGGATTTTACTTATGGATCTGCCTATATCACGGGAATATCCATACAGGGCAAATGCGGCGAAGCGCCCTATGGCAGCGCTGCCTCGGGCAGCCAGGACAACGTGTATTGGGGATTCACGGTAAACGACGCGGCGCCCATCGATCCAGTGACCCACATGGGCTGTGCGGCAGACCAGTATACTTTAAAAAACAATGATACCATCGTGTTTTACGGCCTCTGGAATGCCTGGCCGGCAGAGGATGAGACACTATACAGCTACTTTGACAAACCCGCCTATACAGCACAGACAGACGAGAACATAATTGTCTCACTGAAGGGCAGCGGCATGACATACGATGAACAGTTCCATTCCATTGCCTATACAAAAGCCGTCACGGGGGCAGCCGTCACAGCCGCAGAATACACCAGTTCAGACAGCATGGCAACGGAACAGAATGCCGTTATAACCGCCCTGACCGGTGCGGATGGAAAAGCCGTCCTTACCTTTAAAAAAGCCGGGAAATATGTCCTTTCTGCCAGCCGCAGGACCGCTGACGGAAAACATTTTGACATCTCCCGTCCCTATGCCGTTGTAACGGTCAACAGCCGGCGGGAGGATCCCATTACAGCAGGGAACGGGGACAAAAATACCGCCGGCAGCCAGCCAAAAGCCAAGGCAAAAAAACTGGCTAAGGTAAAGAAGGTCAAGGCAGCTGTAAAAAAATCAGGGAAATCCAAGAAAAGTGTTATCCTCTCCTGGAAAAAGGTGAGCGGCGCTGCCGGCTTCAAGGTATATGTATCCAAAAAGAAGAAAAAGGGATACAAGATGAAAAAAAATGTAAAGAAAAACAGAGTGGTGATCCGTCTGAAAAAAGGAACCTATTATTTTAAAGTGCGCGCTTACCGCAGATCCAAAAATAAGGTGTTATACGGAGCCTACAGCAATCCCATTAAAGTAAAGGTGAAAAGGGCATGAAAAAATTTCTACCACTGATTCTGGTTTCCGCCCTGCTTCTCTGTTCTTTTACCACATTCCGTCAGGAAACAGGAGAAGGCTATGGCGGTGTAACCTCCGCCCGGACTCCCACAAATACAGAGAGGGGAGGGACCGTATGGACCCGCTCCTTCCCCTCCGCCCAAGGCATACATTCATACAATTCCGATCCGATTCTTTGTGATGCCGCGGTATATATTGCAAATGACAGGACACTATATGAGCTAGACAAGAAAGACGGAACGATACAGCGCACCCTGCCGCTGACCGCCCGGACAGATTCTGTCTGCCATATGCTGTTGGAAGGAGACCGGCTTATGATCCCCCTCTCCGGCGGCAGGATTGAATGCGTGGATATCCGCACCATGACCTCCCTGTGGCAGAGCAGATCCCTGGGCGGGCAGTCGCTCTCTACACTATTTTATCAGGACGGTTATCTGTATGCCGGCACTGTCAATATGATATCGGGAACTGACAGTACCGGAATCTTTTACTGTATCGACACACGGAATGGCAGTATACAATGGACCTATGAGGATCCAGAACACCCCGGCGGCTACTATTGGAGCGGGGCTGTATCCCACAAGAATATCCTATATTTTGCCGGAGACAACGGAATTCTTGTCTCCCACAGCCTCACTACGGATCAGGTATACGATACGGCGGCTCTGACAGGCGGGACTAAGATCCGTTCCGGTCTTACTTTCCATCCGGATACGGACTCACTGTACACAGCAGACACCGACGGCATGGTCTACCGCATTCCCCTTTCCGGCTCCGAACATTCCTTACCCGGAAAGATACGAAAGGAAGAAATCCGTTCCGGCTCCGCCGTGCCCGGCGCAGCTTCCCTGCACTGCACCAGTACCCCCTCTGTCTGGAATGGCAGACTGTATGTGGGAAGTATCGCAGACGGCTTTGGGCACCTGTCCGTACTGGATGCCGAAACCCTCTCCCTGATCTACACCGTACAGGGGGAGCGCTCCGCCGAGATTAAGTCCTCTCCCCTTGTCTCCACCGGCTATTCCTCTTCGGCAAATCATGATCGTGTCTATGTCTATGTGTCGGCAAACAGCATACCCGGAGGAGTCTATTATCTCATAGATGACAGCACCTGTACTGCCGGGAGCCTGCAGACACTCTATACCCCTGCCTTTGCCAGACAGTTCTGCATGTCCAGCATCACCGCTGACATCGACGGAACATTGTATTATTCCAACGACAGCAATACACTGTTCGCCGTGTCAGAGGTGGAAAACAGTTCAGATAAGGCGGATCCATCCCTTCCAGAACCCACCGCCCCTGCCACAGTGCCAAACGGAAGCCCCTCTCCGGCAGTCCCCTCACCCCCCCAGGAATCAAAGAAATCGGCGGGGCAGACAGGAAAACCAAAAAAGCCCACGCGGCTGCGGACTGCCCGAAAGAAAAAGAAGTTGATAATTTCCTGGAAAAAACAGAAAAAAACACAGACCATCTTATATATAAGATACAATAAAAGGGGCAAATGGAAGAAAAGGATGATCCGGTCCAAAGCAAGCTGCACATTGTCCGTGAAAAAAAAGAAAACCTTGTATCTCCGGCTCCGGAGCCGGAGCCGGTCCGGTTCCAAATGGATCTATTCCCGTTATACGAAGACATATAAAGTCAAAGGCAGCTCCTGACCCGGAGCTGCCCTCCCTTTTTATTCCACCTTTTCATATGTCTCTGTAAACACACTTTTCTTGATCACATAGATATCATGTTCATCATCATAGGCATAGCAGATATAATCCTCCGGTTTTCCACTCATATATTTCTCATAATCCCATTTAGTGAAAACCTTGACCGCCTTCTGCAGGGGCTTGGCATAGATCTTTGCCTCATCCCTGGACACGCATTCTTTCGCATATTCCATGATCTCGCATGTCCTGTCATCCTTCATACCCCGGACAGACGGCGCATAATCGAATTTTTTGTAAAACCTTTCTTCCTTCACCCTGTATTTCTTACAGAATATATCCCTCTCAATGGGATACACCTCTCCCATATAACCAATGATCAGATAAATATCTTTATCCGCCGTGACCCGCACATCCCCCTCCAATGTCCGGATCCGGCACTCCGTCCCCGCATCAAAAAGATCTGTGCTCTTTACATAACCATATGTATAAGGCTTCTTGCGATAAAGTGTAAAGCCATCCTTTGAATTAAAACCGTCCCTGGCATATACGACGTCAAAGCTGTCATAATAGTCTTCCACCCGGCTGAAGATATAGGATTCAATCACCATATCGTCGTACTGCTCCACATAATTTTTCTCATTGATAAAACCGCCTGCCTTGTCGATATGCCCGCCGCCGTTACCAACAGATTCGGTCAGATACTCCGCCAGATCGTTTGCCGCCACTTCCACGTCGCAGCTCCTGACCGAGAGCTTGTAGCCGCCGGCACACTTGTTAAAGATAATGCACACATCAATGCTGTCTACCTGAAGAACCATATCCCCCACCAGCCCGAGAATATTCGGATCACACGGCTTGGATTTCACAATAGACAATCTCTTATTCTCATCGTAGCTGAAACGGATCATGGCAAGCGCAGCTGTCTCCAGTTCATCCAGTGTGAAATTTGCATGGGTAAGCTTGCGGATCAGGCCCTGATCCACGTTTAAGAATTCAATCATATCCCGCTCCAGGGGGTGACGGATCTCCGACAGCTCATTGCTGTCCATAAAGAGCCCGTAATACAGAGCAGTAGAGACACTCAGGTCCTGATTCACATCATATCCGTCCTCAGTAAGCATATCAAAGCAAACCGTAGAACAGCTTACAATATGGCTTCGGATCTCTACCATATCGTCAGATGACCGGGCCGTGTCGTGGTGATCGATCATCGCTATGTTCTCCGCCTCGAAAGGCGTGACGTTTCCCTCCCCATACTGGCAGTCCACCGTCAGCAGAAGCTCTGGTCTCCCGGGATCTGAGGAATCGTCGATATATTCCGCTGGAATCTCCAGCTCCTTTAGCAGCAGAAGCATATTGCTCTTCTTAATCCTCTCCCTTCCCCCGTAGATCAAGCGGACGCTCTTTCCCTTTGATTCAAAATACCTGTACAGGGCATATCCGGATCCAACAGCATCTGCATCCGGGTTATCGTGCATCTGAATAACGATTTCATTAAAACAATCTAAATTAGCAAGCTTCATAAACTCCTCCATTCGGGTATGATTCTGTTATTTTAATTTCAGTGTAAGGGCAGGTCGGATACCGAACCCTTCCATACCAGCATTTTCCGATGTGATCCTGTCCTCTCCATAGCCATTGCTGACCATATAGCACCGGCTGGATGCTGTCTCCACTGGATTCCGGAGCCACCAGTAAAACGTAGCGACTCCCAGTTCCTGGGAATAAGTCTGATACCACTTCGTTTCATCCTGTTCTACCGCCGTCCCGGCAGGCTCTGCCAGAACACTCATCCCCGCCCTGTCAAACCAGACAAGCTCATCCCTGGCCAGCAGATATACCTTATCCGTCGTCACATTCACTTCTTCTTCGGACAACCCATTTGTCCCGGTGTTGATCTCCGTTTCCTGGATCCTCCTTTTCTCCTCTTCCGTAAATTCATGTAAAAACCCCGGTTCATTATGATATCCGTTCTGTCCGTTGGACATGGCTGTGGAAACCGGAGCCTGCCCCTGATATTTTACTACCTCCTGGTCAGAATTCAGCCAGGTCCGGATCGTAGAGTTTTCCCACTGGCTGCTTCCACGCACCCTCTCCTGAATCTCAAGATCTTTATCTGCCGCCGAATTCTTCGTCCAGTAATTTATATCCCCATCATAATTATATTTCCCACTCTCTGGTGCATCGAATGCCTTCATTGTCAGAATATCCCTTGATATCAGTACCGCATCACTCCCATCCTCCGATATGTTAAGAACCCGCCAGACAATCGGAGCATTGTTGTAGCGGCCAAAGGTGATCTCTTCCCCCAGTTCCGGCGTTGTATCTGATATAGACCGCGGAATGACTATGGCCATACCGGCCAGCACCGCCAGAAGAAGGAATATCACCGCTATCCGTCCCCAGCGAAACGAAAACTTTCTTATTTCATCGAAATGGCCTTTACTCCCCGGACCAGCAGCCTCTGAAGCCTTTCCCTCCCGCTCTTTCACACATTCGGCCAGCTGCGTATATTCCCCGCCGGACTGGGCATTCAGCCATTGATGCGTCATAAGAAAATACTCCATGGATTTTATCAGACAAACTTCCTCAAGCTTATATACTATAATAGGAACAGACCGGCTCACTGCCCTCTCCACCTCCCGCAGAACGTGCGGAGACTGGTTGGATGCCTGTGACAGCATCAGCACCATAAGATCCGAACGGTCTATCCCATTTATAATCTCTTCCGCATACTCATACCCGGAACGGATATCCCTGGGTGCCAGAAAGCACTGACTTCCGTTCTCCTCCAGTACAGCACACAATTTTGCCGCCTCTCTGGCATCTTTTGAAGAGTGGGATATAAATATATACATATCACCCTTCTCCTTTCGTTTCTTTCATCTATAATCTATCCCCTGCTTCTCCTCTTGATTATAACGTATCCCTGTCCTAATATCAATAAACTGGACAGAACTTCTCTTATGTTCTATAATAAAATGAAAAAGGAGACTGCCTATGGAACCTAAAGAACAACTATCGGAATGGATAGAAAGCAGCAGTAATATTGTATTCTTCGGCGGTGCGGGGGTATCGACCGAGAGTAAGATACCGGATTTTCGGAGCGTGGACGGACTCTATCACCAGGAGTATGATTACCCCCCTGAGACAATTCTTTCCCACACCTTCTTTATGAGAGAGACGGAAGAGTTTTTCCGCTTCTACCGCAGCAAAATGCTTTTTCCGGACGCGGAACCAAACAACGCCCATAAAGCCCTTGCCAATCTGGAAAGAACCGGTAAATTAAGAGCCGTTATCACCCAGAATATCGACGGTCTGCACCAGAAGGCAGGAAGCCGGGAAGTGCTGGAGCTTCATGGTTCCGTGCTCCGCAACTACTGCATGCACTGCGGCAGTCCTTATTCACTTGAAGATATTATGGCACAGACCGGTATTCCAAAATGTGAATGCGGCGGCACTATCAAACCGGATGTGGTGCTCTACGAAGAAGGGCTGGATACCTATACGATGGAAAAAGCGGTTTCCTACATACGGAATGCCGAACTCCTTATGATCGGCGGAACCTCCCTTGCCGTCTACCCCGCATCCGGACTCATCGACTACTACCGCGGCGATAAGCTGGTACTTATAAATAAAGATAAGACCAGCCGGGACAGCCAGGCCGATCTTGTCCTGCACGACCCCATCGGAGAAGTTCTCTCCCCCTGGAGCAAGTAAGCAAGTAAAAAGGCGCCTTCAAACCGGCGCCCATCTATAAGAGAACGGAGACGGTGGGATTCGAACCCACGTGCCCGTGAAGGCAAAACGATTTCGAGTCGTTCTCGTTATGACCACTTCGATACGTCTCCCTGTAAGACTGCTGCGGATATGATCCGCAACAGTCTTATTTAATCATTTTTTTCTCCATTTGTCAATGCCTGAATGAAAAACATTTCCACCGCAAGCTGATCGGAGAGCCTGCCCCTCTTAACATCCTCTTCAAACTGAATACGCTGCTCTAACATAACCCGCAGCCGGGACGGGGAAAAGAACCCTGCCTGTCTGCTGTATTTGGGAACGGTAAAGGGCGGTATCCCTATTTTTTTTGCCATCTCACCCCGGCTCATTCCCAGAGGAGAAAGCTCCCGGATCTGCAGCAGGATGTTGATATGGCGGGAAAATAGATACAGGATCGACATGGGCTGTTCCCGATTGGCAAGAAGATCATCATACATCTGCAATGCCCGGTTTCTCTCTCCCAGCGCCACGGCATCGATCATATCAAAAATCCGGGAGACTGTGAGACCGGCACAGACCGCATCAATATCCTCATCCTCTACCACATCCCTCTCACCTGCATAAGAGAGCAGCTTATCCAATTCGTTGTTCAGAGTCTCCATATCCGTTCCCACCCGTTCCATCAGGTGTTCCACCGCAGCATTGGACATGACTTTTCCCTGCCGTTTAACATATCCGGCAATCCATTGTTTCAGCATCGGTTCCGTCTGTGTCTGGCATTCCGTAATACAGCCGTTCTTACTGATCCATTTATAAAGCCGGCTGCGTTTATCCACCTCCCTCTCTACAAATACCACGTATGTAGAATCCGGAAAATCCACAAGAAAATCTGCCATATCATTTGCCTTTTTAAAAAAACCGCTGTCCTGCACAATGATCAGACGCTGTTCTGCCATAAAGGGAAGGATCTGTCCCACATCGGCTATCACAGACGGTTCGGCCCTTTCCCCCTGAAAAAACGTACAGTTCATCTCATCCCCCGGCGCCGAAAGGCGCTCTCTCAGGGCATTCTTATAATATCGCACCATATACCGCTCCTCTCCACAGATCAGATGATACCGGGATAGGGGGCCCTTCTTCAATTCTTCCTGCAGCTTCAGCATAGTTTCTCCTCTTTTCACCAAGACTTTACCTATATTTTAATCGCATCCAGCCGGAATGGCAAGCTATTTATAGGTGCTCACCCGGATCCCGGCTCCATCTGTGTCCACAGTGACGGCTCCGCTGTCAATCGTACTATAAATATCGGCTCCCGCCTTACGCAGCCGCTCCAGCGCCGCCGGTGCCGGATGGCCATACCGGTTATCCTCTCCGGCGGAGATCACGGCAATCTCCGGTCTCAGGGCGGCCAGAAACTCCTCCCCGCTGGAACCCGCCGAGCCATGGTGCCCGGCCTTCAGATAATCCGCATCCCGGATATCCCAGAGAATCTCCTGTTCCCCGGCGCTTTCCAGATCTCCCACAAAAAGCCCGTGAAACTTTCCATACCTCACACTGAGAACAAGAGAATAGTCATTTTCTGTCCTCCAATTATAATCCCTCCTGGGGTGGATACACCGGATATCCATCCCACCAACCCGGATCCGGTCCCCCTTTTTCATCTTTTTCACCGTTATGCCGCAGTTATGACAGAGCTGTTCCAGTGCCTTATAGTTTTCATCTCTTTTTTTCACATCCGGTAACACCAGTGCTCCGATATCGAACCCCATTTTATTGTGATCCTGTATGATCTCCGCAATACCGCTGGTGTGATCGCTGTCGGAGTGGGTGATAAAGATATAATCCAGTCTGCGTATGCCGTAATATTTCAGATATTTGCTGATCCGGTACTTTCCCACCTCCACCACATCCGAGCTTCCGCCATCGATCAGTACTGTTTTTCCAGAAAGGCGGATACAGGTACAGTCTCCCTGTCCCACATCCAGATTGGTAATCTGCAGCTGCTTCTTTTCCGGTATCTGAAATAACAGAAGAAGAACCGCTGCCGGCAGCGCTCCTGCCCGGATCAGTTTATGTCCTGTCTTACCATTTTTCCCCTTCACGCGGTTATGAAGTACGATCCAGAGGATGAGCAGCAGATAATACAGGAGGATCTGCCATCCCTCTGGTCGTCCTGTAATATAGCACGCCAGGGGAAGCTCCCGCGCCAGGGCGCCCATCCTATGGTAAAAAAGTAGTATAAAGTGCACGGCTCCAAATAGAAACCGCCCTGCCCCCTGGTGAAATCCAGTCATCAGACAGCCCGCCGCCGACATCACAAGCAGGATGCTTACCAGGGGCAGCACCAGGAAATTCACGAATACACTATAGGGATTCAGCTCAAAATAGTAATATAGGAGAATCGGCGCTGTGACGATCTGGATGCCCAGACTGCCAAGAAATACCCCGCAGATTTCCGGATATCTTCTGTCCGTCTGTTGAAACTGCCGCACAAACAACGCGATTCCCAGCACCGTTCCATAGGACAGAAGAAATCCCGCCTGAAACAGCACTGTAGGATGGATCAGCAGCTGGATCAGGGCGCTCAGCGCCAGGGCACAGTAGATGTCATACCGCCTTCCAAAAAACTTTGCCATCAGGAAACACAGCATCATCCACACGGCTCTTTGAGCCGATATGGAAAATCCGGTAAGCTGGCCATACAGAACTAAGAGAGTGCCCGTTACAAGAGCGGCCGGTCTCATGGGCATGATAAAGCTCCGCAGAAAAAAGAAGATCCCCGCCCCGATAAGGGAGATATGAAGCCCGGATATGGCAAGAATATGCGATATCCCATTTTCCTGATACAGGGATTGTATCTCACGGGAAAGAGCACCTTTCTCCCCCAGCAGCATAGCCGCGGCGACGCCCCCTTCCTCTGGGGGCAGACAGGACATAATGCGTTGGCAGAGAACCGTCCTCACGTCACGGAGCCATTGCTCAAGCTTTTTGCTGGCGCTGTCCCGGATCGTAACCGTCTCTGCGAAAAAAAGGTAGGAAATCCCCTGATCCCGGTAATACTGATATTCATCAAACTGACCGGGATTGCCGGGATGCGAGAAGGAATGGATCTCCCCTGTCACCGTCAGGATATTCCCTATCTTCAGCCCAGTTAAATTACCCTTTCCAGCGGACGCAAGGATTCTCATGCGGCGGCACAACTCCGTATCTCCCTCTACAACATCGCACACCGTCAGAACAGGAGCCTCCTCCTGCCCACTGATTTCCTCTATCTGGCACTGTACGGTTTTCCTCTCTCCCCGGTATATCTCCGGCCTCTCCTGCTCCAGATAACCCCGGAACAGGAGGATAAGAAAAACAACCGCTCCCAGTGCAGTACATAAAGGACGTTTATTCAATTGTTCCTCCCACTGGTTTTCTATGGATTAACCCATATGGATGTCCCCCCTGTCACAAGATCGAGATTCCTCGCATATGGGGTGTTAAAGTTTTCTGTCTCTCCGTATTTAGTCCACTGTTCCCCCTCAACCGTAAACTGAACCTTGCTCACGTTGGAAAGCTCACATAGGGTATTTACAATGGAATAGATCGTTACATCGCTCTTCACTTCCGGTATCTGATTCATAAATTCGCTGCCGAGATCTACATAGCAGATATTGTCGCGGATGGTCACGCTGTTTACAACGGTCCCGGTGGGAACCGTCCGGGTCAGGCCGTAATAATCCATATCCTTCAGATGCTCGATCTGTTCCGGCCCCTCAATCAATTTCTCCAACAGAAGCTGCGCGAGAGGCTGGGCGGCACTATAGGTCACTTCAAGGGAGACCTGCATCAGCTTGTGGCCTCTGTTCTCTGCAAAGTACAGGGTAACCAGCTTTTTCTGCTCTTTGAATTCCGGATTCAGCTCGTCCACAAAGGTATTGACGTCCATCAGGCCCACCGTGTTTCCCGCCAGCGTCAGCGGCTGGTCTTCCACATAAAATTCCACCGAGTCAACCGCCGGCACCTGGCACAATGTCTTTACCACCGCCGCTCTTGCCAGAATCTCATTGATCCCGGTTTTATTGTTATAGGCGGCGGTAAAATACATAGAGAGCTGGGTCTCCTTAATGAGAAAATCACGAATCTCAACATCCGGCTGAACCGGGTTCTGATAACGCCCCTCTGATCCGTTTGTCTGCAGTTTTGCCAGAAGGAGCTGAATGATATCCACCGTATTCTTCTCCTCTGTCTCTATCTCATACTTTTCTGACACAAGCCCGGTTCCCTCTTTGTCAATATAATATATATAAAATATATTGTCCTGATCATCCGATGCGCCCTGACAGGCCGTCAGCAGAATCATAAGAACTGCCGTCAGAAGGACACGGCCCGCCCTATATAGATTCCCCAACCAGTCTTTCTTCATAGAGACTGCCTCCTTACTCAAGATATATAAGCGGAATACGCACATTAAAAGTCGTTCCCTGCTGTTCCTCGCTGTGGACGCGGATGGAGCCGCGGTGAAGCAGAATGGCACTGCGGGTAATGGCAAGTCCCAGGCCATTGCCTCCGGTTTCCCGGGATCTCGCCTTATCCACACGGAAAAAGCGCTCAAAGATATTTTCCTGCAGTTCCTCCGGGATGCCCACACCGGAATCCGATACCTTCAAATAGAAAAATTTGTGGTCCGCATTGAGGGAAACCCTCACCCATCCATCGTCATAATTATATTTTATGGCATTCTCGATCAGATTGCGGACTGCCATCCCCATCTTTACCTCATCCATCTGGGCCTTAACAGGGCGCACACTCTCGAATATAATATCAATATTTCTCTGATCAGCGATAGGCCGCAGCTGTTTCAGTATACTCTCTACAAATTCATTTACGTTGACCTCAGAGATGGATACCTCGGCGGCATTTTTGTCCATGCGCACAAGCGACAGAAGATCGTTGATAATCTGGTTCATGCGTTCCAGCTCCTGATTGATATCTACCATAAATTCCTGGTAGAGCTCCACCGGAAGCTGTTCCTGACCCACCAGTGACTCCGCCAGCACCTTTACCGAAGTGAGGGGGGTCTTCAGTTCATGAGACACATTTGATACGAATTCCTGCCTGGCATCCTCCAGGTTCTGCAGATCACTGAGCATCAGGTTAAAGCTCTCCGTAAGCTGCTCTTCTTCCACATATCCGTGCAGGTCCATAGTCTCATTGAAATCCCCCTGGGTAATCTGGGTAATGGAGCCCGTCACTTCTTTAATGGGTTTCACAATCTGTCCCGAGTACAGCACAGAGCTGACAATGACGATCACCCCGAGCAGAAGCATCATAGTCAGGGAGATTGTCTGAATACTTTTATACATACGGTTCACGCTGTTTAGGGAAAAATCCATCACCACGGCCCCATTGACGGACTGCTTATCGGAACTGAAAATCGGAAGTATGATCTGGACATCATCGTGAAACTTATTGATGATCCGGTTCGTCTTCCCCTGCATGCACTGGACAATATCCCGGACAAGAATGGTGCGGCCCTGTTCCAGGTCAAAAGTATCCCTGAGGACCATCAGATTGGAATCCACAATTAGGATCCTCCCGTCATAAATATCAGAAATCTGGGTGAGTTCGGAATCCAGTTCGGAAGAACTGTTATTAGAAAAAAATGCAGAAGACACAACAAGATTAGACAAGATCGTACCTCTTGCCTGCAGTTCAGTTATTCTCTGTGATACAGCACGGGAGCGGTATGTGTTCATAAAGATCAGCGTAAAGACGATAAGGGGAAGGATCCCCGTCAGGATCAGTACGCATAAGCTCTGGACACGAAGGCTCTTTACCTGTTTGATCTTATTCCTTATTTGCAAAGTAATAACCAACACCCCATTTTGTATGTATATATTTGGGTTCACTTGGATTGGATTCTATTTTTTCACGAAGCCTCCTGACATGCACATCCACAGTCCGAACATCGCCCGGATAATCCGCTCCCCATACCTGATGAAGCAGATCCACCCGGCCGTAAACCTTATTGGGATGATTGGTCAGGAACTCCAGAAGATCAAATTCTTTCGTAGTGAAATTGATCTCCCGGTCATTTAGAAATACCCGCCTTCCCTCTCTGTCCACCCGCATCTGTCCATAGAAAACCGCACTTTGATCCAACACTTCTTCTCTGCGGGACTGTTTTGAGCTGCGGCGGATGATCGCCCGGATCCTGGCCTTGACTTCCAATATATTAAAGGGTTTGGTGATATAATCATCGGCGCCGTATTCCAATCCGAGAATCTTATCCATATCATCCCCCTTCGCCGTAAGCATAATAACAGGGACATCGGAAAATTCCCGAATCTGCTGGCACACTTCAAATCCTGACATCTTCGGCAGCATGACATCCAGAAGAATGACATCATACTGATTGTTGTGCGCCGCCTCCAGTGCCTGCTCCCCGTCATACGCAACATCGACATCCATTCCGTCCTGCTCCAGACTGAAACGAATCCCCTTTACAATCAATTTTTCATCATCCACTACCAATACTTTCTTTGCCATAATCTGCCTCCGCCTTCATGAAACTATGATATGATCTTTAATTTTGCTGAATACCCCCTCCTTGATCCCGGAGATATTCATAATATCATCAATCTTTTTGAATAATCCATTGGTCTCTCTGTAGGAAATGATCTGAGAGGCCTTGGATTCCCCTATTCCGTTCAACGTCATAAGCTCTTCCCGGGAAGCGGTATTGATATTGATCCTGTCCTCCCCCTCCGAAGTCGCCCCATGACTTTTCTCTTTTGTCTTCTCCTTTTTTCTGGACAGAATCGTGATCCGGCTTCCGTCCGGCACGCTCTCCGCCAGGTTTACCGCTGAACGGTCCGCCTTCTTCGTAAATCCGCCCGCATGCTCAACAACCTCCACAAGACGCGGCGGCACGGAAAAGGTATATACGCCTGGTTTTTTTACTTCTCCACATATATGGATATATACTTTATCACTGACCGGCTCCTCTCCTGCCTTGGCCGCACCCTCCCGGAAAGCCTCCTCCCCCGAATCGCCGGCATCGGCAGATTGTTCGGCAATGATCCCACCGGAATCCCGCCTGTAGTTAGCAGTGATATAGATCATTCCACACACTAGTACGGCGATCACACCGATCACCGCTTTTACATTTTTCTTTTTGTCCATCCCGTAGTCTCCTTTTTTGGTCGGAAAAGGAAATGCGATGCACAAAAACATTTTACCAACAAAAAGAAAAATTTACAATATCTAATTCAAAGAACTTTTACTATTTCCATTTGAATGTTACAATACCAGCTATAATTATAACGATGCCGATACATTTGCGCCATTCGAAGGGCTGCCTGTCCACTCCGAACATTCCAAAGAGCTCCAGTATATAGGACACCAGAAGCTGTGTGGCTACAATAAACATGGCCGATCTCGCCGGTCCCACTGCGTCCACGCTGAAAATCACCGTATAGGTGATAAAGGCCCCGATAGCCCCGCCCAAAAGCATATATTTCGGGGACACCTGAAAAAGACTGCCCACCGTTCCATCCTTACCCGTAATAAACCATGCGGCGACACAGACTGCCAGGGCCGTCAGCTGGACAAAGGATGCGGACAGCCATATACTGGTCTGCTTGGTCACCTCGGTATTAAATACGCCCTGTACACTCATAAGAGCCCCGGAAATCGCCGCTACCAGAATTCCCCACATAAAAAAACACCTCTTTCTGAATTTTTATGGGCTGAAAACCTTTTCGCATTGGCATAATATCAGTCCCTATTACCAGTATCATCCAGAAATCAGTGTTTTATACAGATTATTTCTTCTACAGGAGCTCTTCCAGCACTGCCGTCATCTCATCCACATGATCCTTGGTGATAACAAGAGGCGGCACAAAACGGATCACATTCGCCCCGGCACTCATAAAGATAACGCCCCGTTCCAGTGCCTTCAGCACGTAGGGTCCCGCTTCTTCTGTCAGTTCCAGTCCGCGCATCAGTCCAAGTCCTCTTGTCTCCTTTGCCCGGTCCTTCCTCACCGTGATTTCCTGCAGCCGCCGGCCAAGGTATTCCCCGACCTCTTCCACATGCTTCAGTATGTCCCGCTCCCTGAAACTATCCAGTGTCGCAGATACTGCTGCGGCCGCCAGCGGATTCCCGCCAAATGTCGTACCATGATCTCCCGGCACAAGAGCTTCCGCAATCCTGGCAGTCGTGGCAAAGGCCCCAACCGTCATGCCATTGCCAATCCCTTTCGCCATCGTAACAATATCCGGCTGTATGCCATAGTGTTGATAGGCAAACATCCTTCCGGTACGTCCCATGCCGCACTGGATCTCATCGCAGATCATCATGATATCATGCCTGTCGCACAGTTCACGGATTCCCTGCAGAAATTCTGGATCTGCCGGATAGATGCCTCCCTCTCCCTGCACTGCCTCCACGATCACCGCATAAGTTTTGTCCGTTATTCTTTCCCTCACGCTCTCCAGGTCATTATACCGGGCAAAGCTGACACCTCCAATAAGCGGCTCAAAGGGCTCGCGGTATTTCTTTGTCCCCGTCACGGAGAGGGCTCCCATACTGCGCCCATGAAACGCCTTGTCCATGGATATGATCTCATGGCGGTCCCCGTAACCATTTATCACTGCATATTTGCGTGCCAGCTTAAGCGCTCCCTCATTGGCCTCGCCGCCGCTGTTGGCCATAAAAACCTTGTCCATGCCGGAGGCCTCTGCCAGTCCCCTGGCCGCCTCTGCGAGAGGTTCCGAATAGAAATAATTGGAGAAATGGATTCCCTTGTCAATCTGTCTCTTCAATGCCTCTTTGTATTTCCCGTCACTGTACCCCAGCGCACAAACGGCGATGCCGCCTCCAAAATCCAGATATTTTTTTCCTTCCACATCATAGAGATACACGTCCTCACCATGATCCAGCATAACCGGATACCGGTTATAGGAATGGATCAGATACTTTTCTGCCTCCTGTATTTTTTTCTGCATGACAGTCACTTCTCCTTTTCATGCGGGTAGAGGTTTACCTTGTCCCCGATAATCGCTGTTCCAATTCCCTTCTTCGTATAAAACTCCAGAAGCAGGCAGTGCTGCTGACGTCCGTCCAGGATATGCACCCGGCCCACGCCCTGTTCCACTGCCTCGATACAGTTGCGGATCTTCGGGATCATCCCCCCTCCTATCGTGCCATCCTTGATCAGATGTTTGGCCTCGTGGACAGGGAGTACGGAGATCAGCGTATCTGGATCCTCCGGGTCCATGCATACCCCGTCAATATCAGTCATAAATGCCAGTTTCTCTGCATGAATGGACTTGGCGATGGCGCTTGCCGCATCATCCGCATTGATATTGTATGACTGAAATTTATCATCCATGCCGATCGGGGCGATGATCGGGACAAAATCATTGTCGATCAGCGTATCGATCAGTCCCGGATCCACGGATTCCACCTCGCCCACAAATCCAATATCTCTTCCTTTTACCGTCTTTTTGCGGCAGATCATGGTGCCGCCGTCCTTACCGCTGATTCCGGCAGCCTTCACTCCCAGCTTCTCCATCATCTGCACCAGATGCTTGTTCACCCTGCTGAGCACCATCTCGGCAACTTCCATCGTATCGGCGTCCGTGACCCGGAGCCCCTCCACAAACTGGCTCTCCTTTCCCATATAGCCAAGCCATTTGCTGATCTCCCGGCCGCCTCCATGAACGATAATGGGCTGCATGCCCACCAGCTTGAGAAGAGCCACATCCTTGATCACGGATTCCTGCAGTGTTTCATCCAGCATGGCGCTTCCACCATATTTCACGACAACCTTTTTTCCATTAAAATCCCTTATGTACGGCAGTGCTTCAATAAGCGTCTCCGCCTTTAACATAATATCATCCAGCTGCTGTTGTTCCATTTCTTCCTCCTGCTCCTTTTCTTCAATTAACTTCTATAATCTCCATTGATCTTCACATAGTCATAGGTGAGATCGCAGCCCCAGGCCGCCGCACTGCTTTCCCCCTCCTTCATATCACAGATCACCGTTACTTTCTTCTCGCGGAGAAGCTCCGTTGCCTTCTCCTCGCTGTAGCCGGCGGCCACACCATCCTGTACCAGTATCAGTGTCTCTCCCGCTGCCTTCAGAGTCAGGTCGATCACCTCAGGATCAAATTCTACGCCGGCATAACCAAGGGCACACAGAATCCGGCCCCAGTTGGCATCACTGCCGTACACAGCAGTTTTCACAAGATTGGAAGTGATCACAGACTTACTCAGTTTCTTTGCCTTCTCCACGGATCCACAGTGGACCACCTGCACCTCAAATAATTTCGTAGCTCCCTCGCCGTCGGCAGCCATCTGTTTTGCCAGCTCGGTGGAGACAAATACCAACGCCTCCCGGAACTTCTCATATGCCTCTGTCCCCTTCTGTATGGTGACGCCGGACTGTCCATTCGCCAGCACCAGATAGGTATCGTTCGTTGAGGTATCCCGGTCAACCGAGATCATATTAAAGCTGTCGGCAACGGCAGCGCTCACCAGCTCCTGCAGATCCTCCCTGGCAATTCCGGCATCCGTTGTTGTGACACTGAGCATGGTGGCCATATTGGGATGGATCATGCCGGAACCCTTGCTCATGCCGCCTACTGTCACCGTCACGCCATCCACTTCGAAGCTCGCTGCCGCCTCTTTCGGCACCGTATCTGTAGTCATAATGGCTCTTGCCGCCTCCAAAGCCGCCTCCCTGCTGTCCGAAAGTTTCTCTCGGAGAAGAACTGCCCCTCTCTCTAACGGCTCTGTGGGGAGCTGCATGCCGATCACTCCTGTAGATGCCGTCAGTACCGCTTCTCCTCCAATCTGAAGCTGTTCTGCCACCGCTTCTGCCATCCGCACATTCTGCTGTTTTCCCTCTTCTCCGGTGCAGGCATTGGCAATCCCGCTGTTGAGCACAACAGCATGCACCGGATTTCCCTTTGCCACAATCTCTTTATCCCACAATACAGGAGCTGCCTTTACTACATTTGTAGTAAAAGTACCTGCACAGGCCGCCGGATCCTGTGAATAGACCAGAGCCATATCCGTGCGCCCCTGGTATTTGATCCCCGCTGCCGCCGCCGCTGCCTGGAATCCCTTTGCTGCGGTAACACCGCCCTCTATCTTCTTCAACTCCGTCACCTCTCTCTCTTTATGGAACGATTGGGACGAAACGGAGCCCCTCCGTCTCATCCTGTCCAAATAAGATGTTCATATTCTGCACTGCCTGCCCGGCCGCCCCTTTTGTAATGTTATCCATGGCTCCCATCATGATGACACGTCCAGTCCGTTCATCCACCTTTACATTGACATCCACAAAGTTACTTCCCTCAACCCATTTGGTCTCCGGGCAGACTCCCTCCTCCAGCACCCGGACAAAATATTCATCCCCGTATGCTTCCTCATATGCTTTCCGGATCTGGTCAGGGGTTATTCCCTCTTTGTATTTCGCATATGCCGTGATAAGGATTCCCCGGTTCATGGGAATCAGATGGGGTGTAAAGTTCAATACTACCTTCTGCCCCCCCGCATAAGATAACTGCTCTTCGATCTCCGGTGTATGGCGGTGGGTTGATACGCCATAGGCTTTGATATTTTCATTCACCTCACAGTACAGATTCGGAACCTTTGCTCCCCGCCCGGCACCGGATGTTCCTGACTTCGCATCGATTATCAGGGTATCCAGATCGATCAGGCCCGCCTTCGCCAGCGGATATATGGACAAGGTGGAACAGGTGGGGTAACAGCCCGGATTTGCAATGAGCCGTGCGTCCTTTATCGGTTCCCTGTTGATCTCGCAGAGACCATATACCGCCTCTTCTATAAATTGGGGACTCTGATGCTTTATCCCATACCACATTTCATATACCGCCGGGTCCTTGATCCGGAAATCCGCACTGAGGTCTATCACCTTAGCATTCTCCAGTATTTCCTCATTTAACACGCCGGCAAGATATCCCTGGGGGGTGGCCGTAAAGATCACATCCGCCTCTCTTGACAGCGCCAGCAGATCATCCCCTTTACATACGTCTTCCACGATCTGAAACACATTGCCGAATACAGAGCTGAACTTCTGATCCACATAGCTGCGGGAACCATACCATACGATCTCTGCTTCCCTGTGCTGCAGCAGAATGCGCACCAGTTCCTGTCCGGCGTACCCTGTTGCGCCAATAATACCTGCCTTTATCATAAAATCCTTCCTTTCAATATTCATAAAAACTGAATATTTATGCATATTATTCATAAACTTTGTTTATTATACTCCTTTTGCTTAAATTATGCAACACTATAACAGAAATTTAAAAAAAATTTACATTTCCCAAACAATTACCTCTTGCATATTATGCATTTCTGTTGTATATTAAACAGTGTTAGAAAGTTAAAAAACCGTTAAAAACTATTTGGAGGTCTTTTATTATGAAAGAAAAAGTTATCTTAGCCTATTCCGGCGGTCTGGATACTACGGCGATCATTCCATGGCTGAAGGAAAATTTTGATTATGAAGTAATCTGCGTCTGCATCGACTGCGGACAGGAAGAAGAACTGGACGGTCTGGAAGAACGCGCAAAATTCTGTGGCGCTTCGAAACTCTACATAGAAGACGTTGTGGACGAATTCTGTGATGAATATGTACTCCCCTGCGTACAGGCACATGCCGTATACGAAAATAAGTATCTGCTGGGCACATCCATGGCTCGCCCAGTCATTGCCAAGCGTCTCGTTGAAATCGCGCGCAAAGAAGGGGCAACGGCCATCTGCCACGGCGCCACAGGAAAGGGAAATGACCAGATCCGTTTTGAGCTTGGCATCAAGGCACTGGCTCCTGAGTTAAAGATCATCGCCGCATGGAGAAGCGACAAATGGACATTGGATTCCCGTGAATCTGAGATTGAATATTGTAAGCAGCACGGCATCGATCTCCCGTTCTCCGCCGACAGCAGCTACAGCCGTGACCGCAACCTGTGGCACATCAGCCATGAGGGACTGGAACTGGAAGAGCCGGCCAACGAACCAAATTTTGATCATCTTCTTGTCCTCGGCACCACACCGGAAAAAGCACCCGAGGAAGGCGAATACGTTACCATGACATTTGAAGCAGGCGTACCAAAGACAGTCAATGGTAAAAAGATGAAGCTGTCCGATATCATCCGCACCCTGAATGAACTGGGCGGCAAGCATGGTATCGGTATTGTCGATATCGTGGAAAACCGCGTTGTGGGAATGAAATCCCGAGGCGTCTATGAAACCCCCGGCGGAACGATTCTGTACGAGGCCCATAAGCAGCTGGAGGAACTGATCCTTGACCGTGATACCACCACTGTAAAACTGGATATGGGAAATAAACTCGCCCAGATCTGTTATGAAGGAAAATGGTTCTCCCCACTCCGCGAAGCGGTGCAGGCATTTATTGAATCAACACAGAAATATGTAACAGGGGAAGTGAAGTTCAAGCTCTATAAGGGAAATATCATTAAGGCTGGGACAACCTCACCATACAGCCTGTATAATGAAAGCATCGCCTCCTTTACCACCGGCGATCTCTATGACCACCATGACGCGGAAGGATTCATCAACCTCTTCGGCCTGTCTACCAAGGTACGCGCCATGAAGATGGCAGAAGTGGAAAAGAAGGACTGACGGCAGCCTTCCTATAATTTATCAATTCTCATCAAAAAAACGGTGTTAGGATCTGCATCCTGGCACCGTTTTATCTTAGCAGCTAGTTATTTCTCCGTTATTTTCTCCACATCATACGGCGTACTTTGGTATACGTAGTAATTCAACCAGTTGCTGTAAAACAACTGCCCGGTAGACCTCCACCTTACCACCGGCTCTTTCATCGGATCATCCTCCGGGAAATAGTTTACCGGCACACGGGGATTCATCCCTTTTTCCCGATCGCGGAAATACTCCTTCGCCAGTGTGTCTGAATCGTATTCTGGGTGACAGGTAATGAAGAATTGGCGGCTGTCCTTGGTCTTTAGCATGGTAACCCCGGCAATATCGGATAATGCCAGCAGTTCCAGTTCCGGCACCTGCTCCACCGCTTCTCGTTCTACTGTCATGGCACGGGACTGCGGCGCATAGAAAATATCGTCAAAGCCGCGAAACAGCGGGGAATTCTTTTTCAGCATATAATGTTCAAATACACCGGACAGCTTTTCCGGAAGATCCACTTTATTGATCCCGTAATGATAATACAGGCCGGCATACACACCCCAGCACATATGAAGGGTACAATGGACATGCGTTCTGCTCCACTTCATAATCTCGCACAATTCCGGCCAGTAATCCACATCCTCAAAGGCAGTATAATCCAGTGGAGCCCCGGTAATGATCATGCCGTCAAATGTTCTGTCCCTGATATCATCAAACACCTGATAAAACGTATCCAGATGACTAGGTTCCACATGCCTGGGCTGATAACTGGCTGTCTGCAGAAACTCTACATCCACCTGCAGCGGCGTATTGGACAGCTTCCTGAGAAGCTGGGTCTCCGTCTCAATCTTGGTGGGCATCAGATTTAGTACCAGCACATGCAATGGACGGATATCCTGATGCATCGCCCGATATTCTGTCATGACAAAGATATTTTCACTCTCCAGCGTCTTTTGTGCGGGAAGGGAATCTTTTATTTTAATTGGCATTTCAACCACTCCTTACTTATTTTAACGGGTTAATCGGCGCCGTTCCGCCTTTCTTTCTCCTAAATCAGCCCGTGATCATGTACAGCCGCGGCCATTGTATCCAGCAGCAGCGGTATATCGATGGGCTTGGTCAGATGGGCATCCATACCACACTGTATGGATTTCTTTTCATCACTCTCAAAAGCATCTGCTGACAGGGCAATGATGGGTATATCCGCCAGCTCCGCATTTTCCAGCCGGCGTATTTCTCTTGTTGCCTGCCAGCCGTCCATCACAGGCATCTGTATATCCATCAGGATCAATACAAAATCCCCCGGCTCAGACTGGCGCACCGCATCCACCGCCATCCTGCCGTCCGAGACAGATTTCAGCTGGAATCCAAGTCCCTGCAGGATCTCCGTTTCAATCTCGACATTGATCTCATTGTCCTCCACCAGTAAAATAGTCTGGTTCATAATATAATCCAGAATAACATCCATGTCAGCCGCTTCCTCTATAGGCTTATTCTGTATCCTGAGACGAAGAGTAATGGTAAATACAGTCCCCTCATCCACAACACTTGAGACCTCTATCGTACCATCCATAAGATCCACGATATGTTTTACAATGGTAAGTCCCACACCGGTGCCATGAACCCCGCTGTAGGTCGTATTTTTCTCCCTGGCAAATGGTTCAAATATATGATCAAGAAATTCCTTGCTGATGCCGATACCGGTGTCCTTTACCTGAATCTGATAAACAGCATAATGATTGATCTGTTTTTCCAGTTCCTTCACTGAAATATCGACATTGCCGCCAGGTCTTGTATATGTTATGGCATTGCCGGTAAGATGAAGAAAAATCTGCCGGAGCTTCTCCCTGTCAGCCAGAATATTGCTGTCCTCCAGAGAAACAGTATCCAAGTTGATCTGGATTTCTTTCTTCGACGCCTGGGGATCCAGATGCCGGATCACATCTGCTAAAATATCATTCAGGTTGCATTCGGTCTCTGTGATCCGGCTATCATTTGCCTCTGTCCAGGAAATCTCTAGCACCTTATCGATAAGCTCCAGAAACTGACGGCTGGATTCTTCGATCTTATCCAGATAGTTACTGACGGCACCACTGTCGTGAATACTTTTTCTCGCAAGTGTCGTATAGCCGAATATGGCATTCAAGGGCGTCCTCATATCATGCGACATATTAGATAAAAAAGTATTTTTTGCTACAATAGCCAGATTCGCGCTGTTTAACGCCTCTTCTAACATCTGTTTCTGCTCGATCTCACGCTGAACCTCTTCATCCATCCCCCGGTATCCCAGTACAATCTGTGAGATTCGGTCTGGGCTGCCCACATTGACAATCCGAAGCTGAAGATACTGTATCTCATCTTCATCCTGAATCCGGTAGTTAAAATAATACGTCTTATTCTCTTCCAGCTCCTTTTTGATATATTCTGGAAGTGTCCTTCCCAAAACAATTTCTTGTTCCTCTGGATGTACCCATGTCCTGACATAATCTTCCACATACCAAAGAAACGAACGTTTCTGGTATTTTTCGCCAAACTGGACTTTCGTTCTTGAGCTCAGACGATACGGGAGAATCTGATCCGTTTCCAGATCCGCATATAAAATGGTTTCATAATTGACACTGAGCCCCTTGATCACCTCAAGTCTGCGCAGGTGCTCCTGGTTGATGAGTTTTCTCTCCTGATCATACACCTCGATCTCATCCATCAGCTTCTGCATCTTCTGTTCTTCTTTCTTCTTTTCCTTCATCCAGTTTGCCTTCTCCAGCAGCGCACGTTTTCTCTTTTCCGTAGCATCGCCGATAAAGACATAAAAAATATCTCCCACCGCATCGCTGTGAATATAATGACCATAATCATCCACCCACCGGATCGATCCATCCTTTCTGATAATACGGTACTCTACATAATCCAGATCATACTGGCTGGCTGCAATCTGTTCCCGGATACTCTGCTCAATGGCATTCAGATCCTCGTGATGCACAAAGCCGCGAAAGGAATTTCCAGTAAGCTCCCGGAATTCCATCATCGTATCACACTGAAAGATCCGCAGAAGCGCTTTATTGGCATAGATGATCTCTTCTGCATCATCTGCATGATAGATAAGGAATCCTCCCGGCATTTCATCCATAAACCGAATGACCTCATATGCCATCTGAAGTTCCTGCGAACCGCCAAAGATTTCTTCCTCCATATTCCTTTCGTACTCCATCAGATGATCCAGATCCGTATGCTTCTGATCCAGCGTCTGCAGTAATGTCAGCATGTATTCTATCAAACCATACTCTGTTGTATATTCTTTCATTCCTAACTCCTCCCAGAAAGTCTGATAAAATAGTACCATAAAATATGCAATCTGTCACCCGTTAAGTGAAATATTTTTCATCTCATGGCTTCGGACATCATACATACTCCACATGCCCCCTGGTCCATTACAAATTGTTCATTTTCCCGGCAGATCCCCCCAATCCCATAAACAGGAATGGATACCTTCCTGCATATTTCTTTGATAAATTCCAGTCCCCGTGGCGGCAGATCCGGCTTACAGCCCGTGGGAAAAATATGTCCTGCTGTGAGATAGTCTGCTCCCAGCCGCACTGCCTCCTCCGCCTCCTCCAGGGAATGAACAGAAGTCCCAATTTCTGTAAAGAATCCCCTCTCCTCCTTTCCCAATGTCCGAAACAGCGGCAGCGGCAGGTGGATCAGAGGATGCCCGCATTCCTCAGCCGCCTGACAGAAGGTGTGTAGAATACATTTTTTCCCCGTTTCCTGACAGACCGTCAGCACCTCTCCCGCAAGGCTTCTGTACTCCTTCTCTGTCAAATCCTTCTCCCGGAGAAGAATGGCATCATAGACGGGATCCTCTGCCAATTTCCGGATCCGCGCAAGAAAATCTTCCCGGCAGAGATGACGGTTTGTCACTGCTATCCTATACATAAATATAATCGCTCATGACCGGCTGCATTCCATGAGACAGAATATCACTGTATACTTCCTGCACATCTCTCGTATCATCAATCTCAAACTGCTCATCACCTAATTCTTCCCCACTATGTCCCCCGATCCCCACATCTACACCGGCGGAAATCTTCGTGGCCGCAATCTGGATCAGATTGTCCCGGACACGTTTGCACTCACGGGTGGATATCGTAATAGAAGAAAAAGGCAGAAGCAGACGATAGGCACACACCACCTGCAGAAGCTGCGCCTCCTGTACATCCATAGGATTGATCCGGTCGTTATTGATTATGGGACGCAGTCTCGGACAGGAAAAAGCAATCTCGGCCTGAGGATATTTTTTCTGCAGCAGCCAGGCATGTGTCCCAGCAGCAAAGGCATCCCGGCGAAAATCATCCAGCCCGAGAAGTGCGGCAAATCCCACTCCCCTCATACCTCCCCTTAGTGCGCGCTCCTGTGCATTGATGCGATAGGGAAAAATGCGTTTTCGCCCAGCCAGATGAAGCGTCTCATATTTATCCGGATTATAGGTCTCCTGAAATACAGTGACATAATCGGCCCCGCATTCATGCCACCAGCGGTAATCCTCTGTATCCGCCGGATACACCTCCAGTCCGATAACCTTAAAGTATTTCCTTGCTATCCTGCACGCCTCTCCAATGTATCTCACATCCGACATCTTCGGACTCTCCCCTGTCAGGATCAGGATTTCCTGCAGGCCGGATCTGCTGATCTCTTTCATCTCCCTTTCAATCCCAGCCATATCCAGTCTGGCACGGCGGATCTTATTGTGACAGTTAAACCCACAGTAGATACAATAATTCTCACAATAATTGGCTATATACAATGGGGTAAACATGATAACAGAATTGCCGAAATGCCTTCTCGTCTCCTTCTGCGCCATCTGTGCCATCTCTTCCAGAACAGGCAGCGCCGCAGGAGAAAGAAGAGCTCCAAAATCATCCAGCGTCCGGTTTTCGCTCTCAATGGCACGCATGACGTCCTCCTCCGTATACCTGTTGTAATCATAGGCATCCATTGCTTTCAGCACCTGTTCTGCAATATCCGAATCCAGCACCTCCATATCCTCCATATAGGTCATATGATCGATGCGTTTCTCTTTCATATCCTCCCGGACTGATTCACTCATAATACTCTCATTGATCTTATTCTTCATGCATCCAATTCTCCTTCGCACTTCCATCCTGAATATATCCGGTCAGCGGCGACGATGCGCTGCCGCCCCGTTCCAGTACGCGCCCCGTCCCAGCAAGATATGCTTTCCTTCCCGCCTCCACTGCCAATTTAAATGCCTCAGCCATAGCTGGAATGTCCCCCGCCGTGGCAATGCCAGTATTCGCCATAACAGCCGCCGCGCCCATCTCCATAGCAGCACATGCCTCTGACGGCTTACCGATCCCGGCATCCACAATAATGGGAAGATCTATTTCATCAATAAGGATCTGGATAAATTCTTTCGTACATAGTCCTTTATTGGAACCGATCGGAGCTGCCAGCGGCATAATGGATGCCGCCCCTGCCTCCCGCAGATCCCGCGCCACATTAAGATCCGGATACATGTACGGCATTACAATAAACCCCTCTTTGGCAAGTATCTCTGTCGCTTTCACTGTCTCTGAATTATCCGGCAGAAGATATTTTGTATCCCGCATGATCTCGATCTTTACAAAATCACCGCATCCAACTTCTCTTGAGAGCCGGGCGATCCTCACTGCCTCGTCCGCATTCCTTGCCCCGGATGTATTGGGAAGCAGGGTGACCTCTTCTGGAATATAATCCAATATATTGGCACGGCCATCCTGATTGGCACGGCGCAGCGCCAGCGTTATGATCTCCGCTCCGGCCTGCTCTACGGAGGCCCGGATCAGATCCAGTGAATATTTCCCGGATCCTAAAATAAACCGGGAGGAAAATTCATGACCTCCCAAAATCAATTTGTCATCTTCACTTTGCATCATATTTTCTCTTCCTCTCTATCTTTTCTGCTGCCCTTCTCTGATACTATAGTATCAGCCTCCGCCCACAAAACTCACCACCTCGATGCTGTCACCGGAATGCAGCAGTGTTTCATTATATTGTTTCCTGCTGATGATGGCACCATTGATCTCAATGGCAATCCGGCTTCTGTCAAAGCCTTCCCTGTCCAGCATTTCCGCAACAGTGAGATTGTTGAAGTCCTCCCTGTTCTCTCCGTTGATAGTAACCATAAGTACCCTCCTTTTCGCTCCGCACATAATAGACTTTCCTATAAGAAAAAAGGACACCTCAAGAAGTTTCACACCCGCGGTGGTGTGCCCCTTCTTGAGGTGTCCCTCAATCTGCTGGTTATCATATCATATTCTTATGATACTGTCAAGATGCGGTGCCGCTTAAGAGCTGAATCCCTCATGATTTTAGCCCTGCTGACCCGTCTCTATCATCCTCCCCAGCTGCTCCACGATTCCGGCATTTCCATTAACAGAGATCTCTCCCACCTTTTCACAGATTCTCTCCAGATATTCCAGTTCCTTCAATTTATACAAGGTCTTATTCTCATCCATCAGCTTTGCGGTATTGAGAAGGGATCTGGTAGATGCCACTTCCTCTCTCCGGGATATCACATTCGCCTGGGCGGTCTTCTCTGCCACAAGAACAGAGTTCATGATCTCGCGGATCTCTCCTGGAAGGATAATGTCCTTGATCCCGGCAGTCAGGAAGTTCACACAAAACATTCCCTCCCGGTCCTTCAAGGCCCCATAGAGCTCTGCTGATATACGTTCCTTCCCCTCCAGAATCTCATCCAGCTTATAATTTCCCACAATCTCCCGGATGGCCAGCTGCACTGCCACATAGAGCTGGCCTTTCAGATCAGAAACCGTTGTAACGAAGTCTACGGCATCCCTTATTTTATATAGGCACGCTACATTCATCCGGATACCGATTTTATCCTTTGTCAGTATCTCCTGTCCTGAGATATCCAGTTCTTTCTGTCTCATGTCAATTACCAGACTGGTTATGCTGAACCGATAGTTCCAGAAACGGTATACCCCCTTTGGCAGCGGTTTCTGCAAAATATTATCGAAATAAACCAGACCGGTTTCTCCTTCTCCCACGAGCACCTCTGTGTAATATTTTCCCGGAATCAGCGACAGCATCTGCTTTGTTATACCGGTTCCCATCACCACCTCTTCCATGGAGACCACCTTGATCTCATACTTGTCATATACATTCCAGAATGTATATTCCTTCCTGTTTGCAAAGGATGTCAGCTTTCCATTGACATAGATAAAACCGACGGATCCATCTGGTATTTCCCTATGTATGGTTGAGGCTGAAAACGTATCGTCCCTGGCAAGTACCTGATATGGTGTCTCCAGATAATCCATCTCCCCTGCCATCTCTTCAATCTCTACCTCATAGCCAAGCAATCTTGAAAAATGATACGTTCCGGCAGTAAGCATTTTTTCAAAACATCCATTCTTACTTACAAATGCTGCTTCATTATCCTTTATCACATATTTCATAGACAAACTCCTTTCTGCTTTGTAATCGCTTTTATCCTGCTTTCCATGTCCGCCTTCTGCGGAATCCCGGTTTAGCAGTTAGTTGAGAGGAAGGACAGGACGGCAGCCGTTTTCCACCAGCGGCAGTCTTCCGACCCCGCTGGAGATCCCGGATGTTCTTCCTTTCTGCCGGAACTGCTGTTCCCCTTTTCCTCCTGCGGTATCCCCGGGCTTCAGGCAGCCGGTGGACTGCTTTCCTGCTCTGTAACCGGAAGGATACAGAGCATAGAACTGCCCCGAAATCAGGATAAAAGCAATTGTTTTATTGTGCGGATTCGAACCGCAGACATAAAGTCTTACCGGGCTCAAAAAATGTTGAGCGGATATTGTGCACTCTACCACTGAGCTACCATGCGGCCTTCACCGGATGGGGAGGATTTGAACCCCCGACAACACAAGCCATACTTAACCCTGCGTTAAGTTGGTGAAATATTTATGGTATACCGGACAGCACACTGCCGGCACCGCCGGGCAGAAGACAGCCTTCCATGCCCCCGCGCTATAAATTATTTCCTTTCTTCCTGGCATCTTCCTAGAGATGCTGTTGGATTCCATCATCAGCCTTTCACGACGCCGACGGTCTTTAATTTGCGCACCGGCGTCACCATATCCAGCTGCTGTGCCATAACCTCATCGATATCTTTGTAGGCAAAACGGCACTCTTCTGCCACGTCATTTTTCTTTCGTTTTCCCAGGACAACTCCCTGTTCCTTTAGATCCACCATAACCTTATCAATGGAAAACGCCTGCATGGCGCCGGAACGGGAATAATTTCTTCCCGCACCATGAGAGGAGGAACAGAAGGATTCTCTGTTTCCCTTTCCCTCTACCACATAGCTGTAGGAGCCCATAGCGCCCGGTATCACAGCCATTTCCCCCTCCCTCACCCTGGTGGCTCCCTTGCGGTGTACCCACACATTGGCGTCATAATGGTTCTCCAGGGCAGCATAGTTGTGATGGCAATTGATCTCCTCACCAAATTCCACCCTCTGTCCCATATGCTTTTCGATCAACTCCTTTGCGATGGAACATGTCTGATCCAGCATGCGGCCGCGATTCTCAAAAGCATAGTCCATGGACAGCTTCATCCAGTGGATATACTGCTGTCCCTCTCCGGAATGAACAGGAAGAAAGGAAAGCCGGGACTCATTCTTGACCTCACTGTACCACATGCGGTTCAGTTCTGCCGCTTTCGCATGAAAATAATCACACACCGCCTTCCCCATATGACGGCTGCCGGAATGAATCATGATGCACAGATATCCATCCTGATCCTCCTGAAGCTCGATAAAGTGATTGCCCCCTCCCAGGCTCCCCACCTGGAAATACCCGTCTTCGATCAGCGGCATCAGTTCGGCATCCTTCTCATATTTGTCTATTTCCTGTTTTGCACGGTCAAGCACCTCTGACCTCTGGGGCTCTTTATACCTCTCAGCATTTAAAGGGACCGCCCTCATAATGCTGCCAATCATCGCCTGGATCAGAGAGCCGTTTCCCGTCTGGATCTTTCGTATATCCTCCATACGGATATTAGTGGGGATAAAATCCATGCCGCATCCGATATCGACCCCTACAGCATTCGGTATGATCACATCCTTAGCAGCAATCACACCGCCTATGGGCATCCCCTTCCCGGCATGGGTGTCCGGCATCAGACAGACCCATTTATGTAAAAAGGGAAGCCGGGACAGATTACATGCCTGTTCCAGACAATTTGCCTCCAGCTTTGTCTGATCCTCCAGCCATATCTTTACCGGAAATTTTGTGTTTTCATTATTTAATACAAACATAATGTCCGCCTCCTCTCTCTGTTTCTGAAACCCATTATATCCAATATTTACCGGAGTATCATTTCAAAAAAGTTGCGAACTCTGCCCCCTTAATGCCAAAATCTACTTAGACGGCTATTCACACCTCCGTCAGGATATGGTATACTTATTACAGTAAAACAGCGCCGTCCAGCCGGTACAGGAAGGTAAAATACTATGTCAGATTTTCATGAATTGATCAAAAGCTTTTGCAAAACCCGGGAATATGTCAGGGATTTTTTTGTCTACGGCTTTAAAACGAGAAATGAATTTAAAGAAAAAAGCCCCCGGACCTACGATAATGAACGTCGGCGGCTGGAGTGCTGGCTGAGTCCCTATGTGAGAAAGGACCACACCGCAGACGGTTCCAATATTTCCCTTGCTATAGACAGTAATCTCCTGGATACCAATCCCCTGTTTCAGGTCTGGAAAACCAGATCCTTTACCGATAATGACATCGTCCTGCATTTCCTGATCCTGGATCTGCTGCAGTCGCATACGGCCATGACTGCCGATGCCATTACAGATTCCCTTCTCACCGAATACAGCGTGCTGTTCGATCCCCAGACCGTCCGCCGAAAATGCAACGCCTATGCAAAGGAAGGACTGCTAGATAAGCGCAGGGAGGGGAAAAGGATCATCTTCTCCCTGGACAATTCCCTGGCTCTCTGGATCCAGTCCAGCGAAATGGTCCTGGATGCCCTTTCTTTCTATCAGATGGCGGGAAATTTCGGCATTATCGGAAATATGCTGACCGATCAGTTTGACCATCACAACCAGACCTTCCGGGTAAAACACAGCTTCTTCGTTCACTCGCTGGAGGACGAGATCCTCTATGCGCTTCTGGACGCCATGAACCAGAGAAAATCTGTGGAGCTTGAGATCAAGGGGTCCCGGCAGAAAACGGCCGGCAAAGCAGTTTGTGTACCCCTGCAGATCTTTGTCAGCACCCGGAGCGGCCGCCGTTTTCTGTGTGGATATGTACACAGGAACGGTCGCTTTACCTGTTATCGTCTGGATGCAATAAGACGTGTTACCCCGATGGATGAATCCGGCCGGTATGATGAGTTGTTTGAAAAACTCCTTCAGAACCGCCGGCATCTGTGGGGCGTATCCTTTCAGGGAGAGTCAGGACACCATCTCGACAGGCTCACCATGACCATCCAGATTCTGGAACCCGCCGAGAATTACATACTAAACCGGCTCAAAAAGGAGGGAAGAGGCGGTGTGGTGACAAAGATCGCAGAAAACACTTACCAGTACGAGATCCAGGTCTTTGACTGCAATGAAATGTTACCCTGGATCCGCACCTTTACCGGCCGGATCCTGTCTCTGGAATGTACTTCCCCATCTGTTGTAAACCGCTTTTATCGGGATCTGCAGACGATGTATCATCTATATCTATAGCTATTATCTGAAAAATGGAGGCAAACGATGGAATTATTTTCTGAAATATACAGCTGCTACTATCAGGTGCTGCGCCACCTGCTGAGCCGCCGGGAACCCGCCGGCCTGGAGGGTATCCGGGATCAGATACAGGGAGAAGGCTTCGAGGAAAGCATTCTCGCCATCCTGCCAAAGCTGGAGAATGGCGCATGGAAACTTTTCGAGAAAAAGGGGGATCTCTATCTGTCCCGGCTTACCGCCCCCTTTGTCACTCCCCTTTCCGGCCTGGAGAAATCCTACTTAAAAGCACTGCTCACCGATCCCCGGATCTGTCTGTTCCTTGACAGGGAACAGCTGGACACTCTGGATAATATGCTGCAATGCGTATCTCCACTATTCCGGCAGGACCAGTTCTTCTATTTCGATCAGTTTGCCGACGGGGATCCCTACCAGGATGAGGAATACCGCCGTATCTTCCGCACCCTACTTCAGGCACAGAAGGAGAGACGGTATGTAGATCTTGACTATAACTCCCCCACCGGATCCCGGGTACATCATTATTATGTGCCCGCCCGGCTGGAATACTCGGTAAAGAATGATAAATTTCGTCTTCTGGCACTGAAGAATATACGGGGGGATAAAAGCAGGCTTGAAATCCTGAACCTCTCCCGGATCCAGAGTGTCCAGCCGACGGAAAAGCTTCTCGCCGAAGAAACGGACCTAAACAGGGTGATTCAGAATACATATTATAAGGAACCGGTACGGCTTCATATCATCGACAGAAGAAATGCCCTGGAAAGGGCAATGCTCCATTTTGCCAATTACGAGAAAAATACAAGAAAAATAGACCAGGACACCTATGAGTGCCTGATCTATTATAATCAGATGATGGAATCCGAACTGCTTATCGAAGTCATGTCCTTCGGTCCCATGCTGCGGGTGCTGGGGAACGACCGGTTCCTGAAAAGCCTGAGAGCACGGCTCCGTAAGCAGATGTCACTGGATCCCGTTTATTAAAGGGCTTCCTTTTGTTTCAGGTAATCCACATGGAGAAGCTCATGACTTCTTCCTTTGAGAACACCTGTCTCATAGAGCTGGCTCACTACCGGATTCTCTCCCGGACGTTTTATAATGGCTGATTTATCCGCCCGGTACATCCCCCCGGCGCGCTCACTCTTCACCGCCTGGTATCCGAAGGGCTGCCCGGCTCCGCCAATGCAGCCGTAAGGACACGCCATCACTTCTACAAAATCAAAATGCTCTTCCCCGGAACGGATCTTCTTGATCAGTTCGTCGGCATTTCCCAATCCATTCACCACGGCGATCCGCAGAAGGGATCCTCCTACTTCCACTTCTGCCGCCTTCACTCCTTCCAGTCCCCGGATTCCGGAATATTCCAAATCCTTCAGCGCCTGGTTATCCTTTGCCGCCACATGGCGCAGGGCGGCTTCCGTCACGCCGCCGGTGACGCCGAAAATGACTCCGGCACCGGATGATATGCTGAAAGGCATATCGGGAGAGCTTGGCTCGATCTCAGCAAACTGGATGCCCAGCTCCTTGATCATCCGGATCAGTTCCTTCGTGGTGATCACATAATCCACATCAGGTACATTGTTCCTCTTAAATTCTTCCCGGGACGCCTCATATTTTTTGGCCACACAGGGCATAACTGCCACAGAGACCGTCTCGAGTCCCGATTCCCTGTCCGCCGGTTTATAATATTCCTTGATCACGGCGCCAAACATCTCCATGGGTGATTTGCAGGTAGAAACATAGGGCAGCAGATCCGGGTGCTTCGTCTCTACAAAACGGACCCAGCCTGGACAGCAGGAGGTAAAGAGCGGATAGGCATTTCCCTTCGGATATTTCTCTTTATCCTTATCTCCATTCTCCAACTTGCGGAGCAGCTCTTCCGCCTCTTCCACTATGGTCAGATCGGCACTGACACTGGTATCAAAGACCGTATCAAATCCCAGCATACGCAGGGCGGTAAATATCTTTCCAATGGAATTCTTACCCGGCTTCAAGCCAAATTCCTCGCCGATGGCCACTCTCACCGCGGGGGCCACCTGGACCACAACTCTCTTTTCCGGTTCATATAGTGCCTTCCAGACCTCCTTCAGATCCTTCTTGATGGTAATGGCGGCAGTGGGGCACACCGCGGCACACTGCCCGCAGTTTACACAGTCCGTCTCCGCGATCTTTTTATTGAAGGCGGGAGTCACGATCATATCTGCGCCCCGGTGCGCGAAATCAATAGCTCCCACATGCTGAACCTCATTGCACATGCGCACACAGTCGCCGCAGAGAATACATTTGCTCGGATCGCGCACAATGGCGCAGGAGGAATCATCCACCATCCGTTCCGGGTGTGTATTGGGAAATCTCACTTCCGTCAGCCGGAAACGGGACGCCAGCATCTGCAGACGGCAGTTGCCATTCTTTTCACATGTCGTACAATCCCTGCAGTGGGAGGCAAGAAGCAGCTCCAGTATCATTTTCCGGTAATCATGCAGACGCCCGGTGTTGGTCCGGATCACCATCTTATCCCTGGGCGGAGTGGAGCAGGAGGCAATAATACTTCCTCTCTCATCCTCCACCACGCACATACGGCATGCCCCATAGATGGACATATCCGAATAATAGCAGAAGGTAGGTACATGGATCCCCACTTTTTGAATGACCTGAAGGATATTTTTTTCATCTGTGTACTCGGCACGAATGCCGTCGATTATCATATATTTACTATTCCTAGACATCTTTTCCTTCCTTTCTACTCATCTGCCTGCTTCACGGCGCCAAAACTGCAGCCCTCCATACAGGCGCCGCACTGAATACATTTTGCCGTATCAATCACATGGGGTTCCTTAACATTCCCGGTAATAGCTCCCACCGGACACATCCTTGCACATTTTGTGCAGCCGCGGCAGAGCTCCGGATCGATCCGAAAACTCACCAGCGCCTTGCACTGTCCCGCCAGACATTTCTTATCCACAACATGGGCGATATATTCATCACGGAAATATTTCAGTGTGGAGACCACCGGAGAGGCTGCCGTCTTCCCCAGACCGCACAATGCCGTGGCAGACACCGTCTCAGACAGTGTCTCCAGAAGTTCAATATGCTCCATCGTGCCGCGTCCCTCTGTGATATCCGTCAAAAGCTCCAGCATCCGTTTCGTTCCCTCACGGCAGGGCACGCATTTTCCACAGGATTCATTCTGCGTGAAATTCATGAAAAATCTTGCCACCTCGACCATGCAGCTCTTATCATTCATAACAACCAGTCCGCCGGAACCAATCATGGCTCCCACCTTTTTCAGGGAATCAAAATCCAGCTTCATATCCAGGTGATCCTGGGTGGCGCTGATACAGAGGCAGCCCCCGGAAGGTCCCCCAATCTGCACCGCTTTGAAATCACCGTCCTTTACTCCGCCGCCGATATCAAAAATCACTTCCCGCAGGGTCGTTCCCATAGGAACCTCAATCAGTCCGGTATTCTGCACATTTCCTGTCAGGGCAAATGCCTTTGTCCCATGATTGTTTTTCGGACCGTATCCCTGATACCATCTGGCGCCGTTGAGGATAATGGGCGGCACATTACAGAATGTCTCCACATTATTTAATACAGTAGGCTTGTCAAACAATCCGTGTTCCACCGTTCTGGGCGGCTTAACCCTTGGCATACCGCGGTTTCCCTCAATGGAAGTCGTCAGGGCGCTTCCTTCGCCGCAGACAAACGCCCCTGCCCCCTGGCTGATCCGCAGTTCGAAATCAAAGCCGGAACCAAGGATATCCTTCCCCAGCAATCCTCTGTCATTCGCCTTGTCAATGGCCCTCTGCAGCCGTTCCACAGCCAGCGGATATTCAGCCCGGACATAGATATAGCCGTAATGGGCGCCGGTGGCAATGGCCGCGATAAGCATTCCCTCAATGACCCGGTGCGGCTCTCCTTCCATCATGGACCGGTCCATAAAGGCTCCCGGATCCCCCTCGTCGCCATTGCACACAATATATTTTGTCTCTTCCTTCTGATCCAGTACCTGCTGCCACTTTCGTCCGGCGGGAAATCCGCCGCCGCCGCGGCCTCTCAGACAGGATTCTGTGATCTCATCCACAATGTCCTGGGGTTTCATATCAAAGAGAGCCTTCGCCACGGCAGAATAGCCCCCCAGCGCAAGATATTCCGCAATGCTCTCTGCATTGATATGCCCGCAGTATTCCAGTGCGATACGCGTCTGCTGTCTATAGAAAGGAATCTCCTCCTGTTTCACATAGGGATTCCCCTCTTTGTCTTTATAGACCAGGTGCTCGATTACCTCATCCCCGATAATGGATTTCTCAATGATTTCTTCACAGTCATTGATACCAACCTTTATGTACAGCCATCCCATCGGCTCGATCCGCAGCAGCGGCCCCATCTCACAGAAACCATGGCATCCGCTTTTCTTCAGCCCTATGCTGTCCCCATGAGGCTCCTTTTCCAGAACCAGAGCACACTTTAACCCCTTTTCCTCAATGATCTCTTTCATTCTGTCGTATATCTCCAGCGAACCGCCTGCCACACAGCCGGTTCCGGCACAGATCAGAATCTGTTTCCTCTGGCTGTTAAGCGAGGCACGATATTTTTCCTGCTTGGCAGTAAGCTGTTCCCGGTCTTTAATTTTCATTGGCCGCCTCCTCTTTCAATTCCTTGATCAAATCTCTTGCTTTTTCCGGTGTCATGGACGGATGAACATGGTCGTTCACCGTACATACCGGCGCCAGGCCGCATGCGCCAAGACAGGACACCGTCTCTACGGTAAAGAGCATATCCTCCGTTGTGGGTTTTTCTTCGGAAACTCCCAGTACCTTTCTGAATTCCTCCAGGATTGGTACGGATTTCCTCACATGACACGCCGTGCCGTCACAGATCTTCAGCACATATTTCCCCTTGGGTTCCAGTGAAAAATTCTCGTAAAATGTAGCGACTCCATAGATTTTCGCCTCACTCATCCCCAGCTCCCCTGCAATATAGCAAAGCATCTCCTGGGGAAGATAGTGATACTCCTTCTGCACCTCCTGCATAATGGCGATCACCAGCGTCTTATCATACTGATGTCTCTGCAGGATCTCGTCCAGCTTTGCCTTTTCTGTCTCTTTCATACACTGCTCCTTTCCGCTGCCTTATTTTATCTCTTTTAACGCTTTCTCCAGTGCGTCTACCACAATTTCCATTACCCGGATCCTGGCATGCAGCTTGGAGTTTGCCTCAATAATATGCCATGGGGCCTCTTTCGTCGAGGTACGGACGATCATCTCATCCACCGCCTTCTCATATTCCTCCCATTTTTCCCGGTTCCTCCAGTCCTCATCCGTGATCTTCCACTGCTTCTCTGGAGTCTCCTGACGCTGACGGAACCGCTCGGCCTGTTCCTCCTTATCAATGTGCATCCAGAACTTCAATACCACGGCACCAGAGCTTACAAGATGGGCTTCCATATTATTGATCTCGGCATAGGCGCGCCGCCACTCCTGTTCTGTGGCAAAGCCCTCGATCCTCTCCACCAGCACCCTTCCGTACCAGGTGCGGTCAAAAATCGCCATATGGCCGTCCTTTGGAAATCTTTCCCAGAACCGCCACAGATAATGATGGGCTTTCTCTATATCATTGGGTGAAGCAACCGGTACTACCTCATATCCCCGGGGATCAATGCTCTGTGTGATCCTCTTAATGGCTCCGCCCTTTCCTCCGGCGTCCCACCCCTCAAAGGCAAGGATCACCGGCACCCGTTTCAGATACATTTCATTGTGCAGGATCCCCAGCTTTTTCTGCAGCACTTTTTTCCGGTCCTTGTACTGCTCCGGTTCAATATCCAGAGACAGATCCACTCCCTGCAGCACGCCGCTCAGCAGGTCATCGGTCAGGGGCGGCTCTGCATATTCCGTCTGGATGGCCCCCTTTTCTCTTCTGCTGATGGCGTCCACGAGGCATCCCGCCACTGTGGTCATGATCTTGCAGATGGCATATTTTTTATCCATGGCCTCAATGATCGTCCAGGGCGCATTGGGAGTATCCGTCTTTACGATCATTTTGTCAAAGCGCTCCATCCAGATCCCGTACTCCTTATTTTTCTCCCAATCCCTCTTGGTCACACGCCATCTGGTGCTTTTATCCTCCTCCAGCGCTTCCAGCCGTTTCTTCTGCTCCTTTTTCGTGATCCCCAGGAAAAACTTGATCAGAACCATGCCATCATCCGTAAACTGTTTCTCGTACAGGCGCACCTCCTCCGGTGTGAGCCTGCCGTCGCCCAGTCCCTGATACCAGCTGTGGTCAAAAATATGGATCCTCCCCCTGGCCGGCATCTTTGTATGATACCGCCAGAGATAGGGATGCCGCATATCCTCCTCATACTCCTTCTCCATCGTATAGACCTGGAATCCCCTGGGATCTAACGGCTGGATCATCTTGTTGATCATCGTCCCCTTCCCCGCTGCCTCAAATCCCTCGAAAACGATCGTCACCGGAATACCCAGTTCCTTACACTTTCTCTGGAGCTCCCCCATCTGGATACGAAGATGAGCCATTCTGTCATCGTAATCCTTCCACTCCGCTTTCTTTTTCAAATTGATCTGTTTCAGCATAAGCAAACCCTCCTTTATTTTCATGGGAAATTACCAGTAAGCATTAAAAATTTCCTTGGCTATGGGAACCGCATAGGTGCTTCCTGTTCCTGCCGCCTCCACAACAATGCTTACCACCAGTTTTTTCCCGTCCTTTTCCGCATACCCCACAAACCATGCATGAGAATCCTTCGTACTATTTTGAAATTCCGCTGAGCCGGTCTTTCCCCCCGCTTTATACGGCGTGCCGCTGTACAGTGCGTGGGCTGTCCCCTCTGTCACGGTGGCGCGCATCAGCTTCTTCAGTTCTTTCGCCTCCTCCTCCGTAACCGGCTTTGAATCTGCCACCGGCTCAAAGGCGTCTAAAACATTTCCGTCATGGTCCTCGGTGTGATCCACCAGATAAGGCCGCATCAGCGTTCCCTTATTGACGGCGGCACAGACTAAGAGTGCGTTCTGCAGCGGCGTCACAAGGGTGTCCCCCTGACCAATGGATACCTGCATGATATCTCCCGCCGCCGTACTGTCCGTAATGGCAAACCGGGAAGAATTCTGTTCCAGCTTCTGCAGCGGTGTCTTTTTATTGTAATACAGGGATTCACAGAGTTTTCTCCATCCCGCCGGATCCAGACCAGAGCCAATCTGACAGAAAGCGGCGTTACAGGATTCGGCAAACGCCTCTGTGAGGTCGACACCCCCATGTACTTCACCGCCGTAACAACGGATCCTGTCCTGTCCCGTTCCAATGCTGCCGGTACATGTGTAACGGAATCTATTATATTTTTCCTGTTCCCTCATATACTCCAGGGCAGTATACAATTTAAAGGTGGAGCCTGGCGGATACAGCCCCTGGGTGGCACGGTTGTAAAGGGCGGAATCCTCTCCTTCGTCAGCCGTCAGTTGGTTCCACCGGTGGTCATCCAGATCATTTGGATCATAGGCCGGCTTACTGACCATGGCAAGAATCTTCCCTGTCTCAGGATCCATGGCTACCACGGCGCCCTTTCTGGAACCGAGAGCATTACCCGCTGCCTGGGACAGTTTCAGATTCAACGTCGTCACTACATTATTACCCGGATTCTTCTTTCCCCGGAATTCATTGTATACACTGATCAGCGGATTGACGCCGGAGGTCAGCATGGTATAGCTTTCTGTCGATTCGAGCCCCGTTTTTCCGTGGGACAATCTTCCCACCACATGGGCGAAAAGACTGCTATAAGGATACACTCTCGTCTCATTCCCCTTCTTATCCGTCTTTGTATGTGCCAGAACCTTCCCGTCTGATGAGAGAATGCTTCCTCTCGTCACACGCTTTGCCAGCAGTTCCTGACGTTTATTGCCAGGATTATTCAGGATCTGGTCCGTATCGTGCATGACGAACCAGATCATATATCCCGCCATAACAAGAAAGAGTGCCATAAACAGATACGTGACCAGCGCCATCTCACGATTGAGATGCTTACCTCCGGCTGACGCGCTTTTTTTCTTCTTTTCTTCCGGTACTCCGTCCGGATTTCTTTTCTTCCTGTTCACTCCGGGTCACCTCCTCCCTGCCATTCATCACATACATGCCCTGTATAATGCTGAAGATCACGATAGTCGTTATAATAGAACTTCCCCCATAGCTCACAAGAGGCAGTGTCACCCCAGTGGAGGGAATAAATTTTGTCACTCCTCCGATACAGAGAAATACCTGAAAGATAAAAACTACACTCAGGCCAAAGGCCGTCAGCTTATAGAACCGCTTCTTCATTTTCATGGCAATATTTACAAACATGATATAACTGCTGATATAGACGAGAAGCAGACACACAGAGAAAATAACTCCCAGTTCCTCGGATATGGCGGCAAAGATAAAGTCGCTCTCCGCCACGGGAATGGTAGAAGGCAGTCCCTGCCCCAGCCCCATGCCAAAAAGACCGCCGGTACCGATGGCAAAAAGGCTCTGGCACACCTGGTACCCCTCCCTGTTAATATGTCCCCAGGGATCCTGCCATGCCACCACCCTGGTGCGGACATGACTGAACAGACGGTAGGCGATCAGGGATGCGCCGACGCCGGCGCCGAGACCCGCCGCCAGATACAGGGGCTGCATGGTCGCCACATAAAGCACTACAAGGTATGTGATAAAATAAATCAGAGCGGCTCCCAGATCCTTCTCCACAACGAGAATGACCACATGGACAGCGGCAAATGCCGTAATGATCACTATATTTTTAAACTTTTCTTTTCGTTCCACTACTGCCGTCCTTGTGGTTTTCGACAGCATCGCCGCCATAAAAAATACATAGATGATCTTGACAAATTCCGATGGCTGGAGCTCGATCCCCCCAAGCGAGATCCAGTTTGTGGCCCCCTTGTGCTCCACACCTATCACAAATACAAGAAGGAGCAGCAGGATACCCGCCAGGGCATACTGCCAGCCCAGTTTCTCCCATATGGTAAACCGCTCGATAAAGAGCGGGACAAAAAGACAGATTCCCATAGCTGCCGTTGCCATGATAAGCTGTCTGATGGCATATTCATACTGCAGACGCCCAAGCATGATAAATCCAATGCTCATGCACATCATCATGTTATTTAATACCAGCTTCGAAAGCCCTTTGTAAAAAATGCGGTAAACAACGGCAAAGCCAATGCAAAACGCCAGCTCCAGCAGTAATAAAACAACATATCTGAGTTCTTTCGTCTCTATGATCAGAACCCCGCCGCACAGCATCAGTATCAATAAATTCAGTGTCCGCTGTATACGAAATACCCTGTCCTTCCCCTCCTGGGTCTTTCTGGCGAAAGCACGGAAACAGTAGAATGTATACACCGCAAACAGTATAATGATGACATAGCGTGAGACTTCTGCTATCAAAAGTTCCATTGGCCGATACCCTTTCTCACCTCATCTTCCCGCTCCCATGTGAGATTCATTCGCCGACACGGCACATCTGCCACACAGACAGCAGGTTGTTCTGTATATATAGTATTGTAACAGTATTTGCAATGATTTACCACAACAAATTTGTCCCCCTTGGGGGTCGTAAAAGGAATCTGGTTCTCTCCCCTCCCGCACAATGAGAGCGTCTTGGCAAGACAGCCTTCTGTAACCATCACTGGAACCCGGCCATATACTGTCACAAACGGAGGTTGTATGCCCCACCCGGCATAAGCCTCTGCCGCCCACCGATTCTCCTGATATAGATTTGTATCTGCTGTCAGCTTGGCATCCGGGAAGAAGCTTCCGGCATAGAGAACCATGGCATAGCTGTTTACTACGATCATCTCCGTCTGTCCCCCCATAAATGCACCACCGTATTGCTCCCATTCCTGCTCAAACACCCGTTTGCCCTTACCCCGCAAAATCCTGGGAAAGGACAGCGCCATCCGGCGGCCGGCCAGAAGCCCGGCGGCTTCTTCCCAGTCCCCGGAGGGAATGTCCTCCAGCTTTAGGTGAAAAATCGTGTCCCGTCCGGCATATTTAAGTGCCGTCCGGAGCTGGGATAGCTCTGCCACACTGATCATATCCACCGGATCCCGGACCGGCAGAGCACTCTTTTTCCGGGCAGCCGGAACATCCACCGCCTTTCTCCGGGGAACCGCTCTCTTTTCCCACTCAGCCACCCCCCTGCGCCGGAGTTCTTTCAAACCGCCCATGGGCAGAAAGCATCCTGACTCCACCTCAGCCTCCAGCTCCTCCCAACGATAGGATGTGCCGCCAAGTGTGTCCAGCCGGTCCACTGCCTCGCCGCTTGAAACCGGTCTTCTGGCCGCCTCCTGAACCACATCCCCGCGCACCGTCACCTCCACACCGTTTCCAGATACCGTAAGCTCTGCCGGTTCCCCCTTTCTGGCAAGAAACCGGCCCCTGAGACCAAAGGAATCATCTATTTTGTCATGCTCCCCCTGGATCTTATCCAGCAGTGCCTGATTTCGTGTCCGGTACACAGCCTGTCCCGGATAGATATGGCTTCCCTTCATGACATTTGCCGAAACAGAAGTGCCCGCCGCCGCATCGTCCCCTAAAGTATATTCGTATGCCTGCGTCCCGTCTTCCTCACGGAATTCCAGTATATCCTGATAATGCAGCTGTTCTATAGCAGTGAACTCTGCCTTCCCCCTGCCGGCTCTTAACACCTCGCCTGCCTTCACACCGAAATGACCGTTTTTCTCTGGATAGATCATGACGTCCTTATGCCTTTCAAAGAGATAGCTGTCAGAAAAACCACCCCGGTTGTAAAGATCCATGCTCCGCCGGTAATCCCTCCACAGCTCACTCTCCTTATCCTCCCGCAGCTCTGTAAAATATTCCCGTCCCCTTCGCAGATAGGTATCCGTGTATTTGCGATAAAGATGTGCAAGAAACATACCGTATTCCTTCCTCTTCATCCTTCCCTCAATCTTAAAAGAATCAATACCGGCATCTGCCAGCTCCGGTATGTGCATCAGGGTACAGGTATCCTTTGTACTGAGAAAATATCCCTCACCGTAGGGAGTCCGAAGCTTCAGACGGCAGGGCTGGGCACACATCCCCCGGTTTCCACTTCGTCCTCCGATCACCTGACTCATCAGGCATTGGCCGGAATAACAGTAACAAAGAGCCCCGTGGACAAACACTTCGATCTCAAGATCTGTCTGCCGGCGCGCCTCCCGTATTTCTTCTATGGTGAGCTCCCTGGCCGGCACATACCGGGTCACTCCGTATGGCCTCAGAAGCTCCGCCTCTTCCCCAGAAAACAGTGTCATCTGTGTACTGGCATGCAGATCCATATCTGGGAAGTACTGATGCAGGAATTTCAATACGCCCATATCCTGCACAATGCAGGCATCCAGTCCCGCCTCGTACAGCGGCAGCAGCATAGGGTAAAGTTCCTCCTCCAGCTCCCTGTCGGTAAGCAGGGTATTTACCGTCAGATATATTTTCTTTTTTCTCAGATGAGCGTAGAGCAGCGCCTCTGTCAATTCTTCTACCGATGGGTTATCCGCAAAAGCCCTCGCCCCAAATTGTTTCGTTCCTACATAAACCGCGTCCGCCCCCATCCTAAGCGCCCCATACAGGCCCTCTATGGATCCGGCCGGCGCCAGAATCTCAATCTCTCTCATTATACACTCCTATCGTCGTCCGCTGGGAACTCAAAAAGGGGAATCATCAGACAATCCTTTGACCGTCTGGCAATCCCCCGACATATGTCCTTATTTTCTCTGTTTTAACCGTGTCTCCAGTTCTATTATCTTCTTCTCTGCATCCTCCAGTTCCTTTTCCAGTTCATCAATCTTCTTCTCATCCTTCTTTTCCTTCTCCTGAAGATCAATGATCTTATGCTTCATATCCAGAACCGTTTTATCCTTCCCCTGACTCTCTGTCCGGTAATCCCTGGCCTTCTTTTTTGTCTTAAAATAATCATCTGCGATATTGATCGCAAGAAGGACATTGCGAAGATCAAGATCCAGTCTGTGATAATACTCTTTTTTCTTAAACTCGGCAAATTTTCGGTTGATATAGGAGGCAATCTGCTGGATATACTCCTCACTCTCAAATCCACATATCGTATATCTTCTTCCCTCTATCAAAACCTCAATATCATTCCTGCTTTTCATCGGTTCACCTCGCCGCTCTTTATGACATTAGTATACATGAAATGTCACGGTTCGTCAAACAGTGATTTCCGTCTATCAGCTCCCGGATGGGAAAAATGGCCGGAGTACGTCTGCCATCTGGTTGATCGGCATAGACTGCAGATAAATCTTACCCGGTCCGGTAACAACGGTGTTAAAGAATCCCTCACCGCCCAGCAGTTTGTTCTTCAAGCCCTTTACCGATGTGATCTCTATCCTGCATGTCCCCTCCATAGCAGCCAGGTACCCGGTATCGATCACCATGGACTGGCCGGCAGCAAGCTCATATTCCTTAACATGACCATCAATCTCAACAAAAGCCATCCCATTTCCTGACAGCTTCTGCATAATAAATCCTTCTCCGCCGAACAAGCCGCTTCCCAGCTTTTTCTGGAATGCCACGGAAAGTGTTACACCGGCTGTCGAAGCCAGAAAAGCGCTCTTCTGTGCAATGATCTCTTTCCCCGTGCCGACCTCAAAGGCCAGGATGGATCCCGGAAAGCTGGATGCATAGGCAATCTGTCCCGGACCGCCCTCTGCCGTATAACGGTTCTGGAACATAGCCTCTCCGCTGAACATACGCCCAATCATCTTGCCGGCTCCGCCACCCACCGTCTCCATCTTCATATTCGGGGTCATCCATGACATAGCCCCCTTCTCCGTAATCATTGTCTCCCCCGCATCAAGATCGCAGATCACTACGGGCAGCGGTGCTCCTTCAATTGAATACTTCATCTGAACATACCTCCTCGTATTTAGTACATCCATTCTATCATATTTTCAACAGAATGAAAAGAACTAGCTCAGCGGGGTCAGGAAATTCCAAAATGGAGGTACGCTTTCTCGGTAGCAACCCTTCCTCTCGGCGTCCTGTCGATCAAGCCATTCTGTATCAGATATGGTTCATACACCTCCTCTATGGTGCCGCTGTCCTCGCCGATACTGACAGCCAGTGTATCCAGACCTACAGGTCCTCCGCCGAATTTATTGATCATGGACATAAGAAGAGCCCGGTCCGTATTATCCAGTCCCAGCTTGTCCACCTCCAGAAGATCCAGGGCGAAATTTGCCACTTTTCCAGTTATGACTCCATCGTATTTTACCTGTGCAAAATCCCGGACGCGTTTGAGCAGCCTGTTTGCCAGTCTGGGAGTTCCCCGGGAACGTCTTGCAATCTCCACCGCACCTTTGTCCTCAATCTCAACCTGAAAGACCCGGGCGGAACGAATGACGATTTCCGTCAACTCCTCCAGGGTATAGAATTCCAGACGATGCACTACCCCGAAACGATCCCGCAGAGGAGCTGTCAGCATTCCCGCCCGGGTAGTGGCACCCACCAGGGTAAACCTTGGCAGATCCAGCCGGATACTCCGGGCCGCCGCCCCCTTCCCAATAACAATATCGATGACATAATCCTCCATCGCTGGATACAGCACCTCCTCCACCTGCCGGTTGAGCCGGTGGATCTCGTCTACAAAAAGAAGATCCCCATCCTGCAGATTATTTAGAATGGAGGCCATCTCCCCGGGTTTCTCAATAGCCGGTCCGGAAGTGATCTTAAGATTCACATCCATCTCGTTGGCAATAATTCCCGCCAATGTCGTCTTTCCCAGTCCCGGCGGTCCATAAAGCAACACATGATCCAGTGCCTCCCCCCTCGCCTTCGCCGCCTCAATATATACCTTTAGATTTGCCTTCGCCTTACCCTGTCCGATATAATCTACTAGAAGCCTGGGACGCAGGCTATTTTCAATCTTATAATCCTCCTCCATTATATCTGTGGAGATCACCCGTTTTTCCATTTTTATAGCCATTCCTTTCGCTTCGCCTTGACAATTCATAACCTTACTGCCAAAAGCTTTTTATCTCATTAACAGGCTCTGCTCATTTCCCAGCTCAACGGTGTTGTCACCCCATCGTTTTCAGGCTCTGTTTAAGAATCTCCTCCACCGTCATATCTGCCGTTGTCTTAACCGCTCTCACTGCCTGGGCCGCTTCTGCGGCAGTATACCCCAGCGCCACCAGCGCCTGTACCGCATCATTGCGGGCCTCTCTCTCCTCTTCTCCCGACACAGCCCCCGCTGGCTGCTCCTCTCCCGTATCCGCCAGATTTCCCAGCATATCCTCCAGATGACATTTATCTTTCAGTTCAAGGATCACCTTACCTGCCGTCTTGCTGCCGATCCCCGGCGCCCGGGAAATGCTTTTCGCATCATCCGATAGAATAGCAAAACGGAGAGAATCCACATCCATCACTGACAGGATGCCAAGCGCCCCTTTGGGACCGACGCCATTTACCGTGATCAGAAGCCGAAACATATCCTTCTCATCCCGGGTCCTGAATCCAAAAAGCTGTATGGCATCCTCCCGGACATGCATATAGGTGTAAATCTTAACCTCATTTCCCACCTGGGGAAGAGCCGGCAGAATAGAGCCGGGCACAAGCAGTTCAAGACCCATTCCCTGATGATCAATAATAATACGGTCCTCTTCCACGATATCCAGTATGCCTTTCACAAATGCTATCATTTCATCCTCCTATACCAGTGTATCAAATACATGTAGAATCTGCTGTATCATTTTACGCTTTGCCGGACGGTTCTTCCACTCCTGATAGGTAATCTCCTTACTCTCTGCGAAGGTCTGGATAAAATCCTTCTCCACCTTCTGCAAAAATTCACTGTCATATACCCATACACCATTCTCATAATGGAGATAGAAGCTGCGGTAATCCATATTGATCGTCCCCACCACCGCACAATGTTCATTCATAACCACCTTGGAATGGATAAATCCCGGCAGGTACTCATAGATCCGGATGCCATTTTTTAGAAGTATGCCATAATGATATTCCGTCATCCACTTAATATACTTTTTATCAGGTATATAGGGAGTTATAATACGAACATCTACCCCCCGGCGCACTGCCTCCAAAAACGTGTCAACCATAAACTCTTCCAGAATCAGATACGGTGTCATCACGTATAACTTTACACCGGAATACTGTATCATCTGTTTATAAATACTCCCCACAAGGGAACGGGTATCCAGCGCCGGCCCATCCCGGAGGACATGACAGTACATATCCGTTTGAGGAAACTGCTCCTGGGGCCGGTATTTGTCATAATGTATCACGTCATCCCAGGCACACACCGTCCAGAGTTCCAGAAACGTAATGGTCATGCCCCATACCGCATCCCCCGTCAGCCGGAGTCCCGAATCCTTCCAGACGCCAAAACGCTCCACCAGATTGGCATATTCATCCGCCAGATTGAATCCTCCCGTATAGGCAACCTTTCCGTCAATTACGACAATCTTCTGATGATCCCGGAAATTCATAAAGAGCTTGCTCACATATTTGTGGATGGGATTGAAGATCTCCACCTGGATCCCTTCTTTCCGCAGTTCTGCAGCAAAATCCCTGCCTGTCCGAAGCAGCGCTCCAAAGTCGTCATAGAGGAATTTCACTTCGATGCCCTCCGCCACCTTGCGTTTCAGTATCGGATGTATCTTATCCCACAGAGCGCCCTCTGCCACAATAAAGAATTCAATAAAGATAAACCGCTGTGCCTGCTCCAGGTCTGCGAAAAGGTCCTCAAAGGCATCTTCGCCAAAGGAATAGTATTCCGCCTGGTTATTTTTATAGATGGGGGATCCCTCCGCCTGCATATAGCGTGACATGCGGGAGCTCACCGGATGTCTCGCCACAAACTCACGGGATACCTCCTTATCTTCCCTCAGATGCGTATCGACCTCCCGAACCTGATGACTGATCAATTGATTCAGCTTATTTTTTTTGCCCACCTTCCCCCAGAGGGCAAACATAATATACCCGGATATCGGAAGTACTACAATGATACAGAGCCAGGCAAATTTGTACGTCATACTGCGGTTATTATTGGTCAAAGTCACGATGGCAAGAACCCCTGCAATCTCCAGAAGAACATAAAAGGTAGAAGAAAACTGACGCAGAAAAAAAGGCAGGATCAGTATGACCGCAAACTGAAATGCTACCAGCAGAGCCACTACACAGGCCCGCAGAAAACCGCTCAGGCTGTTCTGCACCCGGCCCTTCAGTCCCTGTAAATGCTTTAATTCTCTTAATTTTTCCTGAATGTCGATCCTCATCCCGGCCTCACCTCGCTGGTCACTATTTCCGATTACCGTTTTACCTAATCATACCATAATGCCCCCGGATTTTCAAATTCCTTTTCTCCGCGGCAAAACAGATATAAAATAGGATTGCCGTCGGCACTGATTTATATTAAAATGTTTTATATAGCGAACGGCGGAGGCGAAACAGATGCAAATTACAGAACAAAAAATAGATATCGAATCATCCTTACTGAAAAACTGCCTGCAGGCTCTGCCCTGCCCGCCTGGGGACATATGCTTTTTTGATATTGAGACGACAGGACTCTCCCCCCATGTCTCCTCCCTCTACCTGATTGGTGCCGCCTGGTATGCAGAGGGAGTTCTTATGCTGAGACAATGGTTTGCTGACGACTACATCAGTGAGAAAGAGATCCTATCCTCCTTTGCCGCCTTTGCCGGCCCCTTTTCCACCTTTATTCATTACAACGGCAGCACCTTCGATATCCCTTACCTTGAGAAAAAATACCTGGCCCACGGCCTGCCGTCTCCATTCTGTGGAAAAGAAAGTCTGGATCTGTACCGTCTGGCGGGAAAGAAAAAGAAATGGTTTGGCACCGCCAACATGAAATTGACTACCATGGAACGTTTTCTCCGCTTTCAGCGGAATGACAGCTTTACCGGAAAAGATTGTATCCAGCTCTACACCGAATTCATGCAGAAGAAATATTTCCGGGACAGCCTGATGGAAGAACGCAGAACCCAGCTTATGCTGCATAATCATGATGATCTCCTGGGTACCGTGCTGTGCTGCCAGCTTCTCTATTATACCTCTTATCGGCCGTCGCCGCAGCCCTTGTGCTCTCTCTCAGATCAGAGCCTGATCATGTCTGATACGCTGGAAGGGAAATTTCCGGTCTCCCTCGAAGTGGAACAGGATCGCATCCATTACTCTTTCCGCTCCCGCCGGCTGTCGCTTTCCATTCCCCTGTATCAGGGGACATTATACCATTTCTACACTGATTATAAAAACTATTATTACCTGCCGGAGGAGGACACTGCCGTCCACAAAAGCGTCGGAGTCTATGTGGACCCGGCTCACCGCAGGAAAGCCTCCGCCGCCAACTGTTATACAAAAAAAAACGGACTTTTTCTTCCCCTGCCGCAAAAATTTCTGCCAGAACAGACCCCTCTTTTCAGAAAAGAACGACGGGGCGGCACTTCCTTCTGCTGGCTGGATCCAGAAAAGGAACCCGCACTGTCCAGAGATTTCCTGTGCGGGTTCCTATCACATCTATTCAGTTGATATTCAGCTGTCAAAGGCATCTACGCCAGCTGGCTTTTCATCACCTGAACTGCCTTTTCCAGCGCATCCGGGATGGCTGCCGGATTCTTACCGCCGGCCTGAGCCATATTCGGTCTTCCACCGCCCCCTCCTCCTACAACAACCGCTATCTCTTTGATGAGATTGCCGGCATGGGCTCCCCTATCCATCGCTCCCTGTGTCGCCATGGCTATAAGATTTACCTTGCCGCCATTCTCACAGGCAAATACGATAAATGCCTCTCCCAGCTTATTTTTCGTCTCATCCCCCAGATCCCTCATACCATTCATATCAATATCCGTCAGCTGCTTTGCCAGAATACGGATTCCGTTGATCTCTTCCGCCTCATTCGTCACATCACCCGCCGCATCCTTAGCAATCTTTGCCTTCAGCCTGTCGTTTTCCTTCTGCAGCGCCTTTATCTCCTCCTGCAGGGACAACACCTTAGCAGGAACTTCGTCGGGAACAGCTTTCAGTATACGGGAGGTCTTCTGGAGACTTTCTTCCATCTCATTGTAATATGCCATAAGACCGGCCCCGGTAAGTGCTTCAATTCTTCTTACGCCGGCAGCCACTCCGCCCTCCGATACAATGCGGAAAGCAGAAATATTCTGTGTATTGGGGACATGTGTACCGCCGCACAACTCGGAACTAAATTCTCCCATCTGTACCACGCGGACTACCTCCCCGTATTTCTCCCCAAAGAGAGCCATGGCACCAGTCTTCTTCGCCTCTTCGATGGACATCTCCTTTGTCACCACAGAGAGACCTGCCTGTATCTCCTGGTTGACAATCTCCTCTACCTTCTTGATCTCCTCCGGTGTCATAGGAGAGAAATGTGTGAAGTCAAAACGAAGCTTGTCTGGATCTACCAGAGAGCCCTTCTGCTCCACATGGTCACCCAGCACCAGACGCAGCGCCTTCTGCATCAGATGGGTGGCACTGTGGTTGCTGGCAGTGAGATTCCGCCGTCTCTCATCTACCGTGAGATTTGCCCTCTCACCAGTCCTAATGATTCCCTCTTCCATTCTGCCCACATGGCCAATCTTCGTGCCCTGGAGCTTTATTACATCCTCAACGACAAAACGTCCCCCGGCAGTAGTGATCACACCTGTATCCGCCTCCTGTCCGCCCATGGTGGCGTACATCGGAGTCTCCTCTACAAGAATCGTACCCTCCTGTCCTGCCACCAGTTCTTCTACAATGGCATCGCTGGTAGTCAGCACGGTGATACTGGATTCATGGGATAATCTGTCATAGCCCACAAATTTACTTTCGACAGAGGCATCAATAGACTGGTAAATGGTGACATCCGCTCCCATATAGTTCGTTGTTTCCCTGGCTTCACGGGCCGTCTTTCTTTGATTCTCCATAGCCTTATGGAAACCATCCTCATCCACAGAAAAACCCTTTTCCTCCAGAATCTCGATGGTCAGATCCATAGGAAAGCCGTAAGTATCATATAGCCGGAAAGTATCCTCTCCCGAGAGTACCTTCTTACCGCTCTTCTCTAGTTCTGCCATCATATCATTGAGAATGGACAATCCCTGATCGATGGTTTTATTGAAATTCTGCTCTTCTACTGTAATAAGCTTCAGTATATAACTCTCCCTGTCTGCCAGCTCGGGATATCCGCTGTGAGATTCCTCGATCACCTTCCTGCTGAGGGCAGCCAGAAATTCTCCCTGGATCCCCAACAATCTGCCATGGCGCGCCGCACGGCGTAAAAGTCTCCGGAGTACATAACCCCTTCCCTCGTTAGATGGCGTGATGCCGTCAGATACCATAAAGGTGACAGAACGGATATGATCCGTAATCACACGGATAGACACATCGTTCCTTTCATTGCTGCCATATTCCGCCCCGGCAAACTCACATACCTTCTCACGGATTGCACGAATGGTATCCACATCAAAAATGGATTCCACATCCTGCATTACCACGGCAAGACGCTCTAAGCCCATTCCCGTATCAATATTTTTATTTTCCAGTTCCGTATAATTGCCATTTCCGTCATTCTCAAACTGGGTAAATACATTGTTCCAGATCTCAACATACCTGTCACATTCACAGCCCACCGTACATTCCGGCCCGCCACAGCCGTATTTCTCTCCCCGGTCAAAATAAATCTCTGAACAGGGTCCGCAGGGTCCGGCGCCGTGCTCCCAGAAGTTGTCTTCCTTTCCAAAACGGAAAATCCTTTCCGGGGCAATCCCTATCTCCTTATTCCATATGTCAAAAGCCTCGTCATCTTCTTTGTAAACAGACGGATACAGCCGTTCTTCTGGAATCTCAAGAACCTTTGTGAGAAATTCCCAGGACCAGGCAATGGCTTCACGCTTAAAATAGTCCCCAAAGGAAAAATTGCCAAGCATTTCAAAAAATGTACCATGTCTCGCCGTCTTCCCCACATTCTCAATATCGCCTGTACGGATACACTTCTGACAGGTGGCGACGCGGCGTCTGGGGGGAATCTCCTGTCCAGTGAAGTATGGCTTCAGCGGCGCCATCCCCGCATTGATCAGGAGAAGACTCTTATCATTCTGTGGAACCAGGGAAAAGCTCGGCATTACGAGATGTTCCTTTCCCTCAAAAAATTCCAGATACATTTTTCTCAATTCGTTTAATCCATAGGGTTTCATTGCTATTGCCTCCTAAATTGTACTGATGTCCCCGCAGCACAGCTGTGGGGACACAGAATTTTTATAACTTCTCAAAGAAAATTTATTATAACTTAAAGAATTCAAGATTTTCCTGCATCTTTTCCGCCATTGTCTCCAGCTGATCCGCCTTCTCGGCAAGAACTCCAATGGTAGTATTCAGGTTGTCCATGGATGCCGTTGTCTGTTCCGTGGCGGAAGCGTTCTGCTCCGTAACAGATGAAAGATTCCGGATCACCTCTGTCACATTTTCCCTGGCATCGTCACATGCTGCCGATTCCGTCCGGATATCCCGAATCTTAGACATAGAGGACTGGATTCCATAGCTGACATCCTGAAACTTCATTTTTGTCTGTCTCAGTTTCTGCTGCTGTTCCTGCATAATGCCATTCATATGCTCCATGGCCTCCACTGTGTTGCGGGATTCCGATGCCAGATTGCGGATTACCTTATCAATCGTCGATGCCGAATGATTGGACTCCTCTGCCAGCTTCTGAATCTCTGTCGCCACAACGCCAAAGCCCTTGCCGGCATCACCGGCACGCGCGGCCTCAATGCTGGCATTCAGAGAGAGCATATTCGTCTCCTCCGCAATGGAAGAAATGAGTTTCACAGACTCCTGGATCTTGCTGACAGACTCGTCTGTCAGATTTACCTGATTCTCTATCATTCTTATGGCTTCGAAAGTCTTTTCACTGGAAGCTGAAAGTTCTGCGATAATATTTTCTGCATCCGTCTTGGACTGTTCCATGGATTCTGACGTCTGATACAGATTTCCCACTTCGTTTACGATCTGATCGATAGTCAGTCCCATATTAGACACATGATCGGTAGCCTTTTCAAAATCCTCCACCTGAGTCAGCGCCCCCCGGGAAATATCTTCAACCGCCATCGTCACTTCATTGACGGTAATCTTCGTATCACCAGCAAAATGATTTAGCTCCTGTCCTGCCTCCGACAATACGACAGAGGAATTTTTGATATCGGCAAGGACGCCATGCAGCTCATGCATAAGTCCTTTCAGTGCCTGCGCCATCAGGCCCAGTTCATCCTTCCGTTTCATCATCCGGTTGTCAATGGAGACGGTCAGATCGCCCTGGGAAATATCATGCAGCAGCCTGCCCGCCCTTCTGACAGCTCTTCCGATACGGCTGGCAATCAGCAGAACTACAATGGCAGCCAATACAAACAGAATGGCAGCTACAATAAGGATGCCAATGGTATTCTCACGAATCATCTCGTCTGTCTCTTTCACCGGCTTCACCGTGAGTATCATCCCCACAACCTTCCCTCCCGGATTCTTCAGAGGGGCATAGTAGGCGTAATAGTAACGGTCGTTGATAAAAGCATTATTATCCGTATGCTCTTCCTTGTTATTGATGACAGCTTCCACAATATCAGCTGGTGCCTTTTCTCCATTGATCTTCTTTCCAGTCTTGTGGCTGGTCATGGATGTGGCAGCTACCGTGTCGCCATAATACAGCGCAACTTCAACTTCCGAATTTTTCACAAAGCTGTCCAGCATAGACTCATTCTTTGTGATCTCGTACTCTCCCTTCCGGAGATATTTATCATTCATCTCGTAGGCTCCCCGGTCCAGTGTATTATAAGCCCCGATCACACTGGTACTGAGATCCCTCAGTCCTGAAATGGTCTGCTCCGCCAGGCTGCTTCTCATGGAATGCACGGTATATACAGTAATTATGGCTGCAAGTAATACAAGAGGCACAAGGGTAACAGCGAAAATCTCGAATTTAATAGGCAGCTTTGCCTTTTTCCCCGACGCCTTTTCTCTCCTCTTCCATGGAAACTTCTTTCCTGCCTTTTTCTGCTTCGGCAGCTTCTCTTTCTTTGGCTTTGGATTGGCCTTTTTCGGATTTTCTGCTCTCTTACTCTTCTTCTCTTTCTTAACTTTCGGACTCTTTGCCTGTTTTCTGGCCGCTCTGGCGTCCTGTTTTGCCTGTTTCTTTAAAGCCTTCGCCCGCTTATCCAGCTTTTCTTTTTTTTCTTTTTTCATGGCGATCCCCCGGTTATAAATTTGTAAATCATGATGTCAGGTTACTTGCGAATCTTCACTTTTTTTACTTTACTCCATTTCCCATATACCTTGCTCCCGTTGGCTTTCTTTTTATACGCCCTCACTCTGAAATAATAGGTTTTCTTCTTTTTCAGTCTGCTGATGGTCACCGTCCTCTTTGCTGCATTTTTCTTCTTTGTCTTTCTGGCAGGGAACTTCTTCTTCATGGAATACTGTACCTGATACCCCTTTGCCCCGGTTACCTTTTTCCATGTAAGATTTGCTTTTGTCTTCCTCTTGTTCTTCACCTTTAGGGACTTTACCTGAGACGGCCTCGTAACTTTTTCTGCCTTTTTCGTATCATCCTTCGGCAGATCTGTTCCCGTTATTCCCTTCGTGCTGCTTTTCTTTACAACAGCAATATACCGAATCGAAGATGTCTCGGCGGAATATAGGCTGCCCATGATCTTCTCTGCTGAGAGCGGAGTCAGGACATCCTGCACATCCGAATATGAGTACAGATGCGTCTCCCTCCCGCCGTCAGACTGAAGCCTCAGGGAAACAGGTATATAATCGCGGTTTCAGTGCCAGGTATTCCTTCATCATCGTTTTATCAAAAAAGAAGTTGTTAAAACTGATCTTATTACAGCCATAAAAATTCTGGGTGGCAGCATATCCTTTTTTCTTCTTAATATATTTGCCAAAATTCACCGTAAAGGAAAATCGGTCGCTGTCGGACTGGTTTGTCTCAGCAAGGGTATAATTCCCCTTTGTTTTCAGCCCAGTATAATGGATGGTCTCATGACCGATGGCAACCTGGTCTGTCATGACCGTAGGCTTATCTCCTGCATTCTGTAGAAGATAATTAAGATTTTTCTCATCCAGGCTGATCCTTACCGTCTGGATATTATCCTTGAGGAAATAGGCATTGTATGCGCCATCCTTAGCCTCCCTCTGCATACCCATATTTACGTCATATTCTTCCGGGGAAGGGGGGGTATCCTTCAGTTCTTTCTTTGTAACCGGTTCCGCTGCAGTTCCATGCTGTCCTTTTGCCTTCACCACAAGAGCGGAAGGCAATGCAGCCACACTTCCGGTGGCCAGTAACAGGACAAGCACAACAGACAGAAGCTTTTTCCGCCAGTTATTTTTCATAGGACTCTCTCCTTCCTCCATCCGGCACTGCCTCACTTACTCATGTGTATGAAGCTTCTCTTTCAGATCGACTGCCTTATCCTTAATACGTTTCTGCACATTTTTCCCTACCAATACTTTGGAGACATGTCGTGCCGCAGCCTCATTGTCCCCGATCCGTCTCGCCAGCTCCGCCAGCAGATAAAGAAGGGTATACTGATCCATACCGCACATCGGGAAATCCTCCCGGCTGAAAGCGGACTCAAAGCCCTCGTAGGCATTGGTCAGCAATTCCTTTTCCTCTGTCGCAAGCTGAATCACCTCATCCTTATCGTGTTCTTCCTGCTGCAGGAGCATTTCTCTCTTACCGCGATACAGCCACGCCAGCTTCAGACAGGTGTATGCGCGTTCGCTGTTCTTGCCATTCTTTACCACCGTGTTCAGCAATGCCAGTTTATGTCTCATAATGGCATCGTCATAGTCGTAAACCTTATCCTCCTTGTCTTCATAGGTAAAGGTTTTTGAAATCTGTTCTTTAATATTGGCCGCCTGCCGCGCCATAATAAAGTTAAAATAACGGTTCAGCGCCGCATATCCGCATTTTGGGCAGAGTACCGCATCGTATTTCAGCGCATCCACTCCCATATACTTCGGTCTCAGATCGGAATCCGCTCCTGCAAGACGAACCTTACCCGTGCGTACCATTTTGCTCTTAAACTCATTGTCACAAACCGGGCAGGTATAGCTTTTCTCAAACAAAAGATCCTCTTCTGTCACCTCTTTTTTCTTCTCCTGATGCTCTGCCTGTTCATGTGCTTTTTCTTCTGTTTTTTCTTCAAATACATCAACCTTATCTGTTCCCTTCAGACCAAGGCTCTCTAATCCAGCAAAAATATTTTTCATATTGATTTTCCCTTCTTTATATTTTACTTACCTGGACGGTAAGAACTTTTCAATGATACGATACGATTGAAAACCTGATGCTCCTCCGTGGTATCTTTCGTATCCACACAGAAGAATCCCGTCCGCATAAACTGAAATTTATCTCCCGGTGCCGCCTCTGCAAGCGCCGGTTCCATATAGCATTCCTCACAGACCGTAAGGGAATTTGGATTCACATTTACTGAGCCGTCTTCATTGTAGACGCCCTTTTCTTCATCTACAATATTCTCATACAGACGCACCTCTGCTTTGGCCGCCGTATCTGCTGCCACCCAGTGGATCGTACCTTTTACTTTCCTCCCGGTAAATCCAGAGCCGCTTTTCGTCTCCGGATCGTATGTACAGTGTACAACGGTGACATTTCCATTTTCATCTGTCTCATAACCCGTACAGGTAACAAAATAAGCGCTCATGAGACGGACTTCATTTCCCGGGAACAGACGGAAATATTTTTTCGGCGGTTCGATCATAAAATCTTCCCGCTCGATATACAGTTCCCTGCCAAAGGGAACCTTCCTTGTGCCAAGATCGGGGTTTTCCTGATTATTAGGCACATCCAGATATTCCATGGCACCCTCATCATAATTATCGATCACCAGACGGATCGGGTCCAGTACCGCCATCATCCTCGGCTGGCTCATCTTCAGATCCTCACGGATACAGTACTCCAACATGGCATAGTCAACGGAGCTGTTTGATTTAGAGACACCGCACAACTCCATAAATTTACGGATGGAGGACGCCGTATAACCGCGGCGGCGCAGTGCCGTAATAGTCACGAGACGGGGATCGTCCCAGCCGTCTACGATACCATCCTCCACCAGCTTCTTAATATATCGCTTCCCTGTAACAACATTGGTCAGGTACATCTTGGCAAATTCAATCTGCCTTGGCGGAACCTCAAATTCACATTCCCTCACAACCCAGTCATACAATGGCCGGTGGTCCTCAAACTCCAAGGTGCAGATGGAGTGGGTGATCCCCTCCACAGCGTCCTCAATAGGATGCGCAAAATCATACATCGGATAGATGCACCATTCATCACCTGTATTGTGATGATGCAGATGCGCCACCCGGTAAATAATAGGATCCCGCATATTGATATTCGGAGATGCCATATCAATCTTCGCCCTCAGCACCCGGGAGCCGTCCTCACACTCCCCGTTTTTCATCCCCTCAAACAATCTCAGATTCTCTTCCACAGTACGGCTGCGGTATGGACTGTCTTTCCCCGGTTCAGTCAGCGTCCCTCTGTATTCCCGGATCTCCTCCGGGGACAGATCGCATACATATGCTTTCCCCTTCTGAATCAGCTTCACCGCACATTCGTACATCTGATCAAAGTAGCCCGATGCAAAATATACCGGCGGCCTGCCGCCGCAGATCCACTCCACATCTTCCATAATAGACTGTACGAATTCTTCCTTCTCCTTCTGAGGATTCGTATCGTCAAACCGTAGATTAAACGTCCCGTTATACTGCTTTGCCAGTCCCTGGTTCAAAATAATGGACTTCGCATGTCCGATGTGCAGATACCCGTTTGGTTCCGGCGGGAACCTGGTCACTACCTGATCGTAGACCCCCTGCGCCAGATCCCTGTCTATCTCATTCTCAATAAAATTTCTTGTCACAACCTCTTCCTTGATTTCTGACATACAAAAAAGCCTCCTTAGCATATCTTCTTTTATGATAACACAAAGAGGCTTTTAAGAAAAGTAAAATTTTTATTGAGTTGTCTTGAAGGGTCTTGAATGTTGTATTGAAATAATTATCCTTTTTTAATATCTACCTTCTGCGCATCGGTGAATACATTATATTTCGGATTGATCCGCACAAAATATTCTCCGGAAGACATTTTCTTTGCCACATTGGTGGCAAGATCCGCCAGATTTTCTTCTGTCAGGGAATTGTATGTGACAGGATATTTCGATCCCGGTCCCTTATTTTTCCAGGCTATAAACTGTATCGGCCGTCCTGTCCCGGAAATGCTGTTGTTTTTAACAGATACGTTCACCCCGCCGCTCACCAGAATACCGCGGGTATCGCTCTTTCCCTTCTGCTTTACGGTATTGATCGTATTATTTTCCAGAACAGAATCTTTCCAGTTCATAACACGGATCGGTGAGTCCCATCTCATATTGCTGATCTGATTGCCTCGGATGGCAATATTGCTGTGATAGATCTGGTTATTGCCTCTGGCGCTGTATTTGTGAGTCCCAATGGCACGTCCAAGATCAGAAAAACGACAGTTCTCAATGGTTACATTCTCATTGGGCGTCTTGTCATATTTGGACCAGGCATTGTGAAAGCCCTCCGTTGTCTTATCCGGCGTATCCAGGTTGATGGCTTCCTTCACATAATCAGACTTATTCTTCACCTTTTTAAAAGAACAATTGGTGATCGTTACATTTTGAGCCGCATCAATCTCAAGAAAATGTCCGTTATTCATTTTCTGAAAATTTATGCCGTCCACCGTGACGTCCTTATTGTGCCCCATCACGATACCAATGGCATTTTTCATGTATTTCAGGTCAATGGTCACATTTCCCTTTCCCACAAAATGAATATTTTTCTCTCCATTATGCCCTCCATAGGCGCCCTTCTTCTTACTTTTGGACTGCCGGATCAGCTGAAATACCGTAATGGATGCCGGCATCTTCTTTGTACCGGTCTTTGTTCCCTTCACGATCTTAACACCCTTCTCAAATACAATAGTGACATGGGAGGGTACCTGGATCGTATTCGTTATGGTATAGGTCCCTTTTTTCAGGATCAAGGTTCCCTTTCCTGACTTCTGGAACTTCTCCATATAGGACCGGATCGTAAAATATGCCCTGGTTTTCTTATTGTACAGAGCAGATTTCGCAAATTTGGATGCCTTCAGCGGTTTGCTCTTTGGGGAAATTTTATACACTTTGCCCTGCTGATAGTCATTTTCCGCAGTCGGTCCCGGCGCCGGTGTTTCCTGCGGAGTCTGTGGATCCTGCGCTCCCTGTGCCGCATCAGCTGCCGGAGTCTCTTCCGCCTTTACCGTATTTACGCAGAACGCAGCCGCCAGTACAGCCAGCGAAAGTCCAAGCGCTGCCGCGCCCTTGATCTGTTTCTTCCCTGTTTTCATAGTATCATACATCCTTTCTTCTAAATTTATCTTTCCATCTTCCAGAATGCTGCCGAATAGGGGGGAAGCTCGCTTCCACCTCCAAAATCATGGGCTTCTCCCGTGATCAGGTCTTCTGCCATACCGCAGCCGGCATCAAAATGTGCCGTATAGGGCGCATCCGATGCATTGATGGCCACCAGGACCCTTTCCTCCTCACAGGCGCGCTCAAAGATGCACTGGTGATTCGTCAGCACAATATTTCGAAAGCTTCCATAATTCAGGGCTCTGCTTCCTTTCTTTGCCTCAGACAGCCTGGCGATCCATTCCGCCAGCCTGCCAAACTCCGGCTGGTCAAAGCTGACCCGCAGCGCCGGGTCGCCTTCGCTCTTGTCCCCCTTTGCCCCCCACTCACTTCCATAGTACACACAGGGAACTCCCGGCATGCCGAAGCACATGGCATAGATCAGCGGGAGATGCTTTTCATTGCTGAGGATGCTGGCAATACGGCTGACATCATGATTGTCCACAAAGCTCAGAAGATGCCTTCCTTTATACAATGTCCAGTCCTCCGGTCCGAACTGTCTGGCCAGAGAATGGCAGATCTCGAACATATTCATGCTGTTGAAGCTGGAATGAAGTCCCTTATAGCACTCATAGTTTGTGACGGAATGGCACATTTCATCGTTCATCCACTGTTTATAATCTCCATGCAGCGTCTCCCCCACCAGATAAAATTCCTCTTTCAGGGAGCTGGTGAACTGGCGCAGGCGTTTCAAAAATCCCTGATCCAGGCAGTATGCCACATCGAGACGCAGCCCGTCTATATCAAAGGTATCCACCCAGAATTTCACAGAATCAAAAATATGCTGAACAACCTCCTCGTTATGAAGATTTATTTTTACAAGGTCATAATTACCCTCCCATCCCTCGTACCACAGGCCGTCATTGTAACCGGAATTTCCGCCGAAGTCGATATGGAACCAGTCCCTGTAACGGGAATTTTCGCGATTCTGCAGGACATCCTGAAAAGCCCAGAAGCCCCTTCCCACATGATTAAATACTCCGTCCAGTACAACCCGGATCCCAGCTGTATGCATCTCCTCACACACCCTGGCAAAATCCTCATTGGTTCCCAGCCGGCAGTCTATCTTTTTATAATCCCTTGTATTATAACCATGGGTATCCGACTCAAAAACCGGGGAAAAATAAACCGCATTCGCCCCCAGCTTCTTAATATGGGGAATCCAGTCCATGACCTTCAGGATCCGGGAGTTCTCCTCCCCGTCATTTTCAAATGGCGCCCCGCAGAATCCCAGCGGATAAATCTGATAAAATACACTTTCATATGCCCACATCTCTATATCCTCCTTGCCTCATTCTATCTTGGACCCTCTTTCACATTGGATCCATATTCTTTTATAATACTACAAACTGCCTTCTTTTACAAGGGAAGCGCTTCAGTTTCACACAGATTCACACAGATAAAACGCCCGGCAGGAAAGAACAAATCTTCCCTCACTCCGGGCGGTAAAGCTATTCTCAACTAATTTATTAATAATTGATCTTAAAATCATGTCCTCCGATCCGCAGCTTTGCATTTCTCAGATGCTGGCTGAAAAAAAGATATTGATTCATACGGATATTCTTTCCTTTATATCTGACGGTATCCCTTCCCGCCAGCGCCTGCTTCGCCGCTTTGACACACTGCGCGCGCGCTCCCTTTTTATAGGCCCCCTTGCTGTACTTCTTTAGCTCCCTGCTGTACTTTCCTGTCCTCACCGGAGTGAACTGGCCTCTCTGCCGGATAACCTTTTCCACACTATTGGGAAACTTTCTGGAATTCTTCCGGTTCATAATGACGATCCCCACAGCCAGCTTGCCGGCGTAGCTCTGATTTCCCGCCTCACAGAAAATAATGGACGCCATCATCTTTACTTCCCTGCTTGTATACTCATCATCCCACTCAGCAGCTTTTGAAAGTGTTGTTCCCGACATAAGCATTACCCCCGCCAGAACAAAAACCGCTATCATACGCACTACTAAAGTTTTGAAACTCATGACTTCCTCCATTGGTTGTAATATTTTTGAATCTTTTTTGTAACATTTATGTAATAATTGTATCATATTTTTCTAAAAAATCAACCCTTAGAAAAGAAAAAATCGCCCTTCTTGTAAAGAAAAGACGATTTTTCGTTATATTTAGTCTGTTTCCAATTTTTTCTTTCTTAAAATTTTGTAACTATTTCGTCGAATTTTAGTATACCTCCAAACAGATCCAACGCACTTCCCACCGTAAAATTCACCCTGCCACAACCAATCTCCTGGATCGTCCGGATATCCTCCATGGTGCCGATCCCTCCGGCATACGTTATGGGAACCAGGCTGTCCGTGGATAGTATTGACAAAAGCTCCTGATCCACACCGGTCCCTGTTCCCTCCACATTGACAGCATGGACAAGAAATTCATCACAGTAAGAACCCAGTTCATGGATCAGGGATACATCCAGCGGCTGCTTCGTATACTTCTGCCAGCGGTCAGTCACCACATAATAGTTTCCTTCCTTTTTCCGGCAGCTCAGATCCAGTACCAGATGCTTCCTCCCAATCTCTGAAACCAGTTTTTCCAGCCGGTCATACCGGATCTCACCATTATCAAAAACAAAAGAGGTTACGATAACATGGCTGGCACCCATCTCAAGAAAGTCTGCCGCATTCCCTGCTGTCACACCGCCTCCGATCTGAAGAGCCCCCCGCCACGTATCCAGGGCATCTGCCGCCTGATCAAGATCCGCCTGATAATATGGACTGTCCGTTCCGTTTAACAGGATCACATGACCGCCCCGGAGCCCCTTTTCCCTGTATAAACGGGCGTAGTCCCCGGCTCCCATTTCGGAAACAAAATTTTCCCTGGCCGAATCATTTTCATCCGTCAGTGTACCGCCGACGATCTGTTTGACCTTTCCATTATGTATATCAATACAAGGTCTGAATTCCATCACTTATAACCCCAGAATCTTTTCTACTGCCGCCTGCATCTCACTCTTATCGCATACTGTATGATGCAGTACAGGCGCCGTACGGATCTCCTCAATGGCAGCCGGAATCGGGACGCCGGATAGACGGTTCAGCTCATCTACCAGCTCAAAATCACCCAGGTTTCCATATTTCTCATTGTCTATGGCGTCTGTCACGCTCCGGGTAAATTTATACGGACTGGCCGTAGAAGCAATGACCGCAGCAGTTCCGCACTCTCTTCCTTTCGCCTCATATACGTGGGCCGCCACTGCGGTATGAGGATCCATAATATACTGCTCCCTCTCATACATGCTGCGGATCATGCCCGCCGTCTCATCCTCTGTGGCATATCCGCCGGCAAAGCAGGAAAGGCCCTCCCGCATCTCCGGTGTGATCTCATATTCTCCCCGGTCGGCCAGCGCATCCATAAGTTCCTTTGTCTTGGCAGCGTCTTCCCCGGCGATGCGGTAGATCAGTCGTTCCAGATTGCTGGAGATCAGGATATCCATGGAGGGTGATGTGGTCAGTATAAATTCTCTCTTCCTGTCATATGTGCCTGTCTCAAAGAAATCAAAGAGCACCTTATTTTCGTTGGAGGCACAAAACAGCATCTGAATGGGAATCCCCATATTTTTCGCATAATACGCCGCCAGTATATTGCCAAAATTTCCTGTTGGGACAACTACATTGATCGGTTCTCCCTCTTTTATCTCTCCCTGCTTCAACAGCCGGCCATATGCCCATACATAGTAGACGATCTGGGGCACAAGGCGTCCGATGTTAATGGAATTCGCAGATGAGAATTGATATCCCTTCTGACCCATGCGCTGCGCCAGCTCTGCCGATCCAAACATCTTCTTCACACCAGTCTGGGCGTCGTCAAAATTCCCTATGATGCCCACCACATTCGTGTTGGCTCCCTTCTGGGTCAGCATCTGCTTCTCCTGGATCGGGCTGACACCATCCTTCGGGTAAAACACAATAATGCTTGTACCAGGTACATCGGCAAACCCGGCAAGAGCTGCCTTGCCTGTGTCACCAGATGTAGCCGTCAGTATCACAATCTCGTTCGTCACCCCGTTTTTCTTCGCAGAGGTAGTCATAAGATAGGGCAGGATCGAGAGCGCCATGTCCTTAAATGCAATTGTCTTTCCGTGGAATAGTTCCAGATAGAAAGCTCCGTCTTTCTTAACCAGCGGCGCAATTTCTTTCGTGTCAAATTTATCGTCGTAAGCACCCTGGATGCAGGCTTTCAGCTCATCCTCTGTAAAATCTGACAGAAATAGCTTCATCACCTCATAAGCGGTCTCCTGATAAGAAAGGGATGGCAGTCTGTTCAGCGGTATATCCAGTGCCGGGATGGAATCCGGCACAAACAATCCACCGTCCTCTGCCAGCCCCTTCAGGATGGCCTGAGAAGCGGTTACCTTTTCGCTGCTGCTGCGGGTGCTCTTATACATGATACTCATATTATTCCTCCATTCATTCCAAGAATGCTTGTGTTCCGATATGCAATCATAAGAATATCATGTTTCTGTTTATTTTACAATAGTGTCTTACAAACTTACTCTTCCGCTATCGAAAAAACTCATGGCAGCCATACCGGAATAATCTGTTCAGATCCCGGTCAAACCATGCTGCATTAGCCGCCGTGGAGCCTGCCCGGTACATAAAATACAGCGCTCCCTCAGAATAATCCTCCCCCTTTAGCATACGCCTCACCGCCTCCCTGGTCTCATCGGAGATCCTGACCCGGTAATAGCTTCCATTGGAAACCGGGGAAAACTGCCCCGGCGCAAATACAACCCCTCTTACCGTATCCGGAAATTCTTCAGATTTCATTCGGTTTATTATCACATTCGCCACCAAAATCCTGCCCTTCACAGTCTGATCCCCAGCTTCTGCTTCCACGATCCTCTCCAGGATCCCACAGTCCTTCTTATCCAGAACAAGTCCTCTGACATGATACTTCACTTCCGGTCTAACCGCTCTCGCCTCCCGGCGGCTCGTCTCATCCAGATGCTCTCCGGCCTTGCGCTCACCCGGATCCGTAGCCCTCACTCCCTGCTGAAAAAGACTCTGGTTTTCTCCCAGAATACAGAGGTTGTCTGTCAGAATTTTCACATCTGCCGCCGTCCCGGCTATATAACAGTTTCTTTCCTCTGGATACCATCCCAGGGCAAGGGAGGAAAGCACAAATACATATACAATAACAAGAATTTTCACACGATTTTTTTTCAAATTGGGACACCTCCTGCATGTCTTTATCAGGAGTATATGCCATTTTTGTTAATTTATTACATAAATGTTACAAAATATTTAAGAAAAAATACAGCATCAAAAACCCCATGACACGAAACACCGCGAGAACGGATTGCATTCTCATTCTCTCCTGTGTTACAATGAATGAAGGTACTATCGTGATAAGGAGGGATCCGCCCATGCTGCCAGGAGTATACCACGCCACCAAAAAAGATGGAACCGAGTACTACCGCAGTTCCATCACCTATAAAAATAAACATATCAGCCTTGGCAGTTTTTGCAGTGAAAAGGATGCCTCGTCTGCCTATCGTTATGCCCGGCAGCTCCTTCAGGACAGAACACTTTCACTGGAATCCTATGACTGTCACAGCGCTCTCCCCTCTTTTGCAAAATGGGTCACCCTGCTCAATTTCCGGGATAACGGCATGTACATCAAGACACCCATCTATCTGAAAAAGAACTTTTTTCTCTACTACTTCGGACCAGATGACTACCTGACCTTTGATATCGACGATCTGTTTTACTACTCCACCCACAGCATCAGCCGCCGGGGCGGCCACCTATTCGTAGCGGATTACGGGATGCAGGTCAATATCCTGTCCCGTTACGGCATCCGGAATTACGCCGTAGCCGGCAGGGATTACCATTTTATCAACGGCGACAACAAGGATTTCCGCTACGAAAATATTGAGATCGTCAACCGTTTTCATGGTGTATTCAGCCTTGAAAGGGACAGCGCCCCTCGCTACGAGGCCAGGATCCATGCCAATGGCGACTGGATCATCGGACGGTATAACACAGAGACAGAGGCTGCCGTCGCATACAACAAAGCCGCCTCTGTCCTGATCACAAAAGGATACCACAAGGAATATCCGGTAAACTATATAGAAGAATTATCTGCCGGAGAATACCGCAGGATCTACAAAAACATCACAATCTCCAGCCGCATCACCAGTCTCAAATCACGCCGATAACATAGATCAGGATACAGAACAGAATGATCATGACATTCAGCACTGTCCCAACAGCCGGTGTGACCATATAAATTTCATCCTTTTTATAACATTTTGCCGCCATGATAAATCCAACGATGCCCGCCGCCAGCACAAGCAGACCCAACACTCCGGAAAGGAATCCAGAATTACCCTTCCGGGAACTGGAGACCAGGCATAATGCAACCAGCCCTGCCAGTGCCAGTACACCGATGATTACGGAAAAAATACCAGTGACCGGGTGCGTCTTATCCGTAAACTGAATTTTTCTCCGACTGCCAAACCGAACCTGCATCTGTCCCTCCCCCTCTATTTTCTTCTGTGTAACTCCATAAATCCAATGATTTTTTTGCTTATATAATAGATCAGATACCCCAGCACAACACCAGAGGTATTCAGCATCAGATCGTCCACATCAAAGCATCCTACCTTGGACACAAGCTGTATCGTCTCCACGCCAAGGCTCAACAGGAAACCAAGCACGGTTACAAAGAGAAAGCTGCGGAAATAGTGGCCATTATGTGTGGCCTCCTTCCTCTGTTCCCGGTATAATACAGGAACCAAAAAACCAAAAGGCATAAACGCCGCTACATTGCCCACTACATTGATCAGAAAATACAGATTTCCTATCTGATCTTTGTACGCCAGATAACGGCGCAGCTCATGGAAGAGCTTAAGATTATACTGATATGTTGTATATACCTCATCTCTCCCATACTCTTCGCTGAAAAAAAGAAAATATATAAGCAGGATCATATAACAAATAAAACATACAGTCAGCATGTTACTGATCAGTCGTTTCAACCGCATCACTCCTACCAATGACAGATATTCATCATTGTCTTAATACTACTCCTAAGGATTCCAATTTCTTCAAAATCTTATCCATTGCTTTTGTGACATCCTTATCTTCCAAGGTGCGGTCTTTCGCACGGAAACGGATGGAGTAGGCGAGTGACTTCTCATCTTGCCCCACATTGCTGCCCTCATAGATATCGAACAAGCGATAATCTTCCAAAAGCGTTCCGCCGCTCTGACGGATTACCTCTTCCACCTGTCCGGCAAGTACGGATTTCTTCATAACAAGGGAGATATCCCGCGTCACAGCCGGATATTTTGCCACTCCTTTGTATTTTACATCAAAGCATGCCTTTTTGGCAAGTATTTCTATATCGAGAACTGCCACATAGACTTTGGTGCCAATATTGTAGTTGTCAGCAACTTCCGGATGAACCTCTCCCAGAAAGCCTATGATATCTTTTCTCGCGAACATCCCTGCATGCCTGCCGGGATGCAGATAGGGATGACGGTCTCCCGGTTCAAAAGTAACGACCTCCCGGATTCCCAGCTTTTCAAAGATCACCTCGACACATCCTTTCATGTCGAAAAAATCCCCCTCCCCATACATACCCAGGGTCAGCATCATCTTCTCCTCCGGCAGCTCTGTCAGCGGAAGTGCTTTTGGCAGGTACACATTGGCCAGTTCATATAGTTTCACATCTTTATTTCTGTGATTGTAGTTGGTGGCAAGGGAGGTAAGCATTCCGTTCAGCGGAGTTGTACGCATAATGCTGTAATCCACGCCAAGGGGATTCTGGATCTCAATGGTCCTTCTCAGGCTGCTTTCCTCCGGTATCAGCAGTTTGTCAAATACTTTGGGACTCTCGAAGGAATATGTCATAGCCTCTGAGAAACCAAACTGCTCTGCCACAGTTCCTGCCATATTCCGTATCGAAGTCTCATAGGAAACTCCTCCCTGGGTTGCCTCACCGCTGGGAAGTGTGGTGGGGATATTGTCATATCCATAAAAACGCGCCACCTCTTCCGCCAGATCCGCCAGCCGCAGCACATCCTGGCGCCAGGTGGGGATATAAACGGTCTTGTTTGCCTGATTGGAGATCAGGCCGGCCATATTCCAGTATTCGCACATCTGGTCTTCCGAAACCTCAATGCCCAGAAGATCATTGATCTTCTTTACGTCATATGTCACAAAGGATGGTTCCCTCTTCTGCGGATATACATCCACACTTCCGCCCACCACCTCACCGGCGCCAAGCTCCTCAATCAGCTGGCAGGCCCGATCCATCGCTTCCAATGCTGTATTCGGATCCAGTCCTTTTTCGAACTTTGCCTGAGCATCGGTCCTCATTCCCAGTTTTTTACCTGTCAGGCGGATATTCGTGCCGTCAAAGCAGGCGGCTTCAAACAGCATTGTCTTTACTTCGTCTGTGATCTTGGAATTCTCTCCCCCCATAATACCAGCAAGGCCCACGGATTTCTCACCGTCGCAGATCATCAATACGGAGGCATCCAGCACTCTCTCCTGCCCGTCCAGTGTCTGGAAAATCTCTCCCTCCTCTGCCCTCTTAACCACAATCTTTCTCCCGGCAATGGTGTCAAGATCATATGCATGCATCGGCTGTGCATACTCCTGCATAACGTAATTTGTAATATCCACAATATTGTTGATCGGCCGGATCCCACTGGCCGCCAGCCGCCTCTGCATCCACTCCGGAGACGGGGCAAGTTGAATGTTCTTTACTACCCGGGCCACATATCGTCTGCAGAGCTCTGGAGCCTGAATCTCGACAGCAATGTAGTCCTCCGCCCTCTCGTCATTCCCCACCTCAGTGATCATCGGCGGCACAAAGGGCTTTCGGAAGGTAGCGGCAGCCTCTCTGGCTATACCGATCACACCAAAGCAGTCCACCCGGTTGGACGTTACCTCGTACTCAAAATTGGCATCCCGCAGGCCAAGCAGCGCAATGGCATCGCTGCCCACCGGGGCATCCCTGTATTCCGGATTGTCACTGAGAATATAAATGCCATCCTCCGCCGCATCGGGATAGAAATCCTTAGTGGAGCCCAGCTCTTCGATGGAACACATCATACCATTGCTCTCCACCCCTCTGAGTTTCCCTTTCTTGATCTTCAGGCCGCCTTCTACCCTTTTGCCGTCATGTCCGCCTGCCACCCGGCCTCCGTCCAGCACGACAGGAATCTTCTGCCCTTCCTTTACATTCTGTGCACCGGTTACGATCTGGGTTGTAGTCCCCTCTTCGTCAATGGCTACCTGGCATACTACCAGCTTATCTGCATCGGGATGTTTCTCTATTTTCTCAATCCTTCCCACTATGATCTTATCCAGGTCGGCGTCAAATTTCTCATATCCCTCCACCTTCGTTCCAGACATCGTCATCGCGTCCATATATTCCTGTTCCGTACACTCCAGTTCCGGTACATATGCTTTAATCCATGATAATGGTGTATTCATTTCCTGCATCCTCCTTCCTAAAACTGAGAGAGAAAACGTATATCGTTTTCATAAAGAAGTCTCATATCATCTATCTCATATTTTAACAGCGCGATCCGCTCCAGACCCACACCAAAAGCAAATCCTGTATATTTTTCGGGATCAATATCACGCATCTCCAGTACGTGCGGGTGCACCATACCACAGCCAAGAATCTCGATCCAGCCCTCACCTTTGCAGAAACGGCAGCCCTTACCGCCGCACTTAAAACAGCTCACGTCCATCTCGGCACTTGGCTCAGTAAAAGGGAAATGGTGGGGGCGGAACTTCACTTTCGTCTCCTCACCAAACAGCTGCTTCGCAAACTGCTCCAGGGTTCCCTTCAGATCGGCAAAAGTAATATGCCTGTCGATCACCAGCCCCTCCACCTGATGGAAGGAGGGGGAATGAGTGGCATCCACATCATCACTCCGGAACACACGTCCTGGACTGATCATGCGGATCGGCAGCTTTCCTTTCTCCATCTCATGGACCTGTACCGATGATGTCTGGGTGCGCAGCAGGATCTGGTCATTGATATAAAAAGTATCCTGTTCATCCTTCGCAGGATGATCCGCCGGAATGTTCAGAGCTTCGAAATTATAGTAGTCGTATTCAATCTCCGGTCCCTCCACCACTTCATATCCCATTCCGATAAATATTTTTTCCACCTCGTTCAGAGCAAGGGTATTGGGATGCCTGTGGCCAAATTCCTTCTTCCTTCCCGGCAGTGTCACATCTATGACCTCCTGCCTCATCTTCTCTTCCCTGAGTTTCTTTTCAAAAGCGTTCTTCTTCTCCTCCAGCCTTGCCTCAATCTTTGTTCTGGCCTCATTCACCAGCTGTCCCACCTTGGGACGATCCTCCGGTGCCACGTCCTTCATGGATTTCAGCACGCTGGTAAGCTCACCCTTCTTCCCCAGAAAGGCTACCCGGATCTCATTTAACTTCTCCAGCTCCCCGGATTCTTCGATCTGATGCAGCGCATTGTCCAAAATACCCGATAATTTTTCTTTCATGATCTCTATCCTTCCTTTCCATATAAAAATCCCCTGCAGGAAATCCTGCAAGGGACGAAAATTCCGCGGTACCACCCTGATTCCTGCCAGATGGACTGACAGACTCTCTTTAGCGCGTAACGAGCGCGAAACGATGTCCCCTATTGAACAACTCCGATCTGATGGCAGCATCTTTCAGGAACACGACTCCGGTGGGAAATTCAACCATAACCTGAACCTGACAGGACTTTCAGCCGGTGATCCCGTCTCTCTGTTGGAAAATCATGATCTGTGGGCAGTCTGCCCGCACCTTCTTCGTCTTTCATTATTCTGCTATTCTATAGCGCTTTTTACTGTAACACAGACCCCCGCCCTGTGTCAAGAGGGAATTCAAAGATTGCGAAAAAGAGGGTGTCCCAAAAGTCATAAAGTGACTTGAGGGACTACCCTCTTCTCAAACAAATAATGGTTCTCATTCCTCTCAGCCAGCCCAAAACAGTTCCACGACATACACCGCCGCACAGGCCGCCACTGCCACCGTAGTGAGTCCCTTCCCCCACAGGGCGAATATAACAGCCACCGTTACTCCCGCCAGCGCCGACACAAAATGATCCGTAACATACAGAACGGCAGGCAGCGTCATGGCAGTAAGTACCGCGTAGGGAATATAGTACAGAAAGGAACGGATAAACCGGTTCTCTATCTTCTCCCGAACCAGGGCAAAGGGAACCGTTCGTATCAGATAAGTAGACCCTGCCATGATCAGAAGATAGACAAAAAATATATGTAATTGCATTACTCCGCCTCCTTTTCTGGATCAACCGGGAACAGCACCGCCCCCACCGCTGCAGCCACAACAGCACAGATGCTGATGGCAAGGCCCGATGAAACCCGTGATAGAGCCGGCACATAATAGAACAGGCAGCTCGCCGCAAAGGCGGCCAGAACCACAAAGATCACTTCCTTCTTCCTCTTCATCTCCGGCACAACGATAGCAACAAACATGCCATAGATGGCAAGGCTCAGAGCACTCATCAGCCGTGCCGGCAGGACATTGCCCAGCAGTGCGCCGATCAGTGTCCCGGCGGACCATCCGAGATAGGGAACCGCACTCAGTCCGGCAAAAAAAGACCGCCGGACATTCTCTTCCGTCACAGCGACGGCAAAGATCTCGTCCGTCACAAAGAATCCCAGCAGCCAGCGGTACAGCCCCCGGAACCGCCTGTCAGTCCTCTGGGACAGGGATATGGACATAAAGGAATATCTCACATTGATGGTAAGCTGTGAGAGAAGCATCTCGATGTAATGCCCCGGATGCAGCATAACACCGATTCCGGCAAACTGGCCGGCTGAAGTTACTGTGGTCATAGATATCACAAGGGCCTGCCACCAGGTAAAGCCATAGGATACCGCCATGATCCCGAATGTAAACGAGACCGACAGATATCCAAGACCAATGGGAATTCCGGCATGCAGTCCCCGGACAAACTCCTGTCCTGTATTTCTTTTTTTCATATATGTACATTCCTCCGGGAATAATATCAGTAGAACGCATGGCTGCCCGACGGCACCAATGCTCCTATAAGAGTTTAGCACAAGATGAATTTCATAACAAGATTGATTTTTCAGATTAAATTTCATATACTAAATAGTATAATGCCGGGTTCAAATGCAGATAACAAGATAATCCGCATCATCAAACTATAAATCCGCCGGGAGGGTTCCATGAGCAATATCTTTTTCTGGTTCAGCCGTAAATTCAACGAGCACCGGGTATCCGTCCACGCTGCCCACGTTGCATTTTTTATACTGGTCTCGATCTTTCCATTTCTTATGTTTCTGATCTCCCTGCTTCAGTACACGCCTCTGGGGGAAGATGTGATCTCCTCCGTGGTAAAGGATGTGGTGCCGGGATATCTCAGCACCATGGTAAATTCATGGCTTCTGGAGACCTACCGGGCGTCAAACAGCACCATCCTGTCTGTCACGGTCATCGCAGCGCTGTGGACCGGCTCCAAGGGACTCTGGGGAATCGTCTATGAGATGGACCAGATCTATGAAGTCAGAAAAAAAAGAAATCTCCTGATCTGCCGCCTGCAGTCTATATTTTACACGATCGTTTTCACCCTGATGATCATTATCAGCCTGATCCTTTTAGTCTATGGCAACCAGATCGTACAGCTGATCAATACCTATTTCCCCTTCTTCCGGGAGATCAGCCTGATCGTCTTTCTGCTCCGCTCCTGCGGGTCATTTCTCGTGTTTGTCATCTATTTTTTATTTTTATACCGCTTTGTGCCCAAGCACAAAACTACCTTCCGGAATGAGCTTCCCGGGGCCGGCCTCGCCGCCTTTCTGTGGATCGCCTTCTCCTATCTGTACTCTGTCTATATCGATTCCTTTCACAGTTTCTCATCCGCCTACGGAAGCCTTACCTCCATCGTCCTCCTTATGCTGTGGCTCTATTTCTGCATCCTGTTTATCTTTGTGGGAGCGATGCTGAACCAGTATCTTAAGGAAAACAGGGGCCGGTTAAACCTTCTCTCCTCTATCCGAGAGCTGCCTGGGACTGTACGGCAGTTCCTGGAAAATAAAAAGTAAGGATATCGGCATATGTTTTGTTCTGCTTCGCCATAATATTGGCGCCGTTCTGGCTCATTCCCACGCCGTGTCCGTACCCTCCCCCGCGGAATACAAAAGAATCCCCCTTCTTTTCCAGATAGAAAAAACCACTGGGAAGTATGTTGAGACCGCTGACTACCTTTTTATCCTGCCGGGTAAATTTTGTGTTTTCGCCGATCAGCAGGGCGCGGACATTATATTCCGTATAAACCTGCACCACCGCCTCCGTCCCCTGAATCTCAATCATGGAGATGATCCCGCTCCTCCCCCGTTTCTTCACAAGAATATTCTCTATCTTTCCCACTGAGCGCACCGGACGGCTGACAAAGCTCCCGTCATCCCCCCGGACCTGGATCTGCGTAGGATTCACCTGATACCGCGTCTCAAGAGAGCGCTCCACAGACTTTTGCAGACTCCCGGACGAAATTGTTGTCTCCCACCGGTACCAGCCTGATCCGCTGTCCACCGTCTGGGGTTTTTCTTTCATAAACGCTATAAATTCTTCCTGGGACGACAGATCCCTAGTGGACCGCTCCGCATCCAGAAGGCATGAGGGCAGATATTTAATATTTTTCTTCGTATACCACACGTCCTTGGTACCCGCCGAGCTTCCGCAGGATGTAGAATAAAAATAGGTGGATGCCACTTTCCCATTATACGCCACCACCTGATCTTTTGTGGCATTTACTGCCTCTATCGCCTTCTCATCCTCTCTGAGATTATTGTAGACCTGAAACGACACACTATCATCCACATGAGCGCCATATTCTGCCAGCCGGTGACTCTTCATCTGCTGGACCGCATAGCTTCTGGCACATACAGCCTGAGCCTTCAGCGCTTCCGAGGCATACTCCGTCGGCATCTCACTGGGCACCACACTGTAAAGATATTCCTCCAGGGGCAGTTCATTGATCACCTGCAGCGCCCCGTCTGCCCTGTGAATCTCCAGACTTCCCCTGTATGCCGGCATCCCCTGGCTTCTCTTCAGGTTCTCCAGAACCAGCCGGCCGCCGTTATCCGGTGTAATAACCGTTCTTTCCGTTACATTTTCCGGTGTCAGCGTTACCTTCTCCCCCTTTTGCCGGCGGCTTGTCTGGTTCCCCTGCACCATCGTATACCCTGTATCGCTTGAAACTATCACTTTCTCCATATCGTAGGAAGAGCCGCTGTTATTCTGAAGGATAACCCGGATATCCCGCAATCCCTCCGCCGGGATAACGGCAGCGCAGAGCCTTTGCTGTACTGCCACGAACCGGACATTCCCGGCTCCGATCATAAGGTCGGACGCTTTCCCCTGCATCACCTTTCCTTTCTGATCCATTCGATACACAACAAAATTGCTGTCCAGTGCCACGTCTCCGTAATCTGCCAGCTGAATGCTTCCCTCTGTGATCTTCAGTATCTTGCCCTTCACCTCTTCCGGCTTTTTCACAATGCGCACAACCTTATCTTCTCTTATGTGCAGATCCGCCACACCGGTGACTGATTGCCCCGTCACGGCGGAAACCATTTCCAGATTCTGTTCCCCGCCATCGTAGAGCACCCGGATGGATGTACCGCTGCTCTCTGTTACATAGGCGTTATGTAATGTGCTCTCTTTCTCCCTCTGCTTTGCCTCACGCCAAGACTGGAATATCCACATTCCCATAATACTGCCTGCGATCAAAAGAAATATCAAAATCACTCTGCCTGTCCGTCTCAAAAAAAATCCCCCTTTGCACTTATATTTATGCAAAGAGAGAAGGAAAAATAACCTTTTTCTGGATTTTTTTACATTTGCTGATATTGCCCTGGGGAAAACTACCATTCCAGCAGAACGGCCCCCCAGGTGAGTCCTCCGCCAAACCCGGACATAATGATCTTATCACCTCTTTCCAGAAGCCCGTTTCGGTTCAGTTCATCCAGAAGAATCGGGATACTGGCTGAAGAAGTATTGCCATAATGATCCAGATTGGTAGGGAACCTCTCCAGATCCACCTTGAGACGGCGGGCGATGGCCTCTATGATACGGTAATTTGCCTGATGAAGAACAAAATATTTGATGTCCTCCGTCTCCAGCCCCGTCTTCTTCAATATCTGCCTGATACAGCGCGGAACCGTGCTGACGGCAAAACGAAAGACCGCCTGGCCGTCCATGCGGATATAATCCTTCTTACGCCTGGAATTGTGAAAAGGATTCTGGATCCCCCTGCCCTTACAGGTCAGAACATCTCCCTGGGTACCGTCAGAGCCAGTAATACTGGCAAGGAAACCGCCCTCTGCCCCATCATCTCTCTGAACAACAGCCGCGCCGGCGCCGTCGCCAAACAAAATGCAGGAGCTGCGGTCAGACCAGTCCACCTCACGGGACAGTGTCTCCGAGCCCGCGATCAGAACGGTCCGCGCCATGCCCATCTCAATATAGGCATAGGCGGTATTCAGGGCAAACAAGAAACCAGAGCAGGCGGCATTAATATCAAAACAGGTGGCACGGATCGCCCCGATGGTCCCCTGCACGGAACAGGAAGTGCTGGGAACATACGTATCCGCCGACACGGTAGCTACTATGATCATATCCAGCTCCTCCGCTGCGATGCCGGCATTTTCCAGTGCCGCTTCCGCCGCATGGGTCGCCATGTATGTAGTTCCCTCTTTGCCGTCGGATAAATGCCGCTCCTTAATCCCTGTGCGCTGTCTGATCCACTCATCATCCGTATCTACAATCGTGGATAAAAAATTGTTATCTGCAATCTTATCCGGAAGATAACTGCCGGTACCGATAATTCTGACTGCCATATTCCATGTTCTCCTCTATTTTCGTTCCGGCGCAATGCCGGACGATATTCACTATCAGATAATAAGTATACTGCCTAATGATAGCAAATGTCAATCGTAGCAATGAAAACTATATGTTGGCTTACTCTGAACTACCTTGCTCTTCCCGCTGAACAGTGCCCCAATCCGGCTCCCAAGTCTTCGGGATTACCGGAACAGGGAATGAAATCTGGTACAGAACCACTTCTTAGCTTCCACATAGGCAATGTCATAGAGAAACCAGACGACTGCACCGGCACCGAGCATAACCGGCAGAAACCAGACTTTTGTAAGAATCCGGCTGGATACAAGAAGCTGGGGGAGAAAGACAACCAAAAGCCCATACAGCACGGCAAAGACAAAAAAACGCACAAGCCGGTGCAGCCATTCCTTCTTCCTGCCGGAGGCCATCTTCCCCATACACTGATAACTGCCCTCGCATACGAGTATGTAAATGGCCAGGGCAAGATACAAAAAGAGATGGAGCTTGTTTGGATTTACAAAGAAATCCAGTGCGGCACACACGCCCAGAAAGACTGTACCCGCTCCAAATCCATAATAAATAACGGCAATGCCTACCAGAAAGGCGGCCGCTGCCGTAAAAAAAACCGTATTCACAGAAATGACAGTACCAAGTACAGTCAGCACTGTACTCAAGGCTGCCATCATGCCGAGTAACGCAATTCTTTTTGCCCTCTTTACATACATGAGCACAAATCCCCTCCCATACACTCACACAGCGTATCCGCACACCAGAGATCACAGCAGATATTCCCTGTGCCGCAGGAATCATTTCCACCGCCGTACCGCCCATAACCACCATAGCCGCCATAGCCGCCATAGCCGCCATAACCACCGCCAAAGGGATTGCCGCTAAACATAGTCCCCCCATTCTGCAGCTGCTGGTAATACTGCCGGAACTCCTGATTGCCAGGATCCATCTCAACAGCACGCCTTGCATAGTCCAGCGCCACCACATTGTTCCCCAGTCCCTGATTGGCACAGGAGCTGAAAAAATACCATCTGGCGCTGCGGTTTTCAATGGAATTCAAAACGTTCAGAGCCTCGTTATAGCGGCGGGCCCGAATGTAATTCATCGCCGCCATCAGATGCTGATCCTCTTCCGTATAATTTTGCTGGCTGCCGCCGTAGCCGCTATACTGCTGTCTGCCCCTGCCCGAACGCTCATCCACTATTTGATTATAAGCCTCCTGTACCTCGCGGAACTTATTCTCCGCCCATGCCTTCTGACTCTCATCGGGATAGGAATCCGGATGGTACTTTCGGCTCATTTCACGGTATGCCTTTTTAATCTCCCTGTCCGTGGCGCCCCTTGTGACACCCAGTATACTATATGGATCATTCATCATGTTTTCGTTTCCTTTCGTATTTTGTCCAAACCCCTTCATATAAAATATTCCGAAGAACCGCCAGATCCTGCTCACACGGAAGTTTCTCAAACTCAGCTGCCGCCATGCGGAGTGTCCCGTCCAGAATCTCATGGACGCGGTCCTCCCATGCTTCCTTCCCATACTCCTCCAAAAGGGGGTTATAACAATTCTTCCTTCTATCCTCTTCCAGATCCATATAGGCATCCATGATATAAATAAATTTCCCCAGATAGAATCCAAACATTCTCAAAATCTGTTGCAGCGGATCCTCCTTCCAGACAAAAAGCTCTGCCATAAGACTTCCAAAGGGATGCGCCGCCGCGTCAATGTCATGACAGTTCTCCCGTTCTCTCTCCGCCAGCTCTGCCAGGGCATGTTCCACTGCCCTGGCCTGTCTCGGGTACTTCTTTATAATACGCCGTTTCTTCCCTGCCAATACCTTCATTCCGATAAAAGCCGGTATTTTTTTCTCATCCTCCCAGTCATCCCGAAAATGGTCATGGGTCAGAAGAATATTCATATCTGCCGCATAGTCCGTGATCTCATTGGTCAGCATAAACTGTTTCCTGGCCGGATGAATCAGACACCGTTTCCTGTGCTCCGCCGTCTCGGGCTCATACAGGGAACTCAAAAGAAGGACAAGAAAGGTCATATCATAGGTCAGCGTAAGCTGTCCAAGACGCCCGTGATTCTGATGAAGACGTCTGCACAGGCCGCAGTAAAATCCCCTGTAACGCGCAAACTCCCTAATCTTCAGTTCTGGTTTATTCGCTGTCACATAACCAAACATGACTCTCTCCCATCAGGTTTTCTTAATAAACTCATAATGGCACTTCGGACAGGTAATGGCGATCTTACCCTTTCCCCTTGGTACACGGATAGTCTGGTGGCATTTAGGGCATCGGAACAGCTTTTTTACTCCGTTGCGTTCCTGGATCCGGAGTTTCAGATATTTCAAATAATTTTTCACCGGTTTCCACATCTGCAGAAACTTTTGATTTTCGCTCTGTCTCTTATAAATATTCCTGGACAAAAAACGGAAAAAGTAAATAAAAACCACTACATAGCTCAGCGCCATCAGGATCATCCCCGGCACGGAGTTGCGAAATGCAAACTGAAACACAACAAGTATCACATAGATAAAAAACAGGCATGTCGACAGCTGGTCACTGCCGTATCTTCCATACATAAATCTCCGAAACCAGTTCATAACAGCCTCCCTTTCTTTCATAAAGTCAGCTCAATGGTGCCAATCCAAAACCGCCTCTGAGCTAAATAGTAATCATACACTGAATTTGTGAATTAACTATGAAATTTATCCGAATCCTCAGAGGGATTTACATGAACCATACAATGCTTTACTGAGGGAAAATTCTTCTCCACCTGATGATGGACACACTCCGCGATATAATGTGCCTCCCGCAGATTCATATCACCGTCTGCACTGATCTCGATATCTACGTATGCCTTATTCCCAAACATTCGCGTCTTAATATCGTCCAGGCCAATAACCCCCTCCTGTCGTCTCACCAAACCCTTTATGGCTTCTACCATCTTGTCATCGCACGCCTCGTCTGTCATCTTGCCAACGGCATCCCGGGATATATCAAAAGCCGCTTTCAAAATAAAGGCACAGATAACGACACTGGCAATGGGATCCAGAATCGGATATCCCATTTTTGCTCCCAGTATACCGACAAAGCTGCCCACAGAGGACAGTGCGTCGGAACGATGGTGCCACGCATCCGCCTTCAGAGCGCCGGATTGAATGCGCACCGCCGCGTGAATGGTATACCAGTACATCCCCTCTTTGGCAATGATAGATACCAGGGCAGCAGCCAGCGGAAGCGCTGTGGGCACGGTGATGCCTTTGCCCTCCGTACCAGAGATGATCGTCTGCAGCCCCCTGTAACCGATCCCGATGCCTGTGGCGGCCAGGACAAGGGCAAGAATCAGGGATGCTACACTCTCCAGCCGTTCATGTCCATAAGGATGATTTTCATCGGATTCCCGGTTGGATATCTTCACCCCCACCATCACCACAACGGTACTGAACACATCCGAAGCAGAATGCACGGCATCTGATATCATGGCGCTGGAATGGCCGGCAATTCCTGCGATAAATTTAGCAGCTGACAAAAAAATATTTACCAGTATGCTGTTTCGCGACACCCGCATCGCAATTTTTTCTTCTTCCATCATAGCCAGCCTCCCTTCACTGCGTACCATTTTCCTATTACAATATCACAAATACAAGGGGAATACAACCGCGAACCAGATGTTTTTTAAAATCTAAACGTTGAATAATTTACTATTTTATGCTATATTTACCTTTATATGGAAATTGGAATTTTATGATTTTACAACGGGCCGGGCGGCGGATTCCGATTGACGCCGCCGGGCTGAGAAAAAGGCGAACTAGGAGGATTCTGATGGTACGACAATATGTGGCGCAGAACGTCTATGACGCTCTGCAGGACAGACTAAAACTAATTTTCGAGGAATTTGAAAATATCTACCTTTCTTTCTCCGGTGGAAAAGACAGCGGACTTCTATTAAATCTGGTACTGGATTATCAAAAAAAGAATTATCCTGGCAAAAAGATCGGTGTCTTTCATCAGGACTTTGAGGCACAATATACTGTGACTACCGAATATATTGAGAGAACTTTTGAGACGATCCAGGAGGAGGTGGAACCCTTCTGGATCTGTCTTCCCATGGCTACCCGGACTGCCGTCAGCAGCTATGAGATGTTCTGGTATCCATGGGACGATACAAAAAAAGAATCCTGGGTGCGTCCCATGCCGAAATACGACTTCGTGATCAATCTCGACAACAACCCAATCAGCACTTATAAATACCGGATGCACCAGGAGGATCTGGCAAAACAGTTCAGCCGATGGTATAAAATGTCCCATGGCAATCAGAAAACCGTCTGTCTCCTGGGCATGCGCGCCGATGAATCCATGCACCGCTACAGTGGGTTTCTAAATAAAAAATATGGGTATAAAAACAACTGCTGGATCAGCAAACAATTCAGTGATGTCTGGTGCGCCTCTCCCCTCTATGACTGGTCCCTGAATGATGTATGGCACGCCAATGCCGTTTTCCACTACGATTACAATCATCTGTATGATCTGTATCACATGGCGGGACTGCAGGTGTCCCAGATGCGTGTGGCCTCTCCCTTTAACGACTATTCCAAGGACAGCCTGAATCTCTACCGGGTCATCGACCCACAGATCTGGAGTAAGCTGGTAGGACGGGTGCAGGGGGCAAATTTCGCCTCCATATATGGGCGGTCGAAGGCGATGGGCTACCGGAGCATCACTCTTCCGGAGGGACATACTTGGAAATCCTATACGCAGTTCCTTCTGGAAACCCTTCCTGTGAGGATCCGGAATAATTATGTCAAGAAATTCAATTCCTCCATCCATTTCTGGCACAACACCGGAGGCGGGCTGGATGAAGAAACCATTGCCGAGCTGGAGGAGCACGGCTATAACATAAAACGGAACGGCGTATCCAATTACACACTGGATAAAAAATCTCGTATCATCTTTCTTGACAAAATTCCTGATGATACGGATGACATCAAATCCACCAAAGATATTCCCAGTTGGAAGAGGATGTGTTTCTGCATCTTAAAGAATGACCATATCTGCCGGTTTATGGGATTTGGCCTTACAAGGCAGCAGCAGAAGCGCATCGATATTATCAAATCAAAATATAAAAGTCTGGAGGAAATCCAATTATGAGTCAGAAAAGTCCGGTATACAATGTGATCGCAGTACCGATCGAAAAGATAAAACCCAATACATATAATCCAAACGCCGTTGCACCGCCGGAGATGAAGCTGCTCTACGAGAGCATCCGGGAAGACGGCTATACGATGCCTATTGTGTGTTTTTATTCACAGAAAAACGATTACTATATTATTGTAGACGGCTTCCACCGATATCGGATCATGCTGGATTATCCCGATATCTATGAGAGGGAGCAGGGGATGCTTCCAGTGTCTGTGATCGATAAGCCCATCGACCACCGCATGGCAAGTACGATACGCCACAACCGGGCAAGGGGAAGTCATAATGTGGAGCTTATGAGCAATATCATCAAGGAGCTCCATGAAATCGGCAGATCCGACGCCTGGATCTCAAAGCATCTGGGGATGGACCGGGATGAGATCCTCCGGCTAAAACAGATCACCGGGCTCACCGCCCTGTTCCGGGATGTAAAATTCGGAAACGCCTGGCAGCCGGCAGAGGAGGAGGATCTGTAACGGGACCGCTCCTGCCCTCCGGCGAAAAATTCCTCGGACATGGTTTCCCTCACCGGCGCCTTCTTCCTCTTTTCCCTGCAGACAAACATAAAAAGTCTATACATACAATGCGTAATCTTGAACATACTAAAAAGACGATCATATGAAATGGAGGAATACAACAAGATGAAAGAATCTTTGCGATCCGAACTGCCGAAGCTTGCCATGGACGATATTCCCACGCCGGCCGAAGATGCTGTCACTATCACTGGACTGGTAAAAGAACACGGCAGAATTTCCGGCTATCAGTTGTCGGACAACCGCATTATCAGCCGTTCGGAAGGCGTGGCGCTGGCCCGCTCCGGTGGTATCCGCGGGGTGGGGATTGCCCACAATAAGAATACAGAATATCTGAAATCCATACCGGATGAATCCGAGGGAAATAATCTTTCTTCCCTTCCGACAGTGAATAGAGCGGAATAGAACAGATGAAAAAGGGGCAGTTGTTGTAACGATTCATAAATCGTGAACTGCCCCTTTTTTGATAACTTAATACCCCAAAATACAATACTGTTTTTTATGATGAACTGGAAAAGAAATCATCTAACTTCTTAATAAAATAATTAAAACTTTCCAATCTCATAATAAGAAGTCGCATCTCTTTTGAGAGAGTGCAATCCCCCCTTATATACAATATCAGCAAGGCATTCCCAAGTCCCTATAATACTATCCTGAACATATTTTTGCAGTAATTGCTTTTTTGCTCTTGGATATGCTTTTATCACTGCTTCCTTATCCCCCAGCAGCCATGCTTCCATCTCCTCAATAGCAATGCAAAAAAATACTTGAAGAGAACAGTCTACATTATCCTTATCAAAAATTACAAAAATAGCTTTTTTTACCAGGCATAGTTTCCAGTGATCTGCCTATTCCTCTCAGATACAAGGGCAAATCAGTTAAAAGTCTCCCTGATTTGATTTGAGAAAGATTTTTTGCCTTTGATGGTATTTTTCCTATCCCTTTAAAGCTATTGATCGTATATTCAATGTTTTCCTTACGCAAAACATATTTTTGCATTACCTGATCAACAAGGATCTCCCCTGATTTATCTTCAACCAGGAACTCAATATATGAATAGTCTGCCATATTTCTCCCTAAAAGTTTTATCCAAAATAATCACTATACCATAAATCTCCCAGTTCGATGTCCGATTCACACAACTGTTTAACATGTTTAAACTTAGATGCCCTTGTAACAATTGAAAAACCATTTTCTTTCTTTTCCAGCACCCAGACTTCCTCTGGAGACAGTGAATTTACAAAAAATGGACTGTGTGTCGTAATGAAAAGCTGCTTAGAATACGTACCCTTTATACTATTTTTCATTTGAGATGCCAAATCTGCTAAATATTTATGATATAATCCATTCTCAGGTTCTTCAATAAAAACCAACGGTCTTGCATCCTTTTCATAAAGCAGTAAATAGTATGCAAATAATTTTAGCGTTCCATCTGACATTTTCTGCGAATAAAAAGGCTCCCTAAATCCCTGTTCAAGAAATTCCAAAACCAATTGTCCATTCTGCAGCTTAATTGGTTTAATTTCCTGAATGCCAGGAAGTTTAGTTTGTATACTCTTTAATACCTTTTCAAAATCTTTTGGATTCTCCCGATAAAGAAACTGCGCAACATTATTCACATTATTGCCCAAACGATTTAAATATTTTTGTGGTCCGGCATTGGGAATCTCTCGAGCTGCTGTTGGACTAAAGTAGCACAAAAACCAATTTTTTAAAAAATTCTTAAATTTAACTATTCTTGGATGTTCTCTTAATTCACCCAATGTAACAATTCCCAATTGTCGCGGATCTGCCAGTTCAACATCAACTTTTTCACCAATCTCCATATTGTCTTCTTCGCGAAGTCCGCTATTGTTTCCTTTAAAAGCAAAACCCTTACCATATTCCAGAAATAAAAATGACATGGGACGTCCATATCTTTCATTGGCCCTTCTTTGGCGTAGTCTTTCTTTTTCAACTACTGGTCTGTCATTTTTATCTATTCCAATTGATAATTCATACGTAATTGGCGGTTCATTACTTGTCTCCCGATAGTAAATCTCAAATTCTATAGATCCCTTTGCTCCTTGCGATACAATTTTCTCATAGCCCCCCCGGTTATTTAGATCACATGCAGTCTCCGCTCCCTTTTCCAGACAATCAGCCAAAAAACCAAATGCATCCGCCAAAGTACTCTTTCCGGTTCCACTCTGTCCAATAATTGCATTCATATTGGTCAGTTCTTTTTCTGTTGCATCAAACAATAATCTCCCCATTTTCACGTTCTTTAAGGTACCATAATTTTTTATGCGTATGCCGGCTATTCTTCCCAACTGCTCACCTCCCAGAGTACACTGTTCCTGTTGTTGTTCTAAGTTACATTTATATATTCTCTTAAACTCTCATAGAATGCAATAACAGAATATTCAGTCCATCAATTCCTCCCAAAACTCTTCCAGTGTCAGATTATGCGAATGCATATATGCCGCTGCTTTTTTCCCCACATATCGAAAATGCCATGGCTCATAGTTGATCCCTGTCAGGGATTTCTTATTTTCCGGATAGCGCAGGATAAAACCGTAGCGCCAGCTATTCTCCCTGAGCCAGAGATTTCCCGGTTCTGTCTCCTGCGACCGGTCCATGGCCATATTGCCTGAGCAGAGTATATCCAGGGCAAGCCCGGTCTCATGTTCGCTGTGACCGGCAGGCATTGTCTCCTTATATGTTTCCTTCAATGCCTGTTCATATGACATTCCCTTTTCCATCCCCGCCCTGACATCCTGATCCACCAGTTTCTGCTGTTTTTGTCTGCTGCGCCAGGCAGAGGCAATCCAATACCGGTATCCTTTCGCTGATGCATCCTCCAGCATATCTGCCAGTTCATCATACATTCTGTCCGATGCCTGCAGGCGGCCGCTGCAGATCGTCCTGAGTGACGCATCGTAGCCCTCTGGTAATGCCTTCTTGGCATTTACCAGTATGAGCAGTTGTTTATTCTTCTCATATATTTTCCGAGCTTCCTGCTCCCCCTTTTGTCCTGCCCTCTCCCGCTTCTCCTTCGTACTGTCACCAGACCTGTCATTTTGGCATTCACGTTCTTTACTTCCACTCCCTGTACTTTGATCCATTTCGCCATAAACTTTATCTCCCGGTGACAGAACAAAGATCCCGATCAGGACAACACCCTCTATCGCCAATACTCCCATAATTACTGCAAACAACTTTCTCAGCTTCACAATAATTCCTCCTTATCTCAGTGATTTTTTAAATCTGAGATAAGTATATCTGTAAGCTGTAACCAATTCCCCACAAATCCCCGTCAAAATTGTATCATTTTGTCCAGTGGAAGTCCGAGTCGGAAATCCTGAAATTCTATGCTGTTTATCCCCTCACACAGAAAGCTGATCTGATACTTTTCATCAAATTCCACTACCGCTGCTGTCTGCCCATCGTTGATCCATGAATTGACGGTTCCTTCTTGATAGGATGAAATATCATAATATTCCATTATCAGGGGCCAGCAGTTTTCAATAGTGCCCCCGCCTCCGCTATATCCATCTTTCGTTTGCACAGCTGATACATCAAATACCGTCTTTGTTTCCTTATAAAGGATTTCCATATAATAAATCTTATGGTATTCTTCATCCAGATAAATGGTGACCGTTCTCTTTGAAGTCTCGTATACCAGTTTCCATAAACTGATCCCTTTCATCCCCCCCGATTCTTTTGTCTCATAGATCGTATATCTCTCCCACTGGACCAGACGCTTTTCTTTGGGATTCATTTCCTTTTCCAACACTGCCAGTTTATATAACTTGTCCAGTTCCTTTTTCACGATCCTTGTCAGCTCGGTCCGATTTGCCGTTTCCTCCAGTTCATTGGTCCGGACTGCCCGCATGCCGGTATCCTCCTGCCATGCTCTGGCAATAGCATGTAGTTTCTCAACAAATGAATTGTAAGATGTCTCATAGGTTGTTACATTGACATCTGAAAAAGAGGTATGATTCAGCGTATTCTGATCATAGAACCGGCTGTAATAACCCGGAAATACCATCGCCGCACCAAAGAGGGCAATAATAAAAAATATTCCCATAACAGTATATATAGTCTGTCTAAAATGAAGATTCTTTCTCCTGTCATGGTATTTTTCCCTGTACCTGCTCATCCTTTCCCACCACCTTATTCTGACTGTCCTGATCCGGTATTCTTCCGGAATCAGGGAAAAATATCCGTATGCTCGTTCCCTCACCTACCCGGCTCCGGATCTCCCACCGGGCATGATGCATTTTTACGATTTTTTGGCAGAGCGCCATACCAATCCCGGCACCGCCTTCTTTTCTGGCCCTTGACTTGTCAATCATATAAAATGGTTCTGTGATCTTATAGATCTCTTCCTCCGGCATTCCGCACCCATTGTCTGTCAGGCACAAACAGTAACCCTCCTGACTCGGCTCTCCCTCCAGCCGGATCGTCCCTCCCACTTCGCATGCCTTTCTGGCATTATCGATCAGATTGGAAAAGAGAGACAGAAGGAGGTCTGGATCCCCGTATACCACTCCCTCCTGGATCTTTAGTTCCAGGAGGATATTCTTCTCTTTCCGTATCTTTTCTGTCATCCCCTGTACCTGGCCTGCAAGGATGGAAACCGTGTTCTCCTGAAAGTGTATCTCCTGTCCGTCAATATAGGACATCTCAAGCATTTTCAGAGCCAGCCTCTCCAGTCTCCGCCCCTGCCCTACAATATAGTTTGCCGAGAGGCTCCTCTCCTCATCTGACATTGTATGGGAACGCAGGATATCAGCATATCCAATGATTGAAGTAAGGGGGGTTTTCAGTTCATGGGAAAAAGCTGCCGTAAATTCCTCCTGACGTCTCGCTTCCTCCTCCAGCTGCTGGATGCTCTCTTCCAGTTGTGATGCCATCCGGTTAAAATCAAGGCCAAGCACAGCCATCTCATCGTTTCCCCTGATCTTCACCCTCTTTTTGTAATCGCCATCGGCAAAAGCCCGGGTAGCCTGGGAAAGTCTCCTGACCGGACGTGTAAAATGAAGAGAGAGGATCAGCAGAACAACAGCAAAAATGGCAGCAACGGCAATGAGAAGCAGCTGGTACCTGTCATACAGCCGTTCCCTGTCCTGATAGACATGATCGATGCTCCGGCGTATCTCCAGTAGATATTTTCCTGCCGTACTATTGATCTCACACAGGGATTCCAGATAATAATGTCCATTGTGACTGGCAATCTGCCAGACGCCTGTATGTCCCTCCCGGTCCTTCCCCAGCAGCTGGCTCTGATAATCACTATTCTGCCAGATTACGGTATTATCCTGATCATAAAGAACGATTCCGCCCTGGTCTCCATACAGGCTCTGCTGGATGGACTGAACGATCTCCGCCGCAGCCAGATCCACCGCCTGATAATCCTTGGGCAGTCCTTCTAACGAGGCAAGCATGGCGTACTGGAATATTTTCATTTCCTCTATATTCTGTTCTGTCTCCCTGCTGATGGTAGTTTCAAAGGCAGTAAATACCAGTATATTCCCCAGCACCATAAAAGAAAGGATCATCACGCACATCATGGTAGTGAACTGTTTAAAAAATATTCTCATTTTTCTTCCTCATCGGAAAGGGAAAAACGGTAACCGACTTTATAGACTGCCTCGATCTGCTTATCCAGTCCGGCTTTTTTTCGAAGACGCTGTACATGAAGATCAACTGTCCGGCTGTCTCCCATATAAGAGCTCTCCCACACATGTTCGTAGATCACTTCCCGGTAAAGAGCCACCCCCGGATTGCGTACAAACAGCAGCAGGAGATCAAACTCTTTGTAAGTGAGACGAAGAGGGATTCCCTTTTTCGTCACGGTTCTGGAAGCTATGTCAATATGCAGATCCATAATATCCATACTGTTCTCTGTCTTTTCATACCGCCTTAGCACACTCTCCACCCTGGCAAGGAGCTCCAGGACATCAAAGGGCTTTGTAATATAATCTTCCGCTCCCGCTCTCAGTCCCTTCACCTTATCCTCAGTCCGTCCTTTCGCTGTCAGGAAGATCACGGGAAGATCCATGCTTTTTGCGTAGTCTAACAGTTCATATCCATCTACCTTAGGCAGCATGATATCAAGCAGGCACAGATCATAATGCTCTGCCTGCATTCGATTGGCCCCGTCTTCTCCGTCATATGATACATCACAGTGATACCCGGCATTCTTCAGACCCATTCGAATGAGGTTTGCAATAGGTTCTTCATCTTCCACTACTAAGATCCGGTTCATTTGACACTACTCCTTCCCATACCCTTTATCAGAAAGCCATTTACCTGATTATCATAATTCACTATTGTATCATATTTGCATACTTTTTTATGCATTTTTTCTAAAAAAAGACAGAGCTGTTCTCTCCGAACAGCCCTGATTCCCATCCTCCCGAAAATCTCATTCCAGCACAAGCAGATCCCATGCGAAAACCTCATCCGTCTCTGGATCAATGGTAACTCTTCCCGTACAGTTCCCTGCATGCTGATGACCTTCCCGGTAACAGAATGAACCAAAAATTCAAATGGTTTCATGCCCTCTTTGCACGGTTTCCCATCAGCCTGTTCATCATGATATAGATTCCAAGCAGCAGTATAACAGATCCGCCAAGAATGAGATACATGGCAGACATGCCTACCTTATCTCCATAAAAATATAAATTGCAGTCCACTCCATCCCGGATCTCCTCTATGATTTCCGGTGGAAAACCAATCTCGGACATTTCCGCAAATACGCCCCGCATCGAATGATTGCGGATCAGGGAAGTGCCATAGGTGCCCGGCAGAAAAGAAAGAACCTTCTGCAGTCCCTCTCCAAAATTTGAAATGGGCATATAGGCGCCGCAGATAAAACCGTAGCCTGCGCTGATAACCGTCCCCACAGCCGAAATCTGCCCCTGGGATGACAAAAAAAAGTTGACGATACTGGACAGTGCTGTTCCAAACATCACCAGTAAAAATACGTCAGCAAGAATAAAGAGAATATCCGATGCGCTAAGATACCATCCCACGTTCATCAGATAGAGCATGCCGGCAGCGGCGGCGGCAAGACAGATGATCATGGTAGAGAAAAAGGTGGCAATATAGTAGCCCAGTGCCAGTACTGATGGTCTCACCGGGGCAATCGTAAGATCACTCCTGGCTCCTGACACCTTATCCTGCACCATCAGCATATTAGAACAGAAGGCCACAGTCACACAGCAGACTGCCAAAAGGGAAGAAAATAGTTCTCCTCCCACAAGACCGTTCATTACCTCGTCTGCCACAGTAAATCCTTCTTCCAGCGAACTCTCAAAGCTGTCGCGGTATACATTTCCAAGAAATGTAACATACAGCACCAGAAGGATCAGCGGTGTGACCAGGGAAGTAAAAAATAGTCCCTTATCTTTGAAAAACAATTTTCCATTCCTTTTTATCAATGCAAATAAAGTAATCATTCTTTCACACCTCCTGTTAGCTGCTTTCCTGTCACGGCAAGAAAAACATCATCCATCTTTCCCTTGGTGATCTCATAGTCCTGAAAGAGTTCTGGATGCTCCAGGATCAGTTTTGTGGCAGTCGAAGTATCCGGCACCGCCACACGATATGCATCGCGTATTGTCTCATAAGTCAGATCCAGGGTGGAAATCTGGCTCTCCTCCACCCCGTATAATGTAATAAAATCACCAGTATAAGTATTTTTTAGCTGCAGCGGCGTCCCCTCAGCAGATATTTTTCCATGATCCAGGATGATAACATAATCTGCATCTGCAGCTTCTTCCATATAATGTGTCGTGAGAAATACTGTCATATTGGAATCCTTCCGCAACTGTGAAACCACATCCCACAGTTTCTTTCTGCTCTGAGGATCAAGCCCTGTGGTAGGCTCGTCCAGAATCAATATCTTCGGACGGTGCAGCAGGGCGCGGGCAATGTCAATCCTGCGCCTCTGTCCCCCCGAAAGCTTCCCCACCGGACGTTTCAGAAGCTCTCCAAATTCCAAAAGTCCATCCAGTTCAGTGAGACGTTCATGAAAAGCCCTGCCAGTAATGCCATATAGAGCCGCTCTGCTCTCCAGATTATCCCGTACACCCAGCGCCTTATCCAGTACGGAGTTCTGAAATACAACTCCCAGATTCCGTTTGATCGCATCCACACTGTGGTCCAGATCCGCACCGTCAATGCGGATCGAACCAGCATCTTTAGTAAGCTGTCCACACATAATCGATATCGTCGTACTCTTTCCTGCCCCGTTTAATCCGAGAAAGGCAAACAGCTCCCCCTTCTTGACCCGAAAGCTCAGATCCTGCACCGCTTTTACTTCGCCAAAGCTCTTGGACAGATTCTGTATCTCAATCACATTTCCCATCTCTTCCTCCATTCCAAAACATCGTTTTATTTAGTTTAACAGATAACACCTGGCTAAGTCAAATGGCTATAATAATTCAAACGGTGTTAGTCTAAGAAATTTCCTAAGACTAACACCGTCACTAATTCACCTGCGCCGTTGCGCTAACATCAAAATTAAATCCATATTAAATCATTGTTAGGATCAGCCCTTTTCCACCAACAATGATTTTCCTGTCATCTCCTCTGGCTGCTGCAGTCCCATCATCTGGATCAGTGTCGGGGCGATATCAGCAAGACACCCTCCCTCACGGAGTGTATACTTGTCATCGTAATTCACAAGAATAAACGGTACCGGGTTAATGGTATGTGCAGTAAAGGGGGCACCGGAATCATAATCCACCAGCTGTTCGGCATTTCCGTGATCCGCACAGATAAACATCTGGCCATCCACTTCCTTTATGGCCTCCACTGCCCTTCCGACACACTCGTCCACGGCCTCTACTGCCTTGATGGCAGCATCCTCAATCCCGGTGTGGCCAACCATATCCGGATTGGCAAAATTGATAATGATCACATCATACTTATCGGATCTGATGGCATCAACCAGTCCGTCACATACTTTATATGCGCTCATCTCCGGCTGGAGATCATAGGTCGCCACTTTAGGGGAATTTACAAGCAGGCGCTCTTCTCCCTCATTCGGCTCTTCAATCCCTCCATTAAAGAAAAAGGTAACGTGGGCATACTTCTCTGTCTCTGCTGTGCGAAGCTGCTTTAATCCCTTCTTTGCCAGAAATTCTCCGAAGGTATTTGTGATCTCTACCTTATGAAAAGCAACGATCTTATTCGGGATCGTCACATCATATTCCGTAAAGGCAATAAATGTAGTGGGAAAGAACCCATTCTTTCTCTCAAAACCATCAAACTTGTCATCGCAAAAGGCACGGGTAATCTCACGAGCCCGGTCCGGCCGGAAATTATAGAAAATAATGGAATCCTTTTCCTTTACCGTCGCCACCGGCTTATCATCCTTCATGATCACAGTAGGCTTTACAAACTCATCTGTCTCGTCTTTATCGTAGGAATTCTGAACGGCGCAAAGACCACATGCCGCTTCCTCTCCCTCACCCAGAACCAGTGCATTGTAAGCTTTTTCCACACGATCCCAGCGGTTGTCCCGGTCCATTACATAATAACGACCCATCACCGTCGCCACCTGACCGACGCCGATCTCGTCCATCTTCTCCATCGCCTCTTTGACAAAATCTTTACCCGATGCCGGAGGAGTATCGCGGCCATCCAGAAAAGCATGAAGATATACATTTTCAATGCCGTTCCTCTTTGCCATCTCAAGAAGTGCATACATATGGGTATTGTGGCTGTGTACACCGCCATCGGACAAAAGTCCGAAAAGATGAAGATCGGAATGATTCTTCCTGCAATTCTCCATGGCTGCCACCAGTGCCTCATTTTCAAAGAATACACCATCCTCAATCTCCTTGGTGATCCTTGTCAGTTCCTGATATACAATACGGCCGGCACCCATGTTCAGGTGTCCCACCTCAGAATTTCCCATCTGTCCATCCGGAAGTCCCACTGCCAGTCCACTGGCATTCCCCTTTACAAAAGGGCAATCCCTCATCAGGCTGTCCATCACCGGAGTTTTCGCCTCTGCCACTGCATTCCCCTCTGTTTTGTCATTTAAGCCATAACCGTCTAGAATCATCAATACTGTTGGTTTCTTACTCATGTTCCCAAGCTCCTTTCGTCAATTGCTTCTACTGACCTATTATAAATGAGTTTCCCTGAGAAGTCAATCATCGCAAAGTACACTACAGTGTAAACCTCTTTGTCTGGCGGCTCAGGTCTTCGCTGAGTTCAGAAAGTCTCTCCGTCTCTTTATGACATTCCGACACAGCCGATGACAGGCTCTGCATACTGGCGCTGGTCTGCTGGGTGGATGCTGCGTTCTGTTCAGAAATGGCAGCCAGCTGTTCCACCACCCCATGGATAATGTCTTTCTGCTTCTCCAGCAGTCCCGTCTGCTCATAGATGCTGTCAGAAACAGATGCCACATCTCCCATGCCTTTCTGCAGCCCCTGGAAAGCCTCCCTGGTGTCCTCCAGCTTCACTTTCTGGGAAACCACCGCCTGATTTACCTTTTTCATAGTAGCTACGCTTACGCTGGAATTATTCAAAAGCTCCTTCACGATTTCTTCAATCTCACCTGCACTTTCAGCAGATTCCTCTGCCAGCTGGCGAATTTCCTCTGCCACAACAGCAAATCCCTTCCCTGCCTCTCCCGCCCTGGCAGCCTCAATCGAGGCATTTAGTGACAGCAGGCTGGTCTGTTCTGCAATATTCTGAATCATCTCCACGGCCTCTTCAATGCTCTCCGCCGAGACATTGGTAGCTCTTGTCTGATCCGCCACCTGCCCGATATCAGAAGATGTCTGCTGGTTGATAGCAGCAAGTTCACGGAGGATCTCATCTACCCTTCTGGACAATCCTGTCATGGAAGAAACCGCCTCCTCCAGCTTCTTCGTATTGTCCACATTCCGCACGATGACATCTGCCATCTCGGTGACCTGTTCGCTGGCAGATGACGTCTCCTGAGCCTGGGATATGCTTCCCTGGGCAATCTCCTCCATCGCATTATCTACACTGCTGACACTGTCTGCGATATGGATAAATCTCTTGGAAAATTTCAGATTGCTGCTGTTGAGCTGCTCGGTCTGTTTCGCGATAACGGAAACAATGATCTTCAACTGCCTGTGCAGATCAGAAACAGCGCTATTAATGATCTCAATTTCATTTCGGCTCTTCTTCTTGGAAACCTCCTCCACTGGCGCGCTCAGATCGCCTCTGGCCAGCGTCTCTACCCTCTTAGACGTCTTGCGGATCCGCGAAGCAATGGAATTTGAGATCAATATCGCGATGATCAGACAGAGCACATAGGCGATCACGCCGACTATAACAAGAGTGACCACGGTTTCTTTGATAAACTGGTCAACCCCCTCCTTGGGCTCTCCGGCCAGCACCATACCGCGGTCCGTCATTTGATACAGCCCATAATATACCTGTCCATTGATCACGACATCATCCGAAAAATAGGTCTCCCCATTCTCGATCACCTTCTGCACAACTACATCGCTGGCCTTTTCTCCAAACATTTCCGGGGTTGAACTGCTGACTACCGTATCCCCGTCATACGCCACAAGAGTGATCCCCTCACCTTCCAAATATCCCACATAACCATTATAGCCGGTAACAGCAACTTCCAGTGTCTCCCTCACCCGGCTGTTCATCTCACGAACTGTGATCCGTATGCTGCATACGATCAGCAGTGCGGTGAGAATAAACAGAGAAATCATTTCCATCAGAATCAATTTTGTCTTAATCTTCATATGCCTTCGTCCTTTCTGGTGTTTGTGCAGGTCACAGTAGGCGGGTAACAGGGACAAAAAATATCATCCTCTGTTCTGTGCATCAACCAGATTCTCACTCTGATACATCCTGCGTAATTTTGGTTTCTCAATCTTTCCTGTGGGGTTTCTCGGCACATCGGCAAAGAAAATCCTGCGCGGCCTCTTATACCTCGGCAGCCCCCGGCAAAAATCATTAATCTCATCTTCTGTACAGATCATATCCGGTTTCAGTTCTATAATAGCCGCTGAAATCTCTCCCAGACGGTCATCCTGAAGCCCTATGACAGCAACATCCCTGATCGCCTCATGACGGCTGAGAAAATTCTCAATCTGCACCGGATAGATATTTTCACCGCCGCTGATGATGACATCCTTCTTCCGGTCAACCAGATAGATAAACCCATCCTCATCCATCTCTGCCATGTCCCCGGTATAGAGCCAGTCTCCGTGAAGAACCTCGTCGGTAGCTTCGGGATCGTTGTAATAGCATTTCATTACCCCCGGTCCCTTAACTGCCAGCTCGCCCACCTCGCCCCGGGCGGTCTCACTGCCGTCCTCACCTATGATCCTTGCCTCCCAGCCATATCCCGGCACACCGATGGCACCTACCTTATGTATATTTTCCACTCCGAGATGCACGCATCCAGGACCGATGGATTCACTGAGGCCATAGTTGGTGTCGTACTGGTGATCTGGAAAATATCCTTTCCATCTGCGGATCAGGCTCTGGGGCACCGGCTGCGCCCCGATATGCATCAGACGCCACTGCTCCAGATCATAGTCTTCCTTCTTTAATCTGCCGCTGTCCAGTTCTACCAGGATGTCCTGTGCCCATGGTACCAGAAGCCAGACAATAGTACATTTTTCATCCGAGACTGTCTCCAGTATCGTCTTCGGACTGACTCCCTTCAAAAGCACCGCCTTTCCAGCACTGAAAAGACTGCCAAACCAGTGCATCTTAGCCCCGGTATGGTACAGAGGCGGGATGCATAGGAATACGTCTTCCCTTGTCTGTCCATGGTGCTTCTGCTCCACCCGGCAGGAATGCATCAGACTCCTATGATCGTGCAGGATTGCCTTCGGAAATCCGGTGGTGCCAGAAGAAAAATAGATTGCCGCATCATCCTCATCGGTGAGCTCTATACCTGGGGCGAGACTGGGACAGTTGGCAGTCAGCTTGTCATAGTCCTCCGCAAAGGATGGGCAGTCCCCTCCCACATAGAAAAGAAGCCTGTTCTGGCTGATAGAGTCCGCGATTTCCTCCACCCGGCCGGTGAATTCCGGTCCAAATACAAGTACATCTGCCTCGGCAAGCTCCAGACAGTACTCGATCTCATCCGGGGCGTAACGAAAATTCAGCGGCACTGCCAGGGCTCCTGTCTTCAGTATCCCGAAATAAATGGGCAGCCACTCCAGGCAGTTCATCAAAAGAATCGCCACCTTATCGCCCTTGCGGATCCCCCGGCTCATCAGGAGCTGAGCAAAACGATTTGCCTTTTCATCAAAGACATGCCAGGTAATCTCCCTGCGGTAGTGGCACATGGGACTGGACTCGATCAGTTCATAGTCCCTCCATGTAACCCTCCTCCTCTCCTGAATATCTGGATTTATCTCAACCAGGCTGACATCATCCGGATACTGTCTGGCATTTCTTTCCAATAAATCTGTAATCGGCATTGATCTTCTCCTCCATCTGGTATAATAGCACTATTATATCTTATTGCAGACTTTTTAGCAAGGAGATCGCATCGGATATCTCATAAAGAATATGGTCACAATATTTTCCAAATTCCTCGTTCTCATACCCCCACGCCTCTTCCCTTACCCCCACAGTGACAAAACCACCGCTGCCGGCCCCTTTCAGTGCCGGGATAATGTCCTCAAAGACAAGGCAGGAGGATGGCCTGCAGCCAAGCTTCTCCGCTTCTTTTATGTATATATCAGGGAATTCCTTACACCGCTCCACCTCGCTTCCCTCCGTAAAGGAGTGGAACAGATCATACACCCCGTTATGTTTCAGGCACGGTTCAAAGAGGGCTGCCGTATTCGAGGTGGCGACTCCCGTGAGGATGCCCTGCTCCCGCAGCCACAACAGCAGCTCCATTGTGCCCGGTCGGAGCCTCACCTTCTCGGAATACGCCCGGAGCGCCATGGCATTCCATTCCGCCATAACCTCTCCTGCATTCAGCGGCAGCCGAAACCGGGCAATGGTATACTCTGCCACCTGTTCAAATCCCATGGCCTTAATGGCATCGGAGTAATCATCCGGTACCTGAATCCCGTATTTCCCAAGAAAATCCACATCCACCTGTTTCCAGACCCAGGTAGAATCTAATATCGTTCCGTCAAGATCAAAAATAACTCCTTCAATTTTCATTTTTGTCCCCGTCCTCCATTCCTTATGGCCTTTATCACCTTTCTGCCAATCCTTTCATGCCCCTTCTTATTGGGATGAGGGTCAATATCCCTGCCGGATATGGTCATATTGAGAAGGCTCTCCTCTGCGCTGTCAAATTCTTCCTTTATATCCACTGTCGTGTATTCCCCGGAGTTGCCAAAGGTCTCATTCAGCAGTCCGACATACCGCTCTGTCAGATGATGCAGATTGGCAAAGCCGGAAATATCACCACAGGGATTATATATATTATTGGCATAAATCTCCGCCTCTGGGGAAATGCTGTGGATCGCCTGGACGATCTTCGGGAAATTTACGGCAAACTGACTGCATGCCTCCCGGAACATCTGATCCCCTTTTTCAATGTATTCCCGCAGATTCCGGTCCAGGCTGACAAGATGCAGCAGATCATTGGAGCCGATAGACAGGGTGACGATGTCCGCATACTGCAGGGTGGCATGGTATTTGCGGTACATTTCGTTATCCGGATTTGTCAGTATATCCAGAAGCTGTTCACTGCGAAGTCCGTTTGTCCCAAGATTTGCCATAAATACATAGTCATAATTCTCTTCCAGAAAACGTCCCACCTGGCCCACATAAGAATCCGTATCGGGATCCGGAAGTCCATAGCCATGAGCGATGCTGTCGCCCAGTGCCACATAGCGCACACTGCTTGACACTTTATCTCCCGACCCCACCTTGATCACAGGCATTTTATAAAATCCGATCATTAACGCAGATAAAATAACACCTGCACGAATCCACCATCTCACCCATTTCAGCCTCCTTATCCCAATCCATTTTACCGGACTAGTATTTCCCCAGGCAGGTGAATTCATGCAGGTATTAACATTTAATCTTCATCCTCTTCTACATTGTGGTATACATTCTGTACATCATCGTCCTCATCCAGAAGATCGATGATCCTGTGAAACATTTTTTTGTCCTCATCACTGGCAAGAGCCACATAATTCTGCGGGATCATTGTGATCTCAGCCTGTACCATAGGGACTCCCTCCTTCTCCAGAGTCTCCCTGACCACACTGAATTCCTCCGGCGCGGTAAGAATCTCATAGCTGTCCTCTTCCTCGCTGAAATCCTCTGCCCCGGCATCCAGCGCCATCATCATAAATTCATCTCCATCCGTATCATACTCTTCCTTGTCGATTATGATCTGCCCCTTCTGGTCAAACATATAGGAGACACATCCGGTGGTTCCTACATTTCCGTTTCCTTTCGTAAAAGCATTCCGGACATTGGAGGCCGTACGGTTCTTATTGTCTGTCAGCGCCTCCACAATGATGGCCGTCCCGCTGGGACCATATCCCTCATAAGTACAGCTGACATAGTTCACGGCATCCACATCGCCTGCCGCTTTCTTTATCCCTCGGTCGATGGTATCATTCGGCATGTTATTTGCCTTCGCCTTGGCGATCACATCACGAAGCTTGCTGTTACTGTTGGGATCCGGTCCTCCCTCCTTGACCGCCACGGCAATCTCTCTTCCGATCACCGTAAAGATCTTGCCCCTCTTGGCATCGTTTTTTTCCTTTTTGTGCTTAATATTTGAAAATTTTGAATGTCCTGACATTTACCCTTTCCTCCATAATCCATTAATCTCTTCCATCACTGCCGGTACAAGCCCCGCCGTCCTGACGGCACACATTACCGTATCATCGCCTGCGATAGATCCTGCGATCTCCTCGATCCCCAGGGCGTCTACTGCCGCAGCCACCGCCATAGCCATACCGCTCACCGTCCGGATCACAACCAGATTATCCGCCTGTACCACTGACATGATCCCATCCTGCAGCACCCTGGCATAGCGGTTCGAATAGGCGGGAGGCGGATTCCCGCCGTGATCTGTCACAGCATATTTGGGCTTACCGTTCCTTCCCGACACCTTTGTCAGGGCAAGTTCCCGGATGTCCCGGCTCACCGTGGCCTGCGTCACCTGAAATCCCGCTTCCAACAGGCGCTTCGCCAGATCCTCCTGGGTCTCTATCTCATACCGCTCTATCAGTTCCAGTATCTTATTCTGTCTTGAACGTTTCACATTACCGCTCCATTCCCCGATCAATCTCTGTTGAGTTTGCTCCGCATTTTTTCAAAAAAACTGACGTCCCCAAGACTCACCATATCAAAGGTCGTCTCCGCCCTCCGAATCCAGATGGTATCTCCCGTGGACACTGTCCAGAGAAATTTCCCGTCTCCCCGGACTGCCGCCTCATCCCGATACTGTTCCTTGGTCCGTCCTACCTCGATCCGCAGCTCTGCCCCCGCTGAGACCACAAGGCTCCTTTTGTTGAGCGAATGCGGACATACCGGTGTAATGATCATGGCTTCCATACCTGGCGCCAGTACTGGTCCCGCTGCAGAGAGATTATAGGCGGTAGAACCCGTCGGCGTAGACACCAGAATCGCATCCGCCACATAAGTATCCAGCAGTTCATCATCCACATATACCCGTGTGGTGATCATACGCCCAAAGTTCTGCTTGCCAATGATAAATTCATTTACCGCAAGGCTGGCATCCTCGCCGCATGTATCTCCCCGGACCACACCAGACAGTGCCATCCTCTTCTCCACCTCAAACCGTCCGGCAAGAATGCTGTCCAGCGCCTTTCTGATCTTCGGCCGTTCCACCTCGGTGAGAAAACCAAGGGTGCCGAAATTGACCCCTAAAATAGGAACGTCTCTGCCGGCGAAACGTTTCGCCGCCTGGATCATGAACCCGTCTCCGCCAAGCACCACCGCCATATCGGCCCAGTCCTCCCGTCCCTCCGGCGCAGACACTTTTTCTATTTTAGCACACTTTTCATGTTTTTCCAAATATCTTTTTATCTCTTGGGCGGTTTCATAATTCCTGTCCTTTTCCTCGTCTGAAATAATATAATAATTTTTCACGCAATGCTTTTCCACCACAGCCTCCATTCCTACAGCGTCTTATGTGCCGTCTCTACCAGCCCGCGGATCCTCTGCCGCCACTCATCGGTAAGTCCAGGAAAATCCTGCCCGCCGTTCTCCATATAGAGAAGGTATTCAATATTTCCCTCTGGTCCGCGGATAGGGGAATGGTCAATACCAAGTATGCGAAAGCCCAGCTCCCCGGCATGGCAGAGCACCATCCCGATCACTTCTTCATGAACCTCCGGGTCCCGGACAACACCTTTTTTGCCAACCTTTTCCCTCCCCGCCTCAAACTGCGGTTTGATCAGGCAGACAATCTGTCCCTCCCGGCACATCAGCGCCTTCACAGGTGCCAGAACCTTCGTCAGGGAAATAAATGCCACATCAATGGAGACAAAGTCCACCTGTTCGCCAATGTCATCCGGCTCTACATACCGGATATTCGTTTTCTCCATTGACCGGACGCGCTCATCCTGCCTCAGTTTCCAGGCAAGCTGGTTCGTTCCCACATCGATGGCATACACATAGCGGGCACCATTCTGGAGCATACAGTCCGTAAAGCCGCCGGTAGAAGAACCCACATCCATGCAGGTCTTCCCAGACAGTTCAATGGGAAAGCTCTCCATGGCGCGCTCCAGCTTGTAGCCGCCCCGGCTGACATATTTCATTTTCTTTCCCCTGACCTCAATGCCCGCTGTCACAGGAAAGGTTTGACCCGCCTTGTCCTCCCGCTGTCCGTCTACAAATACCTCACCTGCCATAATAACAGCCTTGGCCTTTTCTCTTGATTCTGCCAGCCCTTTTCTCACCAGCAGGACATCCAGTCGTTCCTTCTGCTCCTTCACTGCTTTACTTCCCTCTCTATCCTCTCCGCTGCAGCCGCAGCACTCATCCCATATTTTTCATACAGTTCTTCCGGTGCACCGTGTTCTATAAAAGAATCCGGCAGACAGACCGGAATACAATGCCTTCCTCTCCACCCGCAGCTCAGCAGAAATGCCTGGATCCTCTCTGAAAATCCACCGCTGTACACATTGTCTTCCATTGTCACCACATAAGAATGACTCTTTGACAGCCGTTCTACCAGTGCTTCATCAAATGGCTTGACAAACCGCACATTCACTACCGTAGGACAGATACCAGAACCTTTCAGCCGATCTGCAGTCTCCAAGGCAGTTTTCACCATATTCCCCACCGCCAGGATCAGGACCTCTGTGCCCTCCTGCAGCACCTCTGCCTTTCCGTACTCTATAGCGGTATGTGTTCCCTTATACACATATGCCGCGCCGCGGGGATACCGGATCGCCACCGGAGCCTTCTGATGATACATGGCATAGTCCATGGAAATCTTTAATTCTTCCCCATCCATAGGTGACAGCACTGTGATGCCCGGAATGGATGAGAGATAAGATATATCAAAGATTCCCTGATGCGTCTCCCCATCCTTCCCCACAATACCGCTCCTGTCCAGTGTGAGGATCACCGGAAGCCCGTTGATGCACACATCATGAAGCAGCTGGTCATAAGCCCGCTGCATAAAGGTAGAATACAGAGAGACCACGGGTCTCAGTCCTCCGGCAGCAAGGCCGGCGGCAAACGTCACCGCATGTTCCTCAGCAATGCCCACATCGTAAAAACGTTCCGGGTATTTCTCGGAAAATTCCCGCAGTCCTGTGCCATCCGGCATCGCCGCGCAGACCGACACCATCGTTTCCTCTTTTGCCGCCGTATCGATCATCCACTGGCCGAAGATCCCCGTATAGGTGACTGTATCCTCTCTCTCCGGCTGTCCGCTTCTGATATCAAATGCGCCGACACCATGAAACACATCTGGTTTCTTCTCTGCCGGCCGGTAGCCCTTCCCTTTCTTTGTCAGCACATGGACCAGTACCGGCTGGTCATGGATCGACGATGCGGTATGGAAAGCCGTCACCATCTCATCGATATTATGGCCGTCCACGGGACCGATATAGATCAGCCCCATATCCTCAAACATCATCCCTGGGATCAGCAAATGCTTCAGGGAGGACTTGGCCTTCTTAATATGTCTCGTAATGGGTTTACCAAGATTCGGCAGCCGGTCCAGGGCATTCTCCACATTAACCTTAAGATCCCGGTACTTCCGGTTTGCCCGGATCTTCCCCAGATAATTTGACATGCCTCCCACATTTTTCGCAATGGACATTTTATTGTCATTCAGGACAACGACCATGTTCGAATGCAGCGAAGCCGCATTGTTCAGTGCCTCGAAGGCCATGCCCCCCGAAAGGGCGCCGTCGCCGATCACAGCAAACACCCTCTCGTCCGTCCCCTTTAAATCCCTTGCTTTCGCAAAACCAAGAGCCACGGAGATAGAGGTGGAGCTGTGTCCCGTATCAAAGGTATCGCTCTCATTTTCCCTGACCTTCGGAAAGCCGCTGATCCCGCCCAGACACCGGAGCGTGTCAAAGACATCTGCTCTCCCCGTCAACAGCTTATGCACATAGGACTGATGACCCACATCCCATACAAGCTTGTCCTTTGGAAAATCAAGACAGAGATGCAGTGCCATCGTCAATTCTACCGCTCCCAGATTCGATGCCAGATGACCGCCTGTCCGGCTGACGCTCCTCACCAGCTTAAGACGGAGCTCTTTCGCCAGTGCCGGATAATCCTTGGGATCGATGTTCCTGATATCGTTTTCCTTTATGATAGTTTCCAGTAATTCACTCACTTTCGTACCCTCTTTACATTTCTCTGTTTACCAGCGATTCCATAAGTCCGCGCAGGAAGTTCTTTTCTTCCGGCTCCGTGGTCTCCATATGATCCAGTCTGTCCAGGGCGCGGTCCGTATATTCCCTCACCCGCTGTCTGCTCTCCTCCAGGCCGCGCATTGCCACAAAAGTGGATTTCTGGTTTTTTTCATCACTATGTACCGGTTTCCCGATTTTCTGCTCATCACCAGCCACATCCAGTATATCATCCTGGATCTGAAATGCAATCCCGATATCCGTACCAATGCTCTCTGCCGTATCCAGCTGTTCCTCCGAAGCTCCTGCCAGCACGGCACCGATCATCAGACTTCCCTCTATAAGAGCGGCCGTCTTGTTTTTATAGACATAGAACAGAGTGGCTTCATCCACAAACCGCCCATTGTTCTCCACATCCACAGCCTGTCCGCCCACCATGCCATAGATTCCCGCCTTATGGCCAAGTATCCGGAGTGCGGAGGCAATCCTCCGACTGTCTGTCCGGCTGTCAAAGGCCCGGAACGCCGTTTCATAAGCGAGATTCAGCAAGGCATCCCCCGCAAGTATTCCCATATCCTCACCATACTTTTTGTGGGTTGTCAGCTTTCCCCTGCGGTAATCATCATTGTCCATCGCTGGCAGATCGTCATGCACCAGAGAATAGGTATGTATCATCTCCATCGCCATCATAAACGGCCGGACTGCCGGTTCGTCCGTTCCTCCCAGGATCCGGTACATGCCATACATAAAAAGAGGACGCAGCCTCTTACCGCCGGCCTGCAGACTGTAATTTACCGCCTGGAGCACCGTCTCCTGATATCCGGTTTCCTCCGGCAGATAGAGACGGAATCCCTCCTCCGTCTCCCTCAGTCTCTGTGTAAGAGTCTCCTCAATCATCCCCATCACCTTCATCCCCCATCAGTATCTGTATCTTCTTCTCAACCTGATCGATGGCTTTATTTCCTTCCCTGACATATTTCATTCCCTCAGAAAAGCACTGGTAGGATTCCTCCAAAGACAATTTTTCCTGTTCCATCTTCTTTACTGTATCCTCCAGCTTCTCCATAATCTCTTCCAGTTCCACTATTTCCCTCCGTTCTCAGATAATGTGATTTCTCTGACTTCGGCTGACACTGTGCCATCGGCAAATGTCACACAGATCCTGTCACCGTTTTTCAACCCGTGAGCCGAATCTATCATATTTTCCTCCTCATCGGACACATAGGCGTATCCGCTCTGTAGCTTTTTCAGCGGGCTGACGCTGTCAAGCCGCCCTGCCAGCAGGGCAAATTCATGCTTTCTCTCCCTGCAGAGCTGCGTGATCAGGACAGTAAGCCGATCCTCCAGATTTGTGATCCGCTGCCTCTGCTCCCGGATCTGCTGCTCCGGATGACGGCCCTGTAGCTTATCCTCCAGAAAGCCCAATCTCTCTGCGCTTGTCTCAACCTGACGGAGAATGCTCCGGGCCAGGCGGTCCTTATAATCATAGAGTAGTTCCAGCGCCTGTCTCACATCGTATATGGCGAGTTCTGCTGCCGCGGACGGCGTCGGCGCCCTCAGATCCGCCACAAAGTCTGTTATGGTGAAATCCGTTTCATGTCCCACCGCAGAGATCACAGGAGTGCGGCAGGCAAAGACCGCATCTGCCACTGTCTCCTCATTAAATGCCCACAGATCTTCCATGGAGCCGCCGCCTCGGCCAACGATGATCACATCCACATCTGCATTATCCAGAACACGGATTCCCGCTGCAATGGTCTCTGCTGCCCCTTCCCCCTGAACCTTGGCGGGATACAGAATCAGTTGTACATAAGGATTCCGCCGCCTGGCGATATGAATCATATCCTGCACGGCGGCCCCGGTCTGCGCTGTGACAATCCCCACCCGCCTGACGTATCTCGGTACCGGAAGCTTCCGGTTCTCGTCAAAATATCCGGCAAGACCCAGTTTTTTCTTTAATTGTTCATACCGCTCCGCCAGGATGCCATCTCCTGCCAGAACGATTTTTTTTGCATATAGTTGATATTTTCCGTCTCTCTCATAAACATTGATGGAGCCTCCTGCAACGACCTCCTGACCATTTTCCATTGTGAAACCGAGTCCTCCCCGGTCTCCGCGGAACATGACGCAGGCCAGCTGCGAGCCCTCGTCCTTGATCGTAAAATAAATATGCCCAGAGCTATGATATTTGCAATTGGATATCTCGCCTTTTACAAATACAACCGACAGGGCATATTCGTTTGAAAACATATTCTTAATATACTGGTTCACGGAAGAGACGGAATACACTTTTCCTCTATTCATTTACTATTTTCCCCAGGATTCCATTGACAAAAGCAGACCCATTGTCCTCACCATACTGCTTTGCCAGTTCTACCGCTTCATTCACCGCCACACCAACCGGTACACTATCGTCATACAATGACTCGTATATGGCCAGACGCAGAAGCGCCAGCTCCGCTTTCGCAATCCGGTCAATTTTCCACCCGCGTGAATGGGCAGATATCTTCTCATCGATCTCCGGCAGCTTCTGGATCAGTGCCTCCAGCTTATCCAGGATTTCCTGTCTTTCCTTTTCCTTTAGTTCCTTTTCCTGAAGATAATTATCCCTCTGCTCCGCAAACTCCCCTGCCGAATAAAATTCATTCTGAAATACCAGACAGAAAAGGTACTCTCTCATCTCTCGTCTTGTCATGTCAATCCTCACTTCCAAACGGGGCGCTGTCAGTCCTTGTTCTCAATCTCTACTCCGGCAATCCTCACATTGACCGCCCTCACTCTCAACCCCGTCATGGAATTGATCGCCTGTGCGACCTTCTCCTGCACCTGCGCGCAGGCCTTTGGAATATTATATCCATATTTCATATTGATGGCAAGATCCACTCTCACAGAATCGTCATTCACCTCTACCTTGACACCCTTGGACAGATTCCTGACGCCGAACTTTCCTGCCAGCTCATTCTTAAACCCGCCTGCCATGGACTCCACACCCTCAACTTCTGAAGCTGAAATCCCCGCAATGCTGGAAACTACTTCATTGGCAATCTGAACCTCTCCAATCCCGGACTGGCTTTCAAATGTATCATGATTGTTGTCTGTCATGATCCTGGTACCTCCTGTCTATATGATAATCTCATATAACTATTATTTTCCTATTATAACAGATTTATTACTTTTTGCCAACAGGAGAAATGACAATTTTATCTGCCGCGCATTCCGTCTTCCGTTTCACCACATCCTCAATCTGAGCGATCTGCTGCTCTGTGAGTTCCTGGGCATTCACCACAACATCCACACTGTCGTCCAGTATCGTCACTACCGCCTCATTGAATCCTTTGGCAGCAAGGAGATTCTCTGTAGCTGTCTCCTTCTCACTGACCTGCGTCATATTCATAATCTCATTCATGGCCTTCTGTTTCTGTGCATCCGAAGCATTCTGGTTATTGACCAGCTGTGTCAGCGTATCCTTATTCTTCGCCCTTGTCTGTTCACGGGACAGCTTTGCTTCTTCAAAGTAGTTTTTTGTAACGGTGTTGCTCACCAGCACGGCCTCTCCGGCATTTTCCCTGGACGCCAGTTCTCCGGAGGATCCCTCTGTCACCTTGGCCGGTGTCTTGGTTTCATCTGCCGAAGCCGCCGCCACCGATACGCCGCTGGCAGAATCTCCATCGTCCAGTACGATATCCTCATCTGAGATGTCCGCCACCTCATCATCCTGTATCACCTCATTTTCTGTGGTCATACTAAGTTCATCCCGCTCTGTCATACTTAAGTACCCGGCCATTGCCACCATGACAACTAGCCCTGTGATGATAATCTGGTTTTTACGCAAAAGTTTTTTCACTCCTTTGCCTCCTTACTCTTCATTATTTTAATTTTATGACTCTCTATCTGAAATAATGCACCGACTGCCTCAGTTATTTCTCTTTTCACTCCAGCATCCGCACCACCGTCACAGACAATAACTACCCCTTCCAATTCCGGCTCCTTTTCCTGTATCACATAGGGCGATGAATTCCTCTCACTGTCCTCAATCAGGACGGTCTGCTCCTCTGTCCCATTCCCTCTGTCCGAATTGTCCTTCAGGGTCACCTTCTCATTGGTGGCTTTCAGCGTCAGCATCACTTCCACGCTGCCCACTCCCTCGACTCGTCTCAACAGTTCGATAAGCTCCTGTTTCATCTGCTCCCTGTACCGGTTCTGCTGCACCATGACGTCAGTCTCCACCGCCGCCGACTCTTTGTCCCCGCTTTCCCCGCCAGCCTTTTCAAAAGAAACCCCGTAAGAAATAAGGATCAGTAATATCCCGCATATCACTACCGCCCCAAGACGCAGGGGACCCACTTTTTGTATCAGCTTTTTAATCTCTTCCGTCTTCACCCGATATTCCCTCCTGTATCGTAAGATCTGTCCACTCACGCAAATCAATCCCCCTGCTGATCAGCTTAAAAAAGGGAGACACTACCAGCACGATCACAATAAGTCCCATGGCATACTGCAGATACTTCTTATATTCCGTTCCAGAAAAAATATTTGTCACCAGTGTAGCGATCAGTATAAATACAGTAACCCTCTGTACCATTAAAAGAATCTCCTTCATCTCCTCTTCTCCTTTCCAGCCTGTAACAGCAGTCTCCGCCGGGACATAAGCTCCTGTGCCCCAGTCCCGTTTATATAATATTCGTACATACCAGAACGATAATAATGGATATAAGAAACATCAGCGCCGCGGCAAATACATAGCCTGCCAGAATCCTTCCGCTCTCCGCCGCCGCATGGAGGGCGGCAGCCACCCGACGGTCACTCACCGGCTGCACAACCGCGCCGCCGATCCGGTATAGCAGAGTAAAGATAAGAATCTTAACCAGCGGATAGAAACAGAGCACGAGAATGCAGATGAGGCCGCCAACCCCGATGGCGCTTTTGATCAGCATACCGCTCCCCACCACCGTATCCGCCACGCTTCTCACCGTGTTTCCCACTCCCGGCAGTCCCTTCGCCGTCTGCAGCACCGTATTATTCTTTACCCTGTCGATCACTGGCAGCAGGATTCCCTGTATCCCCTGATATCCCACCAGCACGCCGAAAAGGATCTTCTGACTCCACCGCAGGAAACTGCGAACAAGCTCGGTAAGCCGGGAAAAATGATTCTCTGCCAGTTGGTTCATCATACTGAGGAAAAAATATATCTGTACACCGGGGAGGAGAATATTTACCATCAGTGCCTCCAGAAGGCTGATGGCGATAAGCATGGATTCATAGTATGCCGCCGATGTCCCTCCCCCGGTTCCCATAAGAAGCGACAGGGAAAAGGCCGGTACCAGCGCCCTCATGAAATCCAGCAAATTGCCGATGGTCTCCGATGCCACATGATATACCATATAAAAGCCCGTCGTCATGGTGGCAAATAATAATAAATAGGTGACATAAAAGCCCATCTCCCCCAGGTTGCGGTCCCCGATCGTCCCAGAAAAGTTAATAAAGATGCCGGCAATGATCCCCAGGGCAAGAATCTGAAATAGTACTCTCCTCTGATTATTAAACTGGTCTGCGATATGCGTGATCCCCTTATTCCAGATCTCCGCCAATGAGAAGGAGGCACGTCCCGCCATAATATCTTCCACATATTCTTTTATGGAAAAACTGCTTTCCTCCCCCTGCATACTGCGAAACGCACTCTCCACCTCATCCAGCGGGATGCTGTCCTGCCATTCTGTCACATTATAACTGTCCTGGCCCTCCACAGCCTTCTCTGTCCCGGCATAGTCGTCTCTCTCCATCCCTCCTGTGGCTGCTGCCTTCACGCAGCATACCGCACCTCCCATCAACAGGGCGCAGAACATCAAAACTAAAATCCATTTACCATTCCTTTTCTTCATGATAACAGTTCACCTATCGTTTTCACTAGAGAGGAGATCACCGGCAGGCTGACAATAAGCATACTGACCTTCCCGGCAAATCCAATCTGGCTGGCTATGGCACCCTGTCCGGCATCCCCGCACAGACTCACCGCAAGCTGCGTCAGATAGGCAATGCCTACCATTTTAAACAAAACTGCCATATACTCATGTTCCAGCCCAATGGCATTCTCAAATGCCTGAATCCGCTCCATGATCAGCGATATCCTGCTAAGCCCATACGCGGAGATGGCTGCCGCCGCACATAAGGCAATGGCGATCCCATACTCCCGCCGGATATTTCCAGCCAGCATTGACAGGAATATCGCCGCAACTCCCATTAGAACTACCTTTAGCAAAACTCATCCCCCCTTCCCTGATCAGCAATTAAAAGGTAAATAAGTCCTCTACCGTCTGAAATAGTTCAGATATATATGGAATCACCCAGAAGAGTACCAGCATAAGCCCCGCCAGACTGACAAGAAATGCCTGTTCTTCCCTTCCCGACTGTTTCAGTATCTGGTTCAGTATCGTCACCAGAATCCCAACCAATGCAATCCTAAAAATTATTGTTATTTCCATAGCTACCTCTATTCACCCATGCTACATAATGATCAGACAGATCAGTGCTCCGCCCATTGTTCCCAATACCGGATACAGCCTGGCCTTTTTCTCCTTCTCCTGCTCCCACGCCAGAAGGCTTCCCTCCAGCCTCTTTTCATAGAGCTCAAGCGCCTGCACCTGCATCCGGGCATCCAGATATCCCAGCGTATTTCCCAGTCCCGCCAGTTCCTGCCGATCCTCCTGCCGCATCTCACTGGCCGTGAGAATCTCCTGCAGTGACGCAGTCCATATATCCTCCAGCCGTCCGCCGCCCTCTTCCAGCCGCCGGGACACCGTATCAAAGAAAACCGATACACTTCCGCTTGTCCTTCCCGCCATCTGCGCAAATGCCACAGGAAGGGGAGTCCTGCCATAGATTATCTCATTTCTCAGGATCATCAGCGCCTTCTGGCAGTTCTGGAGATTGCGCCATTTTCTGATACAGAGCTGACTATACCAAATGCCTGCCCCCATACACCCGGACAAAATCATCAGCATCCCCGCTATCCTCATCTGGTCATCACCTGCCCCCTGCTGTCATACACTGTCATCCCCTTACCTGGCTCTCCGCCCTGAAGAAAAAGGATCCTCTCAAACATCTTTTCCTCCATGATCCTCTTGAGCTGAGGTTTCTCCCGGATATGCCGGAAAGAGTTTCCATGGACGGTGGCCAGCAGGGCACATCCGCTTGTCAGAGCCGTATTTAACGCCTCATAATCCTGCTCCGCCCCAATCTCATCCACAGCGATGACCTCCGGCGCCATGGAACGAAGCATCATATAGATTCCCTCCTGTTTCCGGCAGCCGTCCAGTACATCACAGTGTATTCCCACATCTCTCTGGGGTATCCCCATATAGCATCCGGCAATCTCGGAACGCTCATCTATTACCGATACCTTCTTTGCCGGAAACATTCTCCCCCCTGAGGCGGTCTGCCGGACAATATCCCGCAGCAGCGTTGTCTTTCCCGCTCCCGGCGGTGAAACGATAAGGGTAGACAAAAATCTCCCTTTCTCAAATAGATATGGCATGACTCTGTCCGCACACCCCGTCACCTCATGGGAGACACGAATGTTGAGAAACGCCATATGACGGATGGTTTTTACCTGTCCCTGCTCCATCAGCACCTTTCCCGCCACACCAACACGGTGTCCGCCCGGTATCGTCAGATAGCCCTTTCGAAGCTCTTCTTCAAATGCATACATGGAATAATTGCTTATGTATTCAAGAATCTCACGAAATTCCCTGTTCCCCACAACCTGTCCGCCCTGGTCCGGCATTACTTTATCACCTTGGATAACCAGTATGATGCTCCCTCCGCTGCGGATGTGGATTTCCTGCAGATAATCCCACTCCCTAACGCTCTGCTGCACGATCCGGCGGATACGTTCCGGCAGGATCTGTATGATTTCTTCCTGTTTCATAGTTACCTCCATTCCTTACAACATGTATATGCCTGTCCCGATAAATTATTACAAAAAAAAGGACAGGGTATATTATCTCTATACACCCTGTCCTGACAGCAGAATGCCGGGGACTGTTTTATCCTCTCACAGTTCCCCGGCATCCTGCTATTTTCAATGTAGTTTTATGTATGCCTTATTTGGATGAATATTCCTTAGAGTAAATCTCTGTCCCTTTGCTGTCAACATACTTGATCACAACATAAGCGGTATCCACGTCAACATACTTTTTGATTTCTTCACAAGTATTCTGGAATGTAGAATCCTGCTGCTTCAACGCAGATTCCAGCTGCTCTGCCATACCGTCTGTCTTCTCAAGCTTTTCATAGGTATAAGTATAGACCATCTTGTCACCTTCAGCAGTAACATCAATCTTCATACCAGATCCCTCAACCTGTTTCTTCACGGAATCAAGCTGTGTCTTAACCTGATCAGAATTCAAATAGTCTGATATGGAAGAAAATTCTTTCCCACCGCATGCAACCAGACCGAAAGTCATAGCCAGTACCATTAACAGTAACGTCAATTTGGATGTGATTTTTTTCATAGTTTTCTTTCTCCTTTTTTAATCCCGTGTGTAGACATTTCACAAATGTTTCACACTATATTTATTATATCGAAATACATTTTACCAACTTATGCATTGATTTGTCAAGTAGGTTTTGAGTTCTTGTTATCCACATTTATAAGCGAAATTTATAAGAAGCCTAATAATTTTGGAATTCAGAAAGATAAAATCAATTCATCCTGTAAATTTATATAAATTTATTAAAAAAACAATTGAATTTTTTGAAGAAATGAGTTAGAATAAGAAAGCAGATACGGAGCATGGCGTAGTTTCGGGAGTTTGACAGTTGAATAAGAGAAAAATACGTTGCAGGCCTTGTAATGCCTGTATTTTTTTGTCAAATTTTTTGATTCTATATGTACTTGTTTGTAATAGTGTGTTATACTATAAAGAAAAGGGGTTTTTCTTATCATGTATATTGCAATTACAGGCAGCAAAAATAATTAAGATGTCTATATTTACCAGTCATTTCGAAAAGAAAACGGTAAATCATCTTCCCGCATTTACAAAAAGCTTGGAAAATATAATTCTCTCTTAGAACATTTTGATGGTGATAAAAATCAGTTAATGTCATGGGCGAAAGAACAGGCAGCCAAAGAAACTGAGCTTTATAAGCAGGAGACAGGAAAAGTTGCGGTAGAGCTT